>DATDGB010000073.1:0-93341 GCA_036522305.1 Candidatus Acidiferrum sp. | reverse complement strand
CGATTACGAATCGGCTGCTCTACCACTGAGCTACCTCGGCCCGCTCCATTCACAATAGCATCCGCAGAAAATTACTGTCAATTCATCCGCGAAAATGGCGTGCTTTCAGCGGGAGAACGGATACATCGCCCAACCAATTCCCACGCCGATGAGGAGAAAAAGAAACAGCGACCATACGATGTACTTCACCCGCTCGATGGGCCGCCGCCGGCTCAGAAAACCAAACGCAATGGATATCAGCACCGCGAAGAGCAGCATGGACTGCAGATGATCGAGTTTGAATTCTATCGCCGCGTTCATGCTTTGCGCCCTCGGGCTGCTTCGTACGCGTGCAAGGCAGTCAGCAGATTCAGCACGCCTGCCGTAGCCAGAAACCTCGTTCCGTAATCGCCGCCGGCGTGCGAGACGTCCGCCCCGCTCGTTTCCAGCTTCGTGGCCACCAGATAAAACGTTCCCGTTCCCAGATCCGCCAAATATCCCAGCGTATCGAACGCATCGTTCGCGCTTGAAGTAAAAACGTTGCCGCGCATCCCCGCGCCAAGAATCACTAGCAGGCCCACCGTCAGAAAACTCATCACCGCGCGCCCCCACATCTTCAGGAAAGCATGACCCAGCCCCGGCACCAGCCATCCGGCCACGCCGATGAGGAAGGCGATCGCTTCCCGTTTCGAATCCCGCGGCGGAGCCACCGCGACTGCTTGTGTTTCCGTCTCTTCTGCCATCCAGCTTCCTTCTAATCCCAGATTATGCCAGCAACGCCAGAATTTCCTTTTGTATTGCCCCCGTCACTCGCGCCTCGCCATCGCCGATATACACGTTCACTTCACTTCGCACTCCAAATTCCGGCAGATAAATTCCCGGTTCAATCGAATTGCAAGTATGCGGGATCAGGTGCCTAACGTCGTGAGTTTCCAGCCCATCCATATTGACGCCGTTGCCGTGCACTTTTTCTCCGATGCTGTGCCCCGTGCGGTGGAAAAAATATTTTCCGTAGCCCGCTTTTTCGATCACCCGCCGCGACGCCTTGTCCACCTGCCACCCCTGCAGCGGCTTCCCGGCCGCAATGTGCTTGCGAATCAGTTCGGTCGCGGCATCGCGCGCTTCGCGCACCACGCCAAAAACCTTCGCATATTTCTGCGGCACTTTCGCGCCCAAGTATCCCATCCAGGTGATGTCGTAGTAGACGCTCCCCGGCGCTTTCTTCTTGCCCCAAACGTCCATCAAAATCAGGTCGCCTTCGTGAATCGGCGAAGCGGACTCTGCCGTAGGGCCATAGTGCGGATCGCTGGCATGCGCATTAACAGCGATATCCGGCCCTTCCTCCGCCCAAATTCCCGCCGCTTCGAATTCCTTCAATATCCAGTTTTTGACATCAAATTCCGTCAGCGGCTGCTTCTCGCGCACGCTCTTTCCAGCGAGCTGAAAAGCCTCCCGCACGATCCGATCAATGGCCACGCCAGTCGAAAGATGCGATTCGAGCTGCTCCGCGCTCCAGCAAGCTTCATACTTTTGCACCAGGTCCGCCGAACTGACCACCTTCGGCCCCGAGCCGCGCACCAATTCAATCGTCCCCGCATCCACCATCGACACGTAAGGGATCGCGTTTTTCGGCGAGTATTGCATCGCCACGTTCTTCGCGCGCCCAAACATCTTCTTCAGGTTCTTTCGCAGTTCCTCTTGTGCCGAATAATAAAGCGTCTCCCCGGGCAACCCCGCCAGCGACTGCGTCTCAATTTTATGCACCAACTTCTTCGGCGTTCCCTTCGCCGGAACGAAATAGAACCACCGCCTCGTCCTCATCCCGGGTTGCAGTCCTAGAATGTTTTGCGCGATGGGATCCCGTCCGCGAAAATCATAGAACAGCCAGCCATCGATCTTGGCCGCCCGCAAGTCACTTTGGATACCTTGAATATCTGCGCTCATTCGGGAATCAGCTCCATCGCTCGGACAACACTCAACTGTCAAGCTTCTTGCACCAGCAGCGCGAGGATCTGCTGCCGGGTCACACCGCGGATTTCCAGCCGTTTCGTGCGGCTTCTTTCGCCGCTAAGAATTCTAACAGCCGCCCTCGGTGTTTTCAAAAGTTCCGCCAGGAATTCCACCAGCGCTTCGTTCGCGCGGTCTTCCAGAGCCGGCGCCCGCAGCCGCACCTTCAGCGCCCCTCCCATTTCGCCCGCAATTTCGTCCTTGCTCGCCCGCGGCTGTACCCTCACAAGAAAACTTGCCGCACCTTCCCGCTCTTGGACCTCCAACATCCATCTTCCTCTCGGTTCGTTATTTGGCTTCTCTTGTCCCAAAAAGCGCCGTGCCCACACGCACTTCCGTTGCGCCTTCTTCAATCGCCACTTCAAAATCGTGCGACATTCCCATCGACAGAACGGGCAGGTCAATCTCCAGCCTTGCTATCAACTCGTCGCGCAGCCCTCTCAACCGCCTGAAATACGGCCGGACTTGCTCGGCGTCTTCCAAATAGGGAGGAATGCACATCAGTCCAGCCAACTGCAAACGGGGCAATTCGGCACACCTCTCAGCCAACGTCCCAAGCTCGCCCATTTCCACGCCGCTCTTCGTCTCTTCTGGCGCAATATGCACTTCGATCAGCACGCGGAGTTTGCCAGTGATTCCGGCTTCGGCCCTTGCGCGGTCCAGCCGCTGCGCAATCGCAAATTCATCCACCGAATCTACGCTGTGAAAAAGTCTCGCGGCCCGCGCCGTCTTATTGCTCTGCAAGTGGCCGATTAGGTGCCAAGCCGCCCCCAGCCCTTCTGTTCCGGCGCGCTTCCCTTCCCACTCCTGCACGCGGTTTTCGCCAAAATGGCGAATCCCTGCTTCATACGCTTCGCGAATGGCGCTCGCAGGGTGCGTCTTGGACACCCCGATCAACGTAATCTCTTCCGCTCGCCGCCCTGCACGCGCCGCCGCTCTGGCGATCCTCTCTTGAATTCGCGGCAGATTTTCTCGCACCAAAGCTGTCGTCATGTTCGAATTCGAATCCTAGCACGCGCGGCATTGCAGCGCAGAGTCTCAGCGGTTAGACTGGCCTTCTGCGCTTTTAGATGCGCGGCCACATCCAAATATGGACGCTCCTGGAAAACTCATCGCTGTCGAAGGCATCGATGGCAGCGGCAAGCGCACTCAAGTCGAACTGCTGACACTTACTCTCAAGGCTCGCGGTTATGACGTCTACTCCAGCGGCTTTCCTCAATACGATTCTTGGTTCGGCAAGATGGTCGGCCAATTCCTGAACGGCGATTTGGGCCCGCTGGAATCGGTCGACCCTCACTTCACTGCCCTGCTCTATGCCGGCGACCGCTTCGAAGCCAAATCTAAACTCCAAGCCGCTTTGTACAACGGCCAAATTGTTCTTGTGGACCGCTACATCGGCTCCAACCTTGCCCACCAGACCGCGCGCGTTCCTCCGGAGAAGCGCTCCGAATTCCTGAAATGGATCGAGCATCTCGAGTACGGCATCTACGGCCTTCCGCGCGAAAACCTCATCCTCTACCTTCGCGTGCCCCCGCAAGCAGCGCAACAGTTGGTCGAACGCAAATCCGCCCGCAGCTACACGAGCGCCCGGAAAGATTTGCTCGAAGCCAGCCTTCGCCACCTCGAAGATGCCGCAGAAATGTACGATTCGCTCTCCCGCAGCGACCCCTGGGCCACGATCCAGTGTTTCGACGCCGCCCGCAACGACATCCGCGAACCGGAAGAAATTGCCATGGAAGTTCTCGCCGCCGTCGAAGGCATCCTTTCACCCACTTCCGCGGGCGAGGAGCGCTAGCGCATGGGTCTCTCCGAATTTCTCGGCAACGAACGCATTGTCACCGCGCTCCGCGGCGCTCTCCGCACTCAGCGAGTCCCCCATGCTTTACTCTTCACCGGCCCGCGCGGCGTCGGTAAATTCACTCTCGCGCGCATGTTCGCGCAAGCCGCGAATTGCGAGCGCCTTACGGACGACTTCTGCGGCGAGTGCGCCACCTGTCAGCGAATTTCTCAACTCGCCGATCCACAAACGCTCATCGAGCAAGGGCTTGTCGAGCGTGGCGAAAGTGCTGACGCCGCGACCGTCGAGCGCGTGCCTCTGATCCTGCAGTCGCACCCTGATGTTTGGGCGCTGGTGCCCGATCCGGTCCGCCTAAAAAGCCCCGTAGCTCGCCCGATGTTGCGCGTCGGCCAATTGCGCGCCGTGCAGCGTGCCGCCTACTTTCAGCCCATGGGCCGCCGCCGCGTCTTCATCCTCGATGGCGCGGAAACCATGCACTACAACGTCTCCAACGTCTTCCTGAAAATCCTCGAAGAGCCTCCCGGCTCGGCAACGCTCATCCTCACCGCGCCTTCTCCCTACGCGCTGCTGACGACCATCGTCTCACGCTGCTTGCAATTTCATTTCGCGCCGCTGCCGCAAACCGCCGTCGAAACAATCCTGAAAGAAAAAACCGATCGCAAGCCCGCCGAAATCAAGCTCGCCGCCCAACTCGCCGAGGGCAGCCCCGGCCTGGCCATCGAGATGGATGTCAACGCCGCCGCCGACCGCCGAAGAACTGCATTGCAAATCCTCGAACGTGCGGCGCATGGCCAGGGCTTCGGTCAGCTCTTCACCGCCACTTCGGCTCTCGCCAAGGACCGCCACTCTTCCTTCGAAGAACAGATCGGCGTCTTCTACGGCTTGCTCACCGATCTCCTTGAACTTACGTCCAAAGTGAAGGAGCCCGTCTTGCGCAATGCTCCGCTCGCGAAGGAGTTGGATTCTCTCAGCAAGTCCGTGGATTCCGCTTGGGTTCTCCGCGCCATCACCGGATTTGACGAACTTTATTTCGGCGCGCGGCGCAACTTGAACCGCCAGCTCGGCCTCGATGCCCTGGCCGCTTCTCTTGCGCCTGCAACATCGCACCCTTCCCCCTGATCAGCGCTGCCCAATACTCGCCATTCTAAAATTAAATCGCTAGACTGTAACCCACGGCTTGCCGCACGCATCATAGTGTTTAGATTGTCCAACCCTGCAGTTCAGAAGGAGCAGTCATGGTGAACCGCCGCATGTTTCGTCCGGGCTTCCCGGACGTCAAGGAGCCGAGCGCACCCCGCCCTCAGCACAACGGCCCCATCCCCAGCAAAAAGCCCGCGCCGCCCGAAACGACGCATGCCGAGAACTTCTACTGGGTCAAGCAGATGCAGTCTCATACCCCGATGGCTGTAGTTCTCGAGAATGGTGAGATTCTTCGCGGCACCGTCGAATGGTACGACCGTGATTGCATCAAGCTCACCCGCCAGGGCAGCCCGAATCTGCTCATTTTTAAGCGCGTGATCAAGTATGTCCACAAAGATGGCGAAGAATCGGCCCAGGGCGGCGACGAGTAAGCTTTTTATTTGTGAAGGGAATGCCCGGCCTTTGCTCCGAAGGTGAGCAGCGCCTTTGCGGCCAACGACCCGTTCTGGTTGAAAATCTCGCACTCGGTCACAACAAAATTTCTCCCGGCGCGCAACACGCGCGCATCCGCTTTGATCCGCCCGCCCGGCACCGGCTCCAAATAATTGATGCTCAGCTCCACGGTGGCAATTTCCGTCCCCTTGGGCACCACCGTATAAGCCGCGATCGCCGCCGTAGTATCCGCCAACGCCGCCAGAATTCCTCCGTGCACCACGCCATGAAGCTGCTTGTGGTTCGGCCGCACATCCAGTCGGAAAATCGCCCGTCCCTCGTGCACGCTCTCCACATCGAATCCCAATAGCTCCGTCGACTGGCTTTCTTTCATCCGCTGCCGCACCAGCTCTGTGACCCGCTTCTCTTCCCTCGACATTTTCTTCGTCATCGCGTTTTCTAACCGTCAGGAGGCGGTTACCCCTCCATCCAGCGGAATCGCCGCCCCCGTAAGCCAAGACGATTCCTCCGAAGCCAGAAACACCGCCATCTCCGCAACGTCTTCGGGCCGCCCCAAACGTCCCAGCGGAATCGTCGCCAGCCGCGCCTTTAGCCTCGCCTGCCCCTCCTCCGTTTCGTTGAACACGCCCTTCACCAAATCCGTTTCCACCACCGAAGGGCAAATGCAATTCACGCGAATCTTTTCGTGCGCGTGATCCCGCGCCATCGACTTCGTTAACATCGTCACCGCGCCCTTCGAAGCAGAATACGCCGCCCGATCTTTCACCGCGAACAGCCCCAGCACCGAGCCAATATTGACGATCGCTCCCCCGCCGCATTTTCGAAACTCTGGCAGCACCGCCCGCGACACCAGAAACGGCCCCTTCACATTCACCGTCATCATGCGGTCCCACTCTTCCTCGCTAATCCCCTCCACCGTCGAAACATGCAGCGTTCCCGCATTGTTCACCAGCACATTCAGCCGCCCGAATCGCTCTACCGTCCCTTTCACCGCGCGCTCGACTTCCCGCGTCTGCGTCACATCGCACTCCATCGCCAATCCCACCCCGCCCCCCTTCTGTACTTCCACAATCACTTCACGCAGCTTTTCCAGCCTTCTCCCCGCCACGCACACGCTCGCGCCTTCTCGCGCAAACGCCAGCGCGATCGCCCGCCCAATCCCCGTCCCGCCGCCTGTAATCAACGCCGCCTTGCCAGCAAGTCGTGTCACGAATTTCCCCGTTCCCGCGTCTAATAGGGACGTCGCACCGCCGCATCACGTTCGACGCGGTGCGCGCGACTCTAGCATTCGGCTCAAAGTCCCGCAAGCCGCTGCGTTGGAGCTGTGGAGGCCGGGCTTTAGCCCGGCATGTAGTGGCGGGTCTTCAGACCCGTGCTTTTCAATCTTGTAGCCGCAGGTAGCCGCAATCGAAACTGTTGTATCGTAGCGGCTCCCACTAACTCGACGGAGACTCGAAAGCACCCACTATGCGCATCGGCATCACCTGTTACCCCACCTACGGCGGCTCCGGCGTCGTCGCCACCGAACTAGGCATGGAGCTCGCCGCCCGCGGTCACGACATCCATTTCATCAGCTATGCCCCGCCCATCCGCATGAACCCCAACGATCCGCACATCCATTTCCACGAAGTCGAAGTAGTCTCCTACCCGCTCTTCGACCATCCGCCCTACACCCTGGCCCTCGCCACAAAAATGCTCGAAGTCTTCGAATCCGAATCGCTCGACCTGCTGCATGTCCATTACGCCATCCCTCATTCCGTCAGCGCCATGCTCGCCCGCTCCATGGCCGCGCCGCGCCGCCTCCCGTTCGTCACCACGCTCCATGGCACAGACATCACACTCGTCGGCAGCAACCGCAGCTATCTCCCCATCACCAAATTCTCCATCGAGCAGAGCGACGGCGTCACCGCCATCTCCAACTATTTGCTGAAACAAACTCTCAAAGAATTCGACATCAAGCGCCCCATCGAAGTCATTCCCAACTTCGTGAATTGCGAACTCTACAATCGCACCGCCGACAAAGGTCTCGCCGCCCAATGGGCGCCCAATAGCGAACCTATCCTCATGCACCTTTCCAATTTCCGCCCCGTCAAGCGCCTCACCGATGCCGTCGAAATCTTCGCGCTCGTCCGCGCCAAAATGCCCGCCAAGTTAGTCCTAATCGGCGACGGCCCCGACCGTGGCGCCGCCGAATATCTGGTTCGCAAGAAAAAACTCCAGAAAGACGTCTTCTTCCTGGGCAAACAGGACAACGTCTACGAAAAACTCGCCGCCGCCGATCTATTCCTGATGCCCTCACAGCTCGAATCCTTCGGCCTCGCCGCTCTCGAAGCCATGGCCTGCGAAGTCCCCGTCATCGCCACCAACGTCGGCGGCGTCCCCGAAGTTGTCGAGCATGGTGTGGATGGATTTTTGGTGGAACCCGGCGATGTGAAGGAAGCCGCCCGCTACGCCATCGAACTCTTGTCCCGCGCCGACCGCGGCCGCGAAATGGGCAAAATCGCCCGCATCAACGCCAAGAAAAAATTCTGCGCCAACGACGTCATCCCCGCCTACGAAAACTATTACAAGCGCGTCCTCAGCGAATCCTGAGCCGCGATTGAATTTTCCGCCGTAGGGGCGCAGCATGCTGCGCCCCTACTCGGCACGATTCATCTTATCGGGCAATTTCTAAAGCTGCGTTTCTCGGTAGAACCCTCCAGCAATTGAAAAACTGTACGTCTGCACCATGCTGTAAAATGGAAGAATCCGAGTGATCTAGAGTCCGAGACAAAGGGAAGCACTCTTGCCAAGCTCACAATTGCCCTCCCAATTCTTCTCCTTCATTCTCGTCGTGTTTTTTTTCGTTTTTGTTTTCATTGCCATCAGCCATTTTCACCAGCGCTACCTCATTCAGCGCTGGATCAAATCCTACACCGCCGCCAACAAAGCTCGTCTGGCAGGTAGATTCGCCGACGCTCACCGTCATGTACAAGACGCTACGGCTCGGTCCGCGCAATTGCCGCGTCACTGGAAAATCCGCGCGGTCACTCTCGTTGAGCTCGCCGCCCTACTCGGCGCCGAAGGCAAGTTTGCCGAAGCCGAGAATCTCCTTCGCAAGGACCTTGTGCTTCGAGAGAAATTCGATGGGCCTCGTGCTCCGGAAACGGCGGTTGCCACATCCAATCTCGCTACAGTCCTCGACGAAACCGGGAAACACGCCGAAGCCGAGCCGCTCCACCGTCAGGCCGTTCAGCTCCTCCAGCAATTCCCCGGCTTCGCCAGTGAAGCCGCCAGCACCATGAATAATTACGCCCGCTGCCTCCACGAGCTAGGACGCTTTGCCGAAGCCAGCGATCTCTATCGCCGTTCCATGTCTCGCGCGCAGCAGTCCGGGAAGAGCGCGCCGCTTCGCGAAGCCAGCAGCCTGAACAATCTGGCTGTCGTGAGCAACGAAACCGCGCACTACGCTGAAGCGGAAGCGCTCCATCGCCAGGTCCTCGCCACCCGCCAGCGAGAAGCGGGCCCTGAGAGTTTGCCCGTCTCGGCCTCGCTCACCAATCTCGCTTCCGTCAAGCTACACCAAGGCGAATATGGCGAAGCCGAAAAGCTCTACACCAAAGCCCGGGACATTCTCGAACACGAGCTGCCGGCCGATCATCCGCAACGCCTCTCTGCCCTTAACAACCAAGCGGTGATTCTTTCCAAACAGGGCCACTATGCCGAGTCTGCCGCGCTACACGCTGACGTGCTCGCCCGCCGCGAGCGCACCCTCGCCGCCAACAACCCCGATGTTTCCCTGAGTTTCATGAATCTAGCCATGGCTCAAAGCGCGATGGGAGACCACCAGCACGCCGAAGCAAATCTGGACCGCTCTCTTGTCATCGCCCGCGCTGCCTACGGCGAGCAGCACCTCAAAGTGGCGGACGTCCTGAACAATCTCGCCGCCGTTTACACCAAGCAAGATCGCCTCGCGGAATCCCTGCAGTTTCACCGGCAGGCGCTGCGCGTTCGCGAAGCCACTCGCGGCGCTGAACATCCCAAAGTAGCGGACAGCCTTGGCAACATCGGCACCATCCAGCTCCGCCTCGGCGAATTCCAGGCCGCCCTCGAATCTTTCGAGCGCGCCATTGCCGTCGCCGAAAAGACCATCGGCATCGACCACCCCAGTCAGGCCCAGCGCCTCTCCAATCTGGCCGTCGCGCATCTCAATCTCGGCCACTACAGCGGAGCCGCCGGCACCATCGAGCAAGCCCTGCGCATTCGTGAAGCCAAGTTGCCCCCGGGCCACCCCGATTTTGCCTTGAGCTGGATGAATTTCGCCTTCATCCGCACCGAGCAGCAACGCTACCCGGAAGCCGTGGAGCTCCTCGAAAAAGCTCTGCCTGTTTTCCGATCCGCCCTCGGAGAAGACCACGAACACACCGCCGTTTGCCTCTCAAACTTCGGCAGACTTCATTTCGAACAGCGCCACTTGGACGATGCCGATGCAAGTCTCACCCAATCGCTGGCGATCCATCAAAAAGTCAGCGGCGGCACAAGTCTCAATGCCGTCTACGCTGCAAATAATCTTGCCGACGTGAGAATCGAGCAAGCCCGCTTCCCAGAAGCCGAGGCGCTTCTCAAGAAATCTCTAGAAGTCCGCGAAGCCAAGCTGCCTCCCGGGCACCCCCATCTCGCCGTGAGCCTCCACAGCCTAGCCCGTCTTCGCGAACGTCAGGGCCGCCCCGCCGAAGCGGAATCTTTCTACCAAAGAGCCCTCGCCATCCGTGACGCCGCTCTTCCGCAAGACCACCCCCACCGCGCCAAGCTCTTGGAAAACTATGCGGCCTTCCCTCCACCAACCGTTCCGCTGAAGCGACACAACTCGCCGCCCAAGCCCGTCTCGCTCGTGATGCCCATGAAACAAATGAAGCTGCCGCACTGGATAAGGAGCCGTCATGACCGTAGTCGACCGCGTGCGCATCCATTCCGTCGAGACGCTCTCCGACAACTGGTACCTGCTCAAGAAGGCCACCTTTGATTTTCTCCGCAGCGACGGCACCTGGCAGCGGCAGTCTCGCGAATCCTACGACCGCGGCGACGGCGCCGCCCTGCTTCTTTACAATCGCGCTCGCCGCACCGTCATTCTGACCCAGCAATTCCGCTACCCCGCCTTCGTCAACGGACACGATGACCTCTTAATCGAAGCACCCGCCGGCTTGCTGGATGAGTCTTCGCCCGAGGAAAGCATTCGCAAGGAAGCCATGGAAGAAACCGGCTACGTCGTCCACCACGTAACAAAAATCTTCGAGGCCTTCATGAGTCCAGGCTCGGTCACCGAAAAACTCTATTTCTTTGTTGCCGAGTACGAAACGGAGACGAAGCGGGAGACCGGCGGCGGCCTCGTCTCCGAAGGAGAAGACATCGCCACCCTGGAGTTAGACCTCGACGTGGCTCTTCAAATGATTCTTTCCGGCAAAATCAAAGACGGCAAAACCATCATGCTCCTGCAATACGCCAAACTCTATCTTTTTCCCAACGACCGACCTTGAGCAGTGCCACAGCCTTCCCTTAAAGGCTGCGGGTCTTGGACTTGCTAACCCGCGCTTCTTTTCTCGCGCTGCCCGGTCCTATTTGTGGCTCCGTCCGCCTCGAGGTCACTCCCGGTTCGCCTCCTGAATTGCTTTGTTCACGGCATTCGTCGCCATTTCCAGGCCTTTCGCCATTAACTCCAGGCCGGTTTTCTCGGCCGCTTTTTTCGATACAGCGACCGTGCTTTGCTGAACCGCTTGCCGCACATCGAATCCACGAGCTACCTCAGCCAAGCCGTCCGCGATCTGGGTGAACAGACGATAGGCCGGGCCGCGCGGAGGAATGATAATGATATGTCCATTCACAATACCGACGCCGCCTTCGCCGTGTATCACCCCGAATAGAATCTGGATGTATTGAGCGTACTGCTGCCACGGAATCCGCACCAATGGCTTCCGATAGTAGAGATCTACCTCGCCGCCCGCGGCTGAATCGATGGGCACTCGGGCCTGCTGTCCGCAATCGGTCACCCGGTCCTGCGGAGTCCAGTGCACTGACGGCGTTGTATTCCCCGTCTGGATATTGATCGACTGCATTGCGGTCAGATCCGTCGCCGGGTAGTCCGAGCACGCGGTAATGTGATATGCCTCTAGCGTCTCGTTGCACCACACCAGTTCCGTCACGTTCTGCACCGGCAGTTGCGTGCCTGGAATTCCCTGGAACTCCGACTGGTAACTGAACAAGCCATTGGCTTGTCCCGTTAGAGTCATCACACCTACGAGCACATCGCCCGGATTCACCGGAATCAGCGTCGTGAAAAACGCCTGCCCGTTTCCCATTACGAACCAGCTCGCAATGGACCAGAACGCGCCCCCGCCGGCGGAAGATGGCCCCCATTGCAACACCGGCTGCAGGATGGCCTGCGAAGGATCAGCCGGATCGATCCCGTTAAACAGGAAAATCGTCTGCCCGGAACTGGTTGCCGGCGCAGGCGGTACTCTCCAAGTCGTCTTGAAGGACGTTACGGGATTCCCGGTATCGTTCTGCCAGAAAGCGTCGACGATCCAGCCGCTACCGAACCCAGGCACGTCTCCGGGTTGGATCTTGTGCTCCGGCACGTCGATCATCGCTGCGGTGGCGAGGTTCTTCAGCCGGGTTTTGCCCTCGCTTAAGTGAATGGCGTGTCCCGCTTCCACCTGGTGCACTAACGAAGGGTGCCGATATCCCCCAGGAGTCAGTACAAGATTGCTTGCCATGGCTGTCTTCCTTTCGCTAACTACGTTTGCTCCCCCACTTGCGTTACCGCGAACGACTTCTCCCGGCTCAAGGCGCCGCACAAGCTTGCGTGGACGCTTGCCTCCGGGGGTGAGAACCACATCGTCAGGTTGATCGCTCATGTTTGACTAGCACGCCCTGCGCGCTCAATTCGCCGGATTGCGGAAGCCTTGAGGATACTGCCGATCGAACGACAGGAGTGATCCTCCCTTAGAAATCGTGACCTTCGAGGTCTATTCGTTACAAGAGCTCACTCTAAGAAAATTCAGCGCAATGCTCTTTGCTCTGGATAGACTGCCGGTGCCGCTCGATAAGAGCGAACGAGCGCCCAATCAATCATGCGGGCTAGCGTTCCTCATTCACTACATCCCGATGAGCGAGGTGCACAATTTTAGTGCACCCTAAATACCTTTAGAATCAACACTTGTAGAAATGCCCGCAAGTGGTGATTCTAAACCACTTACACAAACTCTAAGCCCTTTAGATGCAACACTTATAAAAATCGGGGGGGTATGGAGTGCGGCGGCTTGCCGCCGCTTTTCCTTCATCAACAACTTGTCATCAAGTCCAAAAGCTGCAGACTTCAACGCCGGCGGTACACCACCACGTCGTCGCCGTACGCCCCGCTCGGCGTGTAGGCGACCGTCCGCCGCCCCAGGAATTCGAGCGCTGGCGCATGCTGCGCAGGCAGCGCATGGTTCGCCAGGAAGATGCCACCGTGGTTCATCATGTGCGCGATGCTGCCCATCGCCAGCGCCTGCTGAAATAAGTCGTAGTAAACCAGCACGTTGGTTGCGACCACCAGGTCAAATCCCTGCCCTTCAGGAACATCCATGGTCTGCGTCACTACGTTCAAGTCGTATCCGCGCATCTGCGCCGCAAATTTCGGCCGGATCGCCACCGCGCGCATCGTAACGTCCGTTACTGTCGCAGGAACAGGCAGCGGTTTCACCGGAGCGCCCAGCAACTCCCCGAACTTCTGCCAGTACGCCACCGCCTCCGGGCTCCACTCCGCGGAAACGAGCCGCGGCAGTTGCACGGTGTACGGTTGGCCCGCTCGGCCACGCTCGGCCATTCTCGCAACGTGCGCATTGACCTCAGCGTTCAAATCCGCCGAGACCACGGTAATTTCCTCGGCTTTGCCCAGCCCGAGCCGCGCCACTGCTTCCAACATGGCAAACGGCTGAATCGTTTGCACCGGATAAAAGTCGTAGCCGTCGCGCTTGTCGGTAAAATCCAGTCCCGGCCCGATCACCAGGATCCGGCGCATCGATCCCGGTTGGATCGCTCTCTTGCGCAACATTGTTTTTAGCGTGTCTTCCAGCGCGTAGTTCGGCAGCAAAGAAGTATCAGCGGACAAGCCTCGCTCTTGAAAAAGAGTTCCGCGCGCCATCAACTTCGCCGCCGGATCACTTGCGGCTTCCGATTCCTTCAGCTTTTCCTGATAAGCGCGCTGTTCGGCAACTAGTCGCTGCAAATTTTCCTGGAGTTTCGCTTCGACAGACTCTCTCGCAATACCTTTGCGCGCCAAAAATTCGCTCACAAACCGCAGCCTCTCGTTACGCGCCCCGTTCGGCAAAGCCACAGTCAGCGCATGCACCCGCGCGCGCGCCGCCGCCGTCAACTCTCCCGCCTCAGACGCCGCGCTCTCTGCATTCTCGAGCCGAGGAAGTTTTGTGTAAGATGCCCCGTAAAGAATCAGGTTGCTGATGGAATCTTCCACGCCCTGGTCCACACGCGCACGAACATCCGTGTCGCGCTTGCGCACCCAATCGTTCCATCCGGCGGAGTCCGTGACATCAATGGTGCTGAGCCCAGCATCCGCAAACAGCTTCAGCGTTTCCTCCGCCTCTTCAAACCGAAGGAACCGGACAACCCGTTCTGTCGCGGATTGAATTGCGTATGCAAATATAGCGAGGACCAAACAAGCGACGGCCAAGCGCCAAGCTTTAACAGTGGATAGAAATTCCCGGGCAACCCGCATCGTTGCCCGCATCTTAGGTCTAAGTCTTCAACCGAGTCAATTCAATATGGCGCTAAGATTTCTCGGCTGCGTTCATCCATCCAAGCACTCCGCAAATGCCGAAGCCAATTGCATTCAGCGTTCCGTGGACTCGCTCCATCCGCCCGAGTTCCACAAAGGATTGCAACGGATATTCTCCAAGCGCCCAGCTTGCCGCCAATACCATGCCGGCAACTACACAGCCGCTTGAAAGCATCAGCAGCACTCGCGCAACCGGATTCACATTGCCCAGCGCAACGCGAACCATTCCCGTCGCAAGTCCAAATTGCCCGACAACGATCAGGATCACCGCAGCCAGCTTCACTTTCGGCCCCACTAAAAACGCCAAGCCGAGCAACGCCGGACCGACCACGACTCCCGTCAGCGCGGTGCCCAACGCCTTGCGCCATCGTGTTTCGCGGAGCCGCGCATAGGTCAATCCAGCGAGCACGGCAGACAAAAATCCCGCAAAATGAAAATGAACCGCGGTGAGCAAAACGATGGGTTCTTGAAATCCGACCGGTTGCAAACCCAGCCGCGAAGTCACCAGCCATGTTCCGCCTACAATCAGGTACGCTTCGCCGGCAGCGAAGCAAAATTGTGAAAAAGAATGTGCGCGACGACGCCAGAGTCTGCGCAAACCTCGCAGCGCGAAAAAAGCGCAGACGAGTAACCATGCAGATGCGAATGAGGCCGATAAAATTCCTGTCGGAAGAAAAAAAGAAATCGTCGCGAGCGCCGCCGCCACAAAAATAATCCATCGCAACGCTGGCCGTTGTTCAGCCGGCGGATCGGATTCATTCACAGGTGGAATCAGCGTAGTTGCAAGTGGAACTACGATCCAGGGTGCCAGCAGAAACAAGAGTTCGATCACGCCCAGTTGCGGCCAGCCGCTCCAGGTCCCTGCAACCAACCCGAACCAAACCGCCGTGCCAAGAAAAAGGACAAGGCGAGACGAACCTCGTGCATGGAAAACATCGCCCGGCGCCGGGCCTTTCATAGCGCGTGCGCGAAGGCGGCCGCGCCATACGCGATCGTCAGGAACAGCGCTGCCGAAGTGAATGCCACGTCGCCGAGCCGGTTGGTTCGTCGCAAGGACGCGTCGTAGTACAAGAGCTGAACTGGAGTGCGGAACAACCAGAAAATTGCCATCGAGGCCGCAAGAAATCGGCCGAGTCCGCGGCCACTCGCAAGTTCCGGGGCAAAACCAAAAGTTACCACTGCAAAAAGCAGGACCACACCGACGATATAGACGGAGTGCACAACGAAAACCTGCCGGATGATCGGTGCAACGCGCGACAAATTTTCGCGGTAATTTAGTTTTTTCGGGATGAAAAGATTTGCGGATGCGATCGCGACCTGCACAAAACCTGCCAGCCACAAGCACAAGAGAAGGACGCGCATGCTTTCCTCCTTTTACGTTTTACGCTCGCCGCGAAATTTCGTTCGCCGGGCAACTCGCCGCGGCACACTTGCGATTCTCTGCAATCCAGCGATAACCCTTGCGAAGAATTTCCATCATCCCGGGAATTTTCGAAATCCAGACCAGCGGACGGCCCCACCAGATTTCGCGTCCCAGCGCCACCGCCGCATCAGCACCGCCATACTGGCTGCCATCGCTCAACAGAAATCTCATTTCGAAAAGCAATTTTTCACGCGACATCCCGAGCAGCTCACCGACGCGTGGATCCTGCAGCGGCGCCAGGGCCATTCCGCGCCGCTCCAGAATCGGGGCAATCCACCGGGCGCTGCGCACGCAAAATTTGCACTCCGCGTCGAAGAACAGCCACCCTCGCGCGTGCCGCCCCTTCCCGTCCGTATATTCACTCACCAGCGAAATCATGATCCACCTACAATTCCTCGCCGCATCTGACTCTTTTCTGCTCCGTGTCCTCGGTGCTCTCCGACCTCTGTGCTCTCTGTGCTAAATTTCTTCTCTTTTTCCGAAGCCTTCAACCTGCAACTTTGAACCTCTGACTCTCATGCGTTGGCCGCTTTCTTCCCCAACAACGTAATCACCTTCCCGCGCAGTTTCACGACGCCCTTTAGCGCACCTGTCGGCATGCGGATAATTTCTTCGAACAATCCCGTCATCGCCGTCAAAAACTCCAGCATAGTTTCCAGTCGCTCTCGCGTGTACGCGTCACCCTGCGGATTGGCCTTCACCTCGCGCACGCATTCGGCGAGCACGCTCAGCGTGGGATCGATCTCTCGCCGCTTGCGCTCTTCGGAAACGATACGGAAAATCTCCCAAACGTCTTTGATGGACTCGAAATGGTCGCGCCGGTCGCCCAGCACATGCACCACGCGCACGATGCGCCAACCTTGCAGCTCGCGCAAACTGGTGCTCACATTCGACCGCGCCACGGCCAGCGTCTCTGAAATCTCATCTGCTGGCAGCGGCTGCGGCGACAGGAACAGCAGCGCATGGACCTGCGCGACCGTGCGGTTGATGCCCCAGCGGGTGCCCATCTCTCCCCAGTGCAAAATGAATTTCTGGGCCACCGGGGTTAAGCTGCTTTTGGCTGTTACCGTCATTTTGCCCTTCCCTGCTGCGGACTTTCTTGTCGCGTTCGTTACGTCTGTTATTTCTGTTGTTACAGAACATACAGTTATTTCCGCGATTTGTCAAGTCCTTTTTACCTGTCCTTTTTCTGGCCTTCCCAGCCTCTCCCCTGGCTGTTAGCTTCTTAGAGAGAGTCCGCGACAGGCAAAGGAGAGGCGCTTGCGGCAGCTGCCTGAGCACACCAGAAGCCGAACCGCCTGGTTCCTCGCCCTCCTTGCCTGTCTGCTTTGTTGCCTTAGAGCCGCAGTCGCTTACGGGGAGCCCGCCGAGGACGCCTCGCCCTCCGCCGCGGTCTGCCCCATCGTTTATCAACTGGATCAAACCCCAGCCTCGCGTGGCTACCGCTACAGCTTCTTTGGCAACGGCTTCTTCATTAACGAAGAGGGCTACATTCTGACGGTCGCCCATGTGCTGCAGACCTTTCGCGACGGCGGCCAGCCCTATATCCTTGTGAGCCGTCCCAACAGTCCGCCTCAGCTTCTTCGAGCCAGCGTGATTGCGGTCGACAAAGAACACGACGTCGCCATTCTTCGCGCAACTCCGAATCCTTTCGCGGGCAAACACAAAGTGACCTTCTTGCCGCTTGCGCCGGACCCAGCCGTTCTCGGCCAACATGTGATCGCCCTGTCGCTGCACCCCCAGAAGCCCCAGAATGCTCAGTCTTTCCAGGCTCCTCAGGAGGACCGCTCCTCCGGCGAAGTCCTATCCTACGAGTCGACTGAGCTCGAGAAATCCGCACCCGCAGCTGACGTGTTCCTACTAAGCCATCCCGTAACGCTCGGGCAGAGTGGCTCCCCGGTTCTCGCCCAGGATTCCCAGGCCGTGGTCGGTCTAATCGAAGGCCGCTGGCTGCGCTCCAGCAGATTCTCTATCGATACCGCATCCTCCCGGTCCGCCTCTGTTCCCGGCGCAGCCATCCCCATTCGCTACGCGATCGCACTTCTACAAAGCCAGTCCATCGCCTGGCACGCTCCCCAAGTTCGGGCTGCTTCTGCACCCGCTCGCTGAAAATAGCGCTTGATTTGTGAGCGACAAATTCAATTGCTCGTCCCTCGTGCTATCGTAGCCAGCTTGCGAGAGTTGGAGATGCTTCTATGACTGCGAACGAATTTCGCCGCCTGGCCCTGGCGCTCCCCGAAACGGAAGAACGTGCGCACATGGAGCATCCGGATTTTCGGGTGGGTGGGAAGATTTTTGCGACTCTCGGCTATCCCGAAGATGGTTTTGCGATGGTCAAACTAACACCGATCGAACAAGAGATGTTTATCAAAGCGCAGCCCACGGTATTCAAGCCATGTAATGGTGTCTGGGGCCGGCGCGGCGCAACCAACGTCAGGCTCAAGTCAGCTCGTAGACCGGTTGTCCGCCGCGCGCTTCTCGCCGCTTGGCGACTGACTGCCCCAAAGCACCTGCAGCACTTGGCCGAACCCGAAGCATAGTCATTCTTGAGACTACAAAACCATTACCGCCGCGATTCCGGCGGCACGAGGTTGTTCGCGCGGTAGTAGACGACCAGCTGGCCGAAGTGCTCGGTGCTGTGCTCGATGGCAGTGATCCAGATGTAGGAATTGTGGACCACATGTTTCCCGGTTTCCCAACCAAATGGCGTAGTTTTATCCAGGCCGGCATCGCCCTGCTGTTTGATTAACGCCGCCCCGTCCGCGACTGCCTGCTCGATCAGCTTCACCACGTGAGCTTTCGTCTTGTAGACGTCGCGCGACGGATTGTGCGTGTCCTTGACAGAGTCGGGGCCAACGTTCGATTGGGAAACTCTGCCGATCAGATCGTAGTCGACGGCAGCGACGTGTAGGAGATTTTCGGCAAAGGTGCGCTCGTCTTTCTGTACTTTGAAATCGTACTTGTCTTCCGGAAAATCCTTGGCCATGGCGATCAACTTATTGCCGATCTGGTTCCACCACTCGAGCATCTCCTCTGCCCGGGAACGCGCGGGCCCTGTAGCTTGATTCTGTGACTGCCCCTGACCGTAAAGGCTTGTTCCGGTAAGGGCAAGCAGCGTGGCCGCAACGAGCACGAGCCAAGGTCGGTTCAAAGACTGCCTCATGGTAAATTCCTCCTTTGGATTGGCAATAACCCTCAAACAACGCACCGACCATTCCTCGATGGTGCGGCGAATTATTCATGTCTCAGCGCGACCAATGGATCGACGCGCATCGCGCGCCGCGCCGGAACATAACAAGCAAGCAGAGCGACACCGATTAGAAGAAGAGCGACGCCCGCAAAGGTCAGAGGATCGGTGGGCCTCACGCCATAAAGCAGGCCGGCCATCAGACGTGACACGACCGCAGCACCAACGAGTCCAACCGCAGCACCAGCAATGGCGAGCCCTAATCCTTGACGCAAGACCATCTGTTGGATGGTTCTCCTTCCTGCGCCAAGAGCAATACGAATTCCGATCTCGTGGGTGCGCTCGCTCACCATGTATGAAATCACTCCGTAAATTCCAAGCGCAGCGAGCAGCAGGGCGGTCAGAGCGAACAGCGCAACGATTTCCATCGAGAACCGCCGCTCGGAGAGAGACGCGGATACCGTTTCGCTGAGCGTCTGCGCGCCGGAAACAGGAAGCGCCGGATCGACGGACTGCACTTGCTCGCGCACCTCTCCGGGAATCGCAGCGGCGTCCAAGTCTCCGCGCAGAAATATCGCCAAGCGTTTTCCACCGGTCTGATACAAGTCCAGATAGATTTTGGGAACGCCCGTTTCCGCCAGCGATTCCGTTCTGGCGTTGGCGATCAAGCCGACAACGGTAGTCCAGGGCGAATCCGCCCTGGCTTTCCTGAAACGCTTGCCGATGGGATTTTGGTTTGGCCAGTACGTCCGAGCGAAAGCTTCATTGACCACCCCGACTTGGGGAGCTTTATCGTTGTCCGATTCGTCGAACAAGCGGCCGCGCAGCAAAGGTATTTTCAGCAAATGAAAATACTCTGGCGTAACGCTTGAGCGTTCTGCCACGGCAGGCTCGTCGCTCTGAATGTCGCCTCCCTCGACTGTGAATAAGAACTGGCCCTCGGATATCAATTTTAGATCTCGGAGACTCTCGTCTAACGGAATAGAAGCGGTATCTCCGAGGGCTACTTCTTCGACTTTCGGCAGCGCTCTACAGCGGCGAAGCAATTCACGAAAGAACGGCGCCTCCTGGGCAGGGGTTGCGTAGGTGTCGATCTTCGGATCATTGGGGTAAGGCAGCCTCGTCCGGACCGCCATTACATTCTGCGGATTGAATCCGAGCGGCACGTTTAACAAGTCCCAGAAACTACGCAGCAGAAGTCCCGCAGCAATCATCAGTACGAGAGAGAGCGCGAATTCGGCTATCACCAGCAGGCGGCGCGTTCTCGCTTGCTTCCCGGAGCCTGTCGAACCGCGCGCTGCTTCCTTGAGTGCAGGAGTCAAATCGAAGTGGCCTGCATGCAAGGCAGGGGCCAGACCGAATATCGCGCCAGTGAGAACAGAGGTGCCAAAAGCGAAAAGCAAAACAGGCGAGTTAATGGAAATCTCATTGAGCCGCGGCAGGCTGTCGGGAAGGAGCCGCAGCAAGAATCCTTTGATGCAAAAAAGAATTGCCAAACCGGCGATTCCACCGATCAAAGAGAGAAGCACGCTCTCGGTCAGCAGCTGCGACATCAGCCTCTGCCGCGCGGCCCCAAGCGCCTGGCGAACAGCCATTTCGCGTCCTCTGGCGCTGGCGCGAGCCAACAGCAGATTTGCAACATTGACGCAACCGATCAGAAGAACCAATCCCACGGCGCCAAGGAGCAGAATTAGCGATTGTCGAGTATTGCCGACTACCCTTTCTTTGAGCGGCAGCAATCGTACAGTCCACGCGCTCAACTTCGGATAATCCTCCGGGAATTCCTTCTGCAAAGCGGCGACAAGCGCGTCAAGGCGGCTTTGCGCCTGAGCAATCGTCAATCCAGGCTTCAGCCGGGCGACTGCCGTCGGGAGGATTCTCCCGCTCCGTGGCGGATGATCGGACATAGGCGGGCCGTAAAAACTAGTTGCGATCCAGACTTCTATGTTCCTTTCTTCCGTGGTACGCCCTGGCGCGTCGAAACCCTGTGGCATGACGCCGACGATGCGGTACAGGTCGGTGTCGAGCCGGATACTCCGGTCCAAAATATGCGGGTCGCCTCCGAACGACCGCTTCCAGAGGCCGTCGCTGATGAGGACTTCCAGAATGAGACCGGGCGAATGATCCTCGGGATTGAAGGCGCGGCCTAGCTGCGGTTTGACGCCCAGCAGCGCAAAATAATTTGGCGCGACGATCAGCAAGCGGACGCATGCAGGTTGAGATGAGCCGGTGAGGTTGTTTTCGTCGAACCACGTCGGCGAAACGTGTTCGAAAATGCCGGAACGCTGGAGATCCTGCCACTCGGGTTCGGACATTCCTACATCATGGGCGCCCACGCCGGGAAGATCGTCCTCTATGCTTACGAGCTGCTCTGATTGGGGATATGGAAGAGGATGCAACAACGTGGCATCGACGATGCTGAAAATGGCCGTGGTAGCTCCGATGCCCAAGGCGATTGTCAGGACGGCGATGGCGGTGAAGCCCGGAGACTTGCGCAGCACGCGCAGGGCGTAACGGACGTCCTGCCAGCGGTGATCCCACCAGAGCCAGCGGCGGGATTCGTAGAAGCGCTCCTCGGCTTGCATGAGGTTGCCGAAGGAGCGGCGCGCTGTTGCGCGAGCCTCTTCTTCGCTTAGCCCTTGCTCCCGCATGCGCTCGATCTCAATCTGTAGGTGAGCTTCGATCTCGGAGGTGAAGTCGTCGAGTTTGCGCTTGCGCCCGAACATGGCATTATCCTCCTGCTCCTTCTGGTCCCAGAATCCGCGCGATGGCCCCTGCTAATCGTTTCCACTTGTTGGTTTCTTTGATTAGTTGTTTGCGGCCGGCGGGGGTCAGCGAATAAAAGCGGGCTTTGCGGTTGTTGGAAGAAACTCCCCACTTGGCGGAGATCCAGCCGCGCTCTTCCAGGCGCTGAAGTGCGGGATAGAGAGCGCCATGCTCGACAAGCAGCTCTTTGTCCGACGTTTCCTGGATGGCGCGGGCGATCCCTTGGCCGTGCTGCGATCCGAAGATGAGCGTGCGGAGAATCAGCAGATCCAGCGTGCCCTGCAGTAATTCCAATCGTTCTCTGTTCTCTTGGGTAGGCATACAACCCGAACTTACGCGCACTCAGGTAAGATGTCAACCCAAAAACGTCAAGCTTCGCAAGATTTGGCAGCCGGATGCTCAACGGCGGCCGCTGGGATGGCCGGCACATTCTGTCAGTCGAAGGTCAAGGGACAAGCCCTTCCTAGGCTCCCCCTCTCCCCTTTCTCATTGCCCCGGCAGGAGAAGTGACTATTCGTCTTTCCCAACGTCTAATTCCTGCAACGAGTGGTCGTGTGCCTGCCAAGGGGGAGCACATGAGAAATCTCGTTCGGAATCTGGCTTTCGGTTTCCGCCTGCTAGGAAAGAACCTGGGCTTTACTTCCGTAGCCCTGCTCGCGCTAGTGTTGGGAATTGGGGCGAACACCGCCATTTTCAGCGTGGTTTACGCCACGCTACTTTCTCCCATGCCTTACCCCAATCCGGACCAGCTCGTCATGGTCTGGTCGAAAATCAACGGGAACCGTAACGGGGTTTCCGCCGGCGATTTCCTTGATTGGAAGAAGCAAAGCACCGTCTTTCAATCGCTGTGCGCGTGGAATGGGGGCAGTTATACGCTCTCCACATCGGATCATCCCGAGCAAATCGTGATTCGGCTAACCACACCGGGATTCAACGACATGGTGGGGACTCCATTCTTGCTTGGACGGGATTTTCTGCCGGAGGAAGGCGAAGTGGGCAGAGATCGCGTACTGGTGATGACGCACAAGCTTTGGGTAGAGCGCTTCGGCAGCGACCGCGACATCATCGGGAAGCCCGTTCGAATGAACGGCGAACTATATACGGTCGTAGGTGTGCTGGCGGCGGGGCAACCCGACCGCCTGGACACGCAGATCTTCGTCCCCTTGGCGTTCAAGCCGGAACAGATCAATCACGATTTTCATTTTATTCTGGTGATGGGTAGGCTCAAGCCGGGAGTCACGATGCAGCAGGCCAACGCGGATATGGATTCCGTTACGCGCCACATTGCTGAAGTCTATCCAAAATCAAACAAGGGCTGGGGCGCTACCGTTGAGCCGCTGCAGAACGATTTCATCAGCAAGGACACAATCAAGAATCTGTGGCTATTGATGGGCGCAGTGGGATTTATTCTGTTGATCGCCTGCGTGAACGTGGCCAATCTTTTGCTTGCACGGGGGACGGTGCGGCAAAAGGAAATTGCGGTGCGGGCGGCGCTGGGGGCAACGCGCTGGCAGCTATTCGCGCAGTTTTTGACGGAGAGCGTTGCTTTGTCATTAATTGGCGGGATCCTGGGCGTAGGCCTCGCCTGGGGACTGCTAAAAGTCATCGTCGCGGGCATGCCTCCCTTTACGTTGCCATCGGAAGCAGATTTTCGATTGAACCTGCCGGTACTGTTTTTCAGCCTTGCGGCATCGATTGTTTGTGGCATTTTATTCGGATGCGCGCCTGCCTGGCAAACCGCGAAGCTGAATTTAAGTGACACGTTGAAGGAAAGCGGGCGCTCGGCCTCCAGTTCCGTTGGCCGGCAGGGATTGCGGCGCACGCTGGTGGTCATCGAATTTGCTTTGGCGCTCACACTGCTCGCGGGCGCGGGGTTGGTGATTCATAGCTTCTGGAAATTAAGCCGCGTGGATCTTGGATTCCGGCAAGACCACATCCTCACATTTTTTCTGCCGGTGAAAGACGGCCGCTTCGCGAATCCCGAACAGATCAACGCGTTTTACCGGCAACTGCTGGATAAAGTCGGCGCGCTGCCGGGAATTACCGCCGCAAGCGCATCCACGGGAATGCCCATCATCGGCACAAACTTCGGAATGCCTTTCAATCTTGCGGGGCAGGTAGTGGACGATCCGTCCTCGCGCCAGGGTGCGGGGTTCAACATGGTGACACCTGAATACTTCCGGACGTTTGGGATTCGAATGATGCAGGGACGCGAGCTCACCGCACAAGATGCGGCGGGCAGCCTCCCGGTAGCGGTAGTGAATGAAACCTTTGCGAAAAAATATTTATCCAAGCTTGATCCACTCACACAGCGCATCGTGGTTGAGCAGTTGATTCCCGGTGTCACCAAACTTGGCCCGCCGATTGAGTGGCAAATCGTGGGCGTTTATCATGACGTGCATAACGGCGGCGTGCGTGGCGATGGCTTTCCGGAAATCGACGTGCCTTTCTGGCAGTCGCCATGGCCGCAAGCGGGAGTGGCGGTTCGCACGTTTGGCGATCCCGCCGGAATGGCGAAGAGCATTACGGCGATGGTGCGCTCGGTGGATCCGGATCTTCCGGTAGACCAGATAAAGACCATGGATCAGCTGGTGCAAGAATCGCTGGCCAACGATCGCTTTTCCACGGCGCTGTTCGCAAGTTTTGCAGGCGTCGCGTTGTTGCTAGCAGCCATTGGGATTTATGGCGTGATGTCATTTGCGGTGGCGCAGCGCACCCACGAAATCGGATTGCGCATGGCGCTCGGAGCCGGCCCACAGCAAGTGCTCCGGCTGGTGCTGAAAGAGGGGATGCTGCTCGCGCTAGTAGGTCTAGTGGTGGGCCTGGGCGGCACGTACTTCGTCGGCCGATTGATGAAGACCATCCTGTATCAGGTGAACGCGATCGATCCAGCAGCCATCAGCGCAGTCGCCGCGGTGCTTTTGCTATCGGCGTTGCTGGCTTGCTACCTCCCCGCGCGCCGCGCCACGCAAGTCGATCCGATGGTCGCGCTGCGGGACGAGTAAGATTCGCGCAATCGCTTCAAGGCGAGTCTTGCCGGTAACACGTCTCCAACCTTGACACGAAACCCGCGCGGGCCTAACGTCTTGCGCTAGGAAAGTGGAAGTCGCAAGCTCCCGCTTACTCTCGAAGATTTCCGCTTTGGAGGACTCCCATGCCATTAAGCCTGATGACGTTATCCGTGGTGGCTTCGCCGCTGAGCCTGCAAGAAGGAATGAAAATTCTGGAACGGGATGATCATCGCTGCCAGTATTGCGGGTTGGACGGCCGGGCCAATTTCGAGAACGCTTTGGTGATGCGAGTGGATTTCGTTATGCCGAGGGCAAAGAAAGGAAAGAAGGACCCGAGCAATCTCGTGGCGTGCTGCACGCCCTGCAACACCATCAAGGGCACACGCGTTTATGCCAACTTCGAAGAAGCCAGAGCTTTCGTACTCAAGCAACGCGAAGAATTGCGGAAAAATTGGGAATCGAAGGTCGCGCAGCCGATGGCCAAGTCGGCGAAGGCCTAGGATAAGGGCAACTCCATCGGGCGCCCGATTGCTGCGGAGCGCGGGAAGAAAACTCGCGTATCTCGTGCGGCGAGAGCGTCGCCCGGCGGCTCGCTGTGGGGACTTTTGCTAGGCGGACTTCGCTTTACTGGCGCGCCATTCCTTGGCCGAAAGAAAGCGCATGCACGGGCAGAAGCCTTTGTGGTCGCCCGGCGCCTGGCAGGAATACTTCAGCGCCGCGTGGCTGCCTGCTTTGTGCCCGCACGTGCACATTTCTCGGGCCAGTTCGGGCGTGAATACGGCACCCCGACCGCGTCCTGCCGGTCTTGCATTTTCTAATTTCTTGGTAGCCACTGTTCCTCTTTCTTCGTGAACCCTGGGCCGTCGTTCAGGCCGGGATCTGGTTCGTTTTACTTTCTCATCCGCTATAAAGTTTAGCATGCTCCCGAGCTCTTCTACAGCAAGCTCACTTTCCCAGGGCCGCATCCGGAGAGGGATGAGCGATGCCCCTAGTTTGCGCCAGTGTTCCGGTAACTGCAATCGAGTTCCGAGCTGCGTTGCCGGAAACATCTTGGGATCGGCTCAGCGGGATATGACCGTTCATCCCGAAGCGCCGTAGATCTCGATACAGAACACCTGCCCACCTGCCGCATTCCGTGCTGTTAAATACAATCCTTCAAGTCAGTCACAGCGGTGTTGAACTTGTCGCATCAGTTACTAAAGTACCGTTGTGAGCCTCAAGGGCATTTGCTACGTTTTCTGTACCAGGTGCAAAAATTGACCCGAACAAAAATTATTGTGTTCCTCGTCATCCTGGTGCTCGTCGCGGGCGCCATCGGTGCGTACTCCTTGCTGCCCAAACAGTACGCTATCGGCGAGAGTCTGGCTCAAACGTATATTTTCTGGAATGACAAGGAAGCTTTTTTCTTTCTAAACGCCAGCACGACCGGGCAGTCGGCCAATTCCCTTCATGACAAGCTGGGAACCACGCGCTATGCATACCTGGCCTTCTTCCTTGGAGGCGGTCCTCGGTTCTTCGAGCAAGAACTCCGCGCTTTCCGTCTGCTCCCTTCGGGAGAATTGAAGCCCGTGCCCTTGCCTCCTGAATCGGCGACTCATGGCAACTGGACGCTGGTTGACGGAACGTTGCAATTGACGCCGCCGCCAGCGACCGGTTACCTGGACCGCAATGGATTCCGCTGGGACGGCGAGAAGTTCGTTGCGGTTCCGTTCGAGAAAAAATCGCAAACCGAGTTGGCAGCCGATTCGCGGCTCAGTCCCGACGACGAGGCAGATGAGGACGATGGGCAAACGGGGTTCCTGACTGCGGCCACACGAAAGGCATTTAAGGACGCGCACTGGCACTACAAGCAACTGACGGGATTTGCTTCGAACGGAGCGCAAGCAACTTTGCCCATCGGGCTGGGGAAAGATTCGTTCGAGCTGACGGTCGCCAATTTTCCGCGACCAACCGGAGGGATGGTTCGCTTCGACATGCTGGCCTTCGGGACAAAGAACATTGAGATCGCTAGGAGCGGCGACGCACAATCCAAACAAGTGCTCTGGAGCCAGAACGGCTGGCAACCGATTTCCAAGAGTGAGTTCGAACGGCGTTCCCTGCGCTCGGGCCACGCTGCGAACACGCCCATCGCCACGTGGGGCTGGCTGGTCTTTTTCCTTTTCTTGACGGTTTGGAGATTTGGAAGCTGGGGCCATCTGCTGCTGGGCGTGTTCAGCATGAAGCGCCGCGTAATCAAAAACATGCCGACGTCTTATGCGTTTCCTCCGGCCACGCCGGGGCAATTCCCGCAGTTGGACTCGGCGGCGCTGGAACGGTACACCCAGGAATTCGAGAGCATGGGGTTTGTGCGCTTGCTGGATTTCTCGCTGGTTTCGAATGCGCCGAATCCCATTCCGAGTTTTTGCCGGTTGTTCGCGCATACGCGCCACCACTGCTTTGCTGAGGTCAGCCAGCTTTTCCCACGAGGGAAATCGCCGATGCCGCTGAGATGCTCGATCCAAAGCGTTCTGGAAAACGGTTGGAGCCTGGGATTCTCGGATCGCAAACCGCAGGCGGCCAGCGCGATGATTCGGCGGAGAAAAGCACTGGGAGTTTCGATGCCGGAGGCGAGGACTTCGGAGCTGCTACAAGCTTTTCTGCAAATGCGGGACCAGCTTTGCCAGGACTTGGGTATTTCGCCGATGCGGGACGATTCCCTGGAAGCCTACATCACGAAAACGCAAATGGCCGCAGGCGACATGCGGGACGCGGTGCAGCAAAAGAATTTCGCCACGGCGGTTTCCAATTACTATTACCGAAAGTTTTCGCTGTTGAAAACGCGCCAAGAATACACCTGGCTGGGGGACTATCCCAAGGAAGCGGAACGGCGCAAACAGGGCTTTGCGTATGAGGCGCGGGCCCTCTAGCACGGCATTTCCCCGCCATTTCCCGAGGCACAGTAGAACTTACCAGACTAACCTTCGCCACAAACGACAAACCACGCGATCGAAAGCCCTAACGTAAGTTTCGATCTTCAGTCGGGCTCATCGAACTTCCTGCATGGTGGCTACCAGTTCGGGAATCTCGATGCGGATCACGGTTCCCTCCCCTGGCCGGCTTTCAATGTCCAAAAGAAAATCCGTTCCGTACAAGACGCGCAGGCGCTCGCGGACGTTGCTCAATCCGATGCCTTCGACGTAGACGTGCGGCATTTTCTCTTCAGAGATGCCCACGCCATTGTCTGCAATCTCGATGCGCAACCGGCCGTCGACGTTTGTGGTTCTTAGTTCAATTTTTCCGCCGCCGAGCTTTGGCGCCAGCCCGTGTTTCAAGCAATTTTCCACCATGGGCTGAAGCAGCATGCTGGGAACAAATGCTTCCAGTGCCGCGTCGTCAATTTGCTTGACGATGTCCAGATTGTCTTTTCCAAAGCGCGCTACTTCAATGTCCAGGTAATCGTCGATGAATTGTAGCTCCTCGCGCAGAGGAACAAATGTTTCGTGCTTGCGGAGCAGCCGCCGCAAAATATTGCTGAGCTTGAGCACCACGCCGCGGGCGGAATCGGGATCGAAACGGATCAGCGCCGAAACGGTATTGAGCGTGTTGAAGAGAAAATGCGGATTGATCTGGCTGGAAAGCGCATCCATGCGCGCTTTCAAGAGCAACTGCTGATGGCGCTCGAGGTTCATTTCTATGCGCGTGTTGTTCCAGATTTTCAGCGGCGCCGCCACCGACATCAGCGTTGCAATCACGGTCAGACCAAGCCACCAGTCCCAGTGGGCGTCAATGGCAAAGAGCCACTTCGTTTTGGTCGCTTCGACGAGCGCTACGCGTCCCAGTTCCAGGGCGATGCACGTTGTCAGCGGCGCCATTTCCCAAGACAATTCCGCTTTGCGCAGGAGCTTCACGGTTGCTTTCGGAATATTCAAAAACGTAAATGGACCAAAATTCCACAGATCTTCTTTATTGGGAATCGCCTGGCGGATCAATCCGCCGAGCAACCCCGCGGTGGCTGCTGCGGGCATGGCGAGCCACTCATGGGAAATCAGCGCTGGAATCGTGATGATGGCGCCGCCGATGGGCCCTACCACGCGGCCGCCGAGCAGACCCATCAGAAATGCGCCTTCGAGCGACAGATCCGCAAACGCGTACGGAGGCCCGCCCACGAGCCGCAGTGTCACGCCCACAATCAGCGCCGGGGTCATGAACAGCATCAGCTTGAGTTTTTGATCGGGATCGCGTTCTTCGGTGAAGAGCACGCGCCGAAAAGTGTTCCAGCGCGCCAGCAACGCCGCAATGGACGACGCCACGCCCACCTTGAGAAGCAGGGTGAATAACAGGTCACGGATGGGTGTTACTGTTTCCATTTTTAGCTGCGGGTCTCAGGGTAACGCTAATCAATCCGCTGGTCGATGTAAAGCGAGTAGCGTGCGAGGCTCCACCGGCATCCAATGGCAGGCCTCCAGCCTAGTTTGCCGAGGCGCGCTGAAATCGGTGCCAGGCTGAGTCCCTGCTATACTTCTTGTTTCCTCATGAGCTCAAAACCACAGCCTGGCAAGCAATCGAACGGAAAAATCACAGGGGTGGAGATGGTCGCGCATGCTGCGCTTCCAACGCGGTATGGACGGTTTGCTATTTATGGCTTTAAGGGCGACGGCCCGCTGGAAGAAGCGGTGGCGCTGGTGCGCGGCAAAGTGAATGGAAAAACGGCGCCGCTGGTGCGCGTCCATTCGCAGTGCTTGACCGGGGATGTTCTCGCGTCGCTTCGTTGCGACTGCCGCGCGCAGCTCGAGCTTTCGATGAAAAAAATCGGTCAGGCCTCCTCTGGGATTCTGCTCTATCTCCCGCAAGAGGGCCGCGGCATCGGATTAATGAACAAATTGCGGGCTTACGAATTGCAAGACGGCGGCATGGACACTGTGGAAGCCAATGAAACTCTGGGCTTCGCAGCCGATGCGCGCGACTATGACTTTTCCGCCCAAATCCTGAAAAAACTCGGTGCCACCAAAATCCGGTTACTCTCCAACAATCCCGAAAAAGTGCGCCAGCTCGAAAACTCCGGCATTCGCGTGGTCGAGCGCGTGCCGTGCCAGCCGCGTATCTCTAAATCCTCCCGCGCCTACTTAAAAACGAAAAAACGCAAGATGGGACACCTGTTGCAAGGAATCTGAATCCTGAAAACAAGCCGCTAGCCGCCGCCGACGAATTGCACGACCTCGTAGCGGTCTCCGGCTTCGACAATGGTTTCGGCCCACTTCGGCCGGGGCAAAATCTCCAGATTTCGTTCGATGGCCACCCGTCCGGAGTCGAGCCCCAGTTCACGAAGCAAGTCCACAACAGTGGCGCCGGGCTTCGCCGCGCGATTTTCGCCGTTCACCGTGATCGTGAGCGTTGTTTGCATGGTCAGCTTGCGGAGGGGACGCGCGGTTTCATCTTCAATTGAAAGCGCAAGTGTCCCCGGGCGCTGCCCTTGAAAGCTTCGACCACAAGAGCAGCGTCGGCGTTGGCGAGCGCGGGCAATTCGAATTCAAACTGGGCATTACCGAATCCGCCTGTAACCGTGGAAAACTCCGCGGGGGTGGCGGCGCCATCGACTTTTGCGGTGACGATTGCACCATCGGCGGCATTGCCCGCCTGGTCGCGAACAACGATTTGCAGTAACGCCCGCTTTCCCGTGAGCCACGTCCTGGGATTGATGAGCTCCAGCTTTAGGGCCGAGGACGGAGGGACAGCAACCGGTCCCTGCGTCGGAGCAGCGGCTGCGGAAGCCTTTGCGGGCGCGGCTGCAGGCGTCTCTTCCGGCGGCAGCGCGACTGAAAGCGCGCCGGATTGAATTTGTTCAACGATGGCGCGGTGCTGTTCATCGACGCGCAGCTTCAACGCTTGCTCGCGAACGGCGTCCAGCGGCAGCAAATCAAAATAGTTGTTGGTACGCCGGTGCAAGACTCGTCCGCGGAAATAAACCGTCGTATCTATCAGCGCGTGAGCGACGCCGCGATCTTCCGTTTGAACGTGATACGTCGTGTCGCCTGCTTTTACGTTGGTATTGTGACCGAAGAGCATCTCCGGATTTGCTCCGACCTGCCCGGGGGCTTAAGGCGCCCCGCAGGAATCTTTCTGCCGCATTTGACCGAGTGGCGTTCGAATCGTTATTATAGCGCTTCGCCTATGAGTGGTTCTGGTTTACATACGTATGCTCCGCTTCTCTTACACCTGCTGATTGCTGCGGCTCTCGCCGGTGCGCTAACCGCCGTTTCCGTTCTGGTGGGCTGGCGCCGTCCGAGTCGGGCGAAGCAGCAAGCTTACGAGTGTGGCATGGAACCCACCGGCGACGCGCGCGAGCCTTTCTCGGTCAAGTTTTACCTCGTTGCCATGGTTTTCATTCTGTTTGATGTGGAAGCCATCTTCCTGTACCCCTGGGCCTATATTTTTCGCGATTTGCAGTGGTACGGCTTCGGGGAGATGATGCTCTACATTGCCATCCTGTTGGTCGGTTATTTGTATCTCTGGAAAAAAGGCGCGCTGGACTGGCATAAATAGCTGGCGCACACGGGATTCGAAATCGTGAGGGAGTCTCCCAGCAATAACGCTAATGTTGTAGCCGGATGCCTGCGTTCGTGGAATGCGAATGCGGTCGCGGAAGTGATTGAATTTCGCGGTGAAACCACCATTGTGGTGCCGCGAGAACTCCTGCGAGCCGCCGCGGAGCATTGCCGGGGGGACGCCAAGCTGCGGTACAACTTGCTGTCCGACGCGACTTGCGTGGACCGCTACCCTGGCGAGCCGCGATTCGAATTGAACTATCACCTGGTTTCCATCCCGCGTAAAGAAAAAGTGCGTTTGCGCGTTTGGCTTGCCGGTGACGACCCGGTCGTCGACTCGCTGGTTCCCGTGTGGCCAGGTGCGAACTGGCTGGAGCGCGAAATCTTCGACTTGTTTGGAATTCGATTTAACGGGCATCCTGACCTGCGGCGCATTCTGCTTCCCGATGCCTGGGAAGGCCATCCGCTTCGCAGAGACTATCCCGTCGAGGGCTATCGAGACGTGCCGAACACCGGCGAACTATTCCGGAAGAGCAGCACACCATGACAACCGTTGAAACCGCCGTCGGAACCGCAAAAACGATGGTCTTGAACATGGGACCGCAGCACCCTTCGACGCACGGAGTGCTGCGTATTTTGCTGGAGCTCGATGGCGAAACCGTGGTGAAGGCGGTTCCCGATCTTGGCTATCTGCATACCGGAATCGAGAAGTCCTGCGAAGACAAAACTTATTCTCAAGCCATCACGCTTACGGACCGCATGGATTACCTGAATCCGCTTGGCAACAACCTGGTTTACTGCCTCGCGGTGGAAAAACTACTCGGGTTGGAAGTGCCGAAGCGCGCTCAATACATTCGCGTGATGATGGTTGAGCTGCAGCGCATTTCTTCGCACCTGGTGTGGCTGGGGACGCATGCGATCGACCTCGGCGCGATGTCCGTTTTTCTTTACTGCTTCCGCGAACGCGAAGAGATTTTGAAGATTTTCGAATTGTTTGCCGGGCAGCGCATGATGACCAGCTACATTCGCATCGGTGGTCTCGCGCTGGATCCTCCGGCGGGCTGGCGCCAGGCTGTCGAGCGTTTCCTGAAAATGATGCCCAGCCGCGTGGATGAATACGAAACGCTGCTGACGGAAAACCGCATCTGGATCGGCCGCACGAAGGGTGTCGGGTATATTTCGGCTGAAGACGCGATTGCCTTGAGCATGACCGGGCCGACGCTGCGCGCCGCTGGCGTAGCTTACGACAACCGCAAGGTCTTCCCTTATTCCAGCTACGAGGAATTCGATTTCAGCGTGCCCACGCGGACAGAATCGGATTGCTACGCGCGGTACCTGATTCGCGTGGCGGAGATGCGCGAGAGCCTGAAGATTATTCGCCAGGCGTTCGACAAAATTTCGAATGAAGGGCCGATCAAAGCGGAAGCGCCGGGCATTATCCCGCCGCAGCGCGAAAAGATGAAGACGGAGATGGAAGCGCTCATCTACCACTTCAAAATTTTCACGGAAGGGTTTTCGCCGGCTCCGGGCGAGATATTTGTCACCGTGGAATCCCCTCGCGGCGAGTTGGGCTGCTTCATCGCCAGCGACGGTTCGCCGAAGCCACTTCGAGTGCACTTCCGTGGCCCTTCGTACATTAACTTGCAGGCGCTGCCGAAGTTGATCGAAGGCCAGTTGATCTCGGATGTCATCGCCTGCATCGGCACCATCGATATCGTTCTTGGAGAAGTGGACAGATAGGCATGGAACTCTCCCCCACACTTTCGGCGAAATTTGAAAAATTGCAGACCAGCTATCCCGTAAAACGCAGCGCGCTGATTCCGATGCTGTTGTACGCGCAAGACGAGTACGGCTGCGTCAGCGACGAGATGATCGCGGAGATCGGGCAGCGGCTGGACCTAAACAATGTGCAAATCGAGGAGACGCTGGCGTACTACTCGATGCTGCACCGCAAGCCCTGGGGCAAAAATCACGTGCAGATCTGCACTAACGTGGCGTGCATGCTGAAGGGCGGCAACGAACTGCTGGACCGCGCAAAGAAGCGTCTCGAGATCGGCCACAAGGAAGTAACTCAGGACGGAGTCTTCTCGCTGGAAGAAGTGGAATGCATCGGCGCTTGCACCGGCGCGCCGGCAATGCAGGTCAACTACGATTTCTACGAAAACCTTACGGCGCTCAAGTTTGACCGGATCATCGAGGACCTCGATGCGGGCCGACGGCCCACGCCGGAGCCAGTGATTTCCGGCGCGTTGCACGAACGCCATGCGCTGGAAACGCCCCTCATCAGCCGCCGCTGGGGCATGAAGGATTCCCACAAAATCGACGTCTACCTGATGCAGGGCGGCTATCAGGCGCTGGAAAAAACGCTGAAGGAGATGACTCCCGAAAGCGTAATCGACGAAGTGAAAAAGTCGAATCTGCGCGGCCGCGGCGGCGCTGGGTTTCCCACCGGCATGAAGTGGTCGTTCGTTCCGAAGGATTCTCCGAAGCCGAAGTATGTGATTTGCAATGCGGATGAATCCGAGCCAGGCACTTGCAAAGACCGCCCGCTGATGGAAATGGACCCCCACCAGTTGATCGAAGGCATGGTGATTGCCGGACGCGCCATCGATTCGCACCAGGGTTTCATTTACATTCGCGGCGAATACCGCTATGTGCTCGATATCGTGGACGCGGCGATAGAGGAAGCGTACGCCCGCGGCTACCTGGGGAAAAATATTCTCGGCACAGGATTTGATTTCGATTTGCTGAGCCACACAGGTGCCGGCGCTTACGAATGCGGCGAAGAATCCGCGCTGATGGAATCGCTCGAAGGCAAGCGCGGCTACCCGCGCATCAAGCCTCCCTTCCCTGCCGTGGTGGGTTTGTACGGCTGCCCGACGATCATAAACAACGTCGAGACGTTGAGCGCAGTGCCTTCGATCATCCGCGAAGGCGGCGACGCTTACGCGAATCGCGGCACGCCGAAAAACGGCGGTACGCGCATGCTGTGCATCGCAGGACACGTCAACAAGCCCGGCATCTACGAAGTGCCTCTGGGCATGAACATGAAAAAGTTTATTTACGAGGTCGCCGGGGGAATTCCGAGAGGCAAGAAGCTGAAGGCCGTGATCCCCGGAGGAAGCTCCTGCCCGCTGATGACCGCCGACGAAATCGATATTCCCATGGACTACGACTCCGTGGCCAAAGCGGGCTCCATGCTGGGTTCCGGCGGCATGGTCATCATGGACGAAGATACCTGCATGGTGGACATGGCGCGCCGCATCATGCACTTCTACGCGCACGAATCCTGCGGGTGGTGCATTCCCTGTCGCGAAGGAACGACCTGGCTGCGCAAGACTCTGGAGCGCTTCCATGCCGGCATGGGCCGTCCAGAAGACATCGACATGATCGCCGACTTGGCGAAAAACATGCTGGGCCGCACCTTCTGCCCGCTCGGAGACGCTGCGGCGATGCCTACGATCAGCATCATGAAGAAGTGGCGCGGTGAGTTTGAAGAACATTTGAAGGGGCGCTGTCCGTACAAATCCGCGGAAGCCTTAGTTGGTTCGCGATAGGAATCCATGGCCGAACAGAGACTCATCAACCTGAAAATTAACGAGCGCGAAGTGCAAGTGCCGCAAGGGACGCTGGTGATTGAAGCGACGCGGCGCATTGGCACCGAAGTGCCTTCGTTCTGCTACTACCCGGGGCTTTCGCTGCAGGCAGCGTGCCGCATGTGCCTGGTGGAAGTGGAAAAAATGCCCAAGCTGCAGACCGCCTGCACGCTGGTGGCGACCGAAGGCATGATCGTTCGCACGGACACCGAGCAGGTCCGGCAGGCGCGCAAGTACATGCTGGAATTCCTGTTGACCAATCACCCGCTGGATTGCCCGGTCTGCGACAAGGGCGGCGAGTGCGAATTGCAGGACATGGTTTTCCGTTACGGCGCGGACTCCAGCCGCTTCGTCGAAGAAAAAATTCATCGTCCCGAAGAAAAGTGGTCGGAGCTGGTTTATTACGATGCCCCGCGCTGCATTTTATGTTTCCGGTGCGTGCGCGTTTGCGATGAAGGCATGGACGTGAAAGCGCTAGGCGTGGGGATGCGCGGCGCGAACAGCGTGATCATTCCGAACCGCCAGGATCATTTGGAATGTGAAGAGTGTGGGATGTGCATCGATATCTGTCCAGTCGGTGCGCTGACCAGCGGCACGTACCGCTATAAGACGCGGCCGTGGGAGATGAATTATGTTTCGACGGTGTGCACGCACTGTTCGAATGGCTGCAAGACCACTCTGAGCGTGCGCAATCACGAAATTCTGCGTTCCAACAACCGCGACCTCAGCGGCATCAACAAGGATTTTCTTTGCGTGAAGGGCCGCTTTGGATTTGACTTCACCAAGCACGCGGAGCGCATCAAGCAGCCGATGGTGCGCAAAGGCGACAAGCTTTATCCCGTGTCATGGGAAGAGGCGGCGCAGACGGCCGCAACAAAATTGAAAGCGGTCTACGATGCAAGCGCCTCCGATGCCATTGGCTTCATCGGTTCAAACCGCACTTCGAATGAAGAAAATTATTTGCTGCAGCGCCTGGCACGCGCGACCTTTGGCACGAATAATATCGATCATCACCGCACCGCCGATTACACCGGATTGGTGACGGCGCTTGGCCACGGGGCCGGCGATTCCCTGTTGACGATGGAGCGGTTGTATCAATCGAAAGCAGTTTTGCTGGTTGGGAACGATCCGACGAATCAAAACCCGCTGGTCGGATGGCAGATTCGCAGCGGCATTCGCCACTTTGGCACCAAGCTATTCGTCATCAATTCGAACGAAATCAAGCTGAAGCGTAAAGCCACGCAATTTGTAAAAGTGGATGCGGGGCAGGAAGCGGCAGTGCTGCGCTGGTTGGCACATGAAGAAGGGCAGCTTTCACCGTCGCTCGTCGAACAACTCGTTCTCCTGAAAGCCGGACTGGAAGCGCAGACGGATGTTGCAATTGTATTTGGTGCGGAAGTTTCCGGAGCGGCGATCGCGCAGCTTGTTGCTTTTGGTTCCAAGCTTCCAGGCAAGACGCGATACATGGCGCTGGGCGACTACGCCAATTCCCGCGGCGCGGCGGACATGGGCGTGTTGCCGGACCGCTTGCCGGGATATGCATACGTAGGCAATCCGCACGCGCACGAGTCTTTTGAGAAGGTGTGGGGCTGCGGACCGATTCCGATGGAGCCAGGGCTGACGGCGCCGCAAATGGTGGAAGCAGCGCAAGCCGGCAAACTGAAGGCGCTTTACGTGATAGGCGCGAACCCGCTGGCGCATTTCGGCACACCCAGCTTGGGCCGCGGCCAACTCGATTTGCTGATCGTGCACGAGATGTTCCTCACCGAGACGGCCAAGATGGCGGACATCGTTTTTCCCGCGGCCTCGGCGTACGAAAAAGACGGCACGGTCACCAATACTTCCGGCGAAATCCAGATGCTGCACAAGGGCGCGGAAGTGATGGGCCCGCGTACGGACTTCGACCTGCTAAGAATACTGTCGCACCAACTGGAAAAGCTGGGACTGGGCAAGGCGTTTCATTACAAAACGCCGGCGGCCGTGTTTGAAGAAATTCGCAAAGCTGTGAGTGGCTATAACGTTCAGCCGGCCGGGCTTCTAATCGGCGGCGCGGAAGCAACGCGCCTGGAATTCGCAAGAAATGGCCACCCGCCGTACGACGTTCCCATGGGATTGATTCGCTCCGCGAAGGATACTTTGTTCACCAGCGGCACGCTCGGGCGCTTCTGCACGATGATGGAATCCCTGCCGGAGGCCAAGACCGAGCCGTGATCTCTTACTTCTCCCATTTATTGTCCGCAAACGTGGAACTAGCGATCACGATCGCCAAGATCATTCTGCTGCTGTTCATCGTGCTGACGGTGAATGCCTATCTGACGTGGTTCGAACGCAAAGTCGTGGCGCACATGCAGTCGCGCTGGGGTCCGCATCGCGTGGGCCCGCACGGATTGCTTCAGCCGCTGGCCGACGGCGTGAAATTTCTTTTCAAAGAAGATCCGACTCCTGCAGGCGTGGATAAGTTCGTCTACTACCTGGCGCCGCTGCTGGCTTTGGCGCTGGCCCTCACTGGGATTGCGCTGATTCCGTTTGGGCCGGATCCGATTCGTTTGTTCGGGCACGATATCTATCTAGGGATCGCGCCTCCGGACGTGAACATCGGCATTCTGGCGCTTTTTGCCATCACCGCGATGGGCGTTTATGGCGTCGCTCTGGCGGGATGGTCTTCCAACAGCAAGTATCCGCTTCTCGGCGGACTGCGCAGCTCGGCGCAGATGATCAGTTATGAGCTGGCGCTGACGATGTCCGTGGTCGGCGTGTTGCTGATGGCCGGCAGCTTCAATTTAAAAAAAATTATCGAGGCGCAGGCAGCTCCGGGAATTTTTGGCTGGGGCGGAATTTCCAGCTGGAACATTTGGCCCCAGCTTCTGGGATTTTTTTGCTTTTTTGTTGCGGCGATTGCGGAAACGAATCGCGTGCCGTTCGATTTGCCCGAAGCGGAATCGGAATTGGTCGCCGGCTTCCATACTGAGTATGCCAGCTTCAAATTCGCGATGTTTTTCATTGCCGAATACACCAGCATGATCACAGTTTCGTGTTTGTGCTCCATCATGTTTTTCGGCGGATGGCTGTCTCCCTTCCCTGCTTCGTGGACTTTCACTCACTATTTACCGTCGGCGATCCTGATTCCGTTCGGTTTGTGGGTCATTTGGGATGGGATTCGCTATGAAACGATTTTTGGCCGAATCATCTTGCCGGGAATTGGCACCGCGATGGCTGGCGCGGGCGGCGCGTTAATCTTGCTGCCGGGTGTAAACCTGTTCATCCAGGGGCCGTTCTGGCTGCTCTCGAAGATTCTAGTGTTTCTGTTTGTGTACGTCTGGATGCGCGGAACGCTGCCGCGTTTCCGCTACGACCAGTTGATGGCTTTTGGGTGGAAACTTCTGCTTCCGCTTTCGATCGTCAATGTGATTGCCACCAGCTTCATCATCCTGGCAAAGATGACGTGGTGGGCGAAATGACCGCCCCACTCATCGTTTTCTTCGTGCTTGCGGCGCTGGCGGTGATTGGCGCGGTCAGCTTGATTTTGCAAAAGCATCCGATTCATAGCGCGCTCTCGCTGATCGTGGTGATGATTGCACTCGCCGGACTTTATCTTTTGCTGGGCGCGGAATTTGTCGCTGCCGTGCAAATTATCGTTTATGGCGGCGCGATCATGGTGCTTTTCGTTTTCGTAATCATGCTCCTGAATGCCGGCATTGAAGAGCACACCAGCGTTTCCAAGATGGCCGGGCCGCCGGGGTTGTTGCTGGTGGTAGCGCTGGCAGGCTTGATTGCAGCGACGATTGTGCGCTCGACGGACAGCATACAAAGCACATTGCAAACCGGAGAGATGTCTTCGTCTTTGGGCGTTTCAAAGACTCTGGGCATTTCGAACATGATTTTCAAGGATTTCGTGTATCCGTTCGAACTGACTTCGTTTCTGATTCTCGTGGCCGTCCTGGGAGCCACGGTGCTGGCGCAGCGGGAGAAGGGTTGAGATGGTGCCGACGAATTATTACGTGATTCTGAGCGCGATTTTGTTCGGGCTGGGCGTGTTTGCCTTTGTTTTCAAGCGCAACATCATCACGATTTTTATGTCCATCGAATTGATGCTGAATGCGGTGAATTTGGCGTTTGTAGCCTTCAGCCAGGCGCTGGGCAAACTGGACGGACAAGTTTTCGTGTTGTTCGTGATTGTAGTGGCCGCGGCGGAAGCCGCCGTCGGACTGGGAATTATCATCTTGATTGCACGCAACCGGCAGACGCTCAACGTCGAACGCGTGGACCTGCTCAAACTCTAAATGCCGACCCATCCGATGCTCGAATACTTGTGGATTGTCCCGTTGCTGCCGCTGCTGGGCTCGGCGGTCAATGGCCTTTTTGGCGGGAAGTGGCCGAATAAAATTGTGAACAGCGTGGCCATCGGCTCAACCGGGCTTTCGTTTTTGTGCGCCCTCGAAGCGGTCCGCGAATTTTTCGACTCCGGCCAGGTCCTCTTTCACAAGCACTTCTTCGACTGGATCTCCGCCGGGAATTTCACGGCCGGCTTCGATTTGCAGATGGACCAGCTTACCGTCGTTATGGTTCTGGTGGTGACCGGAGTCGGCTGGCTCATTCACATTTATGCGACCGGGTACATGGCGCATGAAGGCGGCTACTACCGCTTTTTCTCCTACCTCAACTTGTTCATGTTTTTCATGCTCATCCTTGTGCTCGCAGCGAATTACGTACTGCTGTTCGTTGGCTGGGAAGGCGTGGGACTCTCGAGCTATTTGCTCATCGGATTTTATTTCCTAAAGAAGTCGGCTTCCGATGCGGGCAAGAAAGCGTTCATCGTCAATCGCATCGGTGATTTCGGCTTTATGCTGGGAATGTTTTTGCTGTTCCGCGCTTTCCATACCTTGGATTTCCAAGCGATTTTCACTAGTTCCACGTTGCAGGGTTGGCCCGTTGAAATGAGCGGGAATCTTGGCACGCTGACGTTTGCGTGTTTGCTAATTTTCATGGGCGCTTGCGGAAAGTCGGCCCAGTTGCCCTTGTACGTTTGGCTGCCAGACGCGATGGAAGGACCGACGCCGGTCAGCGCGCTGATTCACGCCGCGACAATGGTGACGGCGGGCGTTTATGTTGTTGCGCGTTCGCACATTCTATTCATGCATGCGCCGACGGCAATGCTCGTTGTAGCGATCGTCGGCTGCGCAACGGCATTCTTTGCGGCGACGATCGGCTTGGTGCAGACGGACATCAAGAAAGTTCTCGCCTATTCCACGGTCAGCCAGTTGGGCTATATGTTTCTGGCTTGCGGCGTTGGCGCGTTTTCCGCCGGCATTTTCCACCTGATGACGCATGCGTTTTTCAAGGCCCTGCTTTTCCTAGCGGCGGGCAGCGTGATTCACGCCATGGGCGGCGAGCAGGACATGAACCGCATGGGCGGGCTCAGCAAGAAGATTCGGTGGACATACCGGACGATGCTGATCGCAACTCTGGCGATCGCTGGATTTCCGCCGTTTGCGGGATTCTTCAGCAAGGACTCAATTCTCTTGGACGACTTCCTGAGCGAATACGGCCGCGGCTCCCATGTTGGCTATACGCTTTACGCCTTTGGCCTGGCGGCGGCGATGCTGACGGCTTTCTACATGTTCCGGCTGATTTTCCTGACGTTTAGAGGCAACTCCCGCTACGATGAGCACAAGGTGCATGTTCACGAATCGCCATGGAGCATGCTCGGGCCACTGGTGGTTCTTGCTGTACTTTCGGTAGTTGGCGGATGGGTAGCCGCGCCCGCGTATTGGGGTGGTCCCGACTATTTCACTGACTTTCTGGCGCCGGTGTTTGGCGGGCACCCATCGGTTGAATCACTAGGAGCAGCCGCGGCGCACAATCTTGAGTTGACCCTTGCGTTCGTAGCTGTGACTGCAGCATTCATCGGTCTTGCGGTTGCCTGGTGGCTGTATCTGAACAAGCCAGAAAAGGCGGACGGGCTGGCGAAGTCGCTGAAGCCCGTTTACACGACTTTGTTAAACAAGTATTACGTGGATGAACTGTACGCCAAGGTCGTGGTCAGGCCGCTGCTTTGGATTTCTACCAATGTGCTCTGGAAAGTTGCCGACGTGGCCATCATCGATGGCGCGGTAAATGGGATTGCGCACGAAACAACCGCCCTCGGCGATGGCGTACGGCACACGCAATCCGGAAACACGCGCAGCTACGCGGTGTGGGTCGTTGTGGGAGCGATTGTGATCATTGCAGTCATCTTCTTCTGGCCATCGGGCGGGAAACCCGTCATGGAGATTGTGCAGTGATGCTGCCGGGCGGACATTTGCTTTCGGTGCTGATCTTCTTCCCTGCCGTGGGAGCGCTGGCGCTCTTGTTTCTGCGCGGGGACGATCACAAATTCATCCGTATCATCGCGCTAGTCGTGTCGCTCGTTGAATTTTTGTTCTCGCTTTTCATGATCCCCAAGGTGCCGATTGGCGCCGCCGGGTATCATCTCGAGGAATATTTCAAGTGGATCAACCAGCCGCCCATCAATTACCACCTGGGCGTGGATGGAATCAGTTTGTTCCTCGTAATCTTGACAACATTTCTGACGCCGATTTCGATTCTGGCATCGTGGAAAAGCATCGAGCACCGCGTCAAGGAATTTTTCGTGATGCTGCTGATGCTGGAAGTCGGCGTGGTCGGCGTGTTCCTCTCGCTCGACCTTTTCCTCTTTTTCCTTTTCTGGGAAGTGATGCTGATTCCCATGGCGTTCCTGATCGGTATTTGGGGCCACGAGCGCCGCGTGTACGCCGCCGTGAAGTTTGTCCTCTACACCATGGCGGGTTCGATCCTGATGCTGGTGGGAATCATTTGGCTCTACAACGCCACCGGCACATTTGACCTGCCGACGATTCAGACGCTGTTGCACACTCCCGCATCACAGGGCGGACTGGAACTTTCGCAATCCACGGAGATGCTCCTCTTCCTAGCATTTTTTGTGGCGTTTGCAATCAAGGTGCCGCTCTTCCCCTTGCACACGTGGCTGCCCGATGCGCACGTGGAAGCTCCTACTGCCGGCTCGGTGATGTTGGCGGGCGTGCTTCTGAAAATGGGCACTTACGGCATGATTCGCTTCTGCCTGCCACTGTTTCCTGGTGCTGCTCGGCGTGCAGCGGGTTGGGTCGCCTTGCTGGCGATCATCGGAATCATCTACGGCGCTCTGGTAGCGATGGTACAGCCGAACTTGAAGAAGCTTGTCGCGTATTCGTCGGTGAGCCATCTTGGTTTCGTGGTGCTGGGTATTTTCGCGTTCCACAATATTTCCATGCAGGGCGCGGTTTACCAGATGCTGGCGCACGGCATCTCGACGGGGGCTCTCTTCCTGCTCGTTGGCATGCTGTACGACCGGCGGCACACGTTTGAAATCAGCGAGTACGGCGGGCTGGCTTCGCCGATGCCGAAGCTGGCGGCGTTCTTTCTGTTTGTGGCGCTCTCCTCGCTGGGTTTGCCGATGCTCAATGGTTTCGTTGGCGAATACTTGGTTTTGCTCGGCACGTACCAGAGACACTGGGGCTGGGCTACGTGGGCCACGCTTGGAGTAATTCTTTCCGCTTGCTACTTGCTGTGGTCCTATCAGCGCGTGTTCTTCGGCGAAATTACGCGGGAGAAGAATCGCACGCTGCCGGATGCATCGGCGCGCGAAAAGTGGATTCTCGTGACCATGGCGATCGTAACAATCTGGATGGGCATTGGCTCGACGTTCATCACTGCGCGGACTGCCGCTGCCGCGCAAGACGTGATCGATCAAGTGGAACCGCAGCGGGCGTATGAGGCTGCAGCGCCCGCCAGCACCACGCCACGCGGCGTCACACCTCAAGCACGGCGCGATTCCGCAAGCGCTGCGGCAAAAATTACTCCGACCGAAAGGCTAGGCTCCCGCTAAATGCTGCCCAGCGCCATCGACGCTTATCGAGTTCTGCCGGAACTGGTGTGGTGCGGCTTCGGCGTGCTGGTGATGTTGCTGCAGCCGTTTGTGCCCAGCCGGCAGTTTTTTACGTTTCTTGCGTTGATCGGAACGGTAGCGGGGACGGCGGCATCGGTCACGGCGGCGATGCACGCTGGGCCGGGTTTTGGCGGGCTGGTGCAGTCCGATTCGTTCAGTTTCTTTTTCCGGCTGCTGATTGGCATGGTGGCGTTTCTAGTGGTGCTGGCGGCGGGCCCTTATTTGGAGCGGGAGCGTCTTCCGTTTGCGGAGTTTTATTCGCTCCTGCTGTTTGCGGCGGCGGGGATGGGCGTGCTGGCTTCGGCGCAGGAACTGCTAACCGCGTTTATCGGGTTGGAGATGAGTTCGATCTCCAGCTACGTTTTGGCGGGATACCGGCGCGATGCGCTGAAATCCAGCGAATCGGCGATGAAATACTTTCTGCTGGGGTCGTTTGCGACGGCGTTTTTTCTTTACGGGATTGCGCTGGTGTACGGCTCAAGCGGCACGACCATGCTGGCGAAGATGTCGTCTCCGGATCTTTTTCACAGCATGCTATTCGAGCTTGGTCTTGCGATGATTTTGATTGGACTGGGCTTCAAGGTGGCGGCGGCGCCGTTCCAGGTTTGGACGCCGGATGTATATGAGGGCGCGCCGACTCCGGTCACCGCGCTTTTTTCGGCGGGACCAAAGGCTGCCGCGTTTGCTTTGCTGCTGCGCATCTTTGCGACGGTTCCGGCGGCGACGCACTTCTGGTTCTGGGCGTTCTGGGTGCTCGCGGCGCTGACGATGTTCGCGGGAAACCTGGGCGCGCTGGTGCAGACCAACGTCAAGCGGTTGCTGGCGTACAGCTCGATCGCGCACGCCGGCTATATATTGGTGGCGTTTGCGGCCGTCACATCCATGGCGCAGGGCGAGGACGGCTCGTCCAAGGCGGGGCCTGCTTATGCGGCGGTGCTGTTCTATCTGCTCAGCTATGCGCTGGTGAAGCTGGGGGCATTCACGATTGTTTCGCAGTTGGGCGGCGCGGGCGAGAAGAATCTTTCTTTGGACGATTACGCGGGGCTTTCGCAACGGCAGCCATGGGTGGCGGCGGCGTTGAGCGTTTACCTGCTATCGCTGCTCGGATTGCCGGTTACGGCGGGGTTCTTTGGGAAGTTTTACATTTTCAAGGCAGCGGTGAATTCGCACCTCATGTGGCTCGCGGTGCTGATGGCGATCAACGGCATCATCGGGTCTTATTACTACCTGCGGGTGATCGTGGTGATGTATATGCGGGAGTCCAGCGCGGAGGCGACGGCGCTGGGGCCGGTGTCGTTCCCGATCGGTGTGAACGTGGTGCTGGTGATTACGGTCGCGGGAACCATTTTGTTCGGGCTGTATCCCAATCCGGTCATCAACTTCATTCTGCAGCCGACACTGCTCGGGCGCTAACTACATTTGGTCTGGTTAACAATAACTGGTACCCCCCTCCCCTGTTTTTCAAAAGTGTTCATTCTAAAGAGGGTTACAGGCGTTATTATTGGACGCACTTTGCCAGTGTTGAATCTAAAGAACTCCTTCGAGTGGCCCGGAAAGAACCTTGCAGAAGGACCTCTAGCCTCTCAAGTTGGAGGTTGCCCTTATTCCGTTGCGAGGCCAGCTAGCGTCGGGCAGATGAACGAAAAAGCGGCAGCAGGGCTGCCGCACTCCAAGAAGGCGCAATATTCCCCAGACAGAGCCTAACATAGTTAGCTAGGAAGTTAAGGGAGATTTGAGGTACTAGAACGTAGATGGAGCAGCGGCGGCAGGAAAATGAGAACGGCCCGGGGCTTGAGCCGCCGGGCCGGTTTGAAAAGACCGTTTAGCTAGACTTAGATCTTCACGAAGATGATTACCAGGGTGAAGAGCGCGAGCGTCTCGACGAAGACTAGACCGAGAATCATCGCCGCGCGAATTGCGGCTGCTGCTCCGGGATTGCGAGCCATGCCTTCGCAGGCTGCTGAAGCGATACGACCCTGCCCTAGCGCGCCGCCAAAGGCCGCCAGCGCCATGCCGAAGCCCGCGGCAATGGCCATGAGACCCTTGCCTCCGGCTGCCGCGCCGGCTACGTCTTGCGCGAATGCGGACGGAGCAATCAACATCACCGCCGCGAACGCCACCAACACCATCATCCACTTCTTCATCACTTCCTCCTTGTCGATTGCCGCCAGGGGGTGGTTCCCGGACACCGTGCAGCCGGGCTCACACTGAAGCAGCAGATTGCCGGCGAAGATGCACCGGCAAAGGTCGATTAATGCTCGTCAGCCGTGGCCATGCCCAGGTAGACCGAGGGCAACACCGTAAAGATATAGGACTGAATGATGGCCACGAAGATATGCAGGCCGATAAAGGCGATGGGAATGGTGGCCGGGAGCACGGCGATGACAATGCCGAAGATGGGGGACTTCGCCCAGGCCGCGACGGTAGCCATGGAAAAGAGGCTCAGAAAAATCGTGTAGAGGAGGTCACTGGCGACAATGTTGGCCCAGAGACGGACGGTCAGGGAGAGAATGCGGGCCGAGGTGCTGACGAGTTCCACTGGGAAAAGGAGGATGGCCAACAGCCAGTCTCCGAGTTTCTTGGGCGACCCGGCAAAGGTGAGCAGATAATGGTCAGGGCCGTGGTGCTTGATTCCCTGCCAGTTAAAATACAAAAACGTGAGAATGGCGCAGGCTAATGGAACGCTAACAAATCGTGTCGGCGCGGCAAAGACCGGGATGACGCTGAGCAGGTTGGATAAAAGAACGAATACCGATATGGAACCGACAAATGGAATCAGCTTCAGCGCGCCGTGATGGACGTTTTCCTCGAGCAAATCCTTGATGCCGAAGCCGAGCGGATTGGTCAGCAGGAGTTCCGCGACTTGCTGGGATGCTCCGGGCTTCTCGATGGAAAGGCGCGAACGGAGGAAGAGAGCGAGAATCGTGCCGAGAATCAGGACCACGAAGGCCATCACAACGTGTTCCGGGATGGGAGTCTCGGGACTCTCTGGTGTGATGTGGAGCCACGAGAGCAGTGCTAAGGCAAATTGCCCGAGGTAGTGATTCACGAACTGCGTAAGTCCGGTTATCTTCTCAGTCATTCGCTATTCCGCCGGGTGCCAGATTTCGTACACACTTGCCGCGATTGTTGCGGCTCCTAAAGCACACAACCCTATGACCATGCTAACAAGGGGAACTCTCAGATAAACAAAAATAACATACACGGCGAGGGCTATCAACCCGTAGCGGAAAGCCATAGCGAAATAGGTGAGGAGAGGGACTACGGGCTTCTCTTTGCCGGCTTGGGCGGTGGAGGCCACGAGCAGGGCGTCCAAGCCGCGGCGGAGCCAGCGAAAATTGAGCCAGGCCAGGGCAGCCCCGATGGCCAAGCCCATGCCCCACAGGCGGTTGCGGAGGAGAGCGACGAATAGGGCGGCCAGGAAGCCGATCAGCAGGGTCAGCCAGGAGATGCGGCGTTCGGTGAGAGCGGCAGGCGCCGAGTCAGATACATTTGCAGCCATCACGGATTCACTTGAGGCGGCGGAGAACATCGCGTACACCGGCGAAAAAGCCGATGCCGCCCAAGATGAGCAGAAAAACCGGCTTGGTGTGCAGCCAGCGGTCGAGAAAATAACCAAGAAGCCCGCCTACCACGACAGCAGAGACGAGGACGAAGGGCAGCTCCATGGCAATGGCGGACTGATTGGTGGCTTCCTTCGCCTTTTCTGTTGCTGGTGAGGGAGATTCAGAGCTTTCCGGTTTATTGTCCGAAGGCATATTGAGCAAGGCGCGTGAACGGCTCAGGATACAGCCCGGCGGCGAGGGTGACAAATACGGCGATGCCGAGGGCCACCGCTTGGGCGCTGGTCATGATGGGGGCGGGGGCTTCGCCGGGCGGCTTGAGCCAGGCGTGCACGACGATGCGGAAGTAGTAGTAGAGAGCGGGAACAATGTACAAGACGGCGAAGACGGCGAGTAGCGGGTGGTGCGTTTCGATCAACGAAAGGAAAATGAAATACTTACCCATGAAGCCGGCGGTGGGCGGAATGCCTGCGAGGGAGAGCATGAAGACGAGCAGGAGGACTGCGGCGGCGGGGCTGCGATAGTAGAGGCCGTTTAGGTCGTCGAGTTCTTCGCCAATGATTCCTTTCTGGCGAAGCACGATGATGACGGCGAAAGCGCCCGCGGTCATGAAGACGTAGGAGAACAAGTAGAAGGCGATCCCCGTAAAAGCGGTTTTGTTCCAGGCGACTAGACCGAGCAGGATATAGCCAACGTGAGAGATGGAAGAGTAGGCGAGGAGCCGCTTGACGTTGGTTTGTGTGAGCGCGGCGAGATTGCCCCACGTCAACGACACAACAGCTACTCCGGCGATGAGGTACATCCATTGCTGGTGGGAAGCATTTTGCGACGGAGAAAAGACGGAAATGAATAGCCGCAGAAGCAGGGCGAAACTTGCGGTCTTGGAAGCCACACTGACATAAGCCGCGATGGGCGTGGGCGCGCCTTCGTAGACGTCGGGCGCCCACTGATGAAACGGCGCAGCGGCGACTTTAAAGAATAGACCGACGGCGACGAGAACGAAGGCGAGGATGGGAAGCATCTGGAGGACGAAGGGATCGAAATTCAGCGCCATGGGGAGTTGCCTAGCCAGAAGTTCGTGCGCCTGCTCGCCCGACGCACCGGAAAGACGGCTGAGCGCCACGATGTGAATCAGCCGGTCACGATTCGCCAGTGCCGCGGTGATCGTGCCGATGTTCGTCGCGCCACTGAGGCCGTACAGGATGGAAAAACCGTAGGCGAGGATTCCGGAGCTGAAGGCGCCGAGGAGGACGTATTTTAGGGCGGCTTCATTGGAACGCTTTTCGCGGCGGAGGAAACCGGTGAGCACATAGAAGCTGAGGGCCATGGTCTCGAGGCCGAGAAACATGACGATGAGGTCGATGCCGGAGGCCATGAACATCATGCCGACACAGGCGAAGAGGAGGAGCGAGTAGTATTCGCCTTCCTGCTCTCGTTCCATTTGCAGATACTTCACAGAAAGAAGAATCACGAGTGCGGTGGCGGCCAGGAAAAGAACGGCGAAGAAAAGGAAGAAGTGATCGACCAGGACCGACTCGTGGAATCCGGCGATATCGCCGCGTGCCGCGATTGCTCCACGGAGGCGCCACAGCGTGAAGGCGCTGAAGAGCGTGCCAGCCAGGGCCAGCCCCGCGTTCAAGTATTTTTCTTTTTCTTCGATCCAGAAATCGATGAGCAGAATGCCCAGTCCGAAGAGGAGGAGCTCGATCTCTGGGAGGATGACGGCGCCGTCACCCTGGAGATAGCTGAGGAGCGAATTGATGATGGGGATGTTCATGCGGGCGGGTTATTTCGTCTCCGCCGCAGCGGCGTGGAGTTCCACGGGGGGCAGTTTGGCGCGCTCCGCGTCGTAGAAATGCGGATTCACCTGCTTGACAATGTTCTCAACGGGCTTTTCGATGAGGTCGAAGAACGGCTTGGGGTAGATGCCGATCCAGAAAGCCAGAATGACGAGCGGGACGAGGGTGGCGTATTCGCGGAGATTCAAGTCCGGCAATTCTTCGTTGGCGAATTGCGTGACGGGGCCGAACATGACGCGCTGGTAGAGCCATAGCAGGTACGCCGCGCCCAGGACAACGCCGAGCGAACCCCAGGCGGCCCAGGCTTTGCTGACCTGGAAGGCACCCTGGAGGATGGTGAATTCTCCGATGAAACCGTTGAGCAGCGGCATGCCGAGCGAGCTGAGGCTGACAATTAAATAGATGGCGGCGAAATTGGGCATAGGGGTTGCGAGGCCGCCGAATTCGGAAATCATGCGGGTGTGACGGCGTTCGTAGAGCACGCCGACGATCAAGAAGAGCGCGCCGGTGGAGATGCCGTGGTTGATCTGCTGGAGGACGCTGCCGGAGAGGCCGTTCGGGTTGAGCGCAAAGATTCCTAGTGTGCAGAAGCCGAGATGGCTGACGGAACTATAGGCGATGAGGCGCTTCATGTCTTTTTGCATGAGGCAGACGAGGGCGCCGTAGATGATGCCGATTATCGAGAGCACGATGATGATCTGAACTATCTTGTGGCGCAGGAGCGCATCGGTTGGCAGCAATGGGAGCGAGAAGCGGATGAAGCCGTAGGTGCCCATTTTCAAGAGAACGCCGGCGAGGATGACGGAGCCAGCGGTGGGCGCTTCAGTGTGCGCGTCGGGAAGCCAGGTATGGAAGGGGAACATGGGGACTTTGATGGCGAAGGCGAAGAAGAAGCCCCAGAATAGCCAGACTTTAAGCGGGTCGGCAAAAGTTTGCGCAGCGGCGAGAAGCGTGGGGACATCGAAGGTGCGCGTACCGCCGGGTGCCACGGGGGCGTAGAAATAAAGGGCCAGGATCGCGAGCAGCATGACTACGGAACCCGCCAGCGTGTACAGGAAAAACTTGATAGCGGCGTAGAGGCGGCGGTCGCTGCCCCACACCCCGATGAGGAAGTACATGGGAACGAGCATCACTTCCCAGAAGACGTAGAAGAGGAAGAAGTCGAGGGAAACGAAAACGCCGATCATGCCGGTCTGGAGAAGGAGGAGCAGAATGTAGTATTCCTTGGTGCGGAGATGGATGGCGCTCCAGGACGAGAGAATGGCGATCATGCCGAGGAAGGTGGTGAGCATGACGAGCAAGAGGCTGATGCCGTCGATGCCGAGATGATATTTCGCACCGATGGAGGGGATCCAGTCGGCGGTTTCCTCGAAGGTGAAGCCGCCCCATTCCGGCTTGAACCAGCGAAGCAGCGGGAGGGAGACCAGGAAGCCGAGCACGCCGAAGACGTTGCCGGCGATCTTGTGGGCTTGCTCGTTGGCGCGCGGAATGAGCAGCAGGAGCAGAGCGCCCACGAGCGGAGTAAACAAGACCACGCTCAAAATGTGATTTGCAAAAAAGTGCATTCTCATCGCCTCTCAGCGCACGCTGCGCAGAAGTACCTGCACATAGTGCCCGTAATACGCCAGAAGAACGACTAATCCCATCAAAATCAACATTGCGTAACTGGAAAACATTCCGGTTTGCAACAAGCGGACCGGATAACTCAAGAGCTGCAGGAGCTTGGCGCTGAAATTCAGGAGGCCGTCGATGATCCACTTGTCCCACCATATGGATAGCGTGGAGCCGAAGCGGGCGAGCCAGCCGGCGCCGTTGACGCCGAGGCCGTCGATGACGTTGGCGTCCAGCCACCCGAGCCCAGTGCCGAGGTCTTTGGTGCGGTCGACGATGGCGGCGTCGTAGATTTCGTCGACGTAATATTTGTGGAGGAGCAATTGATAGAGTCGCGGCCACTTTTTGGCGACAAGTTCGGGCGCGACCCTCTTCGCACAATAGAGTTGGTAGGCCAGGAAAATACCGACGGCTGCAATCGTGAGCGACGCACCCATTAACAAAAGCTCTTTGAGAACAGCGTGATGCACAATATTCACTTCGCCTGTTTCAGGCAGTACGCCCTTCAGGATGGGGTCAAGAAATTTTTCGAAGCGGTTCTCGCCGCCGATAACTTCCGGCCAGCCAATCCAGCCACCAATGAGGGAGAATCCGGCGAGAATCATGAGCGGAACGGTCATGGGCCACGGCGATTCGTGGATATGTTTCTCGACGTGCTCGTCGGCCCGGCAGTAACCGAAGAAGGTAAGGAAGAGCATGCGGAACATATAAAACGCCGTCAGGCCCGCGGTGATGAAGCCGACAACCCATAGCAGGAAAAAGCGGTCGAAGGCTCGGCCGAGAATTTCATCTTTGCTGAAGAATCCGGCGAAGGGAAAAATTCCGGCGATCGCCAAGGTTGCAATCATCATGGTGTAGTAGGTGTACTTGATCTTTTTGTCGAGGCCACCCATTTTGCGGATGTCCTGCTCGCCGGACATGGCGTGAATGACGCTGCCTGCGCCGAGGAACAAGAGAGCTTTGAAGAAGGCGTGGGTCATGAGGTGAAAAATTCCGGCGGCGAAGGCGCCGACGCCCAGGGCGAGGAACATGTAGCCGAGCTGGCTGATGGTGGAATAGGCGAGAACCTTTTTGATGTCGGTTTGGACGAGGGCCATGGAGGCGGCGAAGATGGCGGTTGCGGCTCCTACGATCGCGACGACATCCATGGCGATCGGTGACAGCTGGTAGATGGCATTCATGCGCACGACCATGTAGACGCCGGCGGTGACCATGGTGGCGGCGTGGATGAGGGCGCTGACGGGCGTGGGGCCTTCCATGGCGTCAGGGAGCCAGACGTAGAGAGGGATTTGCGCGGACTTGCCCATTGCTCCGATGAATAGCAGGAGAGCGATCGCGGTCAGCACCGGCGCGCCGAAGCCTAACGTGTGCGCGTCGACGGCGGCTTTGAGCGACTGCAGGATTCCCGATGCGCCCGCTGCGTCGGGCAAACCCTGCGCGGTAAAGCGGATGGTGCCGAGCGTGACCGCTGTGAGGAGAATGCCGAGGATGAAGCCGGCGTCGCCGATGCGGTTAACGATGAAGGCTTTTTTGCCGGCGTCGGAGGCGGATTTTTTCAGGAAATAGAAACCGATCAGCAAGTAGCTGCAGAGGCCAACGCCTTCCCAGCCGACGAACATGAGGAGCATGTTGTTGGCGAGGACAAGAGTGAGCATGGCGAACATGAAGAGATTCATGTAGCCGAAGAAGCGGTAATAGCCACCTTCGTGGCCCATGTAGCCGACGGAGTAGACGTGAATGAGGAAGCCGACGCCGGTGACGACGAGGACCATGACGCAGGAGAGCGGATCGAGGAGGAAACCCCAGTCGGCAACGAAGCGGACAGCGTGGCCGCTGGTGGTTTGCATCGGGCCGGGAGTGAGCCATTCGAACATGATTTGCTGGGCTACGCGATTTTCCGGCGAGGCGGCGAGCAATTGAATCACTGCTCCTGCCGCGTGGAGGAAGGACACGCCTACGCTGCCGACGCAGAGGACGCTGACGGCGTTGTTCGGCAAGCGCTTGCCGAAGAAAAGCATTAGCGCCGCTGTCGCGAGGGGAAAGAGCGGGATCATCCAAAGATGATCGAGAAAGTAGCCGGTGGGCGTCATGCCGGTTTGGTTTCTTGTTTCATTTTTTGCATTACCACTTCAGCAAATCCATTTCGTCTTCCAAGACCGTTTCGCGGTTGCGGAAAAACGCGATGATGATGCCGAGAGCCACGGCGGCTTCGGCGGCCGCATCGGCAATGATGAACAATGCGAAGACCTGGCCGGCTACATCGCCGTACAAACGGGAAAAAGCGACGAGGTTGATGTTCACGGCGTTCAGGATGAGCTCGATGGACATGAGCACGACGATGACGTTGCGGCGCGTGACGACGCCGATCACGCCGATGATGAAGAGCGCGAGGCTGAGGAACAGGTAATGTCCGATCGGAAGCATCGCTGCGCTACATCCTTTTCTTGGCCATGACAACAGCACCGATCATGGCTACGAGCAACAAGACCGAAGCTATCTCAAAAGGCAAAAGATAGGAGCTGAACAAACTTTTCGCTACCTCTTCGGAATTGGGCGGCAAGGTCGACGCGGCCGCAGCCGTCAGTACCGGCAATCCTTGCCCCGCCATTTTTCCGGAGGACCAGAACATGAGGCCGACTTGGCCAGCGAGCGCCAGCGCGACGAGGAGCGCGACCCACTTCTGGCGGGCGAACTGAATTTGCTGGAGCGCCACGTCCAAATTGACGAGCATGATGACGAAGACAAAGAGCACCATGATGCCGCCGACGTAAAGAATGATTTGGACGATGAACAAGAATTCGGCGCGCAGTTGCAAAAAAATTCCGGCGGTGGCGAGCAATGTGGTGATCAGAAAGATGGCGCCGTGCACGACGTTTCGGCGCGTCACCATGAGCGCGGCGCTGGCCACGGCGATGCCAGCGAAGAAATAGAATAGGACTTTATCCAGCATAAAAATCCGATGCGGCGTTGGGATCGTGTCCGGCGTCGCGTTGTTTTTCGGCGGCTAGAATCATCAACGCGGCTAGGAGCGTGATGATGGCCGCTGGGGTCGTCACCAGAAGCAGTCCCCAGCCATGCAAGTTGAAGTACGAGCCAGCGATTAGGGCTATGCCGATGAGCAGAACGTTGATGATGGATAGCGGGATCAGGAAATGCCAGCCCAAGCGCATCAGCTGGTCAAAGCGATACCGTGGGATGGTGAAGCGCAGCCACATGAAAAAATAAATGTAGAGGCTCACTTTGAAAATGAACCAGAACCCGCCGTGAATTCCGGCATAAAACGGTTTCGCGACGGGCAGGATCACGGGCGCCAAAAGGGCTAGACCAACGACAAAACATAATCCTGCCACGGCCAGCATGAACATCTGCTGAACACGCGTGGGCTGCTTGGGGGCGCGAACGACGCAATAGGCGGCGACTGCTACCAGCAAGAGCGTCGGAATAAAATCCAGAAAGTTCAGCCAGCGAACGCCGGAGAAGGGGCGGAGCCAGCCGCCGAGAAACAAGGTCGTTGCGACTGAGGCCACCACGATCATGTTGGTGTATTCGGCCAGAAAATAGAGCGACCAGCGGAAGCCGCTGAATTCGGTCATGTAGCCGGCGACGAGCTCGGACTCGGCTTCGGGCAAATCGAAAGGCGCGCGGTTGGTCTCGGCGATGGAAGCGACTAGATAGGTGAAAAAGGCCACCGGCGCCAGCATCACGAACCAGATGCCCTCTTTGCTTTGCACTTCCACAATCGATTTGATATTCAACGTGCCCGTGAATAACAACGCGCTCACCAGCGCCATCCCCGCCGCCGTTTCGTAACTCACTAGCTGCGCCGAGCTGCGCAGAGCGCCCATCAACGAATAGTGGCTGTTGGAGGCCCAGCCGCCCAGCACGATGCCGAAAATTCCCAGGGCGCTGATGCCTACGACGAAGAGGATGCCGATGTTGATGTCCTGTGCAATCTGAAATGCCGGGCCAATGGCGAGGCCCGCCAGTGAGAGGAGGGCGGCGCCGACGGAAAGTACCGGTGCGAGCCAAAAAACAATCTTGTCGGCGTTGTCGGGGATGATGTCTTCCTTGATGAGCAGTTTCACAGCGTCGGCGATGGGCTGCAGCAAACCGTGCGGGCCCACACGCATTGGCCCAAGCCGCGCTTGCATGTCGGCCATGAGCTTACGCTCTACGAGCACGATGTAACCAGCGACCAACGGCAGAATCGCAACGACGGTCACGCCGCAGAGCAGCGGCGCCCAGTAGAGCTTCAAGAACTCGATCGTTGCCTGCATGAAGGCATTCATCGGTTTTTGTCCAGCGACCTCACCGGTCGACTTCTCCGAGTACAATATCAATCGTTCCGATGATGGCGACCACATCGGCCACCAAATGTCCGCGAACCATGCGGTCGAACGCTTGCAAATTGATGAACGAAGGCGGACGGATGTGCACACGATAAGGCATGACCGTGCCATCGCTCACGATGTAGTAGCCGATTTCGCCTTTCGGGGCTTCAATCGCATGATAGACCTCGCCCGGAGGCGGCTTCAGCACTTTGCCCACTTTCGCCATGATTGGCCCGGCAGGGATATTTTCGATGGCTTGCAAGCAGATCAGGCGGGATTGGCGCATCTCTTCCATGCGGACCAGGTAACGGTCGTACGTGTCGCCGGTGGTGCCGACGGGAATTTCAAATTTGTATTGATCGTAGGCCGCATAAGGAGCGGCTTTGCGAATGTCCCATTTGACGCCGCTGGCGCGGAGGACCGGCCCAGTCACGCCAAAGGCAATGGCGTCGGCGGCAGTCAGAATTCCCACGCCTTTAGTGCGGCCGATCCAGATGCGGTTCTCGGTAAGCAGAGTTGCGTATTCGACGATACGCGATTCAAAATCCTTGCAGAAGCGTTCCACTTCTTTTTCGAAAGTGTCGTAGGCCTCGTATTGCAGGCCTCCGATTCGAAAGGCGTGGGTGGTCAGGCGCGCGCCGCAATACTTCTCAAAAATTTTCAGAATTTCTTCGCGCTCGCGGAAACAGTAAAAGAGCGGAGTGAGCGCGCCAATGTCCAAGGCATGAGTGCCCAGCCAGAGGAGATGGCTGGCGATTCGCTGCAGTTCGGTCAAGATGGTTCGAATGACGCGCGCGCGGGGCGGAGCTTCCGTTACGAGCAACTTTTCGACCGCTTCGCAATATCCCAGGCCGCTGCTGACGGCGGCGACATAGTCCATGCGATCGACATAGGGAGCAAACTGCTGGTAGGTGCGGTTTTCCGCGATTTTCTCGACGCCCCGGTGCAGATAGCCGATGATGCACTCCGAGCCGATGACGCGCTCGCCGTCAAGTTTCAGTTTGACGCGCAAAACGCCATGGGTCGACGGATGCTGCGGCCCCATGTTGATGACCAGTTCATCCGCGCCCAATAACGTCTTGTGATCGCTTGTGGTATCGATGCTCAGAGTCGTCGTCCCTTTTAACGCTAAAATCGCTTTTACTGACCGCTCTCAATTTCAAGATTTTCACGAACCCAAGCGGTGTCCTGCTGCAAGATGTCATAATCCTTGCGCAGCGGATAGCCTTGCCATTCATCCGGCAACAAAATGCGCTTCAAATCCGGGTGTCCGGTAAAAACGATGCCGAACATGTCGAACACTTCGCGTTCCTGCCAATTCGCCGTGGGCCAAACGCTGACGACGCTGGGCACTTCTTCGGCGTCCGCGGCATGCACTTTCACCATCAGGCGTTCATTTTTCGCGAAAGAATAAAGATTGAGGACCACGTCGAAGCGCTTCTCGCGCTTCGGCCAATCGACCGCGGTCAAGTCGGCGAGCATGTCGAATTTTTCTTCATCGCGGAGGTGCAGCGCCAGCTCCACGAGCCGGGCGCGATCCACGGTAAGGATGGCCTGCTTGCGGTCTTCCATCGCTTCGAGAAGTGCTGCGCCGAACTTGGCGCGAAATCGTGTGACGAGTTCGTTGTCAAGGGGAGTCTGCAGAACTACGGGCGGTTTGGGTGCGGCAGGAGCCGCCGCCTTCGGAGGAGCAGCGGGAACGCTCGCGCTTGCGGGTTTGGCAGGGGGAGCAGACACGGGAGATGCGCTGCTTGCGGGCTGGTCGCCCGTGGGGACTTGAGGCGGTTTAGGTTCCTTGGGCTCGTCAGCCATGGACCCGGGGTTCAATCGACTGCGATGAACCGCTTACTGTTCACTGGCCACAATAGGAGACCAGCCGAAAATTCAAACGCCGCGTTTCTAACACACGCCGCAAAGGTAGTCAATCACAAGTACTTGCGAACGGAGGGCGGAGTGTGAGGGGAGATGGAGAAGTCCGGCTCAAGCCCACTCGAGAGCACCCTTTTTGTAAAGCCATACATATCCCGTGAGCAGGATTCCGAGGAAAACGATCATGGAAACGAGCGCGAATAGCCCCTGGTGGGCGGCGACCCAGCCTTTATAGAGAATCGCCCAAGGAATGAGGAACATGGTCTCGACGTCGAAAATGACGAACAGCATGGCGACGATGTAAAAGCGCACGGAATAGCGGCCGCGGGCGTCGCTTTCCGGGGGGATGCCGCACTCATAGGGCTTGAGCTTCGCACCGACCGATGTGGATGCCGGGCGAATGAATTTAGCCAGGACAAGAGTGACAGCGGGAAAGGCCATTACCAACACCGCGTAGAGCAACACTGGAATGTACGCGCTTTGCATCACTCCCTCACAGGCAGCATCCTACCACCGTTGTCAATGGCGAGGCAGACTTGGTAGGTGGTTAGCTTCCGATAAAACGCTATTCCTTGAGTCCTTGCTTGTGAATGATTGCGAGTTGTTCCGGGGTCCAGCGCCCTGAGAAATCGCCGAACTGGCCGAGCATTTCTTTCCGGTCGTACATTGTTTTGGTGAGACCAAAATATTTGATATTGGCATACGCGCCCGAGTGGTCCCACTCTCTGCGAAGCTCCGGATCGTGGTATTTGTACAACTCGTTGTCGGCGTAGTGTTCCGTGTTACTCCATGAGTCCATGGCGGTGACGTTGGAGAGAGGTTTTCCGGAGGCGTCCCGGTGAAGAATCGTCCGCTCGGCAAGAATTCCGGGAATACTCACAGTGTAGGTCGTCTTGTCCGGAGATTCACTGAAGGCCATGGGGACAAATTTGATCTGCGACGCCTGGAGAGCGGATGTTTCGTAGGCGCCATTCATGAATTGTAGAATTGCGGCAAGTGCTTCCCGCTGGGCGAAATCGGCCTTCTGGTCGATATAGATAGCGGCATAGAGTCTGGCCGCATTTCTGTCAACCAGGTTGCCGACCACGACAGCGTTGAGCCCATCGAGGTGCAGCTTGCCGTAGTGGCCAGTACGTATGTGAACAAAATCTGCGGCCTCACATGTGCCATGATTCGGTGCACCATTTTTCTGGCAGGGACAAGCGTGAGCAGTGCATTGGCACTGGAAGAGGGCCGTGCCTTCGAGGCCAAAATCTTGCACGACTGGCGGCTGTGGTTTCGACTGCGGGTATAGCAGGCAGACGTTGCAGAAAATGAGAAGAGCCATGGCGACGAAACGAAGTCTTTTGCTCATGAGGACTCGCTCTGAATAACGAATTCGGGCGTAAAGCCTTGCTCCCTGCTGCGCTAACATTTCCGCAACTGACCAACAGTGGCCCCTTTTCTCTCATAAATTTCCTTTCAGCTCAAGACTTGCCACCTTCCCGTCAGGTCAGTTGGACGAGTAACGCGCATATCGGAAAATGACCCCCAAAGGCCTATTTCTCGAACAACAATTCTCCGGCGCGGCTGGTGGCTTTTACCACCGCTTTGATGAGCGTTACGCGGAGCTTGCCTTCTTCCAATTCCATGATGCCGTCGATAGTGCAGCCGGCGGGGGTGGTTACGGCGTCTTTGAGCAGCGCGGGATGATCGCCCGTTTCGAGAACGACGCTGGCCGCGCCTTTCATGGTTTGGGCGGCGAGGAGAGTCGACACATCCCGTGGCAAACCTACTTTCACGCCGGCTTCCGCCAGTGATTCGAGAATGATGTAGGCAAAGGCGGGGCCGCTGGCGGAAAGGCCGGTTACCGCGTCCATATTTTTTTCGTCAACGACGACGGTGCGGCCGACGGCGTTGAACATGGCCCGAGCCGTCTCCAGGTGTTCAGCGCCAGCATGTGCGCCGCGGCAAATGCCGGTCATGCCACACCCCACTGACGCGGGCGTATTGGGCATGGCGCGCACTACGGGGACTTTTTCGCCGAGGCGCTGCTCAATGTAGCTGGTGGGGACAGAGGCAGCAACGGAAATGACCAGCGTCTTCTCGGTCAGCTCGGAGGCAATTTCTTTCAGCACGTCGCCGACGACTTGCGGCTTCACGCCGAGGAGCACAATGTCCGCGCCGTGGACCGCCTTGCGGTTGTCGGTGGTTACGGAGACGCCGAGTTCCTTGGCCATCGTCGCGGCTTTTTCGGGGTGCTTCACCGTCGCGGTAACATGCTTTGGAGAGAAGATCTCTTGCTTCAGGTAGGCTCGCAGCAAAATCCCGCCGAGCTTTCCCGTACCGAGTACAGCCAATTTCTTGTCCGATAGTTTTTGCGCCATGGTGCAATCATTCTTGACTTGAATCCGCCATCGGTCAACCCAAGAATCTCTTATCCGGCGGTCCGAAGCGGTTACTCCGGGGGACACAACGTTTGGACCGGGTGAGCGGCCGCGCCCCCGGTGATGAGAAGATGAAACGATGGAACCCGCTGCTTCCCTTCCCAAAGCGGCTACTTCGACTGACAAGCCTACCGCCGCGCCCGTGGGCGACAAGCGCTCGATGCTCTACGATTTGATCGCGTTCTGCCTCGAAAAGGGGATCAACTTATGGGTCCGGACGACCGGAAAGCGCATACCGGAAGGCGATGAACGCTGGCTGCGGTGCCCGCTCGGCGAACGCGGGCGAATCGGCACGGGAATCTACGAGCGTATCGCTCGTGACGAGAATCTGGAGATCAGAGTGCCACCCGGCGCGGGGCTGATTCCCGATTTCAATGCTCTGCGCGGCCCAGGATTCGATCCGGATGCGATTCATCCGGCGATTCGGCATTTTTATGAGCATGCCGCCGAGTATCGGCTGGAGGTGTGGACGGAGGTCGCTTTGCTCGGGCGCTTTTTTCTGTGGCTGCTGGTGGAATTCATCAGCCGGCGGATGGACCAGCTTAATTTTCCGATTTCCTCGCTAGAAGTGGCTAAAGGGATGAGCAGCGAAGTGGTGCAGCTTGTCGAGCCTGGTTCGGGGCGCATCGTTTACACCGGTTGGCTGCGGCGCTTGAAGTCTTCCGGGCACGTCATCTACGCAGGGCTGTATTCGACGGTGCAGGTTCCGGGCGAGCGGAATCCGTGCGTGAAGGTCACTTTTCCGTGCGATGGAAGCGCCAACGTGTACCTTGCTCCCGTCGCTCATCCGGACGGCTCGTTTGGGCTAGACTCTTCCGGTTCGTCCTGGGGGCACTCCGGTTTTTATCGAATTGTTCGGTCCGGCGCCGACCACCGCCGCGTCCGCTATGTCAAAACGCTTCACGAACTCTTCCATGTTTACGTGGATGACGAAGGGATTCTCCGCACCGAACACACCATCTCTTTCCTCGGCCTCACCATCATTCGGCTGCATTACAAAATGTCGCCCGCTCCCACGCAGGCGGGCGTGCCCATACGTAACGGCGCTCCTGAAGCTATCGAACAACCCTTGTAAGCGGTCAAGATTTTCTGAACTGCCCTACTATTTGTGTAAAAACGCTTGACAAGTCTAGACCTCCTGTTGTATTTAACAATCGTGTTATTTAAAAGGAGTGTTTAGTACGATCGATGCCTGACACGCTGAGCATCACGTTCGCCGCACTCTCTGACCCGACACGCCGAGCGATCCTGGCGCGACTGTCTGCGAGCGAGGCCACGGTGACGGAACTAGCCGCGCCCTTTGCCATGAGCATGCCCGCCGTCTCCCGCCACCTTAAGGTGCTGGAGCACGCCGGATTGATCACGCGCGGGCGCGAGGCACAGTGGCGGCCCTGCCGGATCAAGGCTGGGCCGCTCAGAGATGTTTCCGACTGGGTAGAACACTATCGGGCGTTTTGGGAACAGAGTTTCGATCGCTTGGACAACTATCTCCGCGAGCTGACAATTAGGGAGAAGAAGCATGGCCGAAAAAAGAAACATTTCCCTTGAAGACACTTCAGCTCGGGAAATCGTCCTCACGCGCGTCTTCGATGCGCCGCGTGAAGTTGTCTGGAATGCCTGGACCGATCCTGAACAGGTGGTGCAGTGGTGGGGACCAAGAGGCTTCACGATCACCATTCACGAAATGGACGTGAGGCCGGGCGGCGTTTGGCGGCACACCATGCACGGGCCCGCTGGCACGGACTATTTCAACAAGAGCACGTTTATTGAAGTCGTGAAACCCGAACGTATCGTCTATTCGAATAGCGGTGGAAAGAAAGGCGATTCCGGAGCGCAATTTGAGGCGACGTGGATATTCGAGGCCCAAGGCGACAAGACCAAGCTCACTTTACGAATGGTTTTCCCATCGGCCTCGGCACGCGAGCATGTCGTTCAGACGTATGGTGCGATCGAGGGAGGGAAGCAAACATTGGACCGCCTTGCAGAACAATTGGCAAAGATATCTGCTGCCAGCAATGAACTCGTCATCACGCGGATGTTCGATGCCCCGCGTAGTCTCGTCTTCACGGCGTGGACCGACCCAAAGCAGGTGGCGCAGTGGTGGGGTCCGAAAGGCTTCACAAACCCCGTTTGCGAGTTGGACGCGCGGCCCGGCGGAACCATACTGATTCACATGCGCGGACCGGATGGCAGGGTCTATCCGATGACCGGGGTTTACCAGGATGTCGTAGAGCCCGAGCGGATCGTATTCACCAGTGCGCCCTTGGACGAAAAAGGCATACCACTTTTTGAGTTGCTGACCACCGTGATCTTGGAGGAGCAAGGTGGCAAGACGAAACAAACGGTGACGGTGCGCGTTATTAAGAGAGGCCCTGATGCCGCGCAGTACCTTGCGGGTATGGGAGTGGGCTGGACGCAAACCCTGGAGCGGCTGGCCGAGTACGTGGCGAAGGGCTAGCGCCGGGCTTGATCAGGTGGAGCGAGCGGTCTGTTCGGCCCAGCGATGCCGGATCGCTGCTAAAAACTGTTCTTTGTCTTTTTGCATTTGCAGGACCAGCGGCCGGTTGTCGGTTTCTTCGTGCGCGGCGGCCCAGAGGACCATTTCGGTGAGGACGGGAGCAAGATCGATGCCCTTGGCGGTAAGAGAGTAGATCAGTTTTCGGCCGTCCGAGGGGTCTGGTTCGGTGGTGATGATTCCATGAGCGATCAGTTTTTGCAGACGATCGGCCAGGATGTTCGTCGCGATTCCTTCGTAGGATTCGAGGAACTCCTTGTAGCTCCGGAATCCGCGCAGCATCATGTCGCGAATGATCAGGAGCGACCAGCGGTCGCCAAGTATTTCCACCGAAGCATTCAGGGGGCATCCGGAGCGCCACTTGGGGCTTGCTCTCCTTTTCGGCATATCCCCAGTCTAACCCATTTTCACTTGCATTTCGCAAGTAAGATTGGCAGACTGACTTTCGACTTGCAAGAGAACTTCAGCCGAAAGGATTTCTTATCAGGTACCATCGGCGGAAGCGCTAGACAATGATTCCCAGCGGATCCAGGAGGCTATCGTGACTTTCTTAGGCGATTTGAAATTTGCCATTCGCTCGCTGTCGAGGAGCAAAGGGGTTGCCATCACGGTGGTGCTCACGCTGGCGCTGGGCATCGGCGCAAATGCCGCGATCTTCAGCCTGGTGCGCGGCGTATTGCTGCGGCCGCTGGTGAACAGCGACGAAGAGCGACTCGTTTACATCCAGCAGAGCGCGCCAGGCCTGGGCCCCGGGGAAGTCCCATTCTCCGTGCCGGAAATTCAGGACCTGCAGGCAGGCGTCAAAACACTCAGTTCCTTCGGCGAATTCTCCACCGTCGGCTTCACGATGATCGGCCTCGGCGAGCCTCGGGAAGTTCGCGCCGGCGTCGTGGACGGCAGCTATTTTGACGTGGTGGGCCTCCGCCCCGTCCTGGGACGTCTCATCGGCCCGCAGGATGACGGTGCCAAAGCCGCTGGCGTGGTGGTCTTGACCTATCGCTTCTGGACGACCACTTACAAGAGCGATCCTTCTGTCATCGGTAAGACCGTTCGCCTCGGCGGCGGCTTCGGCGATAGGTCTGCCCAGATCATCGGCGTCCTCGAACCGTCTATCCCCTACCCCGCGGATACGGAACTCATCGCCAACATTGTGACCAGCCCGCACCATCTCTCCGCGACCATGCAGAACGGGCGCGTCCATCGGATGACCGAGCTCTTCGGCCGCCTGGCCCCCGGCGCCACTCTTGATCAAACCCGCGCCGAACTTCGCACCGTCTACGCAGCGATGATCAAGGATCATGCCGACGCTTATTCGCCCCAAGCACGTTTCCAGATCGACGCCAAACTCCTCCGGGAGCAAATCACTTCCGACGCGCGAACCGTTCTCCTTGTTCTGCTTGCCGCCTCCGGGCTGGTGTTTATCATCGCTTGCTCCAACGTTGCCAATCTTATCCTGGCGCGCAGCGTCCGCCGTGAGGGGGAGCTCGCCATCCGGGCGGCGTTGGGGGCGAGCTCTGGCGCACTGCGCCGGACATTGCTGGCGGAGAGTCTCATTCTTTGCGTCGCCGGCGCCACTCTGGGGATAATCAGTGCACGGCCGCTGCTCGCCATGCTGGCCCGCTACGCTTCGCGCTTCTCCGTCCGCGCTCTGGATTTGACGGTGGATTTCAGCATGCTTTGGGTTGGAGCAGGCCTTGCGGTTATCTCCGCGGTTCTTCTGGCCTTTGTCCCGCGCCTGCCGTCGGCGAACGCTTCGCAGGGATCCAATCTCGCCAGTGGCAGCGTGCGCATCACCGGAGGCACAAGTCGTCGCCTGCGCATGTTTGCGGTCACACAAATCGCGGCCTCCTTCATACTCCTGGCTGGCGCCAGCATGCTGCTCAAAACGCTGCTGGCGATCCAAGCGGCGCAGACCGGGCTCGACACACGCCATGTGCTGGCAATCAACGTCCCGGCCGTTTCCTACGGCAAAACTCCTGAACAAGTGGTCGAATTCTACAAGGAATCGATCCGCCGCATTGAGGCGCTACCGGGTGTGACCAAGACAGCGTTTGGCCTTGTCGTTCCCTGGCGCGATGCCGGCAGCTTTGGCCCGGGCCTGCAATTTTCTGCGGATGGCCATGTCCGCGCGCCAGGCGAAGAAGATCCTCGCGCCCAGTTGCGCACTATCTCTACCGGTTTTTTTGCCGCGCTCGGCGTTCCCATCATCGCCGGGCGCGATTTCAATGCGCTGGACGGCCAAAAAGACAAAGAGCCCGTCGTTATGGTTAGTCAAACCCTGGCTCAAAAAATGTTCCCCAATCAGGATCCCATCAATCGGCATGTTTATTGGACCGATCCGGTGATGAAATTCATCCCCGGGATCAGCGTCGCGCCTCACCGCATCATCGGAGTCACTGCCGATATTGATGACGAACACATCGTCCCCGGCCCTATCCTGACGGTCTACAATTCCATTGAAGAAGGTCCCATGTTTGGTGGTCGCCTCTTTGTACACACCGGCGCAAATCCATATTCCCTCGTCACGCCGGTCACACAGCTCATTCGTGGCATGTCGATCGACCAACCGGTAGAGCGTGCCGCCACGCTCGAAGACGTGCGCGCGGAAGTTCTCACCCCGGATCGTCTCAATACCGTGGTGTTCGGTGTATTTGCGGCTGTGGCGCTGGCCATTGCCTTGGTGGGCGTTGCCGGGGTTCTGGCGTTTTCGGTTAGCGCGCGCACGCGTGAGTTCGGAATCCGGCTGGCCATAGGATCGCAACCTGGCGATCTCCTGAGGGGTGTAATCGTCGAAGGCGCAGTGATGGCCTTGGCAGGAGTCGTCGCGGGCGCGTTGTGCGGGTACGCGCTGGCGCGCCTGGCGGGCAGTTACTTCCAGGATGTGCGCATGCCTAGCGCCTTGCCGGTGGTCGGCTCGGTCCTCGTACTGCTGGCAGCTGCAGTAGCCGCGTCGGCATGGCCGGCGGCGCGTGCGGCACGCATCAATGTGATTGAGGCGTTGCGGTCGGAGTGATCGTCGCCGCTTTCGAATCCATTCGGTCACGAATTGAAATGGGAGAAGGAAATGAACCAAGCCACGATGAAGAAATCACCTGCGACGCAACTGGAGGCGCCGCGGCTTGAGAACGGGAAACCGTTGCGAATCGCTGGGCTGCGCGAACACTACACGCCCGAAACGATGAAGAACATCCCTGACCTATGGCAGCGCTTTGCTCCTCACATCGGCAACATCCCCGGACAGGTGGGCTGGGTGGCTTATGGGTTGTGCTTCAATGCGCTCAACCCCGACGGTATGGACTACCTGACAGGTATCGAGGTCTCCAGCTCTTCAGACCTTCCCGGCGATTTCAGCGTTGTCAACATCCCGGCACAGAAGTATGCCGTTTTTTCTCACCGCGAACATGTTTCCATGATGTACCAAACGCTCGATGCTATCGACAAGTGGCTCCCGGGATCCGGCCTGGAGGTCGCCAGCGAAACCGCCGAGTCGCCGAGCTTTTTCGAGCGCTACTCCGAGGAATTTGATCCGCGCACCGGGATGGGTGGCATGGAAGTTTGGGTGCCAATCAAATCCTAAGGCGAACGAGTGAGCAGTTTGCGGTATCGAAATGAAGGTGCGCACCTGCAGCGCCCCACTACTGATGAGATGGAGTGACTAATGAGCCGAGTACGAGTGTTGGTTGGAACACGCAAGGGCGCATTTATTCTGACCTCTGACGGAAAACGACAAAAGTGGGACATCAGTGGTCCCCATTTCGCCGGCTGGGAGATGTACCACCTCAAGGGCTCCACAGTCGACCCGAACCGCATCTTTGCGTCGCAATGCAGCGGCTGGTTTGGGCAGATCATTCAGCGTTCCGACGACGGCGGCAAGACTTGGATACAACCAGGGACGCCGCCGGGCGAAGAGAAGGGGCCAGGCGGAATGCCCAAGGGCGAGAGCAACAAGTTCGTCTACGACACTTCCGCGGAAACTGGTAAACCCCTCACTACCCATCAGTTCTACGACGGCAATCAACATCCGTGGGAGTTCAAGCGCGTCTGGCATCTCGAGCCGTCGCCCACCGATCCGGACACCGTCTATGCCGGAGTGGAAGACGCGGCTCTATTCCGTTCGACCGACGGCGGAAAGAACTGGCAAGAATTCTCGGGACTCCGGGGCCATGGCACCGGCCCGCGCTGGCAGCCCGGAGCGGGCGGGATGTGTCTGCACACCATCATTCTGGACCCGAAAGATCCCAAAAAAATTTATATCGCCATCTCGGCGGCGGGCGCGTTCCGCACTGACGACGGGGGCACGACCTGGAAGCCCATCAACAAGGGTCTCTACTCACAATACATTCCCGAACCCACTGCCGAAGTCGGCCATTGCGTCCATCACGTAGCCATGAATCCTTCGCGCCCCGGTGTGCTGTTCATGCAAAAGCATTGGGACGTGATGCGCAGCGACAATTCTGGCGACTCCTGGACGGAAGTCAGCGGAAACTTGCCGACCGACTTCGGCTTTGTGATCGACGTTCACGCGCACGAACCGGAAACCATCTACGTGGTGCCCATCAAGAGCGACGGCGAGCACTTCCCTCTCGACGGCAAGCTGCGCGTATATCGCAGCAAGACTGGTGGAAACGAATGGGAAGAGCTGGCAAGAGGTCTGCCAGAACGCGATTGCTATGTGAATGTGTTACGCGATGCGATGGCGGTCGATTCGCTCGATAAATGCGGAGTGTATTTCGGCACCACCGGCGGACAGGTGTACGCTTCGGCTGACGCGGGAGACAATTGGGCTCCCATAGCCCAGCACCTTCCGGCTGTGCTTTCGGTGGAAGTCCAGACGCTGTCATGATTCGCGTTGTGCTTCCGGGCCATCTGCGGACGCTGGCGCACGTGAGTTCCGAAGTCCAGTTGGAAATTGTTGGTCCGGTTACACAACGCTCTGTCCTCGATGCACTGGAGGCGCAGTATCCGATGCTGCGCGGCACGATCCGCGATCATGTCACGCACGAGCGGCGTCCCTTCTTGCGTTTCTTTGCTTGCGAGGAAGACTATTCCCTCGAACCGCCGGATACGCCACTTCCCGAGGCGGTTGCCTCAGGCGCAGAGCCGCTCCTGATTATTGGAGCTATCGCCGGCGGGTAACCGGCTGCCGCTCAGGAGTACACGCACTGCCGATAACCAGAAGGGACACGACGATAGGAGAGCACCTGTAGTTTCACAGGAGCGTTGCCTAGATGAACTTGTTGTGAAAGGTTGACTGGAGGAGGTCTTTCCCCATGAAAAATATTTTTGAAGTGGCTCGTGTGGAAGAAGTGAAGGAGCGGATGGAGCAGCTGAGGCTGGATAGCGAGCCGCTGTGGGGCAGGATGAATGCACCGCAGGCGCTGGCGCATTGCTCCGCGGCGGTGGAGTGGGCGGTAGGGGACAGGATCCCGCCACGGATGTTTCTGGGGCGGATCATGGGGCGGATCGTGAAGCCGATGGTGTTCGGGAACGACGAACCGATGCGCCGGAATTCGCCGACCGCGAAGGATCTTGTGGTGCAGGATGAACGAGATCTGGAAACGGAACGGGAGCGGTTGCGCGGATTGATCGACCGGTTTGCCGCAGCGGGGCCGAACGGGTGTACCACGCATCCGCACAGCTTCTTTGGGCGGTTAACGCCGGAAGAGTGGGCGACGTTGATGTACAAGCATCTGGATCATCATCTACGGCAGTTTGGGGTTTAGTGTGCTTGACGATCATCCCGTCGTTAGGGAATGATTCACCGACCATCTGTTGATTTTTCGTTCGAGCGACATGACCTACGGAGGAAAATTCATGCCATCAGACATGCAAACGGCACCCGTCTCGAAGAAAGGCCTCTGGGCCGGACGCATCATGAGTGGGTTGGTCATCTTGTTTCTCACTTTTGACGTGGTCTTTAAATTCATAAAGCCGGCTCCGGCCCCGGTCGTGGAAACCATGGCTCATGTGGGTTGGGCCGTCAGCCTCGCGCCAGTTCTCGGGATCATCTTACTGGTGTGCGTTGCCCTCTATGCCATCCCGCTTACCTCCGTACTTGGCGCGATCCTGCTGACTGGCTATCTTGGAGGCGCTATTGCCACGCACTTACGCGTCGGCGATCCACTATTCAGCCATGTTCTGTTCCCAACGTATTTGGGCGTGCTGCTCTGGGGTGGTCTCTACTTGCGCGATACCCGTCTGCGCGCGCTCATCCCGCTGCGAACTCCGAAGGCGACCTAGTCGTGCCGCGCGCCGTGTAGAACTTTCACCGCGTGTGGTAGCAGGTGCGCCACGGCTTCCAGCGATTCTACCGCCCCTTTGGGGCTTCCCGGTAAGTTGACTATAAGCGTCTTGGTTCGTACTGCTGCCGTGCCGCGCGAGAGAATGGCGGTCGGCGTGTGCTCCAGGCCCTTCCGCCTCATCTCTTCAGAAAGCCCGGGCACGATGCGGTCAGCCACGGCTTGCGTCGCTTCGGGCGTATTGTCCCGCGGCCCGATCCCCGTTCCGCCCGTGGTCAAGAGAACATCCACGCGGCCGGAATCCGCCACGGCGCGCAACTGTTCACGGATATTTGCGGGATCGTCGGAGACGTGCAACGCCGAAGTAATTTCCCAGCCCAAGCCGCGGCAAAATGCCACTACCGCGGGGCCGGACAAATCCTCGCGCTCGCCCTTGGTCACGGAATCGCTGATAGTGAGGACCGCGACGCGCATCAGAAAGAATTCTTTGGGGGATTCACGGCGTGGGAACCGTGTCGCGATTGGACTCATCCATCAGGCGCATCGCTTCCATCAATAATCCAGTGGTGTTCCGCGTAGTGGTTGTCTTCGTCGAGGCATTCGCGGCGTTGAAATCGATTTCAAATTCGCCCGCCGTCCACAAAACGACTTTGTAAACCGCGTCGTCGCCTTCGACTTTTCCGATCTTCGCATCGCGGCATTGCCCACTCGCAAAATAAAGTTCGCCCTGCGCGCCGTCGTGTTGCACGATCAACCGGCATGACTTCTGCCCCATTTCCAGCGACTGCATCAGGTCGATCATGCTCATCTCTTCGAGGCGTCCCTGGATGACGCCCGGCCGTGACGCTTTCTTCTGCAATTTCTCGAGGTGTAGGCGGTCGACAACTTTTTTTGTGATGCGCACCAAATCCTTGATTAAAAATGGCTTGGTGATGAAATCCTCGACGCCATCGACGAGCGGCCTAAGGCGCTCTTCAATGTCCGGCCGGCTGGCCATGAACAAAAACGGGATGTGGCGAGTAGACTCGCGGGCGCGCAGTTTTTCGAAAAGCTGCCGGCCGTCCAAACCCGGCATTTTGTAATCGCAAAGGATCACGTCGGGCGGGGCATCAACAACTTTCAGAAGCGCGTCCGCACCATCCGTGGAGGATTCCACTTCGCAATAAGGTTCCAGCCCTTTGACAATCAGGTCGCGCACCAGCGGATTATCGTCGGCCAGGAGCAGCTTTACGGTCTTGTGCCCGGAGGTGCTCATCGCGCGCGCCTCTTGGGAGCTTTCCGTCGATGGAAGTCCCCGCTCTTCCCGCCGGTCTTCTCGGTGAGAACGATGCCCGTGATTTCCATCCCTTTATCGAGGGCTTTGCACATGTCGTAGACTGTGAGGGCCGCAGCGGTAACGGCGACCAAGGCTTCCATTTCCACGCCCGTCTGGGCGGTCGTCGTCACTGTGGATCGCACTTCCACGCCATTTTGGCACAGGCGTGCGGTCACATCAATGTGCGTCAATGGGAGTGGGTGACAAAGAGGTATCCACTCCGCGGTCTTCTTCGCGGCGGCGATTCCGGCGATGCGCGCCACTTCCAGGGGATTGCCCTTGGGGTTTTTCAGGCGCTGCACCGCGCTTACGACCCGCGGTTTCATCTTCACAAAACCCTGCGCGGCCGCCGTTCGTGTCGTCACCGCTTTCGCCGATACGTCCACCATTCGGACTTCGCCCTTTTTGCCGTAGTGGGACAACTTTGTCATGCCAGCCGACTAAACTACGTCCTTCCTGAGTAAAATCGAAACACTCTCGCCGACCTCGATGTTTTCTCGGTCGGCTGGCACAACCAGGAAGCAATTCGCTTCGGCCAGTGCCGCAATATCACCCGAGCCTTGCCACTTTAGCGCCTTCACTTCCGGCACGGCTCCGTGCCAATTCACGCGGGCGGGCAAGAAATGAGCGAGCCCAGGCTTTTCCTTCATTGCTTCCGCCAGGCGCGCCTCGACCAAAGGCAACGCGCGGGCTTCCGCACCGCTCAACAAGTCAATCGCTGGCGCCACAAACAATTCGAATGTCACCATCGTCGAAACCGGATTCCCCGGCAAACCGAACACCGGCTTGCCCTGGCAGATTCCAAACACCGCTGGCTTCCCAGGCCGGATCGCCACCGCATCGAAAAAGAATTCAGCGCCCATGGCCTTGAGCACACTCTCTACGAGGTCGTACTTCCCCATCGAAACGCCGCCGGAGAGTACCAGCACATCTTCCTTCAATCCGCGCTCGATTTTCTCACCCAAATCTTCAATGCGGTCAGCCGCATTCCCCAATACAACCGGTTCGCCACCCGCAATACGCGCCTGCGCGGAAAGCGAAACGCTGTTGCTGTTTCGAATCTGGAACGGGCCCGGCGATTCATCGATCAAGACAACTTCGTCCCCGGTGGAGAGTATGCCCACGCGCGGACGTTGCGCGCATTGCAATTGAGCAGCGCCGACCTGCGCCGCCAATGCCAATTCCGCGTATCCGAGCCGCATCCCCGGCGTCAGGATGGTTTGGGCGGCTGCCGCTTCACTTCCCTTCGGCACAATGTTTTGGCCATGCTGCGCCGCTCGTTCGAATCGCACGACATCGTTTTCGCGGCTGGTGTGTTCGATCATCACCACCGCATCGGCAACTGCTGGAACAGCGGCGCCGGTCATGATTTGCAGGCAAGTTCCGGAAGCCAGTGAGTCCCTTACCGTGTCGCCGGCCTTAATTTCTCCCACGCACTTCAGTTGCGCGCCCGGTACCGCTTCCTTCGAACGAACCGCATATCCATCCCGCGTCGAGCGGTTGAATGGCGGATACTCACGATCCGTCTTCACCTCCTGCGCCAGCACCAATCCCAGCGCATCCCACACGCTTACAGCAGCAGTCGCGTGCGGTCCCCGCCGCTTTCCAACTTGCTCGATGACTGTGTTCCGGGCTTGCTCGTAGGTGAGCATGGTGTGGATCTGGTGGAGCTGGCTATAACCAACGGGCGAGCAAAGTGCCCGCAGGTACAATCGTGGCATCCCTTTCGGGCCCCGTTGAAATCATTCCAATCTCCACCTGCAGAAAATCGGAAACAAACCGCAGATAGTCGATCGCCGCTTTCGGGAGCTTCGCGCCTTCTTTCACGCCATAGGTTTTTTCATTCCACCCGGGCAGTGTCTTATATTCCGGCGTGACGTGCTCGTACTCTTCCGCGAGCGCGGGCATTTCTTTCAGCGGAGTGCCCTTGTACTTGTACCCCACACAAACCTGAATCTCGCGCTGCGTATCAAAAACATCGAGCTTGGTGATCACCAACGAGTCGATCCCGTTGATCATTTTCGCATAGCGCAGCACTTGCAAATCCAGCCAGCCGCAACGCCGCGGCCGCCCTGTCACCGCGCCAAATTCTTTTCCGCGTTCGCGCACTTCTTTGGCTTCGAGATCGGGCATCTCCGTTGGAAAAGGTCCGCCGCCCACTCTGGTGGTGTACGCTTTGGAAATTCCCAGCACGTTTTTGATTTTCGTTGGGGGGACTCCTACGCCAGTCGCGGCGCCGCCGGAGGTCGCGCTCGAGGAAGTGACATAGGGATACGTTCCATGGTCGATGTCCAGCATGGTCCCCTGGGCGCCTTCGAACAGCACGGACTTCCCTTCGTCCAGCGCGCGATTCAACAATTCTGCAGTGTCGCAAATGTAGCCGCGAATCTTCTCGCCCAGCTTCAGGGTCTCTTCCACTTCATGCGAAAAATCAATGTCCGCTCCATACGCGCCTTTCGCCAGCCGGTTCTTCTCCGCAACCACGTGCGCAGCTTTCTTTCGAAACAACTCCGGGTCCAGCAAGTCGCACATGCGCAACCCGCGCCGCGCCATCTTGTCTTCGTACGCCGGGCCGATGCCGCGGGACGTGGTGCCAATTTTGTTCGCGCCGCGCGCGCCTTCCGCTGCTTTGTCAAGTTCGCGGTGGTACGGAAAAATCAGGTGCGCGCGATTGCTGACGTGCAGGCGCCCCTTCACGTCGATCCCGGCCTTGCTGAGCGTTGCAATTTCCGCCACCAGCGCCGCCGGATCCACCACTGTTCCAGTTCCAATCACCGCATGCTGCTTCGGCCGCAGAATCCCGCAAGGGATCAACTGCAGAACATAGCGGTCTTTTCCGATGATGACCGTGTGTCCGGCATTGTGGCCGCCCGCGACGCGCGCAATGTAGTCAAACGAGCCGGAAAGATAATCGACAACTTTCCCTTTGCCCTCGTCGCCCCACTGCGCCCCCACCACCACCACGGATTTCATCCAGACCCTCTCCTCGACCACACCCCAGCGGCTTAACGTTCACTTTGCCAAGACTACATTGGAAATCAACGGGAAACGGCAGGTTCTTATCGTAAGCTCGCTCCGCCTTCAACGCAAGCGAGCGATTGAATCTCAAAAAGCCTTGCGCCACGCGGCTTCGAAAACGGCCCTTCAAACTGCTTGTTGTTTGATCAGGTCGAGCAACTCCGTTAGAGTTTGCAAATATTGGCGGCGGCCGTTCTCGTCATGTGGCCGCCAGTCTTCTATTCTCCCCTGCAAGGTGTTCTCAGCGGCAGATTGGAGAGCCTCCACAATCCTGGAACAAAGACGCTTTTCCAAGTCCGCGAGGGCAAGGCAGCCATAATCTTGGGCTCGTTCCATTCTTTCGCAGATTTCCGCGTCCGCCGCATGGGCCCAGCAGACGTCCTCCGCGAGCTGTCGGAACGCAGTTGGCATAAAACCAGGTCGCGCACCGTTTGGGAAAGTAATGATGACCATAGAAGCGATTCTTAGGCTTCCAAAGTGGAGTCTACACTTGGACTCAACTATGTTCACGGGCACAAGTGGTTGCAGCCGGACAGAAGCACGTGGTTCAGATGGCGCGTTGATGGTATTGAATATATACTGTAGGCTACTTTATGGAATCATGGAACGTTAAACCATGCCTCTCAGCATAAAGAATCCGGAAGCTGAAAAGCTTGCCCGTGAGATATCCAAGGAAACCGGTGAGTCCTTGACCACCGCCATCACGACCGCTTTGCGCGACCGTCTCCAACGTCTCCGTGGACGCCGTCACGCAAAGAGCTTGGCGCAGGAAGTCGACGACATTCTCCAGCGCGTAGATGCCCTGCCGATCCTGGACGACCGTTCCGAGGACGACATCCTCGGTTATGATTCTCAGGGGCTGCCTCACTAATGGTGATTGACACTTCCGCAATGATCGCCATTTTTCTTGCTGAGCCGGAGCGGCAGAAATTCCTTGAACTCATCCGGCAAGACGGATCTCGCCTGATCTCCGCCCCAAATGCTTTGGAAACTGCCATTGTGCTGGAGGCCCGTCACGGTGCTGTAGCAGGCCGGGAATTCGATCTCTTTCTTCATCGGCTCAACATCGAACTCGTGTCTGTCGACGCGGCTCAAATTGAAGTCGCCCGTGCCGCATGGCGCAAATATGGCAAGGGCCGGCATCCCGCCAGCCTCAATTTCGGAGATTGCTTTGCCTATTCGTTGGCAAAGACCTCCGGTGAGCCGCTCCTGGCAAAAGGGGACGACTTCCCAAAGACAGATGTGCACTGCCTTTGACGACTCAGAGCAGATTTGATTCAACTGGAACAAGCACTCAGGCTATCTGTTCAATTCCGCGTACCGGAAACAACTCACCAGATGATCGTTCACCATGCCGGTGCCTTGCATCAGCGCGTAACAGATCGTCGAGCCGACAAAGCGGAAGCCGTGTTTCTGAAGATCTTTGCTGAGGGCGTCGGACTCGACAGTTCTTGCTGGGACACTCTTGTGGGACTTCCGGGCGTTTTGTTTGGGCTGGCCGCCAACGAAGCGCCAGATATACCCGTCGAACGTGCCAAATTCTTTTTGAACTTCTAGAAATGCACGAGCGTTGCCGATCGCGCTATCGATTTTCAGCCGATTGCGAATGATTCCGGCATCGCGGAGGAGTTCACGGACTTTTTTCTTGTCATAAAGAGCCACTTTCACTGGATCGAAACCGTCAAACACTTCACGATACCGCCTACGTTTTCGCAAGATCGTGTCCCAGCTCAATCCCGCCTGTGCGCCTTCCAGTATCAAGAACTCAAACCAGGTGTGCTCGTCGTGTACAGGCACACCCCACTCCTCGTCGTGATACGGAATGTTCCATTCATTTTTCGCCCAAGGACACCGCACCCTAATAACTTGTTGGCTTGCTGTCATGACCTTTGTGTCTCACTCGCGATATGCTTTTACTTCTGTTCGGGCGTCGCGATAACCCCCTGCTGCCGCCAGATAAAATGATGCGTTCCCGGAATTGGATGCCAGCCGTCCGCGGGATTGGCAGCATCTGCGTTCTTCGTAACCACCGCCTTCGCCCCGGCGGAGGAAAACAGCGCGAGAACCTGCCTTCGAGCCGCCCCAGCCCGGATGAACCGCGGCTCCTGCTCATCTGGAATTTCCACGACGATGCGCACGCCCGCTAGGTGCGCCCAGTAAGCATCCAATCCAGTCCCGATATAGCCGACGTCGGTTCCTGGCGAAATCCCCATTTCGTTGAGCCGCTGCGCAACCACCCACGGCTCAAACGGTTTGTTGCGCACTACCGTATTGAGATCGCGACCAGCGGCCCACGCAATGGCAAGCGCCGGAGCCAGTACGATGACGAGATGAAAGCGTCTCACGAAGAGCGGCCCCGCGCCGGTGGCGATCTTCATTCTCGACAACATCCACACTAACAGCATCAGCTCGAACGGAGCGACGTACCGGAATTCGACTAGCACTAGCGAATACATCGCCACCGCCGCGAGCGAAGGCAAAAACACCAGCCACGCTCCAGAAGAAATTCTTCCCCATCCGAGCAGCTTTCTCCTCACGACCAAAATGGCCACTAGCACGGCCCAGAGCGCACCGCTCTTAGAAAATATTTTCAAGTACATGTTCGACGCGCGGAAGAGCGCCCAAGCCTGATTCCTCACCGAAAAATGCGGCCGCGCACCGTCATACCAGTATGAGGGGTCATACCATGGCGGATACGAACCCTGCACCGGCGATGAAAACTCAAAGACATCCGGGTCTGAGAAAATTTTACGGCTCGGATGGAGCGGCGTGCCGGTTCCGGCAGGCTCCCCCTGCCAATGGACGGATCTCGTCGCGCGATTGACGAATTCGGCGTAGTTGATGCGCCCGGAATCGCCGAACGTCGGCCGTCCTTTCGCCTCCGAGAGCGCCAGAATAAACGGCAGGGCGATTCCCGCAAATACGGCCACCGCCGCCAGAGTTCGGAGCGCCGCAGCAAAGAAAGATGCACCCGCGATCCGGCTCAGACAGAATGCGCTGAAGAGAAAAACGAATGCCAATGGAAACATCGCGGCCTTCGCTAAATATCCGAGTCCGAGCAATGCACCTAGTCCCGTAAATACCAGCAAGTTGCCTCGTCCGCCCCGAATGAGAAGCAGCAGCGCAGTGGCAAGGTACACGATCACGGCAACGCAGAGGTCCGGCGTCACCCACGCTGGGCCCAGCCAATAGTAGCTAGCCCAAAGGAAAAAGACGTTTCCCCAGATCCACAGGGTGCGGGACGGTGCCGGCAGATATTTCCCGGCTAGTTCGCCCACAGCTTCCCGTTGCAAGTTCAATTCGTTCTGAAAAAATCCGAACGAAGCAAAGCTTGCAACATGAACGGCAAAATTAAGCAGATGCGCAGCTGTAAAATTCCACTGCACCGCTGGACGAAAAAAGCGAAAAATGAGACTTAGCAGTAGTGGATAGAGCGGACTCCAGTAAGCATTGACAAGTCGGTGCAAACCACCGCGCGCCGCGGCCCAGCCAATCTCAATATAAGAAATGCTGTCGGGCGTCACATCATTGCGCCGCGCCCAAACGTTCAGCAGCCCCAAGACCAGGACCACGCACCAGAAAAAGAATCGAGGGTGACTCTCGGGAGGCTTTCCGGCCGGAGAAAACTGATCTCGCGGTTCCGCCAGAGACCCTCTCAGCTGATGCACTCGTCCTCCGCCGCAAGAAAATTTAACCGAAGCCGGTCCGAAGATTATGTCAGGACTTTTGCTCGCGGTGGTAGGCGAAACCAAAGAGGCCAAACAAAAATCGGGGCGCCCCGATCCGATCGCGACGCCCCGCAAACGCTCTTCAATTTACGCGATGTGCCGTTCCAGCGCCTTGGTGATCTGTTCCTTCGGCACCGCTCCAACAATCTGCTCGACGACCTGGCCGTTTTTGAACAGCAGCAGCGTGGGGATTCCCTGCACGCGATATTTTCCCGCGGAATTCATCGCCTCATCCACGTTTAGCTTCATCACTTTGAGCTTTCCCGCGTAGTCGTGCGCAATCTCGGCCACCGTCGGCGCGAGCATGTGGCACGGACGGCACCATTCTGCCCAGAAATCCACCATGACCGGCTGTGAATTGCTGGCCGTCAAAACTTCGGCTTCAAAATTTCCATCAGTTGCTGACTGAATTGAATTGTCTGCCATGTTCTTTGTCCTCAGCGGTTTACCAATCCCACGACCGCTTCGCTCTCCTTATTCGATTTAATTAGATGTTCCGGCAGGCTTTTGGTTTCGTGCGGCCTGCCCCGGTCCTTGAGGGGCTTGACCCGCCCCGCGGCTCGTTTCTCCTGAGCCCGAAGCGGCCGTTCTCGAACTTTGCGCGAGTGGGGACAGTCCGCGAGCGGCTCGCGCGGCCTCATACACTTTCGCATACTCCGCCGCAGGCGTCTTCCAAGAAAAATCTTTCGCCATCCCGTTCAATTGGATGCGCTTCCAGATTCTCTCGTCCATATAGTGATGGAGAGCCTGCCGTACCGCAAACAAAAGAGCCTCACCGGTATACTCCTTGAACTTGAACCCGGTCCCTGTCCCGTGTTCCAGGTCGAACGGCTCGATGCTGTCGTCCAACCCCCCGGTGGCTCTCACAATCGGCACCGTACCATACTTCAAGCTGTACATCTGATTCAACCCCGAGGGCTCGTAGCGCGAAGGCATCAGGAACATATCGGCCCCCGCCTCGACTTTGTGCGCCAGCGTGTTGTCGTAAGCGATCTTCACGCCCACGCGCCCCGGATACGCCGCCGCCAGTGCCCGGAACAAATCTTCATACTTGCGCTCGCCCGTTCCGAGGACGACCAGCACCAAATCCTCGCGCATCAACTCATGCGCTTTCTCCGCGATCAAATCGAATCCCTTTTGATCCGCGAAGCGCGACACAATTCCGATCACCGGCGTTTCCAGGTGGTCGTGTGACAATCCGAACAAATCCAGCAGTTCTTGCTTGCACACCTGTTTCCCGCTCAAATCCTTTGCCGAATACTTCACCGCGATCAGCTTGTCCTTCTCCGGATTCCACGCCGTGTAATCCACTCCGTTCAGTATTCCCACCAGCCGGTCCGCGCGTCCTCGCACAACCCCATCCAGCCCGTATCCATATTCCGGCGTCTGAATTTCCAGCGCGTATCTCCGGCTGACTGTCGTCAAATAATCCGAGTAAACCAATCCGCCCTTCAGCAGGTTCACGTAGCCATAAAACTCAAGCCCGCCTGGATGAAACACGCCTTGCGGAATTCCCACGCGCTCCAGCACATCCTTGGTGAACTGCCCGTGATACCCCATGTTGTGAATCGAGAAAACCACCAGAATATCCTTCATCAGCGGATCATCCCCATAAGACGTCCGGAGCAGCACCGGAACCAGCGCCGTCTGCCAGTCGTGGCAATGAATCACGTCCGCCGGCCAGACATGCTTGGCTATCTCAATCGCCGCGCGGCAAAACTCCGTGTAGCGCTCCGGGTTGTCCGGATAATCCCCGCTGCTGCCACCATACAATCCATCGCGATCGAAGTACTCCGGATCATCCACAAAGAAATAGCGCACCCCATTGAGCGTCGTGCCATCGGCAATCGCCGGAAATCGCAGCCGCGTCCCGCCCATGGGAATCGTCAAGCTCGGCATCACCACTGCCGTCGCCTTCGTCCCGTGGTACCGGGGCAACACCACCGCGCACTCGTGGCCTTGCGCCACCAGCGCTTTGGGCAGCGCTTCCACCACGTCCGCCAGGCCGCCCGTCTTCGAAAACGGCAGCCCCTCCGATGCCACAAACAGAATTCTCATGAATTTCTCAGGGAACGCTCCGTAGCAAGTTTACGCTACCGGAGCGAGGTGAGGGCGTCAAGCTTCGGGGAAAACAATTGTGGCACTACCTCAAAGGGATTCTCCGTTCATACGAGACGTTGTTATTCGTAGCGCAACGCCACAACCGGGTCGACCTTCGTCGCGCGCCGCGCCGGGATATAACTCGCCAAAAACGCAATGCCCAGCAAGAACACGGGCACGCCGATGAACGCGATGGGATCGTGGGAACCCATGCCGTACAACACTTTCGAAAGAACCTGTGACACAGCCGCACAAGCAATTACGCCAACGACTGCGCCGATCACCACTGGCCTAAGCGCTTGCCGCAGAAGAATGCTCATCACTTCGCGCCCGTCCGCGCCCAGCGCCATACGGATGCCGATCTCGCGAGTTCGCTGGCTCACTCCATAGGAAACAACTCCATGCACTCCAACAGAGGCAAGCAGCAGCGCCAGCACCCCGAGCACACCAGAAAGCGCCGCCACAATCCGCGACGGTGTACGCCACAATTCCAGGTTGTCTTCCAATCTCGTCACATCCACGATCAAATCCGGATCCAGCGCCCGGGCTGACTCACGAATCCCGTTTGCCGTCGCACTCTCCCGGCTCTTGCTGTGCACCAGCAATTGCAGCCTCTCCTGCTCTTTCGACCCTGCTGGCATATAAAAGAACAGCCCGCCGGTTTGTCCCAAGTGCGAAGCTTGGGAATCCTTCACCACGCCAACCACTTGATACTCTTTCTTCGAGCCGTCGCGCAGTGTTTTCCCAATCGCATCTTGCGCCGGCCACAGCTCCCTCGCAGTGGATTCCGTCACCACCAGCACGCCCGCATCTGACTGCGTCTCTTCCTTTGTAAACCCGCGGCCTCGCACCGTCGGCATTCCCAGCATGTTAAAAAATCCTGGCGAAACGACATTGAATTCAAACTGGCGTGCTTCCGTCTCCCCCTCGACGGTCATTCCCGTACCCTCAAACTGATCGCTGAGCGGTGTAACGCGCGCCTGCTCCACCGTGTCTACTCCGGGCAGCGCCGCCACTTGCGCCATCAATTCCCGCTGAAAGACGCGCGAGCGCTCCTCGTTGTAGCCTTGCGAAGGAAGGTCAAACACTGCCTGTGTGATCCCTTTCATCTCGAAGCCGGGATCAATTGTCTGCGCCACATACAGCCCACGCATCAACAATCCGGCCGCAATCAGTAAAACCATGCACACTGCAACTTGCACCCCGACTAGTGTGCTCCTCAGTATCCCTCCGGCCGCCGCCTTTCCAACGAGCCCTCCGCCATCCCCCTTAATCGCTGTGCTCAAATCCTGCCGTGTCGCATGCAAGGCCGGCGCCAGTCCAAACACAATCCCAGTCAAAACCGTCAGCACCAGCGAATACCCCAAAACGCGCAGGTCCGGATTCACGTTCCACACCAGCCGCGGAGCGCCGTGCGGCACGTGCGCGAGCACAAATTGCGCGATACCTTCCATCGACCAAAACGCCACGAGTGACCCCAGCGTCCCTCCGAGGAACGAAATCAGCAGACTCTCCGTCAGGAGTTGCCGCACAATCTGCCAACGGCTTCCTCCGATCGAGAGCCGGATCACAATTTCCTTCTGCCGCGCCGATGCCCGCGCCAGCAGTAAGTTCGCCACATTCGCGCAAGCAATCAGTAAGACCAATCCCACGGCCGCCAGCACCACTCCACCTATTGCAAACACGACCGTTCGTTCTTCCGGCCGCCCCAGGAATGTGGCGCGATGAACCACCAACGTGGTTGTCGCCCCAGGATGTTGCTGATCAATCTGCCCCGCAATGACTCCCAAATCCGATCGCACCTCTTCGATCGAAACGCCTCCTTGCATTCGTCCCAGCAGCGCCAGCCAACCGGTATTATCTTCCTGGAAAAAGTCGCGGTCCGGCTCCAGCGCCTTCTGCATCGTCACCGGCGCCCAAAATTCGCTCGGCCATGGATCGAGGCCGCCAAATCCCGGCGCGGCGATTCCAATCACGACAAATTTCGCGCGATTCAACGAAACAGTTTTTCCCACGATCAACGGATCGGCACCGAATCGGCTCTTCCACAGATCGTCGCTCAGCACCACCACGGCGCTCGCTCCAGGCGCGCTGCAATCGGCATCCACGAATACCCGCCCCAACCCCGGCCGTTCTGCCAAAACGTCAAAATAGTTGCAGGATGCAGCCGTTCCCATCAGTTGTTTGGGGTTCTCCCCTCCCAACGTCGCTTGCAAAAAGGGCTCATACGCCAGCAGCCCCGTAAACACGTGATTGTGATCGCGATAGTTTTTGTATTCAGAGTAGGAAAACAGCCCGAGCTCTCCATGAACGTTGCGCGAAAGCTTTCCATGGAAAATCTGGTCGACACTCACAATCTGTTCCGCCTTTGGAATTGGCAGCAGCCGCAGCGCCACTCCATTCAGCACCGAGAAAATCCCTGTGTTCACGCCGATGCCCAGGGCAATCGCCAGGACCGCCACCACTGTGAACCCTGGATTCTTCGCCAGTGCCCGCGCCCCATACCGCAGATCTCGCGAAAATGTCTCCAGCGACGCAAAGCTCCACATCTCGCGGCAGATCTCCTTCACCCGCGTCGCGTTTCCAAACTGCCGCCGCGTCGCATACTTAGCCTCTTCCGCCGCAACGCCCTCAGCGCGCTTCCTTTTCTCGCGCATCTCCAAGTGAAACGCCAGCTCTTCATCCAAATCCCTTTCGAGCTGCTTCCGCCTGAACAGCGCCTTAACTCTCGCCCAAATCTTCATATCTAATTCTCCGAACCGCTCACTCTCTACACTTCCAATTTCCGATTTCTAGTTTCTGATTTCTGGTTTCTAGTTTTCGTCCCTATGCCGTCTGCATCACCCGTGCAATCGCCCCCGACATCCTCCGCCAATACTCTGCCTCCTCCGCCAATTTCTTCCGCCCCGCCGCCGTCAGCGAATAAAACTTTGCCCGCCTATTGTTCTCCGAACTCCCCCACTCCGCCGAGAGCAATCCGCGCAGCTCCAACCGATGCAGCGCCGGGTAAAGCGCCCCCTCTTCCACATACAGCACGTCATTCGAGCTTTCGTGAATCCATTCCGCCACCGCGTACCCATGCTTCGCCCCGCGCGCCAGCGCCTTTAGCACCAGCATGTCCAGCGTCCCCTGCACCAAATCTCCCTGCTTCTCCATCCCTGCCCCCATAACTCCCTTAGGGGAATGTACCACTTTCCCCTAAACGCGCAAGGGGAAGTTTCGTTTCCGCCTTTTTCTGTCTATTACGGGGGGAGCCGTACTAACGAATTCCTCATAAACCGCTCAGGACTTTTTAGCGTTCAGGCGCCTACGCTTTGTGAGTCCGCACTGGTCATGCACACCGGTCCGGGTGAGGTCCTATGTCCATTACAGTTTTTCTGGCGTTCTGCATTCTCGGCTGTGACTTCTTGCTCTACGTCCTGTTCCAGTGGATCTACGGCGAGAAGCACCGAAAACACGCCCGCCGCGTAGCCGCCCGCGCCGCGAAACGCCGCGTCACCTCCGGCAATGACGCCGAAGCCGCCAAGGTCGTGCCGTTTCCTGAACGCGCCATGCAGTACCGCACCGGCTACTTCTGATCGCGGCGCCCGAAATCCCAGGCCGCACGCGCATTTGTAGTGGTGGGTCTTCAGACCCGTGCTTTTAAAACGTGCGACGCACGAGTGATGCCGACTAAGTCACCCGGAATTGAATACTTCAGCGTCCACTCTTAGAATGGCGTCAACCATGACCCCGCAATTCCATCCCATGCCGGAATTCGTGCAACTCACCGAGTGGGGTACTGGACGTGTTCCTCAGGGAAGTTCCTGGATGATTTTTGAGGTCGACTCCGTTGCTCCAAGCTGCCCCCATCCCGGCGCTTGGGTAGTTCATGTTCGTGACTACCGTTATGGCGCCGACCCCACAGGACTGTTAGGCCGCGACTCTGCCAAATCTGGTCGCTGACTCCGGGTGACTACGAACCAGTCTGACGCCCGGGTGCCCAAGGCGGGCCGCGTTGCTATTGTCGTAACTTCTTGACCGCCTCCGGCGCATCTCCGGCTGGACTCCCTCAGGCCAACTCTCGCAAGGGAAGACACATGAGTTCCACCAAGAACCCAGGCAGATTCGCAGGCTTGTTGTACATACTCTTCTCAATACCCGGCTTCTTCGCCATCGTGTATGTTCCCAGCAAGCTGATCGTCCACGGAAACGCAGCGGCTACGGCCAACAACATCTCGGCCAACGAGACGCTCTTTCGCCTCGGCATCGCCGGCCAACTCATCAGCCAGGCCGGTTGGATCTTCGTGGCTGTGGCTTTGTACCACCTGCTTAAGGGCGTCAACCGTTGGCAGGCCTCGCTTTGGGTGATATTGGTTGTGGCCTCGATCCCCATCGGGTTTCTGAACGAACTGAACTCCATCGCTGCCCTTGCCTTCGTGCGCGGCGCCGATTTTCTATCCATAGTCGACAAGCCTCAGCGGGAGGCTCTGGCTATGCCGTTCTTCAATTTGCATTCTCAGGGAATGGTCGTCGTAGAACAATTCTGGGGTCTGGATGTCGTTGCGCTCGCGCTGCTGGTGTACCGGTCGCGATTCCTGCCGCGCTTCCTGGGCGTCTGGCTGGCCATCGACGGCTTGGCCTACGTGATCCTGAGCTTTACGGGGGTACTGTCACCACAATACTTACGACCAGGTGCTTACCTACACTCAGCCCGCCACCTTCGGGGAGGTGGCCTTCATGCTGTGGCTCGTCATCAAGGGTGCCAGGCCGCCAGCGCTGGACGCTACAGCCTCATCATTGGCAGCTGGTTAGGCCGGGGACAAAAACCGCACCCTGAAAACCGCAGGGATGCGCTGCCCAAGGGCGTTGTTCGGAATTAAGGAGTGGCCACGCCCGTGTTAAGGATGCGCCACCGCGAGTTGTGCGAAGATGTCAATTTGCTGTTGTACTTTTACTCATCGGATTAAATATATTCATAGGTAATAGCAAGCGGTTGCCTTTAAGGTAGAGTTGTTTACGAAATTAGGTATTTCTAATTTCTCAGGGAATAGCCAAGCGGCGCTAGGCCAGGCATCAATGAGGAAAGACCGTACTCTCGGAATTGTCTTACCGGCCGTTTTCTTCTTGGTTGGGTCCTACCTCGTGCACGAATCGACTACCAGCTCCCAATGGTACTCGGATCTTTACCTTATCGCTGGTGCGACCAGCGCAGCGATGGGCCTGATGCTTGGGTCTTGGACAATCCAACGACACCTGCCGATCAGGAGACTGGAGCACCATGGCAGAGGACATCACCAAGTCGGGAACCAATAAAACTGGTAGCACAATGGAGGAAAGAAACCGGCGCAGAAGCGAGCGCGTCGTTCTCCGTGTCCCCCTGCAACTGTCGGCCAAGATGCCGGACGGGAAGCGAATAAGCATTGCGGCCCATAGCCTCGTCGTGAATGCCCACGGAGGCCTGCTGGACATAGGGATGGAAATGCTTAGCGGACAGCAAGTGATTCTTAGTAACCCCAGAAACGAAAAAGTTGCGTCAGGCAAGATAGTGCGCGTAGAGGCATCGGACGAGGGACGATTTTCCGTTGCATTTGCATTTGAATTTCCGGCTCCCAGTTTCTGGCCGGTAAGCTTCCCGCCCGCCGATTGGTCCCTTATCGCGGGGGCAGTTTGAAACCGGCGCGTGTGGATAGTCTTCCTGGCTGGGGGACCAAATGAAAGCTGCTGGACAACCGGTCAAGGTGTTGGTGGCCGATGATTCAGCCGTATCGCGCAAGCTCGTTGAGCACACGCTGTCTGAAAAACAGTATTCCCTGGTTTTCGCGAAGAGCGGGCGCGAGACCCTAGATCTGTTCGCGGAGCATCGTCCCGCTCTTGTGATTGTCGATTGGATAATGCCCGATCTGACCGGGCTCGAAATCTGCCAGCACATTCGGTCAAGAGCGCAGGCATCCTACACTTACATCATCCTTCTGACTGGCAAGTCAGAGAAGGAGAGCGTTGTAGAGGGATTGGCAGCGGGGGCTGACGACTACCTTACAAAACCGTTTCACCATGAAGAACTTATAGCACGGGTGGGAGTGGGCCTCCGAATCATTGGGCTCCAGCGAGAGATCGAAGCAAAAAATCTTCTTCTGAAAGAACTCGCCCTCACCGATGCTCTGACCGGCCTCCCTAATCGGCGCGCCATTGAAGACTGGGCGACGAGGCAACTGAGTGGTGCGGCCAGGTACGGCTTTTCCTTCTGGGTCGCGCTGGCCGACTTAGACCACTTCAAGACTGTCAATGACACCTATGGACACGATGCCGGCGATAACGTTCTAAAGACATTTTCTGAAATTCTGAAAAGTAACTCGAGACAGAGTGACATTTGCGGCCGTATCGGTGGGGAGGAATTCCTTCTGGTTCTGACGCACACAACCGAGGAGAACGCTAAGGGTGTGATCGACCGTGTCCGGGCAGAGCTTGAAGCGACGCAGTTCAATTTTGATGGCAACAGCCTCAAGGTGACCGCCAGCTTTGGTCTTGCAGGCTTTGCCGGAACGCGCGCCCCCGATTTCAACCGCCTGGTCGCCCAAGCAGATGCGGCTCTTTATTCGGCGAAGCGCCAGGGGCGGAATCGGCTTGAACTGTCAGAAATTCAAGCGTTCTGAACTGGCGGGTGGCCCAATTTTCGCGCTGCGCGAAAGGTGGGGCTCTTGAATCTTGTGGCACACCCGGCCGCTCCCTACTGGATGAAACAAAAACCGCCGAACCCAGTCAGCTTCGCCTCAACACGTTCTGCCTGGGACTCGGCGGCTAAAGACTACCCAGTTATCCTAGCTACCCTTTCACCGGAATGGTGACTGGCTTTGCCAGCTTGAACGTCAACTGACTCTTGGCAGCCAGGAGGGTTACGTCCTTGTTTGCTTTGGCCTTGTTCGCATCCTTGGCATCGTTCTTGACTTGGTTCTTCGGTCCTGCGATCGAATTGGTGTCCAGTTGGTAGGTCTTCCCGTGGATTACCACCGAAGCTAGCGTCACCTTCACTTCGTGCTTTCTGACCTTGACGATGCGACAGGTTACTTGGGCGCCCTTTGGAATCACGGTCTTTCCATCCACCTGAATCGCGGTAATGAGGCTGGCAGCAAAGGTGTCACCGACTTTGTTCTTGTCCGTCGTCAGCGTTTGTCTTGCCGCCGCGCTGATCGCCGTACCTTTCGGCAAGGTGACCATCGTCGCGGGTTCTGCCGCTTTAGCGGCCGCGGCGGGTTTTGCCGCCACGGCAGGTTTCGCTGCCGCAGCAGGTTTTGCTGTGCCGGCTTCCTTTGCTGTGTTACTGGCTTCGTCCGTGGTCGTCTTCGAGCAGCCCGCTGCCGTCAAAACGGCTGCCGCTGCCAAAGCAAGCCACAGGTTCCGATGTACTTGAGAGTTGAACACTTCGCACCTCCAAAGGGGCACCCTTGGGGTGAATGGGATGAGGTGGCTGGTTGGACCCTTCACCGGTCGAAAACTTACAAACCAACTGCGAACTACGGGTATCCCTTTCCTTCCCTAAATCGTACAGAGTCCAGTGGCTGGAGTCCCGGCGCATTCGCGGCGCGCGTTTCCTTCCCAGCACCGGCCTATCGGCCAGTACCCCGCGTTCTGCGAGCCGATCCCTTAGACCTATGAGTTGACAGCACTGCGAACCAGGAACAGACTTTCAATGTCGGGACACTCCCTGCTCTGCCCCAATTTGGGTTAATTCGCGTCAGCGTTTTAAGAGGGGCAGTGTTATGAGCAAGAAAACGGCCCAGGTAGTTTCCCTCCTGTGCTTCTGTCTTTTCCCTATTCGTGCGCTTTCGCAATGCACGGACCAGATCTGCCAAAATCTGGAGATCATCGCCACTGCCGCTAAGTTTGACTTTAGAGAATATAGACAGAATCAAACGGCAGGTCCTGACATCTCAACGAATGATACGAAAGTCGCCTGCCAAATGAGCACCTGGGCGAATAATGTTCCGATGTATATGTGCTACACGCAGGTAGCTTCCGCGAACGCCGAGAAGTGGTATGCAACCATACTCGGCGCCCTACAGCGTCTTGAGCCCGCTTGGCGCTTCCAAATCAGATCGCCCAATGGCGACCATTTTGTGGACGCTGGTCCTGACGGTTGCGAGATTCCCCCGAATAGGGGACCGTACATCGGGCAATGCCCGCTACATCTGCAAGCGGCAAAGCAAAAAGATGGAACGGTCAGGCTACATTACTGGATGAACTCACTCTCTTCGCCCTATCTGTTTCCGCGCCCACCTGACCCTGCTCCAAAAACGTCCCCCACGCGAGAGCCGGAGGTGCGATGATTTCTGGCGAGTGGCCGCGCGTCGGTCCTACGCGTGGACTCTGCGCCCCGACGCGTTTTGAGGCCCGTTGCGCCAACAAATCTGTACTATTACGCGTTTCCCCAGGCCCAATTCAAATCGATCTTCCGTTTTACCATGAGCCTCGAAAGGCTATCCCGCAGTATCCAAACCACTTATAAGTAACCATTGACAAATACCTAGAATATGTTATAATGGGTTAGTTAAGTTGGCACGATTGCCCCGCCGGCCCGCCGTACCCTTGGGAATCGTAGATTTCGATCTTGTCGGGATCGAACACTCCAGCCTGCCGGAAGAGAGCGTGCCCCACTAGCCATGTGCCCCCGCCACGTGGTCCTTCTAACTCCTTCAAAGTCCTCCCATCCCAACACAGTTACTTTTTTGCCAACGCTTCATCCGCGTGAGCCCTTTAGCTGCAACACTTATGGCTTCCCTCGTGAGTATTGCAAACAAAAGACTTGCCACATGGCTAAATCCTTTAGATGCAACACTTACAAAAAACACGGGGGGCACATCCTTCAAGCCAAAAGCCCGTCCTTCTCCTCGCACCTCTCTGACGTTCCCACGTGTTCCCGATCCGTCTCCCATCTTCCGTATGCACTTCCAAGTTCCGTATTCCGTAAGCCCATGGTTTGCCACTCTTACGAAAACTGCCGGGATATGTACCAACAATTCCCATTCTGGCACTCGTCTCACTCCCGACGCTTAGACGTACAAAGGTTCAGAGGTTCAGATCGAAGCTCCGCCGCACTTGTGGAGCGAAGATCCCGACCCGGTCGGGACGAGCTTTTCTCCCGCCTGCTACACTGTTGCACCCATGGCTCGCCAACGACTCGGTCAACACTTCCTTGCCGACCTGCACTGGCGCGAAGAGATTGCGCGCGCTATCCGCGTTTCACCGCATTCCACCGTCCCGCTCCCCCGAGACGGCCAACATTGCTGGATCGAGATTGGCGCCGGCCATGGTGAAATCACTCAGCACCTTCTCGGCACCGGCGATCCCGTCCACGCCATCGAAATCGACCAGGCGTTCATCGCCGGCCTACGCCACTTCGCGCAAAAATTCCCAAATCTCGACGTCGTTCCCGCAGATGTTCTCGAGGCGGACATCGCCGCCATCGCTTCCGGCCGCCGCATCCGCATCTACGGAAATCTTCCCTACTACATCACCTCGCCCATTCTTCATCACCTCTTTAACTTCTCGGACCTCATCGACGAAATTCACGTCGTCATCCAGACCGAGGTGGCGCACCGCCTCGCCGCCCAGCCCGGCACGCGCGATTACGGCTATCTCTCCGTCGTCACGCACTTCTACACGCGACCGGAATTTGTTTTTGAAATTCCCCGTGACGCATTCAACCCGCCGCCGGAAGTCACGTCGGCGCTTGTCACGCTTCGACTGCCCGGCGAACGCTCAAAGCTTTCCCTTGGCGATCCGGCTCGTTTCTTGGATTTTGTGAAATTATGTTTCTCGAAGAAGCGCAAAACGCTGGTCAATAATCTGCGAACTCTAGCCAAACCCGAAAACGTCCGCGAAGCCTTAGCCGCGCTGAATCTCCGGCCGGACGCGCGCGCCGAGCAACTCTCCGTCACACAACTCGCCGCTCTTCACGCAAGGATGGCTGGTACCTGATGCAGATTCGGCCAGCTTTGATTTTTCGATGGGGATTTCGCCGCCGCAGCTTCCGGCTGTCAGGAGAGAATCTCAGTTTCCTTTTTTACCGCCGCGGCCAGCCGGTCCGGGTAGTCGCTCATGATTCCGTCAACACCCGCTGCCATCAGCATGCGCATGTGCGCGGGATGATTCACCGTCCAGCACACCACTTGCAAATCTTTTTTCTGGGCGGCCGCAATCATCGCTGGCGTCACGAGATCGCCGCGCACAACCAATTGCCGCGCTCCAATTTCTACGGCTTTTTCGATCGGGTTCTCGAGTTGTCCGTCGTACAACAATCCCGTCATGAGCGTTGGCTCGATCTTCCTCAAGTTCAAGACCACCGCCGCGTCGAAGCAGATCACCACTGCACGAGGAATCTCTCCCGATTCACGCAAAGCGCCAACCAACGCGTGTTCCCCGCCCCACGAGCCGCCCGGTTTGATCTCCAGGTAAAACACCACATCATTCTTCTTGGAGAATTCGAAAATCTCTTCCAGAGTGGGAATCCGCTCGCCGGCAAATTCGCTTCCGAACCACGACCCAGCATCCAGCTTTCGCAGTTCCGCGAGTGTCATATCGTGGACCGCGCCCTGGCCGTTGGTGGTTCGATTCACGGTGGCGTCGTGAATCGCCACGAAATGCGCATCGCGCGAGAGCTGCAAATCCGTCTCGATAAACGGAGCTCCCAACGCAACGGCTTTCTTGAACGCCGCGAGAGTATTTTCCGGCGCGTGTCCGGAGGCTCCGCGATGACCGATCACCAGCACTTAGCTGCTCCCGTTACCGCAGCGGAATTAAACACGGCTGTTTTCAAAAAGTTTCTCTCACCGGGCCAGTTGCATATTTCTTGCGGCCATTCTGGAAAATATGCTAACACTTCCCTCCGGCACCGAAGCAGGCATCCAGCTGCCCTGCATCCTGAATCTAACTACTCGAAGAGCAATTGAAAGTCAGTCCGGGAGGAAATCATGCGAAAAGAACTTCGTGCTCTGTTTGTAATCGCACTGCTCGCCGCACCCGCGGCAGCCTGGCCAAACTCCGCGGCGGCTCAACCCCAGCGCAGCGAACCAAAATCTGTCGACAAACTTTACAAGGAAGTGCGGCACCAACTGGTCATGCTGCCGTGGTATTCCGTCTTCGATAATCTTGCATACAAAGTCGAAGGCGACAAGGTGACTTTATACGGCCAGGTGACGCGGCCAAGCTTGAAGTCCGATGCCGAGGCCGCCGTGAAGAGCGTCGAAGGAGTCGCCTCGGTGGTGAACAACATCGAGGTTCTGCCGCCCTCGCCGATGGATGACCAGCTCCGCCGCGCCGTGTACCGCGCCATTTATGGAGACGCGGCGTTGTCGCGCTACTCCATCCAGGCCGTGCCGTCCATCCATATCATCGTGAAGGGTGGCAACGTTACGCTAGAAGGTGTGGTAGATAACGAAACAGATAAAAATCTCGCGGGCCTCCGCGCCAACGGGGTTCCCAACGTATTTTCGGTGAAGAATAATCTCGTCGTCGCGGGCTCCTGATCAATTTTCATTGGCAGTGGCCGCAGCTTATGCGGTTCCTGTTGTTCCACTTCTTTGCAGCTGGCGCGAAACGCGCCGCGCCGTTTCCTTTAGCGCATCGATGATTCTCGGCATGCTGGCCTCATCCGTTTGCGTGAGCGTTCCGCTGGCACCGAGCGCCGCGGTTACATTTCCCAGGGCGTCGAAGATGGGCGCGCCGAGGCAACGCGCACCCAAACTGTTTTCCTCGTCGTCTACCGCGTATCCCGAGTGCTTGACGTGCTCCAGATCGGCGAGAAGTTTGTTGACGGACGTGATGGTTTTCGGCGTCCTCTTTTTCAGTCCTTGCGGTTTCACCAAGGTTTCAATTTCGGGCCTGGGCAGCCAAGCCAGGAGGCATTTTCCGACGCTGGTGGAATGCAAAAACATGCGGCGTCCCACCCACGTGTTCACCTTGAAAAATCCCGGGGCCTCCACTTTCTCGATGTAGACCGCTTCGCCCTGATCCAGAACCGCCAAGTGCACGGTCATTCGAATCCTTTCGCCGAGTATCCTCATAAATGGAAGCGCGACATCCGAGATGTCGAGGCTGGCCTGCGCGTCGCCGCCTAGACTTAAGATTTTCAAGCCCAGGCGATACCGCCCGGTTTCCGGTTCACGCCGCAAATAGCTGCGTTTTTCCAGAGTTCGAAGGATGTAGCTCGCGGAGCTTTTGGGGATTCCGAGCTTGCGGCTGATTTCCGCGTTGGTCAGTCCGTCGCGGCGCTGCGCGGCGGCTTCGAGAATATTCAGCGCGCGTTCGACGGCTGTGGCGGGACTGGCTTCCGTGGTTGCCATGGGCGCTCCGGACAAGAATGAGTGATCGCCCAATTATAGAATACGTGTTCAGAATACTGAACACAATATTGCCAGGGAAACGCGGCCTCGGGTACAACGATAGAGTGAGGCCCGAACATATGTTCAATATGCTGAACAACGGGATTCGGGGAGGAAAGAACTCACCGATGGTGCGCAAATTTGTCGACTCCGCGTCCGCTTTTTTCCACGGAATCCCTGGCCTGAAGAAAAGGCCTTCGTATCTCGTTGAGAGAATGGGTCTTACAATTGGCGGGTTTGAGCCGGTTGGCCTTCGAATTGCCTTTGTTATCTGGCAGCCGGTCTTGATTCGCATTCGCAGCGGAAAGGACTGATCTCGATCATGGCTACCGCTCCTACCAAGCCGAATCCGGCGCTTGCTCCCCTGCCCTTCTCGAATCGCATTGTGCCGGTCAATTCCGCTCCGGCGGATTTCGACGCGGCTCGCGATCTTCCCGAAGGTTTTCTCGAATTTCTTGCGCCGTTGCACGCGGCGCTTACGCTGCGGCAACGCGCACTGGTGGCTCGGCGCGATTACGCGCTGGCGGAGGCACACGCAGGCAAGCTACCTGATTACCTTCCGCCTTCGGTGGCCACCACGAATTCCTGGCGCATCGAGCTCCCCGCCTGGTGCGCGGATCAGCGGAACCAGATGACCGGGCCCGCGGACGACGCTGATCTTGTTGTGAAAATGCTGAACTCGGGCGCCCCTGGGGTCATGCTCGATTTGGAAGACTCCACGGCAAACGCGTGGGAGTACAACTCGCGCGGCATCAAGAATATTCTGGAAGCGCTCGCCGGGCGGCTTGCGTATTTTGACCGCAAACGCAACAAGACTGTGGGCATCAATCCCAGTTCCACGGTGATTTTCACGCGGCCCCGCGGCCTGCATTTGCACCAGGCGGGTGTTCTGCCGGGGGAATTGCTTCCGGCTTCGCTGTTCGACGTGGCGATGGTCGCCTATCAGGTGGATTTCAGCGCGCTGAAGCTCCCTCTGTGCATATACATTCCGAAGTCTGAATCGGCCGACGAGGCGCTCTGGTGGCGAGATCTTTTTCAGATGATTGCGCGGCTCAAGGGCTTGCCAACGAATGCCATCAAGTGCATGGCGCTGGTGGAATCGCATCCGCTGGCTTTTCAGATGGAAGAGTTTGCCTGGAATCTTCGCGACCACATCGCGGGCTTGAATCTGGGCCGCTGGGACTACATGGCCAGCCTGATCCATTTCAATATTGAAAATCCGGAGTGGGTTTTGCCCGACCGCAACACGATTCCGCACAATGTGGCTTTCTTCCAAAACCTGCGCAACCTGCTGCCGGATATTTGCCACAAACACGGGATGCTGGCGATCGGCGGCATGACCGCACTTTTCCCCAGCCGTGAGGATGCGGAACTGAACGCTCGGGCGTTGAAAGTTCTCGCGGAAGACAAGAAGAATGAATCCAACTCGCTGATGGACGGAGCGTGGACGGGACATCCCGATCAAAACGAAATCGCGGTGAGCCAGTTCCCTGCTCCGAATCAGCTTCAGGCGCGCCCAGCAAATGCGAGCACGCATCCCGACCTGCGGCCGCTTCCCACAGGAGTCGGTAAACGCACGCTGGCCGGAACGCGCGCCGCGGTGCGCACGGTTATTCGTTACCGCAGCGGAGTTCTCAATGGAAAGGGCGCGAGTCTGCTCGATGGTTATATGGAGGACCTCGCTACCGATCGCATCTACCGGTTAATGATCGCGCAGCGCATGAAACACTCGGACAAAGTTGAAGTTCTCGGTGAGGCAGGCTTGCCGATTCGACATACTCCAGAACTGATTCGCGAACTTTTTGACGAGGAACTTGACCGACTGCTACGCGAGAATGCGAACAATACTGACGCTCAAGTTGCGGCAACGCTTCGAGAGGCGCGCGGTATTAGCGAAGAGATGATTTTGCACGGCGAGTTTAATCCGGCATGAAGTGAAGTTTGCATCGGGTTCGGCCAACTGAGGAGATCAGAAGGATAAGGAGCCGCAATGTCTGCAAATGGAACGAACGGGGCCAATGGGAACGGGAATGGCAAGAAGAGTCACGCGCTGAACTATTGGGCCAATGATCCCCGTTGGTCCGGCATCACGCGACCTTATTCTTATTCGGATGTGGTGCGGCTGCGCGGCTCGATTCAGATTGAGTACACGCTGGCGCGGCTGGGAGCGGAGCGGCTTTGGAATTTGATGCACGCAGACTCCTATGTTCCGGCGCTCGGGGCCATCACTGGCAATCAAGCCATTGAAATGGTGCAAGCCGGGTTGCAAGCGATTTACGGGAGCGGTTGGCAGGTGGCGGCCGACGGCAATACGGCCGGCGATGTCTATCCCGACCAGAGTCTCTATCCTTGCGATTCAGCGCCGAACCTGGTGAAGCGCCTCAATCGGGCGCTGCTGCGCGCGGACCAGATTGAATCCGCGGAGGGCAAGAAGTCCGGCACGTACTGGTTCGCCCCGATTATCGCCGACGCGGAGGCGGGATTTGGTGGCTCGCTGAACGCATACGAACTGATGAAAGCGATGATTGAAGCGGGCGCAGCGGGTGTCCATTTCGAAGATCAACTCTCTTCGGCGAAGAAATGCGGCCACCTGGGCGGCAAAGTCGTGGTGCCGACGCGCGAGTTCATCGAAAAATTGGTGGCGGCGCGTCTTGCGGCCGACGTTTGTGGCGTGCCGACAATTCTCATCGCGCGCACGGATGCCAACTCAGCGGGACTTTTGCTTTCCGACGCGGACCCGCGTGACCGCGAGTTCATCTATGGGGAGCGCACGCCCGAAGGCTTTTATCAATACCGCGGGGGCATCGATGCGGCCATTGCGCGCGGTCTAGCTTACGCGCCCTACGCCGACATGCTGTGGTGCGAGACGTCCACGCCGGATCTCGCCGAAGCGCGGAAATTCGCCGACGCCATTCACGCGAAATTCCCGGGGAAACTGCTGGCTTACAACTGTTCGCCCTCGTTCAACTGGAAGAAAAAGCTCGATGATGTGACCATCGCGAACTTCCAACAGGAACTTGGGAAGATGGGCTACAAGTTCCAGTTCGTTACGCTGGCCGGATTCCACGCGCTCAATATGTCTATGTTCCATCTCGCGCGCGGCTATTCGCAGGCCGGCATGACGGCATATTCGAAACTGCAGCAGGAAGAGTTCGCTGCGCAAGAACTTGGCTACCGCGCCGTCACGCATCAACGTTTTGTAGGCACCGGATATTTCGACGAAATCGCCCAGGTGGTTTCCAGCGGCAATTCTTCTACTACGGCACTAGCTGGATCAACGGAAGCCGAGCAGTTTCACGCCACCGCGCCACTCGCGCCCTCGAATGGGCATACATCAGAAGCGCATGTTTAACCTTCGGCATTTCTAAAAAACATTGGTCATGGGGCGGGATGTGCTCCCGTCCTTTTCAATGAGAAGTGCTTCCTCCGCGAAACAGCGTTGACGCTGGCAGCCGGCGCAACTAGACTCTGCACACTTCCGACTAGGCGGGAGACTTCCGATGCGGAAATCTGCGCTTGCGTCTTTTGCTTTGGTTGCCACGGTGATCTGCGCCTTTGCGGGCCAGAAACCGGCAAGCAGAGAAAAGAGTGGACAGATTGTTACTCTCCGGTGGCTAGGGACTGCAGGATGGGAAATCAGCGACGGGACCACGGTCATCCTGATTGACCCATACGTTTCACGAATATGGGGACCGCAACCGCCCGGCAGAGCCCCTTACGCGCGTACCCCGGGAGACACGCGGCCAGTATATGGGTGGGACGATGTTGCAACGCCAGACGCGGCGGCAATTGAAGCGCACGTCCAGCGCGCAGAC
>DATDGB010000072.1:0-2253 GCA_036522305.1 Candidatus Acidiferrum sp. | reverse complement strand
GGAAACTAGAAAAGCATCGACTTTAACCTCTAAGCGGGGTTCCGCGCACGCTCAACGTGCATGGATCCTGTTCGTTCCTAGCTACTTTCCGGCGCAAAATTCGGTCTGGTTGGCCGCTGGGTAGAATCGGCCTCTAGGCGGAAAACTGCAGGGTCGGACGGAATCGGAATTGACGTTGGTTGCTTTCGCTGATTCATTCTTTTGCATGATTCGAGAGCAAACCCTGCGAGCGCGCCAAAAGCTGGTCAGCAAATTGCCGATCACCGGCGAAATACTCCGTGGCTCGCTGCTGGAGCGCACGGTCCGACATACCAAGGATTGCCCGAAATGCGCGCGCGGCGAAGGGCACCGGGTCTTCGTTCTGACGGTGAGCTACGCCGGCGGACGCACCCGGCAAATCAGTGTGCGTCGCGAACGGGTTCCCGAGGTTCGCCGCTGGCTGGATAATTATCAGAAACTGAAGGAGACGATCGAGACGATCTGCGAGATCAACCATGATTTGCTGCGTCCGGAGAAAACCGCGGCAAAGCGCGGGGGGAGGAGCCGTGATTAAGATGCGACGCGCGCAGCTCAGCTTCGGCGATGGATTGATCGCTGAGGAAGTGAGCGATCTCCGCGAAAGCTGGATGACACACGCCGATCAGGTGCTGGCGGACGAACAAATCGTAGCTGCCGTGTACGAAGCGCTGATGAAGCGACATCCGAAGAGCCGCAGCCGCGGCCGGCTGGGCGCTCCGGCCGAAGTGGTGCTGCGCTTGCTGATCCTCAAGCACATCCGTAACTGGAGCTATGGCGTGCTGGAGCGCGAGGTGCGCGCCAACCTGGTGTACCGCGACTTCACCCGCGTGGGCGCCGCCAAGACGCCCGATGCCAAGACCATGGGCCGCTGGGGGGTGGCGGTGGGGCCGGACGTGGTCAAACAGATTCACGAAAGACTTGTAAGGCTGGCGCGGGACAAGGGGGCGATGGAAGGGCGCAGAATGCGCGTGGATACCACGGTGGTGGAGACCAACATCCACTATCCGACCGACTCGAGCTTGTTGGGAGACGGGGTTCGGGTGCTGATCCGTACCATGAAGAAGATCACAACGATCGCTGGCGAGGCTGGAGCCAGACTGAGCGACCGAAGTCGGACGGTGAAGCTGCGGGTGCTGGACACCGCGCGCGCGGCGCGCTCCAAAGCCAAGCAGAGCCGGGAGAAGCTCACGCAGGCGTACGGCAAATTGCTCAACTCGACCAGCCGGGTGGTAGGACAGGCGAAGCGGTTCTCCAAAGAGATCGCCGCAGGAGTGAAGCGCGCTTCGAGCATTCGCAAGCAGTTGGTGCTGGAGGGCCTGGGTCAGGAACTCGATGCGATGGTGCCGCTCATCAAGCAGGTGATGAAGCAGACCAGAGCGCGCATCTTCCGCGGCGATACGCGCGCGGAAGGCAAGATCTTCAGTCTGTTCGAGCCGTCGACAGAAATCATCCGCAAGGGCAAGGCGGGCAAGCCCAACGAGTTCGGTAAGATGGTGAAACTACAGGAGGCCGAAAACCAGATTGTGATCGCCTATGAAGTCTACGCTCAGCGACCGCACGATTCGGAGCTGCTGATCGCAGCCATCGAAACGCATCAAGCGATGCTCGGACGCGTACCGCGCCTGGTAGCGGCAGACGCCGCCTTCTACTCCGCAAAGAATGAGGCGGCCGCGAAAGCAAAAGGCGTCAAACGCGTTTGCATTCCCAACCGCTCGACCAAGAGCCTTGAACGCAGGCGCGAGCAGAAGAAGCGCTGGTTCCGCAACGGTCAGAAATGGCGGACCGGATGCGAGGGACGCATCAGTGTGACTAAGCGGCGGCATGGGCTCAACCGTTGCCGCTACAAAGGCGATGCCGGGATGAAGCGTTGGGTTGGCCTCGGCGTCATTGCCGACAACATCATCAACATCGGCCGCGCAATGGAAAACCGGGCTGCCCGGTAAATCCACCGCGTCCTCACCATCAGGGCTCTGCACAACCCCGCCGGTCGCCCCGGCGGGTCTTGCGTTGCAGGCACCCTTGATCACTCGCCCCAAAACATCAATTTTGCGCCGGAAAGTAGCTAGACGGCAGTTCGGTTCTCTTCCGATATCTTTGAGGCGCGCATGGTGCGAAGCTTCGAAAAGGGCGGGGCCAGATCCCCAGCTACTTCTGATGCGCGATTCCTCAACGCAATTTCCGACTCAAGGTTGGCTTGTCTGACTGTTGCTCACCTGGGTTATAGGGTGAGGTCAG
>DATDGB010000071.1:0-14134 GCA_036522305.1 Candidatus Acidiferrum sp. | reverse complement strand
TACCGCCCGTAGATAACTCGGAAATACTCCCATTTCCCCTGGCGCCCCAAATGAACCCTCCCCAAATCGTCTCTGACTCGGGTTACATCTTAAATGGCGCGATGTTGTCCCCTCCGGTTACATTCTAGATGGCTCGATACGCCCGTTTGACGGAAACGCGTGCATCCGATATAGTGGATGTGCGGGGTGGAGCAGCCTGGTAGCTCGTCGGGCTCATAACGCGCCAAACGTCAACCGGCTCTGCCGGATTCAAACGACTTAGCCTTTCTTCTCAGCCGCAAAAACCCTTCAAAACGAGATATTCTGGGCACTTAACGGGCACCTAAGAAGGACATGTTCCTGCGTGCACTAAGACTGCACCTGCTCGCGGGACCGTCTGCTTAGAAGGTACGCAGTACAAAAATCTAAGTGCCGCTTCTGGTGTCGCTTACGAGGGAACGCGTCATTTATCTCGCTCTTGAGGTGGACTGAATGTTGGACCGAAAGTCGTCCTCACGTCTTTGGGCTACGCCGTCGGGCGCGCCGCGTGACTTGTCATCGTCAGACCGTCCAGGCAGCGCTCGAACCTGCGACCCTTCGGTTATCCTCGGGACTAATCTTCAGCGATCGTTGTCGCGCCTGCTTCATCGGTGCCATTCACCTTCCGGCGGGGGTTGAAGCCTCAAACTTCAAAATCCCTTCTCAAGTCGGAAGAGTTGGAAAGAGGGTAGGGGCCATTTGCGCCGCGAATTCCTTGAAGACGCGCACGGGGCGCGTGATGTAACGATTGCTCAGATGGACCACCCACAGATGGAAGATGCTGAAGCGCCATTGCGGCATGACCTCGACGAGCCGCCCATCGCGCAGCAGCTCAGGCTGCACCAGCGGCGGAAGGTCGCCAATGCCGGTGCCCGCGAGCAGCGCGGTCGCAAGGCCAGCGTAGTCATTCATCGAGAGGAAAGGCTGGAACGTAAGCGTCTCCTTTTTCTTTCCGTTCGCATGAGCGAAGTTCCAGGTATTCACGGGCGTCCAAAACGAGAACGCGAGTAGCCGATGGCTGAGCAGGTCCGGCGGTGTTTTGGGCGGCTTGCACTTTGCCAGATAGACCGGGCTCGCTACAAGCTGATGCCGGTAGGTCAGGATTCTGCGCGCGACGAGCGACGAATCTTTGAGTTGCTCTCCGACCTTGAACACCAAGTCGACGCCCTCGGCGATTTGATCGACAATCCGGTCGGTGATGAAGACCTGTACGCGGACGTTGGGGTAGGATGCCTGGAATGCGCCGACCAGTGGCGCAAGCAACGAGTCGGAGATGCTGGGTGGCGCGGAAAGCCGCAATACGCCCGAGATGTTCGACAGATGGTTCGAAGCGATGTTGTCGACCGATTCGCTCAGTTCCGCGCTGTGCTGGGCATGTTCGAGAACTTCGGACCCGATATCAGTGAGCCGCAGGCTGCGCGTCGAACGTTCGAGCAGGCGAACGCCGAGTTGGTCCTCCAGGTCGGCCACGCGGCGGCTGACAGTCGAGGTCGGCATTTTGAGGCGGCGCGCCGCTTCCGAAAAACTATTCGCCTCAACTACCTTGGCGAAAATCATCAGCGAATTGAGATCTGTCATCGTTCTCCTCCGTTCCGATGCTTCGTCAAGAGATTATCCCAAATTTGAGAAATTCATTTGCAGTTTCTCCCGCTAGTCTCAAAGATGGGATAAGCCTATAGTCCCTTTTGAACTCATCCTCGAACACAAAGGACCGAAACCATGAATGCAGACGAACAGGCAGTTGCCGTCGTACTGGCAAAGTACCAAGACGCGTTGAATCAATCCGATACCAACGCGGTGATGAAGCTCTACGCTTCCGATGGCATATTCATGCCGCAGCACTTCCCGTCCAGCGTCGGAGCCGACGCGGTCCGTAAGGCGTACGACTCGGTGTTCACTGCCATCACGCTGAGCGTCAATTTCAATATCGCCGAAATACGCCAGATTGCGCCCGAATGGGCAATCGCGCGCACCAATTCCGCCGGGACGGTTAAAGTCAAAGCCACTGGCGGGGGCGGCCCGGAAGCCAACCAGGAACTCTTCGTGTTCCAGAAGATCGACGGCACCTGGAAGATCGCGCGCTACTGTTTTTCCACCACGAACCCACCGCGCGCATAAAACGAAAGGACCTGAATGATGACCACCATGAAAGCCGCAGTGATTCGCGAAGCAGGTGGGCCGGAGGTTCTGAAAATTGAGAGCCTCCCCGTCCCCACGCCGCAGAGCGGCGAAGTCTTGATTCGTGTGAAAGCGTTCGGACTCAACCGCTCCGAACTGTTCACGCGGCAGGGTCATTCGCCCAACGTGAAGTTCCCGCGCGTGCTGGGCATCGAGGCGGTCGGACTCGTCGAGTCAGCGCCAGGAAACGAGTTTCGCAACGGCGATATCGTCGCGACTGCGATGGGTGGCATGGGGCGGGAATTCGACGGCGGCTACGCCGAATATACATGCGTGCCCGCGAAGCAGGTGCAGGTCCTCAAGACCGAACTCCCCTGGGAAACGCTGGGAGCCATCCCGGAGATGCTACAAACGGCTTGGGGCTCGCTGTTCAAGTCGCTTCGTCTTGAAAAAAGCGAGCGTCTGCTGATTCGCGGCGGCACCACCTCGGTTGGTCTGGCGGCCGCGGCCATCGCTAAAAGCCACGGTGCCTTCGTCGCCGCGACGACTCGTAACCCTGACCGCGAAAAGTTGCTGCGTGCCAGCGGTGTCGATCAGGTGTTCATCGATACCGGGTCGATCGCCCAACAAGTCCAGGAGGTCTGTCCGAAAGGGGTCGACAAGGTGCTCGAACTCGTGGGCACCACGACGCTGAAAGACTCGCTGCGTTGCGCCAAACAGCGCGGCATCGTTTGCATGACCGGCATTGTCGGCAACAAATGGGCGTTCGACAATTTCGCCCCAATGGAGGCGATCCCCACTGCGGTCTGCCTTACGAGCTATTCCGGCGAATCGGATGATTTCATGCGGACGCCGCTCGAAGAATTGGTCGAGCAGATCGCCGCGGGTACTCTGCACGTCCAAGTCGGCAAAACCTTCCACCTTAACGAGATCGTTGAGGCGCATCGCTGCATGGAAGAGAACAAAGCGGGTGGAAAGATCGTCGTGCTGACCTAGCAGCGCTCCAGAGGGGCAACGGCTCAATACCTCCCAGAATTCGTGCCAAGGAAGACGACCAATGTTGGAGTACATTTAACGCCGCGTCAGAGGGCTGGCGTCCTCCGTTTATTGCCCTATTGCTTTTTCGATGCGCGGGTCGGGGAGCAGCCACATGACGGCGACCATAACGTAGCAGGCGCAAGCGATCCACGGCTGCACGAACGACAGGGGAATTGCCACTGCGTAGACCACGATAGACAGCGCGCCCTTCCTGTCATTTCCAATCGATGCCGCCAGCGTTGAATCTTTTCCGTGGTGGGCGATCAGTGTCTTCGTCAGAAGGAAATAAGCGGTTCCGGCGAACAGTAACACCACCCCGTATAACGCCACCGGCCAAGGCGCAAAATGGTTCTCCCCCATCCAGGCGGTAACGAACGGGGTCAACGAGAGCCAAAACAACAAATGTAGATTCGCCCACAGGATGCTACCCGTAACATGCTTCGCCGCCTGCAGGAGGTGATGATGGTTGTTCCAGTAGATGCCGACGTAAACGAAGCTCAGGACATAGCTGAAGAAAACAGGAAGGAGTGGCTGCAAGGCCGCAAGATCGGTTCCTTGTGGAGACTTCATTTCCAGCACCATAATGGTGATGATGACCGCGAATACCCCGTCACTAAAAGCCTCCATGCGGCCCTTGGTCATCCTTCCTACTCCTTTTTTTGGTTTGCGGGTTAAGCGGGACCAGCCAGTTGCGGGCCGCTTCCCCCCAACGCCCATCGCCGTGGCTTCAATGCCAGTTTTCGCAAAAGCCCCGCGAGTGTATTTCACGCGTAAATTCTTCTGCTGTATGGACGAAATCCCTAGATGCTGGTTGCACTACCAATCAATGTTCCTGAACAAGTTGCCTGTTGAGTTGTTCAGACAAGATCAGTGCAGGAGAGCTTCCCAATTCGGTGGGACTCTTCCCGCTGGGTCTGGTGCCGGCTGAGTCGCTGGGTGCGAATGAGGCGGCAGCAACTTCACGCCCTTCATCATCCGCTGCTTTTCGTAGTCAAAGAACCAGTCCTCACCTGGTTCGAAGCTCGCAATCACAGGATATTTCGTTGCTGCGCTGTGTTTTGACGCATGCTGGCTTGGGGAACTGTCGCAGCATCCGATATGCCCGCACTCGGTGCATCGACGAAGGTGAAACCACCAGCCTCCCGCTGCCAGATATTCCACACAGCCATCCCCACTTGGCTTTGAAGCAGGGTTAATTCCGGGATGATCTTTCTTCATCGCTGCTTTCTCCTCGCTGTCGTGTGTCCAAAACACATATTCCGGACTAGAGTTTCGACTACCCCCAATTGCCGAATACCATCTCTCCCAAAGCTTTCCGCTCTCAGCGCGCGTCCTCCAACTGCTTGGACTAGAGACGCAATCAGGCTGCGGAGGTGGTCCTCCGCCCCTGCGACTGGCCTAGAAAAGATCTGCCGCGCCATACTTCCATACGTTATGACTATCTCCCCATACCCTCATTCTTTATCATCCCATCGGACATAAATTAGGGCAGTGCGAACATGACTTGGCAACCACACATCAACACCGGCTAAGCGATTAATCCAGCGCGGTTGAAGTTCATTGACCGAGTCGTTCGTGACCTTGTCCAGGAGCACCTTGAACAAAAGGAATTCATTGTCCGTTCCAATGGTTTTCGCAGCTTCACCAGTAACCGCAGCTTGGTCCAACGCGCAGGTAGGTTCCGGGGGAACAAACATCCCATTGTTGCAGATCGGGTCAAACCACTTCTCGCCGCTCTCTCTTCTGAAGGCCAGGTTGGGTCAAGTTGAAGGAAAGAACGTTTGGCTTGCATTTCAGGGAGTTAGGCAGACGCTGATGCAGTGAACGTCCTCCTTTCGCGAACGGCAAGCGATACCCCCATTGTATAGGCGGATTTGGCCTAACGGGCAAACCTTACCTTACCGATTAGGGAAGGGTTGCCGACGATACACCCGGTATATGTCGGGACTTCTATATGTGACGCGTTCCCCAGGCGCAATTACTGCATTAGAGCGAAGGACTGTCACCAAGAACTATTTTGGATCGCGCCGCGCCCCGGGGGATGGTGCCAGCAACCGGCACAAGGGTGCGCGCAACACGCACCAAGCAGGCTATTATTCATTTCTCGATACTAATTGCCTCCACAGAACACCGGCGTTTGGGAATCTTCCACGTCACATCTTGCGAAGAGAACTATTTTTGAATCAGATGGGCTGACCGCTGAAGGCGGCCTCTCAGCACGTCAAGAATCTAGTTAGGAGTGCGCGAAGCAGGCTGTTTAGGAGCGGACTGGGCAACCGCAGCCTGGTAGCGCGCAGCCTGATCCGGCCTGCCCCACGATTGATAGAGAATCATCAGACGCCGCGCCGCCTCCAGGGTCGACGGGCCGTGTTCGCCCTGAACATTTGTTATGGTGGCGTAGCTGCGCAGCAGGAGAGGCTCTGCTTCAGAGTAGCGTTTTTGCGTGGTCAGGCACTCGCCAAGGGCTCCTTCGGAAATCCCGATGAGTTGGTTTCCCTTGGGCAACAGACGCATGCGGATCGCGAGGGCTTCGCGCAGATCACTTTCCGCCTCACGGGAACGCCCGGTCTTGTTCAGGATCAGACCCAACTCCAACAATGGGTTAGCAAAATAGATGCTGTCTTTCGGTAGGGTAAGCGCACGATTGAAGACCTGCACAGATTCTCTGGCGGCACTTTCGGCGCCCTGATAGTCACCCTCCTTGTAGAGGAGATCGGAGAGGCGAAAAAGGCTCATGGCGGTATCGGGATGCGCATCACCAAGCATTTTCCGCCGGATCGCCAGGCCTTCCCGAACGAATGGTTCCGCTTGGGAGTAGTTGCCTTTTTTGATCAGCACGGCACCTAGATTCGAAAGGGTGGCAGCCATTTCCACATAAGTGCCCTCCGGAAGCTTGCGATACTCGTCGAGGGCGGCGCGGTTCAGTCGCTCCGATTCGTTCAGGTCACCGCTGCGGTAGGCCACGTCGCCAAGATCGTTGTCGAGAATCGCGACGTAGGTGCGATCCTTGCCGGTGAGTTTGGAAGAATACTGCAAAGCTTCCCGAAGGTAGCCGGCAGCGGCTTTGTCGGCGTGCTGGTCGAGCATGGATCCATAGTCGCCAAGCACGCGCGCCATGGTGAGATTGTCGACATGTCCGCGTTGCACTTCTTTGCGTTCAATGTCGATGCCGTGGCGAAAGAGCGATTCGGCTTCGGAGGTGTTGCCCTTTCTCAACAGGTTATTAGCTAAAATGTTCGAAGCTAAAACGGATTCGTGGCTATCCGGGCCGTAGATGCGGACGTATTTTTCGAGAGCTGTCCGCAGAATTTGTTCGGCCTTGTCGTAGCGGCCTTGGGCATAGTAAACGGCTCCGATGGTGCGCTGCATTTCCGCGAGGACTTCGGGCTGATCGGCCAGCTCGGATTCGGCACGCCTCGCGGCCTCCTCGACGACCTCTGAAACTTTAGCATCGGGATCTTTACGCGGATTGGGGGACGCGTATGACGGGCTCGAGAAACTCAGCATGTCCTGCAGGAAGGCATTGATGCGGTCGGCCTTAGCCTTTTCCACACGGGCGCGGTCTCGCTCTGCGCGGGCGACGCGTGCCTGGCGCAGAGTGGCGACGATGCCGGCCATGAGCGAAAGAAAAATGAGGGCGGTGGCGGCGACGCCGGTCTTATGCCGTCCAACAAATTTTGCTGCGCGATAACCGGGCGTATCGCGGCGCGCCAATACCGGCAGGCCCTCGAGGTGTCGGCGAATATCCTCGTAGAACTGCAGCACCGAGGAGTAGCGCCGATGGGGTTCCTTGCGCAGGGCCATCAACACGATGTTGTCGAGGTCGCCGCGAAGCCTGCGCCGCAATTTGTCCGCAGTTCCCTCGCGGGTTTCGCTGACGGATTGCGGCGTGATGGCGCGCTCCGTGCCGGATTCTTCCACGCGGTCGATCACGGCGCTGAGCTTTTCCGGATCTTCTTCACAGATGGCGCGTTCGATTTCTTTTGAGGACCGGTCCGCCAAGCGGTAAGGGCCATGACCGGTGAGGAGTTTGTAGAGCAGCACGCCGAGCGCGTAGACATCGCTGGCGGTACTGATGTTTTCGCCGCGGACTTGTTCGGGGCTTGCGGACAGCGGAGTCATGCGGCGGGCAAGGGTGACCGTACGTTCCACCGCGGAAGGTTCGCCGGCGAGAAGCTTGGCGATGCCGAAATCCAGGAGGCGAGGAACGCCTTCGGAAGTAACGAGGATGTTTCCAGGCTTGATGTCGCGGTGAATGACCAGGTTCTGGTGGGCAAAGTGGACGGCGGAGCAAACGCTCTGGAAAAGCCGGAGGCGCTGGGTGGTATTTAGCTTGTTCGAATCGCAATAGCTGTCGATCGGCTGGCCTTGAATGTACTCCATGACGAAGTAGGGAAGTCCATCGTCGGTGGTGCCGCCATCGAACAGGCGAGTGATGTTGGGATGGTCGAGGCTGGCCAGGATTTGCCGCTCACTGCGGAAACGACGGATGACGTCGTCCGTGTCCTGGCCACGCTTGATGAGCTTGATGGCTACTTCCTTCTGGAAGGCCTGGTCTGCGCGTGCGGCCAGGTAAACGGCACCCATGCCACCTTGGCCGAGCTTTCGAATGACTTTGTAAGGACCGATATTCTGACCGGCCAGCGAGCTCTCTTCACTTTCTTCCAGCAGTTTGAGGCCTTCGGCGAATGCCGGCGTTTCGGTGAAGCCTCCCTTTTCGTAGGAGACGAGGAGAGTCTCGACTTCCTGGCGGAGGAAAGTGTCGGCGCCGCAGGCGGAATCGAGAAACGCGGAGCGACGGGCCGGTTCGCAATCCAATGCCGATTGAAATAACTCCTCAATCTGGCGCCAGCGTTTCGTTTCCATAATTCAACTCAATGGATTGCCGAGTTCACGGCGAAGCCAGGCCCGGGCCATCCTCCAGTCCCGAGTGACGGTGGCCGGAGAGACTTTCAGGGTTTCCGCTGCCTCATCGATGGACATGCCGCCGAAATAGCGAAGCTCAAAGACTCTGCCTTTGCGGGGATCGATGGCGGTAAGACCGTCGAGAGCGGTATTTACGGCCACCAGTTCGTCGGCGCGCTCGGCCGACATGGGGGCGACGTCGCCGAGCGGCAGGACTGGAGCGCCGTCCCCGCGTTTGGCGCGCCCGCGGCCTCGGGCGTGGTCCACCAAAATATTGCGCATTGCGCGAGCGGCAACAGCGAAGAAGTGGGCGCGCGTCTGCCAGCGAACGTTTTGCTGGCCGAGGAGGCGCAGATAAGCCTCGTGGATCAAGGCAGTGGTTTGCAGGGTGTGGTCCTGCCGTTCACGGCGCATGTAGGCGTTGGCCAGGCGGTGGAGCTCATCGTAAACGAGAGGAAGAAGCCTTTGGAAAGCGGCTTCGTCACCCTCGCTCCAGTCCGCGAGGAGTTGCGTGATTTCGCCTGAAGCTGACATGGCAAAGTTGCCTGTGGGAACTGCGGCGAAGCATACCACACGCGGAACCCGCGGCGGGATGCCGGTAAGTGCCGAAAAGAGCGTGACTCGATTGGGCCTGGAATGTCGCTATAGAAGGTGTAGGGCGGATTAGGGTCACCGCAGCTTTCAGATAGGCGCAGTAGCGCGGCAGCTCTTCTCCGCGAGGCACTCCCCGCGTGCAAATCCAGGAACGGAGAAGCAACCATGAAAGCTCGTCAATGGCAGTATGGCAGCGATTTCGTCGGCAAAATATTCGGCCGGATTACCCGATGGGGCAAGAATGGGCTGCGCGGCGATCACGGCGTTGTTTCGAGGGGCGTGTCTCGAAGGATGAGGGGAGCTGCTTGCGCGCTGCTGTTGTTGGGGGTGGCCGTGAGTGTCACTCTCGCGGGCCGTGCCGCTCAAACTGGCCCGGCGTCTGCAGCAACGCCAAACTCCACTTCGCTGAATGGTCCCGGGAACATCTTTTTGACCGCGAATCTGATCGCCAACCCTGGGGCCGGCAATGGAAGTGCGGTTTCCCTCGCTGTTGCAGACTTCAACGGGGACGCCAAACAAGACATTGCAGTGACTAGTCAAGGCTGTAATACCTGCGGCGTGACCATCCTTCGTGGCAACGGAGATGGCACGTTCCAGGCGCCGCTTTTCACGGCGAACCTGGGAGGGCCCTACTACGTTGCTGCTGGGGATTTCAACGGCGACGGGAAGCAGGATCTTGCAGTGATCGGCGCACTCACGACCAATCTGAATGTACCCGCCGTCTACATTCTGCTCGGCAATGGGGACGGCACATTTACTTTGAAAAGTACTTTGACAGGATTTACCACCCCGGAATCGATCGTGCTAGGGGATTTCAATGGCGACGGCAAACTTGACATGGCGGTCTCGGAGAGCCAGCCAGGGAGCGGTACGCCCAGCAGCGTACTGGTGTTCCTCGGCAATGGCGACGGTACGATGCAGGTCCCTATCAGCACTACGGTCACTGGCCTGGGGGTGGCGACCAACATGGCAGGGGCAGATTTTAACAAGGACAATAAACTAGACCTCGTCCTGACAGAAGGAACTAACGGCGCGAATGGTCACATCGTCGTACTGCTTGGGAATGGCAACGGCACCTTCCAGGCATCGCGCAGTTTTGCCACTACGGGTGGAGGATGGGACGTTGCCGTGGGCGATTTTAATGGCGACGGAATTCCCGACATCGTGGCGACCGCAACGCTCGCCCAAACCGTAGACATCTTTCTGGGCAAAGGGAATGGCGATTTCCAACCAGCAGTCGCCTATAGCGCCGGTCTGCTCGGGGGAGAGACGGCAAACATTGCCGTGGGCGACTTCAACAAAGACGGCAAGCTGGACATCATCACGTCGATCGGCGGCGCCGTCGCGGCGGCTGGTAGCAGCGTCAGCGTCCTGCTTGGCAAAGGAGACGGAACATTCTTGCCTGCCTCGCTGGTGGCCTCGAACCAAGAGTCAGGGCAGTTGGTAGTTGCGGACTTCAACGGGGATGGCAACCCGGATTGGATCGCCGGAAAAGCGAACGGAACGCTCATGACGCTGGCTTTGGGAAATGGAGACGGCACGTTCCGGGCTGGAGTGAACTATGCTCTGGGCGCTGGACCTTTTGTGACTTTGGGTGACGTCAACAAAGACGGGAAGTTGGACGTGGTAGCGGTGGATGTGGGTTCGAACGACGTGCGGGTCTTGCTGGGGAAGGGTGACGGCACGTTTTTGCCTGCGATCATCACGCCGGTTCCCGGAGCTTACTATGGTATTGCCGTGGCCGACTTGAATGGCGATGGCAACCAAGACGTCGTGGTGGGTGACTCGACCGGCGGGGCCCCACGAAATGTGATTGTGCTGCTTGGCAAGGGCGACGGAACGTTCGCGGCGCCCGCGAGATTCACCACAGGAGGGTCAGGCGAAGGTCTTATCCTCGCCGAAGACTTCAACGGAGACGGGAAGTTGGACATTGCGGTCGTCAACGAAAGTGATAACACCGTGTCGATCCTGCTGGGGAACGGTGACGGGACATTTCAAGCTCCAAAGATCACTCCAGCACTCGCGACGGACGGATTTTTGGGAGCCATGGCGGCGGCAGACCTGAATGGCGACGGAAAGCTGGATCTGGTGGTGCCTGACTGGGTTGGCTCCGCATCTGGGAAGGTTGCCATCCTGCTGGGGAACGGGGACGGCACGTTTCAAGCGCCGACTTTTCTTACCTCGAACGGGGGTTCGACCTGGCCGGTCCTTGCGGATTTTAACAAAGACGGGAAGCTCGATCTCGCGGTGGCCAATCAATTTGGCACCATAGATGTTTTCTTGGGCAACGGAAATGGCACTTTTAATACGCCGCTCGTCTTGAATGATGTCCAGACGAATATTGGTAACCCGATACCGATCTCGCTGGCGGTTGGTGACTTCAATCTGGACGACAATTTGGATTTGCTCGTGGGGCCCAATCTTTCAGATATTCAAGCTAATCCTTTCACCAACGTGAACGTTGGGCTCCAGTTGTTTTTGGGAAATGGCGACGGAACGTTTACAGGTCCTCAGGACTATCTCGCCGGCGGCCAATGCAATCCTGTGCTTGTCGGAGACTTCAATGGCGATGGCGCGCCGGACGTGGCCGCCGGAGATACCAGCGAAAACTTCGTCAGCATCTTGCTGAATCAGACTCCGCCTCCGGTTACTGTTTCGCCCAAGAGCTTGACGTTTGCCAACCAGTTCGTGAGCACGACCAGCGCGACGCAACCGATTACAATCACGAATAACGGCGCTGCGGCGACAACCATGGCCATCGCCGTCAGCGGTGACTTCTCGCAGACCAACACGTGTCCCGTGAGCCCGGCAACGCTCGCGGTTGCGGCGAACTGCACGGTGAACGTTGCGTTCAAACCCACGGCTACCGGAGTGCGCAATGGCGCCATCACTGTTACGCACCAATTAGCCGGGAGTCCGCAGAGCGTGGCGCTGAGCGGCACAGGTGTGGCGCCCATCGTGACGCTGGGCGGAAACAGCCTTGGGTTCGGCAATCAAAATGTAGGGACGATCAGCGCGTCAAAAATGGTGAGCCTGTCGAACACGGGCACGGCCTCGTTGACAATTTCAAGCATCGCGATCACCGGCGCGAACGCGGGTGATTTTGCCCAGACGAACACTTGTGGAGGGAGTGTTGCCGCAGGCGCGAATTGCTCCATCAACGTGACGTTCAAGCCCACGGCTACGGGAAATCGATCCGCGAGCGTCTCGATTACAGATAACGCCTCGGGCAGCCCACAGAGCGTCTCGCTCACAGGCACAGGAACTACGCCGGTGGTGATGCTGTCCATGACGAGCATCAACTTCGCGGGTCAGTTGGTAACTACTGCAAGCGCTGGACAAAATGTGACGCTCACGAATAACGGCAGCGCCACGCTGAACATCACGAGCATTACGATCACGGGCGCAAACAGCGGCGACTTCTCCGAGACGAATACGTGTGGGGCAAGCGTGGCGGCCGCGGCGAATTGCACAATCAGTGTAACCTTTAAGCCCACTGCGACGGCGAACCGCGCAGCCAGCGTCACGACTACTGACGACGCGGCGGGGAGCCCACAAGCAGTCGCTTTGACGGGGACCGGGACTGACTTCACTCCAGGGGCAGCGAATGGCGGTTCTACTTCCGCCAGTGTGACGGCCGGACAATCAGCAACTTACAATCTGCAGGTTTCGCCCGTGAGTGGCTTTAATGGCACGGTCGCGCTGAGTTGCAGTGGTGCGCCGTCCTTGGCTAGTTGCACTGTCTCGCCAGCTTCGGTCACTCCGAATGGAACTGTCGCTTCGGGGTTTACTGCGACGGTCACAACTACTGCTCCTTCAATGATCGTCCCACGGAGTGTACCGCACGACTGGCCACCTCTGACTAGACTGCGCCTGATCTTTCTGCTGGTGTTTGCTATCACATTGCTGGCGATTCTACGGCTCTTCAGGGATGCGGCAAAGCTGCCGAGGCGGCGCCTCGCGTTGGCACCTGCCCTTGCTCTTGTCTTGATGATGCTGGCATGGATTGGTGGATGCGGCGGAGGAGGAGGTGGCGGTCAGCATAATCCCGGAACGCCAAAGGGTACTTCCACCCTCACTGTGACCGGAACCTCCGGCGGCGTGAGCCACACGCTCAATCTGACTCTCACGGTGAACTAACCAGCGGATTCGAGTCGTGTGCAAGTTCCAAAGAAAAGCATGCCGATTCAACTCGTCTCGTCGTTTTTCAAACGATTACTGAAGTAATAAATTTTAAGGCCGCCGAGCACGAAAGTTTTCGAAGAGGGTCGAACAATGAGGGCACCTGCCAGATTCCTGTTCATCAAATCTCTTCGTATTAACAAGTTCGTGCCGCGGGGCTCAAACGGAACGGATTAAGAGTAATAAGTCGGCTAGCCGGAGATGTGGTCCGCCCCGGCACCGCTGGCATTCCGCCCGAGTGACGGGCTATGCGGAAGTTATCCCAGTAGACCCCGACCGTATCATTACTTCCGGCTTGCCGACTACTCGTCTACTTGAACGTGCTTCCGTGACAGGTCCCACGTGCTAACACACGCAGGCTAAACCATCAGCGTGAGGGCCGACGCGGAGAACTAATTAGAGCCGCTGTTGAGAAGAGCATCGACGGCTGCCTCAACCTGCTCGAAAGGCTGGTCCGGACCCGGTGCAGGCTGCAGTCGTCCCCGTCGATCGATCAAAAAAATCGCCGGATAACGCGCGATGTCGCGATAGAGCTTGGGGACTTCCCCGTTGAGCGTGAGAAGCGGGTAACTCACCGCGACCTGTTCCACATATTTCCGTTGCAGATTGACGTCCTCGTCCGACAGCCCGAACACAATAAACCCCCGATCCTTTCGCTCTCGGTACAACCGGTCGAGCTTCGGCATCTCCGCCCTGCAGGGACTACACCAGGTCGCCCAAATATTGACGAGCACAACCTTATTCTTTTGATCTCCCAGCCGCTGGCTCTTCCCGTAGAGGTCCAGGGTATCGAAGGGTGGCGCGGCCACGTCCCGCATCGCCATGTTTCGGGACTGCTTCCAGCGGGTGATACCGTCGCTCACAGGACTCCACGCGAGAGCCAGCGAGAGAATCGCGATGGTGAAACCTATTTTTCCGGATAACGAAAGAGTGTGCCGACGATGGTCCTTTATGGCGAGAGCAAGGGTGATTAGAAACGGCAGGGTCATTGCGAGGGTGGACAGGGAGAGACGAAAGAGCCAATCCTTTTCAAGGTCGGCACTGGTCAGCTTTAGGATTGAATAGACGAGCGCATACAAAAAGAGTGCTGCAGGCGGCGAAAGGATACCGGCGATGAGCACACGGTAGTTGGACAGTTTTTTCATTGACCGGTAGGATCGAAAACGGATCTCAATATAGCTGTCAGCGCCACCCGCGTGCAACACCGGGGATGATTTTCATCCGGGTGCGGTCGAAAGCGACGCTGACGTCTGGGGCCGATTGCTGGCGGATGACGGGC
>DATDGB010000070.1:0-84667 GCA_036522305.1 Candidatus Acidiferrum sp. | reverse complement strand
AGACCGCTTCCGACAAGACCACGTGGTCGCCCGGGCGCAGTAACCGGAAGACCGCGTCAATTCCCGCCATACCGGAAGAAAAAACATAGGCGCTGTGTCCGCCTTCCAGCTTGGCAACCGTGCGTTCCAGGGCTTTGCGGTTCGGGTGGTTGGTGCGCGCGTAATCGTAGCCTTTGTTCTTCCCCAACTCCTCGTTGATGTACGTGGAGGTCTGATAGATTGGTGCGACGATGGCTCCGGTGGCGGGATCGGGCTCCTGCCCGATATGAATGGCGTTTGTTGCAAAACCCATTGTGCTCTCCTTGCGACTTCGGTTCGGATCGTGATGCCGGCTGTTAGTTTGACGTCTGGCGCTGACTGTTCGGGGTGGATTTCATGACGGAAGTGTCCCCATGTCGCCTGCCAAGCAGTTTCTTGAGAACTTACAGGAGGCCTCTGGATGAGTCAAATGGCCATTGCGCGAGGTTTCCACGGCGGAGACAAGCGGGGCAGCAAGTCAGGTGCAGGCGGCATCTAATCTTAACGTGACGAGACTTGACCCGGGCTGCTGTTCCGTAGACCATGGAGTTCGACGAACTATGAAATTTTCGACAAAGATTCTCCGGTGCCTTTGCCTAAGCCTCTGTCTGGTGCTAGCGGAGCGGGTGGTTGCCCAGAATTCGAAGGAAGCGACGCCCAAGCCACAGCCTCCGGCGGCCACTAGCGAAACCCAGACGCGCATCACGATTGAAGTCACTGGTGGGGAAAAAAACGTTCCCGTAGAGAACGCCAGCGTATACATAAAATTCATCGAAGAGCATGCGATAAAAAAGGACACGAAGCTGGAGATGAACGTAAAGACCAGCCGAGATGGCATAGCCCACGTCCCGAACGCCCCGATGGGGAGAGTTCTGGTGCAAGTTTTCGCCGAAGGATGGAAGACGTACGGCCATTGGATGGACATTACCGACCCGAAGCAGACGATCAAGGTGCACCTGGACAAGCCGCCGAAGTGGTACTGAAGGAAAAGTTTTGCTCACCCGTTGAGAATCAACAGCTTAGGAAAAAAAGAAGAGGTTTGCCTCTGCTGCATCTCCAGCGATCGCCCAAAAATTTATTGTCATGCCATCCAAAGAGTTTTGTTTGAATGTGTGTGCGTGAGAAAAAAATAATGTTGCACTCAAATTGTGCAAACAGGAGAAGAGTGTTGAAGGGCGAGAAGTTAGCTGCGAGCTGGCGGGAGATTTCCACAAACTTTTCAACACTTGTGTTGAAATCTTAATGTCGCAGAAATATATTTCTCCGAGTTCGGCATGCGGCTTGCCCTGCGCATACGGCAACGCTGCTTTGACCGGGACGAATTTTAGATGGTAGAGTACGAATTCGGCCGCACTCGATGACAGAAACCTACGACGGACCATTTTCCCTCCTGCAGATGTTCTGGGGCAGCATCACTGCCCGCCCGCTGCGCAGTTTTCTGAGTGTGATTGCCATCGCCATCCAAGTGATACTCGTGCTGCTGATCGTAGGACTCACGTCGGGTGTGATTTCCGAGTGGGGCAAGCGCGTTGAGGGAGTCGGTGCGGACATTCTCGTGCAGCCGCCGAATGCCTCGATTTTTTTTGCGTTCTTAAGTGTGGGCATGCAGGAGTCATTGGGCGATCAAATTACTGCGTTGAGCGGTGTGGACGAGGTGGCGCCTACCGTCATCCTTACGGAACCAAAGAACTTAGTGATGGTCTACGGGATCGATTACAAGCGGTTCAACGCGTTGAGCAAGGGATTTTTGTTCCGAGATGGGAAGCCGTTCGCGGGTCCGGACGATGTGATCGCCGACGATATCATTGCGCAATCGCGTCACTTAAGAGTGGGGAGCCAGGTGACGCTGTTGAATCATGTGTTCACGGTCACAGGAATCGTCGCGCACGGGAAAGGCGCGCGATACTTCATTCCCATACGCACGGCGCAGGAAATTGCCGTGGCCGAAAAGCGCGTTTCCATGTTTTATGTTCGAAGCAAAGGAGATACGGAAGCCACTCGCGCGCAGATTCTCAAGCTGATGCCGGAGAACAGCGTCCGCTCCTTGTCCGAATACATGAGTTTGATGAATTCTTCGAACTTGCCGCAGTTGCGGCCGTTCACAAGGACCATGGTGGCGCTGGGAATTGTGGTGAGTTTTTTGGTGGTGCTCTTGAACATGCACACTATGGTGATGGAGCGCACACGCGAAATCGGAATTCTGAAAGCGCTCGGTTTCTCCCGCTTCGACATTGTTCGAATGCTGCTGGGCGAGACCCTTATTCTTACTTTGCTCGGAACCGGTTTAGGCATTGCCCTTACGTTCCTCGCGCAGGCCATTTTGAAACAAACAAAACCTGATCTGCCGATCTTGATCTCTGCCTCCTGGCTATTTGCCGCCGCCGTCCTTGCGATCGTCGGCGCTTCCGCCGGAGCCGTCTACCCCGCCTTGCGCGCCGCCAGCTACGATCCGGTCGTCGCCCTCGCCTACGAATAACCGCAGCCCTCACGGCCGGTTAGGACGGACCCCGTTTGGAATTTTTTTACTGACACAGAGCAAAACTCATGGGAAAAATGGGAATGGCCACTTCCCCCGATAGGCACTATCACGCCCGGATTCTGGAGCGCCGGGACCTCTCGCCGGAACTCTGGATTATTCGCGTCGACCCCGGCGGTCCGTTCGAATTCCGCGCTGGTCAATTCGCTACTCTCGGAGTCGAGCAAAATGGAAGGCGCATTGAAAGAGCGTACTCCATCGCAGCTTCTCCGTATGATGACGCGTTGGAATTTTTCGTGGAACTCGTTCCGCACGGGAACCTGACGCCCGATCTTTTCCGGCTAAACAAAGGCGACGCGCTGCTGTGCAGAAAAATCGCCAAAGGACGGTTTACGCTGGATTTGAACAGCGGAAGAACCAATCACCTGCTGGTTTCAACGGTGACGGGCATCGCGCCCTATGTCAGTTACGTTCGAACGCTTTATCGCGATTGGAAAAATGGCGGTAGTCCCATGCCCGGGAACCACAAGCTTTTCTGTCTCCAGGGCGCGAGCCGCTCGTGGGAATTCGGCTATCGCGAAGAACTCGAACGCTATTCGAACGAAGTGCCCTGGTTCAAGTACGTGCCCAGCGTGAGCCGGCCCTGGGAAGATTCGAATTGGCATGGTGAGACGGGCCGCGTGGATGATTTAATCCGGAAATATGCGAGCGATTGGGGGTTGCGGCCGGAAGAGACAACGGGATATTTGTGCGGGCATCCAGCGATGGTGGAAAATGTCCGCGGCATCCTGCACAGAGCCGGCTGGAAAAAGGACGCGGTATTGGAAGAAAGCTATTTTCAGCGGACCAAGAACGAGGCGGCGGCAGCCGGCTGACCGTTTTTGCCAAGCGAGCGCTAGGCGCCGGAGCCGTGCTCTTCAAGCTGGACGGTGACGTCTTCGATCATTGATAGCGGGCAGAGAACGTGAACTTTTTCGTCTGGTGCGTCGACGTCGATCTGCAATCTTCCGCCAATCGTGCGCACGCGGACGTGCTGCTTATTATCGTCAATTTCGACGAATTCGGAATCCGGATACTTTTTCAGTTCTTTGACCACGGCATGAAGGATGGGCATGGCTTCGCGGGCGTGTTCGGAGGCGTGGCGCCAATGCCTATCAGGTACAAGGTGCATAGCCATGGGGATCGCTGCGGCGGGAACCCACATATGAACGTGAGAGCCGCCGGAGCGGAATTCGTCGACGTCAATGCGGATGACGCCTTCGCGCATGGTATAGGCGCCCGCGAGGACGAGAGTGCCGCCGAGTCCGAGAGCTACTTTCGCTAGTAGCACCATGGTTGCCTCCTGCCAGTTGAGTTTTGCGACGTCCCGATACGGTCGGGATAAATTCTGCCGCAGAGAACAAAGCCGAAAATCTGGCGGCGTAAAGGCGCTTCTACAAACCCGGTTAGTCCGTGACGTTTTTGGAATCGAGCCAGACACGGACAGTGTTTTCGTGATCTTTTACGGAAACTAGTTCGGTGTCGCCTTGCGAGGACAGGGCGTGAAGCGCGGCGACGAGATCCAATTCATCCTTGCCGGCGGAAAAGAGTGCATCGATGACCTTCATGGGCACTTTGATTTCGACTTCTGACTTTTTGGCATTCTGTTTGTCGAGGACGTGAATGATCAGGTGGTTGGTCTGCTTGGCGACACGCACGTCGCAGTCGTTGCTCTGGACGGTAACGAATTCGCCGTCTTTGGTGGTGCGAATGGCTTCGACGAGGGCGCGGAGGTCGACGTCATCCATATGGGCGTTATCGATTTTGACCCTGCCGGCGTGGAGGCGGTCCTTGTTGATGGCCGGGAGAGCTTTTTCGGCGAGTTCGAGGGGGACATTAACTCTGACGGTTTCGCCTTTGGCGTCGGAGCTGATGACGCGGACGTGCAGCCAGCGGTCCTTGGATGCGGATGTCGTTGATTGGGTGGAGCTTGCCGGGGCGGCAGTGGATTGCGCCAAGGCGCCGAGCGGCGAAAGAATGAGTGCGGCGGCGGCGATGAGAGCGGTCTTGGCGAAGAAACGGCTGTTGCGGTCGGACATGACTGGATGCCTCCTGACCGGCGGTGCGCCGGTTCTTGGAGATAGGTACGAGAGGGAGGAAGAGAAAGTTTCCCGAAAAGAAGAATGATTGGTGAATGGTGACTTGTGACTGGGGGACGAGCAGGACGCCGAGACGGGTAACTTGGTAACCACTGGTTGGTGCCGTCTGATTTGTGACCTATCTCCCGCATCCCGCAAAGAGAAGAAAATAAAGAGGTAGAGCTCACGGTGTGACTGTGCAATGGTTCGCCAGCCAGGGAAAAAGTCAGAACCCAACACATAAACTTGACGCGAGGACCCCGCGGGAAGAGCGAAGATTGAAGAGAGTGATAGCGCAGAGACGAAGGAGCGCTCCAGAAAGCGAAGGAGAAGAAAAGCACCCACCTTCCCCGATGGGAGTCGGGGGAGGTGGGGAATACGGGGACTGCTGTGAAGTCCTGGCCCGCGATGGCGCCCTCGGAGGCATTCCGACGGTGGCCATCGCGGGCTCATTGCTCCGCTACACTATCGTCCTAAAACTACGACTTCGGCGCAGATTGTGTCTGTTCAATATTGGACACTCTCGCGACCGAGGGTTTGAAGGGTGATGCGACTTTGAAGGCCCTGTTATCCTTCTGCGGCATGAACCTCACCTATGAGCCCGACGCGCGGAGGATGGATAGTTAGCCGCAGCTGAGCTGCCATGGTGTATAACCGTACGAGCAGTCAAAACGAAATCCCAGCCTAGAAATACACAGAGAGAAAAAAAATGAAAAGTTCAGTGATCGTGTCGGCAGTCGCAGCTCTAACCATCGTCGCGGGGTTCGTGGGTGTTGCACGGGCCCAGAAAGACAAGCAGGTCATCTACGTATCTTCAGCGAAGGCCACCTATAAACCGTCACCGATGGGCGGCGTTTCCATGCAGGCCCTCACGGGCGACATGGAGAAAGGCGCTCACACCACATTTACCAAGTTTGATCCCGGCTACGATGCGGGTATGCACTCTCACACGAATGATATTTCTATCGTGGTGATCAAAGGCGCCTACCTCTATAAGGATGAAGCCGGTGAGAAGCGTGTCGGGCCGGGAGAATACCTGTTTGTCCCAGGTGGGCACAAACATTGGAGCGGCGGCGACAAGACCGAAGGCGCGCTCTTTTATGAGCAAGGGGCAGGGAAGTTCGACAGTATTGCCGCGAAATAGCTAGACAGTCCGAGACTATTTCAAAACGCCCGGCTTCTCTGTTAAGGGAAGTTGGGAGGGAATTCGGCCCCGCTAAAGAAAAAACATAGTCAAAGACTGCACCCCTTGGAGAACTAACTCCAAGGGGTGCGGCACCTAATTCAAAGGCCTGCTCCACCCATCCAGCCTTAGTCTGCAGGCCCGGTTTGCACCTTTTTTGTCAACACTGACCATTTGGCCAGTAGACTCCACGCAAATATTTCGTCTAGATTGAGACTCCGTCCACATTCAGGACTTGAGGTCTTCTATGAACCTCGGATTTGCAACGGAGAGCACTGCAGGCACAGCCGAGTTCGATCCCTTCGATGAGTTTAGGAGAGGTGTCGAGCTCCTCAAGAACGAATATCCCCAAAAGGCGCTGGTGAGATTGCGGCGTGCGTTCGAAAGCGACAAGCACAATGCTTATTACAGCTCATTTCTCGGATTGGCGATCGCGCGCGCACAACGGAAGTGGGATCAAGCCTCGGAGCTTTGCGAAATTGCGGTACAACTAAAACCTAAAGAGATCCAGTTCCATTTGAATCTGGGAGAAGTTTATGCGTTGGCAGGGCGACGCGAGAAGGCTTTAGATAAGCTGGACCAGGCCTTGGAAATATTCGGAGAAGATGCGCGATTAAAGCAGGCGCGCAGCAAAGTGGAGAACCGTCGGGCTCTTCTGTTGCCCTTCTTCGGCCGCAAGCATTTCTTGAATCGCAATCTTGGTAAATTGCGGCATCGCATCTTCGGCAGCCTGAGCCAGTAACGGGGCCCTTCGTTGCATAAGTGCTGAAAGTATCCTCCAGTAACCAGCATTCCAACTTCAGCCCCGGGCTAACTCCCTATTAGTCGGATAACCTCACATGCCGGGTAAGCGCGTTGACCAGGCGTTGGCTCTGAAGGACCCGGTGACAGATCGCGGATTTAAGAGTTCAAAACCTCAATTTCGACTAGGTGGCCTCACTTCGAGATCGCGGAGGAGGCGCGTGCTAGCTCACTTGTCGCGGATACTCCAGACGTGAAATCCTTTCACATATTCCTAGCAGGAGAATCGGCGTATACTTCCTGAAATTCTCGAGGTCAAAGCGGATTCCGCTAAGAACATATGCGAACTCGAATACGCTCGACCCTAGCTCTCTGCCTGCTTGGATGCTGCGCGATTCGCGGCCTGGCGCAAGAAAAACCAGACGTGGCGAGCATTCGTACCCTGGAATTGAAGTGGGTGGAAGCGTATAAGCAGCGGAAAATCGCCGACGTTGCGGCGCTGCTGGCAGACGACTACGTCATCACTTTGGAAGACGGCAGCACGTACGGCAAGGTCGGCTTTATCAGCTATAACGCCGGAGCGTTGCGCGTGGATATCGCCGACTTGACGGACGTCAAGATTCACATGCACGAGAACATAGCTGTGGTGACAGCGGGCTATCACGAGCGAGGCGAGTTTGGCGGAAAACCCTACGACTATCATGATCGGCTAACCGACGTGTGGATGAAGATCGGTGGAAAATGGCAGCTCATTGCATCGCACTATAGCGTGCCAACGAGTCTTTAGGGAGCCGTGACCACGCGTCAACAAAAGGTTCACACGCAACAGGTCCACTCACAACTGGGCCGAGCCGCGGTCCAGATCTTTGCCGCCAATGAGCGCATGAACCAGATCATTATTGAAAATCTTGACCCTAGCGCCTGGAGGGCCAAACCGCCCGGCAAAGCCCGCCCCATTGGGGCGATCTTCACGCACATGCACAATGTCCGCACCAAGTGGGTCAGGCTTACAGCACCGCACCTGAAGGTTCCCCGACAGCTTGCCCGCGCGCACTGCACGCCGCCGCAGGCCCGCGCGGGATTGGCCGAGAGCGCCGCTCGTTGCACGGAGATGCTCGCTGAAGCGCTCGGCGGTGGTGGGGGCCGCGTCGAGAAGTTTCGCAGAGACGGCTGGGCTCGGCCTTGGCCGGTTGGCGTGGAAATGCTGTGCTACATGATTTCTCACGAAGCCCACCATCGCGGGCAGGTGTGTATGCTCGCGCATCAGCTCGGATTCCCGCTGCCGATCAAGGTGACGGCCGGGATCTGGAATTGGGAAAAGCTGTGGAAAGAGTGCGGGTCGCCTGGCGGCCCCGGCTACCATTCCTAAGTAAATATGAATCTGCGTTTCGTTCAGTTGTTCAGAGACTTAGGACATGCCACCCGCCGCGTGGGCCAGGCGGCTTTAGGCCATGGGTTGAACGAGGTTGATGAGGTTGCCGCATGTGTCTTCGAAGAGGACGGCGGTGATGGGACCCATGCTCTTAGGTTCGCCACGAAAGATGCCGCCGAGCTTCTGGAGGCGGCGGTGCTCGGAGGCGATGTCGTTGGTTAAGAAGGCCGTGGCGGGAATGCCGGCGGCGAACAAGGCCTTTTGATAGGTCTGGGCAGGCTCGAGACCCATGGGCTCGAGGACGAGTTCGACGCCTTCGGCGCCCTCGGGCGAGGAGACGGTCAACCAACGAAAGGGGCCCATGGGAATGTCCTTATTCTTCATGAAGCCCAAGATGGTGGTGTAGAAGCGGAGAGCTTTGTCCTGGTCGTCAACCATTACGCTGGCTAGCCTGATCTGCACGGGAGCCTCCTGTGGGATGCGGTTTGAAGTGGGCGCTGCAGTCGGGCAGCATTCTAACATTGGGGGCGAGAGAAAGCAGAAAAGTGAAACTGGAAAATAGAAAATGGAAAGTAGAAAAGAGAGGAGAGAAAATCCATACCCTTGCGCAATCCGCAAGGATGGGACACCTGCTGGGAGAATGGGGAGAAAACAAAGTCAAAAGCGAGGAAAAAGATAACGAAGCGACGCAGAGGAAGCGCAGAGAAGAGAAATTCCCACCCTCTGCGAAAGACAAAGTCGCAAAAGGCGGGGCACCCGCGCACGCTTGCAAACTGTCATCGAGTAAAGACTTGCTTGAGGAGGCTGGTGACGCGGGCCGCGGGATCGGTGCGAATCTTTATTTCTTCCTGGCCGAGCATGAAAAAAAGGCCGTCGAGAGCTTTGCCGACGACGTATCTGTTGATATCGAGGGAGGGGCTCTTGGCGAAGGGAATGGATTGAAATTGCCCGACGAGGGCATCCCATTGCTGCGTGACGGTAAACTTTTCCATGGATTTCTCGACAATGGGGCGGAATGCGATGGTCAGCTCATCGGTGGTTTTTGATTTGAAGTAATCGGTCGCCGCCGTGTCGCCACCATTCAGGATTTTGCGGGCGTCGTCGATGCTCATTTTCAAGATGGCATCAGCGAAGATTTGTTTTGCTTCGGGGGCGGCGGTCTCCGCCGCGCGATTCATGCTTAGTTCGAATTCGTCGATTTTCTCGCCGCCGCCCATCGCGCGGAGGCCTTTTTCGAGTGAGCGCAGATTCTTGGGGAGAAGGATTTTGATGGCATCGTTGCGATAGTAGCCGTCGGTTTTGCCGGTAAGCTTGACGGCATTTTCAGCGCCTACTTTTAGAGCTTCCTTGAGGCCGGAGGCAATTTTGGTATCGCCCAATTCGGTTTTTGAGCCGAGGCCAAGGGCTTTTTCGAGTTGTTCTACCTGTGCAGAAGCGCTCGCAGCGGCAAGCAGAAAAGCACACGCGGTTATTGCAAATCGCATTCGCATTGGTTCACCAGTGCTTTCCGGAACGTTTTCGCTAATCTGCTGGGTGAGCTGGTAAGAGAGTGGAGGTTCGTGGCGGGTTTTGCAAGGGCGGCAGGAAGAAAAAGCCCCACCTTCCCCAATGGGAGTCGGAGAAGGGTGGGGCATGCGGGGACTACTGTGAAACGCCAGCCCGCGACGGCGTCCTCGGAGGCATTCCGCCGGTGGCCATCGCGGGCCTATTGCTCCTTCACACTATCCGGGTAGAAGGTAGGACTGCGGGCGGGGCATTGTCTGTTCAAAATTGCACAGCGGTCAAATCATGAGGATTGAACGGGTTTAGACGTCGCAGAGGTCGGCGGCCTCGCGGAGGGAAGTGAGAGGGTCGCGAGCGGGGACGAACTCGTGGGCGACGTAGCCACGGAAGTTGGTGGCGGCGATGCCGCGCATGACGCCATCCCATTGGACTTCCTGGGTGCCGTCGAGTTCGTGGCGGCCGGGAACGCCGCCGGTGTGGAAGTGGCCAATCCAATCGATATTCTTCTGAATGGTGCGGACCAGATCGCCTTCCATGATTTGCATGTGATAAATATCGTAGAGGAGCTTAACGCGCGGCGAGTTCACCTCCTGCACCACTTTCAATCCCCAGGCGGAGTGGTCGCACATGTAGTCGTGGTGGTCGACTTTGCTATTCAGAAGTTCGATGCAGATATTGACGCCGTGGTCTTCACCGATTTTTTTGACGCGGTTGAGGCCGATAATGGCATTCCTGGCGCCTTCTTCGTCGGACATGCCGTCGCGATTGCCGGAGAAAGTGATGACGTTGACAACCCCGGCTTTCGCCGCGATCGGAATGTTTTTGCGAAAAGCTTCTTCAATCTTGGCGTGATTCTCGACGCGGTTCATGGCGTGGGGAATGTCGCCGCCGCCGGCGTAACCCATGGCGCATACCAAACCATAGCGAGCGGGGACATCCCATTCGTCGATACCGAGCAGGTCGATGGCCTTTAGGCCGATCTCGGCGGAATAGGCGCAGAGCTTGTCGAGCGCAATCTTCTGGTAACACCAGCGAGAGACAGATTGGCGGATATTGCCCTTGCGCTTTACGGGAGCGCTTCCTTCAGACCAGGCTACGGATGGAAGAGAAGCCATGGTGGCTCCGGAGAGAGCGGTCTTGATAACGTTGCGGCGCGATAGCTTGGACATGTTAGTCAGGCAGAGTGTACCGAAGAAAAGGCGGATGGGGGAGAGAAAATTATTTTTTCGAGGTCTTGGGGCTTTGCGACTGCGGGGTGGCTGTCTTGGGTAGCTCGACGCGCCAGATGTCTTTTTCGGCTTGCAGGCCGAAGACGCCGACTTGATTGGATTCCGAAGTGCCGACCTGGCCAATCCAGACGACACGGAAACGCGCTTTTCGCCAGAGGCGGCGGACTTCGATAGTTTGACCTGGGGAAGTCAGGAAGCCGATGCCATCGAGACGCGCGCCGTCCTGGCTGAGATCGACAGTGTAGGCGCTCTGGGCGAAAGGATGACCTTTGGGGTCGGTACCTTTGACGATGACCTTAAGGGTCTTGGGAACGCGGGGCTTCTTGCGACTCTTCTTCCAGAAGTCGGAGATAGGCTGCTTGAAGGCGAGGCCGACGCGAATTTCGCGTTCGGAGTAGCGGTCGACGTAAGCGACGCGGACTTCCTGCTCCTGGCGGCTGCCCTTGTGAATCAGAAAAACGGTGTCGCCGAGTTCGAGCTTGGCTCTCAGGGTGATCAGGGCGCCGCTGGAATTGACAAGAATAGTCTCGGTGTCTTCATGGAAGGCGCCGCCTTTTCCGGCAAATCCATAAATGACGATGGGTACGCGCATGGGGATGCGCTCGCTGGAGCGAGGGGTTTTTTTTGCCGGGGTAGCGGGGAAAGGGACGGCAAAGGTTGTGGGAGATTTGGGCGGGGGGCTAGGATCGTCGAGCGGGGCGACCTCCATGGCTTCCTGCGGAATGCCTAGCTGAGGGCCGTGCTCGCGGCACTTGAATTCCCAATTCTGCTGGAGGATTTCTGCGAGAGATTCCTCGCGGTTGGAGAGAGTGACCCAGGAGTCGCTGTCTCCTTTAGGGCACCTGAGGCGAATCGCGAAATTCCTAGGCATGAGAGTTCCCTACGCAAATTGATGATACCTGCTCGGAGGGTGGAAGGCCGAGGGCCGGTGCGGGGAAGTTCGTCGAAAGGTAAATGGGGGCAGGGCAGGGTTAGTAACCGGCTTGTATAACGGGCTGTAACTTCTCGTGGGCAGGGGACTCCTATGGGGCGAACGACATGGATGGGTGGATAAAATGCCCTCCACAACTAAAGGTAGAGGAGAGATTCGAATGGTTCGCACGATCAAGGCAGGTTTGGCGTTGACGGCGCTGGCGGGGGCGTTTCTGCTTCAGTCATCGCTGTGGGCGCAGGAAAAGATGCAGCAAGACGGCATGAAGCAAGACGACATGAAGCACGACAAGATGCAAGACGACAAAATGATGCACGATGGCAAGGCCAAGACGCTGGAGACGGGAAAGTTTCATGGCAAAGTCCATGCCACTTCAGGCCGCGCGACGGTGTATCAGGAAGCGGATGGGAAGCTGGTGCTGCGGCTGACGAATTTCAAGACTTCGAACGGGCCGGATGTGCACGTGATCCTGGTGGCGACTCAGGATGCGATGGACGATGTCAACTTCCTGAAAGAAAACACGGAAAGAGTGGAGTTGGGAAAGCTGAAGGGGAATGAAGGAGACCAGAATTACGAAATTCCCGCGGGAACGGACCTGATGAAATTCCGGACGGTTTCGATCTATTGCGAACGATTCAACGCCAACTTTGGTGCGGCGCCGCTGGAGAAGTTCTAAGGATTCGAATGGGGGAGAATCGGGCAGTTCACACTGCCCGGTTTTTTTGAGAGAAAACGATGAATACGAATAAAGGATCGCGGTTGTCACGCTACAAATGGATTGTCGTCCTGATAGGTGTTTCTGCACTTGCGGCAGCGTGGTGGGCGTTCCGGCCGGAGAAGCTGTTCATCAATCACAAGGTGAACGAGGCGGCGCCCATGGCGTTGAGGTCGGAGCCGGAAGCGCTGTACACGGCAAAGTTGGAAGGGAAGGTTCATCAGACGAGCGGGCGGGCGACAATATACAAGACCGCGGATGGGAAAGAGTATTTGCGGCTTTCGGATTTCACGACTTCGAATGGGCCCGACGTCCATGTGCTGCTGGCACGCGCAGAGGACAAGGCGCTGGAAAGCGAGGTCGTGAAGGGCGCCCTCGAAAGCGTGGAACTCGGGTCGCTGAAGGGAAACCAAGGCGATCAGAATTATGATTTGCCAGCGGCGGCGGATTTGAATAAATATCAAGCTGTGGTGATTTACTGCGAGAGATTTCATGCGATTTTCGGCGTGGCCAGGCTGGAGAAATTCTAGGACAGGAAGTGTAAGCTGCGACAGGAACGCCGCTGGCTTCAGACTGGCGACGAGCGCAGTCGAATCACGGCGGCGTTCAAAAGCTTGATATGCGAATGACGGACAAAAATGAGGCAGCGCTGATTGCGCGGATTCTGGCGGGGGAGAAAGAACTGTTTCATGAGCTGATTCGTCCGTATGAGCGGATGGTTTATCTGACGTTGCTCTCGATCGTGAAGAATGAAGCCGATGCCGAAGATGGGGCGCAGGAGGCCATCATTAATGCCTACCGGCACCTCGCATCCTTTCGGGGGGACGCCAAGTTCAGCACGTGGCTGACGACCATCGCGATTAATGAAGGGCGAAAGCGGCTGCGGAAAGTGAAGGGGGTGGCGGAGGATTCGATCGAAGAAGAAACGGAGGCCCATGAAGGAGACTACACGCCTGCTCCGCTGACGGATTGGCGAGAGATTCCGCTGGAAGCGCTGGAGCGGAAGGAACTACGAGAAGCGCTGCGAGTTGCCGTGGCGGAATTGCCGGACATTTACCGGCAAGTGTTTACATTGAGAGACATGGAAGAACTGAATATCGAGGAAACGGCGCAGGCTCTGGGAATCAATTCTGGCGCTGTGAAAGTGCGTCTGCACCGCGCGCGCATGATGTTGCAAAAACGGCTCGTTCCCTATCTGAAAACGACGGTCCCAGCACGCAGAGGATTCTTCGGGAGAGCGCTATGAAACTGGATTGCAAACACGTGTGGGAGCACATCTCGGAATACATCGACAAGACGGTCGATGCCCAACTGCGCAAGGATATCGAGCTGCATCTGGAACACTGCGAAATCTGCTCGGCGATATTGGATTCCACGCGGAATATTTTGGTTTTGACTGCGGACGACCGCACGTTTGAATTGCCGCTGGGGTACAGCGAACGGCTGCACGAGCGACTGGCGAAAGAACTTGAGAGTTCCGGGAAGGATTCCGAAGAAGAATGAATGAAGCTATCTCGTCCTCATCTTATGGGACGCGGTGGACCAGGGGATGAGTGATCCATTCGGCGGCAAGAAGAAGCAGGGTCAAGACGGAGAGAGCGATTTGAAAACGCTCGGAGTTTAGCTTTTTCTTTGTTACGGGTTGTTGCCGCCATCGGGCGGCGGGTTTGTTTCGCAAATTCCGCACTTTCCAAATCACAAATAGGTTGATGACCGCTCCGAGGAAGGCCAAGGCCATCATGGGTATGCGAATGGCATCCTGATGGAAGCCGTGGGCAGGCGCGTGTATTCCTGCGGCGGCGGCGAGAGCGCTCAGGCCAATCGCCACGCGCACGCCACTGATGGCAACGACGGCGGTGCAGGCACTCTGTAGAACTGCGAACACAATGCCGGACCAAGTCAAGAGCTTGGCATTCACGGCCAGCATCTTTGGGGGCGATGCTTCTGGGTTTCCCTGAGAGACTTCTGGCGGGTTTTCCGCCTGTTCCGTCACGCGTGAATTCATCTGCCGCTCCTCAGGACTGCGGAGTCCATTTTAGATAGACGGCGGCGAGGGGCGGAAGCGTGAGGACGAGGGAGTACGGTCGGCCCTGGGCGGGATGATCGGCGGCTTGCTGGCCGCCCTGATTGCCCGTGTTTGAGCCGCCGTAATGAGCGGCGTCCGTGTTCATGATTTCACGGTAGTAGCCGGCGTTGGGGACGCCGAGGCGATAACCGCCGCGAACGACGGGTGTCGCGTTAATGATAGCGACGATGAGATCTTCGGGGTTTTTGCCGCGACGGATGAAGGAAAGAACGCTGTTGTCCGCGTCGTTGGCGTCGATCCATTCGAAACCGTGCCAGTCAAACTCGACTTGATGGAGAGCGGGTTCGGCGGCATAAAGGCGATTGAGATCGCCGACGAGCTTCTGGATGCCTCGGTGGGAGTCATGCTGGAGCAGGTGCCAGTCGAGGCTGCGCGCTTCGCTCCATTCGTGGCGCTGAGCGAGTTCCTGTCCCATGAACAGGAGTTTCTTGCCGGGATGCGCGTATTGATAGGCGTATAGCAGGCGCAGGTTGGCGAATTGCTGCCACATGTCGCCAGGCATTTTGTGGAGGAGAGAATTTTTTCCGTGGACGACTTCGTCGTGGGAGAAGGGAAGCAGGAAATTCTCAGTGAAGGCGTAGAGCAGCGAGAACGTGAGTTTATTGTGTTCGTACTTGCGGTGAATGGGATCGTGCGAAAAATATTTTAGCGTGTCGTTCATCCAGCCCATGTTCCATTTGAAACTGAATCCGAGGCCGCCGAGATAGACAGGGCGGGAGACGGCAGGCCAGGAGGTGGATTCCTCGGCGATGGTGAGAACGCCGGGAAATTTGCCGTGGGCGACTTCGTTCATGCGCTTGATGAAATCGATGGCGTGCAGATTTTCACGGCCACCGAACTGGTTGGGGACCCACTCGCCCGGCTTGCGGGAATAGTCGAGATAGAGCATAGACGCGACGGCGTCCACGCGCAGGCCGTCGATGTGGTATTTGTCGAGCCAGAAGAGAGCGTTGGAAATGAGATAGTTTTGGACTTCGTTGCGGCCGTAGTTGTAGACGAGTGTGCCCCAGTCCGGATGGGCGCCCTGGCGCGGGTCGGAATGTTCATAGAGGTGGGTGCCGTCGAACTGCGAGAGGCCGTGAGTGTCGCGCGGGAAATGCGCTGGCGTCCAATCCAGCAGCACGCCGAGGCCGGCCTGATGGCAGCGATCCACAAATTCCATGAACTCCGCGGGAGTGCCAAACCGGCTGGTGGCGGCGAAGTAGCCGAGAGTTTGATAGCCCCACGAGCCGTCAAACGGATGCTCCATGATGGGGAGCAGTTCGATGTGCGTGTATCCCAGATCCTTGACGTAAGGGATGAGTTGGTCGCCTAGCTCGCGGTAGCTGAGCCAACGATCGTGATCTTCGGGGACGTGACGCCAGGAACCCAGGTGGACTTCGTAGATGGAGATCGGTGATTCGTGCCAGTTTTTCTGCGTGCGATGTGCGATCCAGCTGGCGTCGTTCCATTTGTGGTGATCAAGACTTGCCACGACGGAGCCGGTGTTAGGGCGGAGTTCGGAGCGGAAGGCGTAGGGATCGGCTTTGAGCGGGATAATGTTTCCGCTCGGGCCGACGATTTCATATTTGTAGACGGCGCCTTCGTTGAGTTCGGGAATGAAGATTTCCCAAAGACCGGAAGAGCCGCGCGCGCGCATGGGGTGAACGCGGCCATCCCAACGATTGAAATCACCCACGACACTGACACGTTTCGCGCTTGGGGCCCAAACCGCGAAATGAACGCCGCGGACGCCTTCAAGAGTGATTACATGAGCGCCGAGTTTTTCGTACGTGTCGTAGTGGCGGCCCTCGCCCATGAGATACAGATCAAATTCGCTGAGCACGATGGGAAAGGCATAAGGATCGAAAATCTCGAAGGGATCGCCGGAGTGCGTGCGCCCCTGAATCTTGTAACTGCCAGCCGCCGGCGGAGCAGATTGGTTGGAAGGCCAGATGGCTTCAAAAAAGCCTTCGGGGCGAAGCTTCACGGCATCAGTGACTTTCGCGGGAGCAAGCGTGGCGCCTTCGATCGCGGGAGGCCGCAAGGAGATGCAGGCTTCGGCGGCCCACGGAAGAAAGAAGCGCACCGCCCAGTTGCCGTCGACGGGATGCGGGCCGAGCAGGGCGAATGGATCGGCGTGGCGAGCGGCAAGGATAGCGTCGATCTGCGCGTTGAGGCGGGGATCGCGGGGGGCGCTCGGTGCCGCGTGCTGCATGGCTGGGCGTTGCTCAGACAAGTCGATGGTCTCCGCTAAGTAGCAAACTTGGATTGGCCAATAAGCTTAGCTCGAAGGCTGACCCACGTCCTCTGCATTCTAGGGCGTTCAATGGGAAATGCCAAACAATCCGTGGAGGAAGAGGCCGAGGGAGATGCTTGCGGGGCCCTTTAGTACGGGTTAGAGTGCGAGAGCCAAACGCAACTTCCGAGAGGATTTGGAGTTCAAGAGAATCGGCCAAGGAGCGGGTTAGGAAATGCGAATACCTATCAGGTTGAACTTTTTGTCAGCACTTCTCGTCGCGGCGGCAATTCTGCTGGGTATTCCGGCAAGTTACGCGCAGGACCGTTCGCAGGGGCGGTCGATGGTGATCTCGCGAGGCGGGATTGTGGCGGCGGAATCGCCGTTGGCGGCCCAGGCTGGGGCGAGGATTCTCGAGCACGGGGGAAACGCGGTGGATGCGGCGATTGCCACGAACGCGATGATGGGCGTGGTTGAGCCGATGATGAATGGAATAGGCGGGGACTTGTTCGTGATTGTTTATGACGCGAAGGCGAACAAGCTGTATGGATTGAACGCCAGCGGCTGGGCGCCAAAGGGATTGACGATCGAGTATTTGCAGAAGCAGGGAATTCGCAGCATGCCGCAGCAGGGAGTGAATGCGATCACGGTGCCCGGTGCGGTGGATGGCTGGCAGAAGCTGGCGGACAAATTTGGAAGAAAAAAATTGGCCGAAGACTTGGCGGCAGCGATTCGAATGGCGCAGGACGGGTTTCCGGTTCCGGAATGGACGGCGGCGTACTGGGCGGGGGAAGTGGATCACCTGCGCACTGATGATACGGCGGCGGCGACCTATCTTCCGGGAGACCGTGCGCCGAAGGTGGGCGAGGTGTTTCGCAATCCGGATCTGGCGTGGTCGCTCCAGCAGATCGCACTGCATGGCAAGGAGGCATTCTACAAAGGCGAAATTGCCGCGAAGATTCTCGAATCGATGAAGCGGCACAACGGTCCGATGACGGCGCAGGACTTGGCGGAATTTTCGAGCGAATTTGTCGAGCCGATTTCCACGACCTATCGCGATTGGACGATCTACGAGTTGCCCCCCAATGTGCAGGGCCTCGCAGCGCTGGAAATGTTGAATATCATGGAGACGTTTCCGCTGGGTCAGAAGGATTGGGGGTTTGGCTCGACGAAAGCGCTGCATGCCATGATTGAGGCGAAGAAGCTGGCGTATGCGGATCTCGCGAAATACATCGGCGAGCCGAGGAAACAGAAATTGCCGGTGGCAACGCTGCTCTCGAAAGACTGGGCGGCGCAAAGAGCCAAGTTGATTGATGCAGACAAGGCCAATTGTGATGCGACGGCGGGAGAACTGCCGGTTGGAAACGACACGACGTATCTGAGTGTGGTTGACCGCGACGGAAACATGGTGTCACTGATTCAGAGCAATTACGAGGCTTTTGGATCGGGTATCGTTGCTGCCGGGACGGGATTCGCGCTGCACGATCGCGGCGGCTTGTTCAGCATGGATCCGAGTTCGCCGAATGCGCTGGCGGGAAGAAAGAGGCCGTTGCACACGATCATCCCGGCGTTTGCGCAAAAGGGCGACGTGCGCGCGGCGTTTGGCATCATGGGCGGCTGGAACCAATCTCAAGCGCATGCGCAGTTTGTTGCAAACATGGTGGACTTCAAAATGAATATTCAAGCGGCTCTGGAGGCGCCACGGTTCAGCAAGCGTACCTTTGGCGGCTGCGATGTGTTGATGGAAAACCGCTTTGCGCAGAATGTGCGCAATGAGTTGACCAGCAAGGGGCACAAGATTGAGGTGAAAGGGACGTACTCGACGCCGATGGGCGGAGGCCAGGCAGTCCTGAGGGATTTTGCAGCCGGGGTGAATTACGGTGCGTCCGACCCGCGGAAAGATGGCCAGGCGGTGGCGGAACTACCCTTGGAATAGGCGGAAAACACGGGATTTAGGGGGCCAATTGCCTGTTCCGAGAGTGCAAGAGAGTTCCCTCCAGGGCGGTTGGAGGGGAAGAATTCTGCCTCGCAAGGCGGCAATGGCCGATCGGCCAGTTTGTAAGTTATTGTAAATAAACTGCTTACTGTAAGCATGGTTGGTAGATGGATTGCACCTGTACCAATGGCCAGGGTCCGCCGCCCGCAGCTACGCGACCTGGAAGGGGAGCTCCCAATGGGGTATGCCCGGGTGGGCCTGACGCTGGCGCGGTATCTCGCGACGGCTGCTTTTATTCTGTTCCTCACGACGCCATGCCAAGCGCAAACCGTGGACCTTTCTGGGCGCTACCAGTGCTCGCAGGCAAAGGTGCGCGGGAAAGTGATTCCGTGCAAGGCGGCGCCGCTGACGCTGAAGAACGATGGGCGCTTCGAACTGCGCGGCTGGGAGGGTAGCTACATGGTGAGCGGGGAGTGGGTGGAGCTTTCCGATTCACTGATCAAAACGCGCGCGAAGATTGAGCCGGGACACAAGATCGTGTTGCGCTACGTTGGGAAGCACGGTCTGGTGGAAATGACCTATGAGCGCCGAGTTGTGGATATGGGAAAGACAGCACTGAGCTGATTCCGGTTTTTCCGACGCTGACGGACTAAATCAAAACATTCTTTGCCGCAGCATTCCTCTAAAAATAGGTAGCATCCCCGTTTTTCAGTGAGTTGCCGGCTGCCATCCTCGGCCGCGCAAAACTTGGCCGGCTGTTGCGCCGGTCAATTTTCCGTGATCGTATTCAATCTGCCCATTCACGATGGTGAAGTCTATGCCATCGGAGAGTTGGTCGGGCTTTGTGAAAGTGGCATGGTCGATGATGGTTGCCGGATCGAAGATGCTGATGTCGGCAAAATAGCCGGGTTTCAGGAGACCGCGGTTGTCGAGATGCTCGCGCTGTGCCGGCAGGGAAGTAATTTTGCGAATCGCGGTTTCGAGGGACATGAGATGTACGTCGCGGACGTAGTGGCCGAGGAATCGGGGCATGGAGCCCATCGCTCGTGGATGAGTATGTGGCTCGTAGGTGGGGCCGTCGAGAGACATTTCTCCGGCATCGAGGCCGATGCTGGTCCATGGTTGGCTCAGCCCGGTGCGGACGTCTTCCTCGCTGGCCATGAAATAGATCGCGCCGGTTTGCGCTTTGTCCGCGAGGACGAAATCCATCAGCGCGTCTTCGGGCGATTTCTTCCAGGCTTTGGCAACGTCATCGAGCGTTTTTCCGGCAAACTGTTTCAATTCCGGACTCTCTGCGGAAGAGATGAGCACACCCGCAGCGCCGCCACAATCATAAAAAAGATTTTCCCAATCGGAGTGATCGCCAGCGAGGTCCTTCTTGATTCGCGTTCGAACGGCGGGATCTTTCAAGCGCTCGAGAAGTTTTTGGGTTCCGCCATCGGCGGCCCATGGCGGCAGCGCGTAGGCCAGTGCCGCCGCGCCAGCAGTGTAAGGATACATGTCCGCCGCAATGTCGAGGCCGGAGTCGCGCGCCTGCTGGATGGCTGCGACAACATTCTTCATGCTGCCCCATCGCGGCTTTCCGCTGACTTTCAGATGGAAAACTTCCACGGGGAGATTTGCTTCGCGGCCGATGCGGATGGCTTCGGCGAGCGCGGGCATCTCGGAAGCGCCTTCGCTGCGCATGTGCGTGGCATAGAGGCCGCCGTATTTTGAAGCGACTTGCGCGAGAGCGATGAGCTCGTCGGTCTTCGCGTAAATATTCGGCGGATAGATGAGCGCGCTGGAGACGCCGAGGGCGCCGTCCTTCATGGCCTGCTCGACGAGAGATTTCATTTGGTCAAGTTCGGCGGCGGTTGGGGGACGATCGTCGTCACCAATCACGGTTTCCCGAACCTGTGAAGAGCCAACGTAGGTGCCGATGTTGAGCGGTGTGCCCTGCTTTTCGAGACGGCGGAAATAGCCGTCGAGAGTTGTCCAATCGACTGTCAGTTTGTACTGGTCGAGAAATGCTTTTTGCGGCGCGATGGTTTTTTCGTTTTGCGGGGCGATGGATCCACCTTCGCCAGTGATTTCCGTGGTAATCCCTTGGGAAAGCTTGCTCAGCGAACGATTGTCAAGCAGAAGCGAAACCTCGGACTGGCCGAGCATGTCAATGAAACCTGGGGCGACGATGCGGCCTTTGGCATCGATCTCGCGCTTGGCATTGGCTTGGCGCAAATCGCCGATGCCGGAAATGCGAGCGCCGCTGATGGCGACGTCCGCGGCATACCAGGGGTTTCCGGTGCCATCGATGATGTGGCCGTTGCGAATGAGGAGATCGTAGTCGCCCGCACTTGCCGAGGCGTCCAGATTCGCGTCGTACGCGGCAGCGGCGATTTCGCCGAGCGCTTGCCCGGCGACCTCCTGGGCGGCGTCAGGATCGAGGTTCAGCGAGACGTGATTGACGTACGCGGCGAAGGCCAATTTCTTTCCGTCTTTGGTGATGACATAGCCGGCCAGACCTTTGCCGTTGAGCATCATCTTGCTGTTGAGTTTGTCTTCGGAGCCCAAGGTACCGGTCTTGGCGAAGACGTGACCGGCACCCGGGGAATTGACTTGAATCTTTGCGAGCGTGCCGTCTTTCCCAAGGATGGGCAGGCCCTTGAAGAAAACTTGGTAGTCGGGCCGCGTGGACCAATAAATCATGTAGTGCACGATAAAGTCGGGACTGAAGAGGTCGGCCCAATCGCCGCCCGCGCCGTCGCCTTGCGCGGCGCCGGAGAGATCCAGCTTGGCTTCCTGCAAAAAAGCCTGCTCGGTTTTGAACCCAGAGTGAATCGGATCCTTCATGTCCTTGGCGACGAGCAGCCCAAGAAGATAAGGTCCCATGCCCGCGTGAAGATTCTGGCTGACTTTGAGGGTAATTTTAATTTCTTCGGAGAGGGGCGGGGAAACATGTTCGGCGAGTTGATTCTCGGCGGTGTAGAAACGCGTGTAAGGCGTGAAGTCGACCACGGGGGCAGCGGCTTTGGGATTAACGGCGATGCCCGCGGACTTAAGCAAATCACCAAGCGCCGCAGCGGCGAACTTCGTCGGCGAGGGAACGGCAAAGGCGGCGGTCTGCGGTTCCAAGCCAAGCGGTATGTTGCCGGTGAGAGTGACGGTCTGTGATCCGTCGGGAGCGGGGACCGGGTCGGAAGCGTTGAAGGAGAGCTTTGATTTTGATTCACCGGTAACAACGTTGTTGATGAAACGGAGGTAGGAATTTTTCGGCGAAACAGTGAGCTGAACGGCATCGCCGGGTTTGCTGGCGGGCTTGCCGACGAGGTCGATGACGTTGTCGTTGACGATGATGGAGGACATCACGACGCCGGTGCCGCCTTCCCGTTCCGAATCGGGCATCAGGCTCGTGTCCACGTAGACGTGGCCTTCGATCTTGCGAACGCCCTTGGATTTGATCTGGGAAACAAATTCCTGGATCACCGCAAGGGGATCGCCCGGAAGCGCCGGACCGTTGTACGAGTGGTCGTGGTCGACAAAAGCGAGAGTGCCATTGGGCTGAATGCGATTCGAAAGGTTGGGATCGCCGCTGGCGACGAGGATGAGGTTGCCCTTGAGTGTGCCGTGCTTGTCAATCGGTCCAGTGCGGTAGACGCGGGTGTGGAAACGGTAATCGGCACCGAGCTTGGCGAGGAGGGTGCCTTCGGTGAGCATTTTCGTTGTCGAGGCGGGGACGAACAATTTGTCAGCGTTCAGCGCGTAAATGACTTTGCCGCTGTCGAGCGAGTAGAACTCAATGCCGAAATTAGCGCGAGCAAATTCGGGGCGGCTCATGACCTGCTGGATCCGTTGAGAAAGAATGGATTCAGACTGCGCACGGGCGGGCGCGGCTGGAAGGCATAGGAAGAATAGGGAAACTAGCACGGGGCCAAAGGGAAATTCGCGTGGACAGTTTTTCAAGGCAAAATCCTCCAATTGCAGATGTATGAGGAACCGGTCTCCGCTCAGGTGGTGTACCAGCGAACACCTTTGCGCTGCTCTTCGGCCAGTTCTTTCGCCAAGGCGAGAGTTTGCGTCCGGCGATACTGGCCGACAGCGGCAAGGATGGCATTCAATAAAGCGATGGGAGCGGCATAAGAAGCGCCGAAAGAAGTTGATTCGATGGAGGCCAGGAATATTTCGTCACACTCGCGCGCCAAGGGGGAAACGTAAGTGTCCGAAATACCGACACAATAAGCCCCGCGAACGCGCGCCTGCTGGGCGCCTTCGACGGTCTGGCGAAGGCCGCGGCGGAAGCTAATGGCAATGACCAAGTCCTGCTTGTTGACGGTGCGTACCAGATGCAATGTCCGGCCGGCGGAGGTAGCGACGAAAATCGGCAAGCCCAGCAAACTGATCTGATACTCGAAGTAGTGAGCGAGCTGGAGCGCCAGGTCGCCGGCAAGCAAAACGATGCGGCGAGCATCGTAGAAGCGTTTTGCCAAGGTGACGAGGCGCTGCGCGTCCAAGCTGTTTTTCAGGCCCTGTAGATTTTTCAAGTCCTGCTCAAGAGAATCGCGTACGTGCGATGGCATGCTGCCAGCACCTCCGCCGGATTGCATGGTGTCCAGCGAGGTGGCGTAGGCGAGGGAAACCTCGTGCAAATGGCGCTGAAACTCCCGGTAGCTGCCGAATCCGAGGCCGCGGACAATGCGAACGATCGTGGCGGGATCGGTGCGAAGGCGCGCGGCCATGGCGCGTACGCTGAGAAGCACGTATTCGCGCGGGTGCTCCAGGATCGGTCGGATAATTTCCTGGCGCTTGATGCTGAGGTGATCGATGCGCTCAGCAAGATTCGGAGGAGTGGCCTGAGAGGGGGCCTCTTTGCGTTTCATCACGCGAGAGAATTGCCCAATTCGGGCTGCGTGTCAACCACACGCAGGTCCGGGAAATCAAGAAATCGAAAGCAAAAAACGTCTAAGCATTATTTGTTCGACGCTGCGGCTTTATTTTCGAGTCCGGGCGCGACGATCGGTTGCAAGAACGGCATCATAGCGCGAAGTTTCGGGCCGAGTTGCTCGATGGGGTGTTGCTGCTCGCGCTGGCGTGTGGCCAGGAAGTTCGGGCAGCCTTTTTCATTTTCATCGACCCAGGCTCTCGCAAAGCTGCCATTGCGGATCTCGGCAAGAATTTTGCGCATCTCTTCGCGCGTTTGCTTGGTGATGATGCGCGGTCCGGCGGTATAGTCGCCTTGTTCGGCGGTATCGCTGACGGAGTAGCGCATGTAGCTGAGGCCGCCGCGGTAGATCAGGTCAACGATCAGTTTGAGCTCATGCATGCATTCGAAGTAAGCGACCTCGGGTTGGTAGCCCGCTTCTGTAAGCGTGTCGAAACCGGCCTTGATCAATTCGCTCACACCGCCGCAAAGTACGGCTTGTTCGCCGAAGAGGTCAGTTTCGGTTTCTTCGGTGAAAGTCGTTTCGAGAACGCCGGCGCGGGTACAGCCGAGTCCCTTGGCGTAAGCGAGCGCGAGAGCTTTCGCGGTGCCGCTGCCATCCTGCTCGACGGCCAATAGCGCTGGTGTTCCGCCGCCTTCGGTGAAGACTTCGCGAACGCGGTGGCCAGGAGCTTTCGGAGCGATCATGGAGACATCGACACCGGCAGGTGGTTTGATGGTGCCGTAGCGGATGTTGAATCCGTGCGCGAACATCAAGGTCTTGCCGGGCTTGAGATTCGGTTCGATGGCGTCGCGATACAACTTGGGCTGCTTGGTGTCCGGGACAAGAATCATGATGACATCAGCCCAGGCGGCAGCTTCCGCAGGCGAGTTGACCGTCAAGCCGGCCTTCTCGGCTTTGGCGCGCGAGGCGCTCCCCTCATGTAAGCCGACGCGTACGGAAACGCCGCTGTCGCGGAGATTGAGAGAGTGCGCGTGACCTTGGGAACCGTAGCCGATGATCGCGACTTTCTTTGCCTGGATGAGCGAGATATCCGCGGAATTGTCGTAATAAAGATTTGCCATTTGCTTCCTCTCGTGACCGGTTTGCGGTCGAAAGACTATTCAGTTCGGAATTGCTTTGGACGCCTCCCGCTGGCGTCAGCACTTCAGGCGGGCAGACACAAGGTCTGTCCTACTTTGACTTAACTTCCACCACTTCGTGTGATTCAGCCGGAACTGTCGGGGGCTGCAACAAATCGCCACCGCGAGTCATGGAAATGCGGCCGGTACGAGCCATTTCCAGTACGCCAAAAGGCCGGAGCACTTCGAGCAGACCATCGATCTTATCGACCGTACCGGAAACTTCGATGATCAGCGATTCGGGTGCGACGTCCACGACTCTCGCGCGGAAAACCTTGATCAATTCCATGAGGTGAGGGCGATTCTGCTGGTCGGCGGAAACTTTGATCAAGGCCAGATCTCGTTCGAGAAGAGCGCGAGTAGAGATATTCTCCGCGAGCAGGACATCGACGAGTTTTTCGAGGCTGGCTTCGAGGCGATGCGCGCCGCGCTCATCGGTGTGCGCCACGATGGTCATGCGAGCGACTGCTTCATTCTCCGTCGGACCGACCGTGAGCGAATCGATATTGATGGCCAAGCGACGCGCCAGGGAAGAGACGCGGTTGAGGACGCCGGGTTTGTTTTCGACATAGGCGACAAGTGTTTGCATGATTTTCTCGATTTTTCCTATGGCTCAGTCGCCGTTTCGACGAGCGGATTGTTCGGACGGCGAATCATGTCACTCAAGGAAGCGCCCGCAGCAACCATGGGATAGACAGAATCTTCTTGTTCGACACGGAAATCGATCAGCACCGTTTCGGCGGATTCGCGTGCGGAGCGAATCGTTGGCACCACTTCAGAACGCTTGGTGATGCGCTCGCCGCGAATGCCAAAAGCATTGGCCAGGGCGGCAAAATCCGGCGCGACGAGCGGAGTCGCCACGTAGCGCTTGTCGTAGAAAAATTCCTGCCACTGGCGGACCATGCCGAGATACCCGTTATTGATGATGGCGATCTTGATGTTGATCTTCTCCTGGACGATGGTAGCCAGCTCGCTCATGGTCATCTGGAATCCGCCATCGCCGACGACCACCCAGACTTCGGATTCGGGCTTGGCGAATTTCGCGCCGATGGCAGCCGGAAGCGCAAAACCCATGGTGCCGAGCCCTCCAGAAGTGATCAGCGTACGCGGCTGATTGTGGTGGTAATACTGTGCTTCCCACATTTGATGCTGGCCGACGTCCGTGACGATGATGGCTTCGCCGCGAGTCTCTTTCCAGAGGTCGTTGATGACGTGCGCGGCGTAGAGGTGCCCGCTATCGGGCAGGCTCTGAATGTCACGCACAGCGGAATCACCTTTCAATTCGGCGATATGGCGAATCCAAACGCCGTGATCGCGAGTTTCAATGTGTGGCGTGAGCTTTTCGAGCACTTCACGCGCATCGCCGACGAGAGCGGCGTCCACCTTGACGTTTTTGTTGATTTCGGCGCGGTCAATCTCAATGTGAATCTTGCGGGCGCTCTTGGCATAAGTGCGCAGATCGCCGGTGACGCGGTCGTCGAAGCGCATTCCAACGGCGATCAGGAGGTCGGCCTCCTGAATGGCATTGTTCACCCAGGCTTCGCCATGCATGCCCATCATGCCGAGGTTCAGCGGTTCGTTGGCAGGGAAGCAGCCGATGCCGAGAAGCGTCATGGCGACCGGATAATTTCCGGCGCGGACGAATTGTTCAAAAGCGCGCATCGCGCCTGAAACCATGATGCCGTGGCCCGCGAGAATGATGGGGCGCTTCGCCGTGTTCAGCATTTCAACGGCACGGTCGAATTCCGCCTGATCGTGATTGTTCCGCACGCGCTTGGGTGGAAGTTTCGGCGCACAAGTTTCCCAGTTGAACTCCGCGGAAGCTTGTTGCGCGTCTTTGGTGATGTCGACCAGCACAGGGCCGGGGCGTCCGCTACTGGCGATCAGGAAAGCTTCGCGAATCGTGCGCGCAATGTCTTCCGCTTTTGTGACCACCACGTTGTGCTTGGTGATGGGCATGGTGATGCCCGTGATATCAATCTCCTGAAACGCATCCGAGCCCAGGACTTTGCTGCTCACCTGGCCGGTGATGCAGACGACCGGAGAAGAATCGAGCATAGCCGTAGCGATGCCGGTGACCATGTTTGTTGCGCCTGGCCCGGAAGTGGCCATGGCAACACCGACCCCGCCGCTGGCGCGCGCGTAGCCATCGGCCATGTGCGTGGCGCCTTGTTCGTGGCGCACCAGGACGTGATGCAGCTTTGATTTGCCGAGCGCGTCATAGACGGGGAGAATGGCGCCGCCGGGATAGCCGAAGAGGTCGCGCACGCCAAGACGTGTGAGCGACTCGCAAAGAATTTCCGCACCGGTAAGCTTCATAGAGTCCTCACTTCAGGCGACCGCGAGACGGTCGAGGCGTTCGAGACAGGTTGAGCGGTTCCCGAAAAAGAAGCAGGCACGGCGGTGATTGCTCCAAGAGCAGCAGAAGAAACCAGGAAGGCGTACTTGGCCATAACACCGCTGGCAAAGCGCGGTACTGGCGGTTTCCAGGTGGCGAGCCGCTTCTGGATTTCCGCCGCGCTGAGTTCAACATTCAACTGCCTCTTAGGAATATCAAACACGATGATGTCGCCGTCCGCAACAGCCGCGATCGGGCCACCGTTGGCGGCTTCGGGAGCAAGGTGCCCAGCCATGAACCCGTGAGTTGCGCCGGAGAAGCGGCCATCGGTGAGCAGAGCGACGGAATCGCCCAGACCAGCGCCCACCAGAGCCGCGGTGACAGCGAGCATTTCCCTCATGCCCGGGCCGCCTTTCGGCCCCTCGTAACGAATCACGACTACATCACCGGCTTTGATCGTGCTGTTCTCGACGGCGGCAAATGCTGCTTCTTCATTGTCGAATACGCGGGCAGGGCCGCGGAAATTCTGGATATTGTGGCCGGCAACCTTTATGACGCATCCTTCCGGGGCGAGATTTCCTTTGAGGATGACGAGCCCGCCGGTCGGCTTGAGCGGCGCATCGAGCTTGCGGACAACTTCCTGCGACGGCGTTTCCTTGGCAGCGGCTGCCTCTTCGCCGAGAGTGCGTCCGGTGACGGTGATGCACTCGCCACGGAGCAATCCAGCTTCAACCAGGCGCTTTGCGACGAGCGCAGTGCCGCCTGCTGCGTAGAGATCGGTTGCAACAAATCGTCCTCCAGGTTTGAGATCCGCAATAATGGGAACTTTGGAGCTGATGCGATCGAAATCGTCAATCGAGAGCGAGAGCTTTGCTTCGTTCGCTATGGCCAGCAAATGCAGCACGGAATTCGTCGAGCCGCCGGTTGCAGCGACACCGGCGATGGCGTTTTCGATGGCGGCTTTTGTGATAATTTTGGATGGAGTCACATCGCGACGAAGAAGTTCCATTACCATTTCGCCTGCGCGCACGCCCGCGTTTGCTTTTGCGGCGTTCGTCGCGGGGACGCTGGAAAGTCCCATGGGAGCGATCCCCAGAAATTCGCAGACCAATGCCATGGTGTTGGCAGTAAATTGTCCGCCGCAGGCGCCCGCTCCAGGACACGCTGCGACTTCGAGGGATTTGAGCTGCGCGTCGGTCATCCCGCCATGCGAGTGCTTGCCGATCGCTTCGTACACATCTTGAATCGTGACGGAGCGACCCTCGAATTGGCCGGGCGCGATCGAGCCGCCATAGAGAATAAGCCCGGGAATATTCAAGCGCGCCAAGGCCATGATGCCGCCGGGAATGGTTTTGTCGCAGCCGACGAGAACAACCAGGGCATCGAAGAGATTGCCGCGCGTGACGAGCTCAATCGAATCGGCGATGACTTCGCGGCTCACTAAAGACGCGCGCATGCCTTCCGTGCCCATCGTGATGCCATCCGAAATGGAGACCGTGTTGAACTCGAGGGGAGTTCCACCAGCGGCGCGAATGCCATCCTTCACATGTTGGGCAAGTTCGCGGAGGTGATAGTTGCAAGGGCCGATCTCAATCCAGGTATTGGCCACGCCGATCAACGGCTTCTTGAAGTCATCATCCTTCAGGCCGCAGGCGCGAAGCATGGAGCGTGCGCCAGCGCGGCTTGCACCGTCGGTCAGTGCCCGGCTGCGCGGTTTGAGCGATGAGTCACTCACTGCAGAGTCCCTTCGATGGTCATCAACTGCTGCCATCCTGAAAGTGCAAACCAAAAAAGTAAGGCCATCATCCAAGTTTGAATGATGGCCCCGAAACCTTCCGGTGATGCTGTGCTAGGCCGCCATCATCCGCCTGTTGTTCCCCTTACGGGAACGGGAATATTTCGCACTACAATCGAGTATATAAATCGAGCAGTATTTTCCTTCGTGCGTATCCAGCCGTTTGCGATGGCGAAGCGAAACATAAGTGTTCGCCATGAAACTAACAGCATGGCGCGGGAAAGTCAATGAGTCAAATTAATAGTTATGTTAAATCAGATAAATCTAGCTTATGCAACGAGAGTGACCGAACGAGGGTTTAGTCTCCGTACTGGCGCCTGCGAAATAACGGAGCTGGCGGGCATCTTCCTCGCAATCTCGACATCTAACTAGAATGCGTTTCTGTCATCCAGCTCAGAAGCAATTACAGGAGATAGTGTGAAGGAAGGCACAGATGTGCTGGTCATCGGTGGCGGGCCGGCAGGACTAGCGACGGCCATCGCCGCGCGCATGAAAGGTTTTGAAGTGACCGTTGTCGACGGTGCGAAGCCTCCCATAGACAAAGCTTGTGGTGAAGGCCTGATGCCGAGCACTATGGCGGCATTGCGCGCGCTGGGTGTGGCGATTGGTCCTGCCGATGGACAGGCTCTTCGCGGAGCTTGTTTCAAAGATGAAGAGTCCACCATGGAAGCTGACTTCACAGGTTCCCGCGGTCTTGGCATGCGTCGAACCGTCCTTCACCAGAAGATGGTGGAGCGGGCGCAAGAGTGTGGAATCACGCTGCTCTGGAATACCCCGGTCGCAGGCTTGTCAAAGGATGGCGCCATTGTTGGCGATCGCGTCTTGAAGGCAAAGTGGATTATCGGAGCTGACGGAGTTCACTCGCGCGTTAGGCGATGGGCTGGCTTGGATCCAAAAGGGCGGCAAGCGACGCGGTTTGCCCAGAGACAACATTTCCGTGTGAAGCCCTGGACCGACTGCATGGAGATTCATTGGGGCGAGGCGGCTCAGGCCTACGTGACGCCGCTGTCCGACTGCGAGGTTTGCGTTTCCCTGATCTCGCGCGACTCGCGGATGCGACTGCAGAATGCCTGGCGGATCTTTCCCGAGTTGGCCCGCCAGTTGAGCCACGCGGAAGCAAGCAGCGCGGAGCGTGGCGCTGCGACAGTGACGCGCAGGTTGCGCTACGTCTACCGGGAGAACATCGCGTTAACCGGAGATGCTTCCGGTAGTGTCGACGCTATCACCGGGGAAGGCCTCTGCTTGAGCTTTCACCAGGCGATCGAGCTGGCGGAGGCATTAACGAAAGGCCACCTTGAGAGCTATCAACGAGCGCACCGGCAAATCGCCAAGCGGCCGTTTACCATGGGTCGAATCCTGCTCTTTCTAGATCGATATCCGTCCCTTCGAAAGCGCGCGTTTCGCGGCATGGCCGCAGAGCCAGAGCTGTTTGCACGCCTGCTGGCAACACACTTGGGAGAAGCTTCTCCGACATTTCTGGCGGCCACCAGTTTGCGCCTTGGCTGGCAGTTCCTGATTGCGTGAATCACAAGAGCGAAACGTGAAATTCTTGCGAATCCGTCTGAAAGCGATCTTCTATCTCCTCGTAGCAGCGCCAGCGGCGGTGATGGTGCTCAGCGCCCTGCCGCAGCACGCAGCACCGCCCCCACCTGCCAATGAAATTGTACTCGCCATCGATCCAGCGCAGAGCAAAGTGCACTGGACTCTTGGCACGACGCTTCACACGGTTCACGGCACATTCGCCTTTAAGAAAGGGACGATTCAACTTGACCCTGCTACCGGCAAAGCCAGTGGCGAGATCGTCGTTTTCGCGACCAGCGGCGATAGCGGGAACGATTCGCGCGACAAGAAAATGCACAACGAAGTTCTCGAAAGCGCGAAATACACGGATGTCATTTTTCGGCCCGACCGGGTGGACGGAAAAATTGCCCTGCAGGGCACGTTCACGGCCCAAGTGCACGGAATTTTTGTACTGCATGGAAGCGAGCATGAATTGACCGTTCCAGTACAAGCGGAATTTACCGGAGATCATTGGGACGGCAGCGCGAAGTTCACTGTGCCTTTCATCGACTGGGGTCTGAAGAATCCGAGCAGCTTCTTGCTCAAGGTGAGCCACGCGGTAGAGATCGAGCTTGAAATGAAGGGCCGATTGGAAACCGGCACAGCGCCGTAGAGCGGAGCTACTCTTCCGATTCTTGCGTGACGATGTGTACGTCCACGGCTGGCGATTCGCGCAGGAAGCGGTGCACTGCCGACAAATAAAGATACTTGCGCCAATCGCGAATCGCGGCTCGGCCAAAAATAACTTGTGTGATGTGCTTGGAGCGCACGAATTCCGCCACACTGTCGGCCACACTTCGGCCTTTTAGCCGCACCACCCGAGCGCCAAGACTTTCCGCGAAACGCAGATTGGCATTGAGGGCGTTCTGGTTCGGTTCTTTCACACCCAACTCGCGGTCCACGTGCACCACATAGAGTTCGGCATCCATTCGCCGCGCCATTCGCGCAGCGCGAGCAATAAGGTACTGTCCCGCCGGATTCGACGAGATACACACCGCCATGCGCTCCCGCACCGCCCAATTTTTCCGGATGTCCTCCGCTTCCATGTAGGATTCCAGGCTGCGGTCAACTTGTTCCGCGACCTGCCGCAAAGCCAGTTCGCGCAAAGCGATAAGATTGCCGCGCCGGAAGAAATTCTTGAGCGAGCGTTCCACCTTCTCGGAACTGTAGACATCGCCCCGTTTCATGCGGTTTTGCAGAGCTTCCGGGGTGAGGTCCACCATCACGGTTTCGGTGGCAGTCAGCGGCACCCAGTCCGGAACTGTTTCGCGCACGGTGACCCCGGTAATGGAGCGCACGACCGGCGCAATGCTTTCGATGTGCTGAATGTTGAGCGTAGACACCACATCGATCTTAGCGGCCAGTATTTCCTGGACGTCCTCGTAACGCTTGCGGTGCTTGCTCCCGGGGATATTCGTGTGCGCCAGTTCGTCGACCAGAACTACCTGAGGATGACGCGCAATTATGGCATCGACATCCATCTCCTCAAAAATCGTTCCCTTGTATTCTATTTTCTTGCGAGGAACTGACTCTATGTTCGTGAGGAGTTCTTCGATGCCTTTGCGGCCATGGGTTTCCACGACTCCGATGACGGCGTCTTCGCCGCGGCTTCTGCGGCGGAGCGCTTCGCTCAACATGCTAAAGGTTTTGCCGACACCCGGAGCGTAGCCGAGAAAGAGCTTGAAAATGCCGCGGGCCTTTTGCGGTGGAGAGGCGATCCCCAACCAGTCTTCCGGCTTCTTGGGCAATGCTTATCTTCTCCTCGGCAAATCGAAGCCTGCGCTAGAATAGACAAATGCAGAGATTTCTTGCCGGCCGGACATTTGGCATTGCCGTGTCCATTGCCACCGTGGCCGGAATCGCGTTTCTTTACCGTCAGGTGCTGCTCGTCAATCAGACCACCGTTGCTCTTACGCTGCTTCTCGCAATTCTAGCAGTTTCGGCGGTCTGGGGAATGGCGGTCTCCGTCTTCATGTCCGTGGTCGCGATGCTGGTGTTCAACTATGAATTCCTTCCACCTATCGGGACATTTACCATCGCTGACCCGCAGAATTGGGTGGCGCTTGGCGCATTTCTGGTGACCTCCATCATGGGCAGCCAGCTGTCGGAGCGCATTCGCAGGCAAGCTGACGAAGCGCACAGCCGCCGCCGCGAGATCGAACGGCTCTACAAATTCAGCCAGAAACTGCTGGGCGAAGGCAACGTCATCCAATTAATGAACGCCATTCCAAATTACATTGTGGAAGGTTTCGAGGCCGGCGCTGCCGAGCTATTCCTGCCGCAAAAAGAGAAATTCTATCGGTCGGGATATGGCGCTTCTCATCTGGATGAGGAGAAAATGAAGACCGCCTTCCTTCGCGATGAACTGACCATTGAACCGCAGCAGAGTGTTTACTTTGTTCCGGTGCGACTCGGCGTGAGGGCCATCGGGAGCCTGGGTATTTCCGGAGCACGGCTGTCGCGCCAGACACTCGAGGCGGTCAGCAGCCTGGTGGCTATCGCCATCGAACGCGCACGTGCCGTCGAACAACTCAGCCAGACGGAGGCCGAGCGGCAAGGCGAACGGCTGAAGTCCGCGCTGCTGGATTCCGTCACCCACGATTTCCGCACACCGCTCACCTCCATGAAAGCGGCGGTGACCAGCCTGCTGGGGAGTGGCGAGGTGGCCGCTCCGCAAGCACACGAATTACTCAGCATCATCAATGAAGAGTGTGACCGGCTGAATCATCTCGTCGAGGAGGCGGCGGAGATGGCCCGGCTCGAATCCGGGGAAATCGAACTGACCTACGCGCCGACTTTCATTGAAGAAATCATTCACGGGGCCCTCGCGCTTTCCAAGTCGTCCCTGGGAGGGCGGGAAATTCAGGTCAAAGTGGCGCCCGATCTGCCGCCAGTGGAGGCAGATCTTGGCCGCGCTCAAGACATTTTGGTGAAACTCGTCGACAATGCCAATCTGTACTCGCCAAAAGAGGAGCCAATCACAATTACAGCAGAGCTCAGCGGGGACTATGTAACCATTAGCGTCGCAGACCGCGGTCCGGGCATTGACGATCTCGAGCAGGGAATGATCTTCGATAAATTCTATCGCGGAAAAGATCAGCGCTATCTTGTGCGGGGCACCGGAATGGGCCTACCGATTGCGAAAGCGCTCGTGACAGCGCACAAGGGGACAATTGGGGTGACGAGCCAACTCGGTCATGGCTCAGTCTTCTCATTTTCCCTTCCGATGGCACGGAATATGGAGCGAGCAACATGACTGACGCCTCTATCCTGGTCGTGGACGATGAGCCGCAGATTCGTCGAGTGCTGCGCTCCACTCTCTCCAGCCGGGGTTACGTAATCATCGAGGCCAAAACGGGTGAAGAAGCCGTGGAAGCCGTTCGCAAGGAGAAGCCTGATCTCGTCCTTCTCGACGTGAACATGCCGGGCATCGGCGGTATCGAAGCGTGCCGGGAGATTCGGCACTCGTCCGAAGCCCCCATCATCATGCTCACCGTTCGAAACGCGGAGCGCGACAAAGTTCTAGCGCTCGACGCCGGCGCAGACGACTATGTTGTAAAACCCTTTGGCATTGAAGAATTGCTCGCGCGCATTCGTGCTGCATTGAGGCGCTACGCTCCCGGCGATACCTTGCCTCCGTTTGTCTCGAAAGATCTAACGCTGGATTTTGAGAGCCGGCAATTGCTCGTGCGCGGCCAGGAAGTGCACCTGACCCCGAAGGAATTCGACGTTCTCAAGCACTTAATCGCCAATCAGGGCAAGCCGCTTACCCATCGAAGGCTGCTGCAGTCCGTTTGGGGGCCGGAATACGGGGAAGAAACTGAAAACCTTCGTGTAGTCATCAATCAGCTGCGCAAAAAGATCGAAAGTGATCCCGCACGGCCCAAGTACATTCGGACCGAACCATGGGTGGGATACCGCTTCCAACCACCGAGTACGACTCCCTCCAAATCATCTTCTCGAAAAGCATAAAACTGGCCGGTACGACGGACAGCAAGATGTCTGAAGAGCAGGCCGATCATTTCGAAAGCGGATGTTGTGTGTCGAGTTCGAGATTGAGTTCTAAAACGTTTGTGCGTGGCTCGCCCAACACGCCAAGCTGCCTTCCCAAGGTATGCTTGGCGACAAGCGCGCGCAGTTCACTCTCGCTCACATGGCGCTCGCGTGCGACTCGAGTAATCTGGAAATCGGCAGCAGCGGGGGAAATGTCCGGGTCCAGTCCTGAGCCCGACGAGGTAACCAAGTCAACTGGAATTGGCGAACCCGGATTTTCTACGCCCACCTTCTGCACATCGCCATTGATACGGTCGCGCAACGCTTTGTTAGTTGGCCCCAGATTCGACCCGCCGCTGGAAGTCGGATCGTATCCATTTCCCGTCCCTGCGGCCGACGGGCGTGAGTGAAAGTACCCGGGGCCCGTAAACGCTTGCCCGATAATCCGAGATCCCGCCAGCTTGCCCTTGCGCTCAATCAGTTGTCCGTTGGCCTTGTCTGGAAACAACAGTTGGGAGAAACCTGTGACAATCAGCGGATAGATCACTCCGAACATAACCGTCGTCACCAGGGTGAACCACACGGCGATAAGAAGATTTTTTTTCATCATCTCCCCTAGGCCAATCCCAGCCGCGTGAGCACTATGTCAATCAGCTTGATGCCGAAGAAGGGCGCGATGACTCCGCCAACACCGTAAATTAGTAGATTTCGGCGCAACAATGCGGCAGCTCCCAAGGGCCGATACGTCACTCCTCGCAACGCCAGAGGAATCAGAGCAATAATGATCAGGGCGTTGAAGATCACCGCCGACAAAATCGCAGACGCCGGCGTCCGCAGTTGCATCACGTTCAGCACATTTAACACGGGGAACGCACCGGCGAACATTGCTGGAATGATTGCGAAATACTTAGCCACGTCATTGGCGACTGAGAAGGTCGTAAGCGCACCTCGTGTGATGAGCAATTGCTTGCCGATTTCCACGATCTCGATCAGTTTAGTGGGGTTGGAGTCCAGATCGACCATGTTTCCCGCTTCCTTCGCTGCTTGCGTGCCAGTGTTCATGGCCACGCCGACATCGGCTTGCGCCAGCGCCGGGGCGTCATTCGTGCCGTCACCCGTCATGGCCACGAGTTTTCCTTTGGCTTGTTCGCGCTTGATCAGCGCCATCTTGTCTTCCGGCTTCGCTTCCGCCAGAAAATCGTCGACGCCTGCCTGGCGTGCGATGGCCGCGGCGGTAAGCGGGTTGTCGCCAGTAATCATCATCGTGCGGATTCCCATCGCCCGGAGATGATCGAAACGTTCCCGCATGCCGCCTTTAACGACGTCCGTCAAAGCGACGGCGCCGAGCACACGGCGATTCTGCGTCACCAGCAATGGTGTGCCGCCGCCATTCGCAATGTCGCGGGTGATCTGCTTTATTTCGGGAGGCACAATCTGGCCTCTCTCTGCCACGTATTTCTCAATCGCTTCCGGCGCGCCCTTGCGGATTTCCTGACCGTCCAGGTCCACTCCAGACATGCGGGTCTGCGCCGAAAACGGGATGAAATTGGGATTGTGCGGAGCCAGTTCACGCCCGCGAAGACCATACTTGTCCTTGGCAAGCACGACGATGGAGCGCCCTTCCGGCGTCTCATCCGCAAACGATGCCAGCTGCGCGGCGCTGGCGAGATCGGACTCTGTCACATTAGGACAGACATGAAACGAAGTCGCTTGGCGATTTCCCAGCGTGATCGTTCCCGTCTTGTCGAGCAGCAGCACATCAACATCTCCCGATGCTTCCACCGCACGGCCCGACATGGCGATCACATTGCGTTGAATCATCCGGTCCATTCCGGCAATCCCGATCGAGGAAAGCAGACCGCCGATGGTTGTCGGAATCAGGCACACCAGCAGCGAGACCAGGACGAAAATGTTCTGCGGCGCTCCGGTGTAAATCGCAAAGGGCTGGAGCGTCATGACCGCCAGCAAGAAAATAATCGTCAGCCCCGCGAGAAGAATATTCAACGCGATTTCGTTAGGCGTTTTTTGCCGAGAAGCGCCTTCGACCAAACGAATCATCCGGTCGAGAAACGTTTCACCAGGATTGGAGGTAATTCGCACTTTTATTTCATCGGAAAGCACGCGCGTGCCCCCCGTAACCGCCGAGCGGTCTCCGCCCGACTCGCGAATCACCGGCGCAGACTCTCCTGTGATTGCCGATTCATCGACAGAAGCGACACCTTCGATTACCTCGCCATCGCCGGGAATAAAGTCTCCGGCCGTGACAACTACGATGTCCCCTGAGCGCAATTTGGAACTGGGTACGCTCTCAATCCGGTTATCACACGTCAGCAGGTGAGCTAGAGTTTCAGCCCGTGCTTTACGCAGCGTGTCGGCCTGCGCTTTGCCGCGTCCTTCCGCCATAGCTTCCGCGAAGTTCGCAAACACAACGGTAAACCACAGCCAAAGCGTAATCTGCAGCCCCCAGCCAAAACTTCCTGCATGGTGCATAGAATCGCGCACCAGCTGAATCGTGGTCAGCAGGGCGCCTACTTCCACCACGAACATCACCGGGTTCTTGATCATCGTGCGCGGATCCAATTTGCGGAAGGAGTCCACAATGGCTCTCCGCAGAATCTTTGAATCCGCGAGCGATATGGGTTGGTGTTGAAGGTGTTCAGTCATCGAGTCCTCAGAAAGCCTTTCCTGCATGCATCTGCAGGTGCTCGAGAATCGGGCCAAGGCTGAGCGCAGGGAAGAAAGTAAGCGCACTCACAATCAGAATGGTGGAAACGAGCAAGACCGTGAACAAGGCTCCTGTCACCGGAAACGTCCCGGCGGAAGCCGGAGCGATTTTTTTCTTCGCCAGGTTCCCCGCGATGGCCAGGATGGGGATATGCATGAAGAAGCGGCCCAGCATCATGGCGACGGCTCCGCTGGTGTTGTACCAGAGCGTGTTGCCATTCAAGCCGCCAAACGCCGACCCATTGTTGCCCACCATCGAGGTATAAGCGTAGAGTATCTGCGATAGTCCGTGCGGCCCCGAGTTGGAGATGCTGGCCGTGCCAAATGGCCGCACCACCGCAATCGCGGAAAAACTCAGAATCACAAAAGTCATAATTAGAATCGAAAGCATCGCCATTTGCACGTCGTAGGATTCGATTTTTTTGCCCAGGTACTCAGGCGTTCGCCCCACCATGAGTCCCGCAATAAACACCGCCAGAATTACGAAGACCACCACGCCATAGAGTCCGGAACCGACTCCCCCAAAGACGACTTCCCCAAGCATGATGTTGACCATCGGGACCATGCCGCCCAGCGGCGTAAACGAGTCATGCTGGCTGTTGACCGCGCCGCAGCTCGTGTCCGACGTCACCGTGGCAAACAGAGCGGAATTCGCAATTCCGAAGCGGACTTCCTTGCCTTCCATATTTCCGCCGGATTGCAGGGCGTTGGCCCGTTGGTCAACAGCGCTCAAAATCGGGGTCCCTTGGGCCTCCGACCAATAAGCAATCGTCGCACCCATCAGAAACAGCACCGCCATGGCGGCCCAAACTGCCCAGCCGTGCCGCTGCGACCCGGTCATGCGGCCCAGCGTGTACGTGAGGCCCGACGCGATCGCGAATATCGAAAACATCTCGATGAAGTTTGATAGCGGTGTGGGATTCTCGAACGGGTGCGCGCTGTTCGCGCCGAAAAATCCTCCGCCATTGGTGCCCAATTCCTTGATGATTTCCTGCGAAGCCACGGGGCCTTGCGCTATCACTTGCTGGCTCACGACTTGGGTTGAAGTCTTTCCGTCGGCCCCCGTCACCTGCACACTCTGCGGTTCCGTAAGCACCACCGTCGTATACGGCTTCAAGTTCTGCACTACTCCCTGCGAAACCAACGCCAGCGACCCGACCAGGCAGAGTGGAAGGAGCACCCACAGCAGGCAGCGTGTCATGTCCACCCAGAAATTCCCGAGCTTCTCGGTTTCCTTGCGCGCGAGTCCGCGAATGATTACCAGGGCCAGGACCATGCCGGTCGCTGCGGAAGCGAAGTTGTGGTACGCCAGGCCGGCCATTTGGGTGAAATAACTCATCGTCGACTCGCCGCTGTAATTCTGCCAGTTGGTATTCGTCGTAAAAGACGCGGCCGTATTGAACGCCAGCGCCGGCGGCACGTTGACCATTTTTTGCGGATTGAACGGCAGCCACAGCTGCGTACGCTGGATCAAATAGAGCAGCGTCATGGAGACGCCGCTGAACAGCAGCATGGCAACTGTATATTCCGTCCAACGCATTTCGTGCTGTTCATCCACTCCGGTTAGCCGGTAGACAAGTTTTTCGATGGGGCGCAGCACGAGATCCAAGAATGTCTTTTCCCGATTGAACACCCGCGTCAGGAAAATGCCCAGCGGCTTTGTGACTGCAAGAGTCACTCCCAGCAGAAGAAAGATTTGGAACCAGCCATTTGCCGTCATGTCAGAACTTCTCCGGTTTCAGCAGCGCCACCAGCAAGTACCCCAATAAGAGTACGCAGATCACAATGAGGAAGACATTTTCGATCATGCCGGGTCTCCGTCTTATTTCAGGCGTTCGCAGCCGCGCACGTAAAGTATCGCCATGCCAAAGATGACGACCGTTGCCGCTACAAAAATCAAATCCTGCACAAGACTCTCCTCAACTCCGAGATGTCAATGAGCCAAAATGCTCTTGGACTTCCGCAGAGTTCGCGCGAAAAGAGGCTAAACGCACACCATCAAGCCGAGGAAACTTTATCGAGTAAGGGCTTAGGAAGCAATGAACGGTACCTAAGGATTTTGTGAAGGCCTATGCTTGCTAAACGATTGCAAATAAAGGGTGTTGTGTGCCGGTCCCTAGATGGGAAGGCGGAGCCGGGCTTCGCAGCCCTGTTTGTCAGTACGATTCCTCAGGGTGAGTTCACCACCGTGAGCTTCGGCGATTTGGCGGCTAAGGACCAAGCCAATACCTGAACCGCCCTGCTTCGTCGTGAAGAACGGCACGAATAGGTTCGAGGTATTGGGAAGGCCAAGGCCTTCGTCGACGATCCAGACATGGAGTTCCGCTCCCAGCCGCGACCAGCCCACCTGAACCGTACCACCGGTCTCCAGCGTCGCATCCGCCGCATTGCGAACCAGATTGATTAACAATTGTTCCAACTGGTCGGCATCGGCTGAAATGACTACGTCCGGGCCTTTCATTACGCTCACCTTCACTCGGGTCTCGAGTTTCACGCTCCGGCTGATCCATTCCGCCACCTTTACGGGCAAGAGTTTCGGTTGCGGAAGTCTCGCAAGCTGTGCGTAGGCGGCCATGAAACGCCCCAGCGCCTCGGTGCGCGAGCGAATGATTCCAAGGCCCTGCCGCAGATCATCCAGAATGGAAATGGTGGCTTCACTCTGCAGCTCGGAAGACTTGGTGGCACTCAATAGCCCGCTTTCCAGACCCTGCGCGACGGACTGAATGGGAGCGAGCGAGTTGTTCAATTCATGGCCTAGAACGCGAATGAGCCGTTGCCACGCTTTGCGCTCCTCGTCCCGGAGCGTCCGGCTCAGATCGCTCAAGACCACCAGCTGATGAGGCAAACCTCCCTGGCGGAACGTTCCGCGACGCAGCCCCCAGCGCCCAGAACCGCCGGGAAAGGCCAGTTCCATCGTGTGTGCGGCCTCTCCTTCGAGGCAGCCTCCCAGCCCAAGCTCTTCTGCCGTCGACCCAAGCAAACGACCCTCCGGACGCCCCAACAAGCGTTCGCCGGCACGATTAACCAGCCGCAGCTTGCTGGTGGTGTCGAAAGTAAACACAGCCAGGTCAATCTCCTCCATCACCGTGCGTAGCAGGGCATTGGCTTCCAATGCGCCCAGTCGCTGTTGCCGGAGGACTTCGCCGAGGGCATTGACTTCGATCATCACTTCGCCCATGGCGTCGTCGCTGCGGGCTCCGCGGGCGCGCATCGAAAAATCTTCCTCCCGCAAGGCGGCCAGAAGGTTTGAAAGCGTTTGCAGGGAAAAAACAACCCGATGGCGAAGCGAAAAGGCGAAACCGAGCCAAAGTGAAAAGATGAGGAAGGCCAGCGTCCAGACAGCGCCGGAAGAATAATTTCCATGCCACAAGAGAAGCATGGCGATCAACGAACCCGGGAATCCCGCCGCTAGCGCGAGGAGCTGGACGTGGCGCTCATAGTTGAGTGGCCTCATTCCAATCCATGTTTTTGCAGCCGGCGATACATAGCGCTGCGGCTCAAGCCCAGAGCCTTGGCTGCCTGGCTGACGTTTCCTTCATGGCGAGAGAGCGTGCGCTGAATAAGATAGCGCTCCACTTCGTCGAGGCTCATCTCCTCGAGCTTGGCCGCGCCGCCGGCCGGCTGCGCGCGCAAGCCGAGATCCGCGGCGCGCACCGAGGGCCCGGGCGACAGCAGCACTCCGCGCTCTACCGCGTGATCCAGTTCGCGAACGTTTCCCGGCCACGCATGTTCGTGCATGGCCTTCAGGGCCGCCGTGTCAAATCCAGAAATATTTTTGCGGTAACGTTGCGAGTAGCCGTGGAGAAAATGGTGCGCCAGTAGATCAACATCCTCCCGCCGATCGCGCAGCGGCGGGAGGTGGATCTCGATGGTATTCAGTCGAAAAAGCAGGTCTTGACGGAACCGGCCGGCAGCCGCCTCCGCATTCACATCGGCGTTGGTAGCTGCGATCACTCGCACGCTCACTCGCCGGGTGGTGGATGATCCGACACGCTCAAGATCTCCTGTTTCCAGTACGCGCAAAAGCTTTGCCTGCAGGTTCAGGGGAACGTTCGCAATTTCGTCCAGAAACAGCGTGCTCCCATCCGCCAGTTCGAACCGGCCGACGCGATCCGCGCGCGCATCGGTAAACGCGCCTTTCACGTGCCCGAAAAGCTCGCTTTCAAACACACCCTCCGACAAGCCGCCGGCGTTCACGGTCACCATCGGTTTTGTCGAGCGTGCCGACAACGCGTGCAGCGTTCGTGCGACTACTTCCTTGCCAGTGCCATGTTCTCCTGTGATCAACACGTTCGCATCCGACGGCCCGATTTGCCCAATCAGCTCCAGCACCGGCGCCATCGCAGGAGATTTCGCCAAAAATGTGGGCCGTGATTCCGCACGCAAGATGCGGTTCTCGGCTTCAAGCCGTGAAGCCTGCCGGAGCGCCTGCCGCAAATCGATTTGCGTGCGCAGAATCGCCAGCAGGCGAGTATTTTCCCAGGGTTTCTGAACGAAATCCCGCGCGCCGCGCCGCATCGCCTCCACCGCCACTTCAATGCTGCTCCATGCGGTCATCACGATCACTGGCAACGTGCTGTCCAGCATTTGAATCCGCGTAAGAAGGTCAAGCCCTTCCTGACCCGAGGTCGTGTCTCGCGTGTAGTTGAGGTCCATCAGCGCCGCGTCGAATTCCCGCGATTCAATCGCGCTCAGCGCCTCCGCCGGCGACGCCACGCCCTGCGTTTCATAGCCCTCGCGCTTTAAGAGCAAGCGCAGGGCATCGCGGATGTCCGCCTGGTCGTCAGCCAAAAGAACTCGATAAGGGTGCGGGTTAGTCGTCTTCATTCGAATGGTTTTGCGAAGTGTATCCTACCGCCGTTTTTCAGGCACGGTGAGAAACGATGGAATCGCCGCGTGCTCTTCAGGAGGTTTCTCAAGAGGCCGGCTCATACCTGCTGTGCCGCGCCGACTCGTGCGCCCGCGGTAGCGTTGTCGCCTACAACCCACCCGTCCTTCAGTTGAATAATGCGGCTCCCATACGCCGCATTTCTCTCCGAGTGCGTGACCTGGATGATTGTCGTACCGCCGTCATTCAGCCTTTTGAAGAGCTGCATGATCTCTTCCCCCTGCGCGGAGTGCAGATTCCCCGTCGGCTCATCCGCCAGAATTAATTTCGGGCTGAGAATCACCGCGCGGGCCACGCCCACAAGTTGCTGCTGGCCGCCGGAAAGCTGGCTCGGGAATAAGTCTTTCTTGCCGACGATGTGGAAGCGATCCAGCGCGTCGCAAACCAGGCTGACGCGCTCTTTGTGCGGCACGTTTTTGTACGAAAGCGGGACTTCCAGGTTCTCGAACACCGTCAAATTGTCAATCAGGTGATAGCTCTGAAACACGAATCCGATGTTGGCCTTATGCAACTCGTTCCGTTTCTTGACGTTCAGTTTGTGTACCGGCTCGCCGAGAAAGTAATACTCCCCGCTCCACGCGCCATCCAGCATTCCGATGATGCTCAGCAGTGTGGACTTTCCCGCGCCCGACGGTCCCATGATGGTGACAAATTCGCCGGGCTGAATATCTAAATTGATTCTCCGCAACAGATAGAATTTATTCGGACCAGCCTCCACTACTTTTTCCATGTTTCGCAGTTGAATCAATGGCTCCACGTCGGCTCCTCGCGGTTCGTACCCTGAATCGCGTATCTATCTTATCGCATGTTTCTGTGGCACCACTTACGTCCTACTCGTACCGCAAGGCGGCAATCGGGTCCACGCGTACGGCGCGCCGTGCCGGCAGGTAGGACGCCAACGTGGCCACCGCCGCCAGCACCAGCGGAATCGCGATGAATGCGATCGGATCGGCCACCTTTACTCCAAAGAGCAAACTGGACAGCGCGTTCGCCAGCACGAACGCGATCGGCAGCCCGATCCCCATGCCAACCGCCGTAAGCAGCGCTCCCTTTCCCAGCACTAGGCGTTGAATGTCGCTTGAAGTGGCTCCCATCGCCATGCGGATCCCAAATTCATTGGTTCGCTCGCTTACCGCATAGGACATCACGCCATACACTCCAACCGAGGCCAGCACCAGCGCGATAACACCCAGAACTCCCATCATCACGGCCACATAGGCAATGCCCACCACCGAATTGCTAATCACCACATTCAGTGGGTAGATGTCGAACAGCGACAAGTCCGGATCCACAGCTGATATTTGGCTCCTCACCGCGGGGACGAGCGATAGCGGACTGCCGCCGCAGCGCAAAATAAGTGAAGTGTAATGAGGCGGCGATTGCCGATAAGGTCGGTAAATCGTCGGGATATCGTCCTTGTCTATCCAACTGTAGTGCACGTCATCCACGATCCCAACAATCGTCAGCCACGGAGAACTGTCATCTGCCTGGCCCACCTTCAGCTTTCTCCCCAGAGGCTTTTCGTCCACAAAATACCGCCGTGCCAGGCTCTTGCTTATCACCGCGACAGGCACCGTACCTTCGGCGTCCGACTCCGTGAGCTCTCGCCCCTCGCGCAGCGCGATCTGCATTAGATCCAGATAGTTCGCGCTGATTGTCTGTACGATGGCGCTCCGCACTTCGCCTCGCTTCGTCCCCGGCCGGCCCTCAATCGAGAAAGTTCGCGAGTTGACTCCTCCTCCGTCTGAATAGGGAACGTGTGTAACCAGCGCCGCCGATTGCACATTGGGTATTGCTGAAAGCCGTTGCAGCACCTGCGCGTGGAAATTCACTCGTCCGGGAGCCGTGCTGTATTGCAACTCCGGCAGGCTCAATCGCAGCGTCAGTAGCGATTCCGGGCGATACCTCTCATTCACGCTGATCAACGCGGTAAAATTTTTCACTAGCAAGCCCGCGCCGACCAGCAGCACCAGCGAGAGTGAAATCTCGGCCACCACCAGCGCATTGCGCAAGCGGTGCCGCGCGCGTCCCGCCGAAGATCCGCGTCCGCTCTCCTTTAGTGTTTCACCGACGTTGGCTCGCGACGTCAGCAACGCCGGCGCAATCCCGGAAAGAATCCCGCTCAACAGCGCAATCGCCAGCGTAAACAGAAACGCATTCGAATCCAGGCTGATGGTCTTCCATCCGGCAACAAACTTGGCCACGTCCGCAGGCATGTGCGCCAGGATCAGCACGAGGTCCCACTGCGCGATCAACAAGCCCGCCACCGAACCCAACAGCGCCAGGAGAATGCTCTCTGTAAGAAGTTGGCTCACGATGCGAGCTCGGCTCGCTCCCATCGCGGCCCGCACCGCCAGTTCCTTCTGACGCCCGGAAACGCGCGCAAATTGCACGTTAGCGACGTCCGCGCAGGCAATCAGGAGCACAAATCCAACAGCGCCCATGAGCAACAGCGTGTACTGGCGCGTAAGATAGCTGGTCGCAAATTCGCGCACCGTCATCACCCGAAGCTGCCAGCCCTTATAAAAGTCCGGATACGCATCACTTTCGCGCTGCACGATCGCGCTCATCTCCGCGGTCGCTTGCTTCAGCGAAGAATCAGGCCGCAGCTTCCCAAGGACCGTGATGTACCGTGAGTTTCGCTCCGATCGCTCCTTCACCGTAAGTGCCAGTGGCACCCATGCCTCCGCCGGCATCGGAAAATCAAACCCTTTATCCATCACTCCCACGATGGTGAAACTCTTCCCATCCACTTTCACGATCTTGTTGAGAATATTCGGGTCGGAAGCATAGCGCCGCTCCCACAGCCCGTAGCTGAGAACAATCTCCTGGTCTTTTCCCGGCTGTTCCTCTTCCGGCAAAAACGTCCGGCCCATCTTTGGTTGAACGCCCAGAAGTCCGAAGAAATTCGCCGTGACATTAAACGCCTGCACTTTTTCAGGCTCGCGATTGCCTGTGAGATTGACCTCATTCCACTCATACGCGCCCATCTGTTCGAAGGACTTCGCTTGCGTCTGCCAATCCAGATAAGTCGCCGGCGCGACCGGATTCCTGTCGATGTTCTCCTGCGGCCGCACGTAAACCATGGCCAGAATACGGTCCGGCTTTTCGAACGGCACGGAATGTAGCAGAAACGCCTCTGCCACGCTGAACATCGCCGTATTTGCGCCAATGCCTAGCGCCAGCGCTGTCGCGCAAACCACCGTCGCGAGCCGGTTCTTCCACAGCATGCGCGCGCCGTACCGGATGTCTTGCAAGATGTTTTGCACTTGATAGCTCCTATTCGTACCGCAATGCTTCGAGTGGATCCACGCGCGTCGCGCGTCGCGCCGGGATGTAGCAAGCCGTCAGCGAAACCGCCACCAATAGCACATTCACCAAAGCGAAAATGAGCGGGTCCCTCACCTTCACCCCGTACACCATGCCTTCCAGCAATTTCGTCAACACCAGCGACGCCACGATGCCCAACCCCACTCCCGCGGCGACCAGTGCCATCCCTTCCCTCAGAACCATCCGCAGCACATCCGCCGGCTGCGCTCCCAGCGCCATGCGCACTCCGATTTCGCGCGTTCGTTGCGACACCGCGAAGGAAATGACTCCGTAAATCCCCCCACTCGCCAGCACCAGCGCAAGCCCGCCGAAGGTGCTCAACAGCATCATCATAAAACTTCGCAACGCCAGCGAACGCGATAGCACCTGGTCCATCGATCGAATCGCGCCAGTGGGCACCAGCGGATCCGTCGCCGCCACTGCTTCTCGCAGTGCTCGGTTCAGGAGCAGCGGGTCGCCTGTCGTCCGCACCACGATGCTTCGTGGAAACCAGCCCTCGAACAGACTGGACGTTCCCAATTTTGCCTGTGCGGCAGGAACAAACGTCGTCGGTTCAGCGGCTTGGTCCACATGACTTTTCACGTCGCCCACCACTCCCACCACTTCACACAAAACCCCGCTGACGTAAAGATGTTCACCAAGTGAACTTCGGTCCGGAAAATACTTCCGCGCCGCCGCCTCATTGATGACCACGACGGCATTGGAGGCTTCTGAATCGGCCTCCGTAATTCCGCGCCCTTGCTTCAACGGCGTGCCGATCGTTTGAAAGTAACCCGGCGTAATTTCCCGGTAGTCCATGGAGATCCACTCCGACTCCTTGGCCCCCGCAATCCTCACGCCGTTGTTTCCTCCGCGCTCCAGCGGCAATCCAGCTGCCACGACACCCGCCGCCGTCACTCCGGGCAGAGTCTCAATGCGTTGCTCGACGGCGCGGTAGAATTTCATGATTTCTGGAGTGGAGTTGTATTTCGACCCAGTCAACCAAAATTGCACAGTGAGAACGTGGTGCGCATCGAATCCCGGGCTCGTGTTCAGCAATCTCTCAAACGTAGCGATCATCAAGCCCGCTCCGGTCAGCAGCACGAGCGATAGCGCCAATTCCCCGATCACCAATCCTTGCCGCAGCCTCGCGCGTCCTGCTCCCGCGCTGGCTCTTCCTTCTCCTTCTTTAAGTGTTTCGCTGAGATTGGTCTTGGTCGCATAGAGTGCCGGCGCAATTCCAAACACCACGCCCGTCGCGATGGAAATCAGAAGCGTAAATGCGAAAATCCATCCATCGAGTCGAATATCGCTCAATCGCGGCAAATTGCTGGGCGCCATCGTCAGCAGCGATCCCAAGCCCGCGTTGGCCACGACCAGACCAAGTGCTCCACCCCCCAGGGCAATAAACAAACTTTCTGTAAGCAACTGCCGGACGATACGAGCCCGGGAAGCCCCCATCGCGACGCGCACCGCAATCTCTCGTCCTCGCGAACTGCCGCGCGCAAGGAACAAATTCGCCACATTGGCGCAAGCAATCAGCAGCACAAACCCAATCGCGCCCAGCAGAATCAGCAGGAACGGGCGCATTCCCGCTCCGATCATGGATTGATACGGCCGGAAGCTCATCACCAGCTCTTGCCCTACCACATTGGGATATCGGACTCGAAAATCTCGCGTGACGATATCCATCTGTGACAGCAATTGCCCACTCGTTACCGTGGGTCGTAGCCTGGCGATTACCGCGAGGTTTTCTCCGTTGCCCGCCGACTTTGCCACCAGCGCCAGTGGAACCCACACATCCGCACGCGTCCCCGGATTTAATTCCGAGTTCGCGCGAGGATCAAATCCTGCCGGCATGACCCCGATCACAGTAAAGACGTCGCCACTGAGCAGGATTTTTCGTCCGATGGCCTCCGTACGACCTCCAAAACGGCGCATCCACAGCTCATGGCTCAGGATGGCGACACGCTGGCCTTCGCCTCGATCTTCCTCGGGAAGAAAGTCGCGGCCAAGCGCCGGATGCACTCCCAGAACCTGAAAATATTCCGCCGACGCTGGCACGCCACGCACATGCTCTGCTTCCGTCCCTGTAGCGAGATTGAAGCCTACGTCGGTGAAGCCCGCTATATGCTCGAAGAGTTGGCCGTACTCTCGCAAATGTTCCAGCTCGTTCCAAGACAAGTCCATTTCATCGGAATCTGCTCGGTAGGTTTCCGCAAGTTGGACAATGCGGTCGGGCTCGGGGAAGGGAAGCGGCCGCAGCAGCACGCCGTACACTACGGTGAAAATCGCTGTATTCGCGCCGATTCCCAGCGCTAACGTCAATATGGCGACCGTGGTGAAGCCGGGACTCTTTGCCAGAACGCGGATCGCGTAGCGCAGGTCTTGCCAGATGCTTCGCATGCTATCGCTCCTTCCAGCAGGGCCACTTTCCGGCAAAGTGGCACACTTCTCCCGCGGCGGCACAGCACGCGCTCTTATGTTTTCAAGTTTCCGCCGCCACCACGAATCGTCGTCAGGCGCCCACTCGCGCTTCTTGCGTCTCTTCGACAATTCGCCCGTCAAACAAGTGAATCGTGCGCTCGGCGAAATTCGCGTAGCGCTGGTCGTGTGTAACCATGCAAACTGTCGCGCCGTTGCGGTGCAAATCGCGCAGTAGCTCCATCACCGCTTCGCCATTCTTCGAGTCCAGGTTTCCAGTCGGCTCGTCAGCCATCAGAATCAGCGGATCACCGACTAGGGCGCGAGCCACTGCGACGCGCTGTTGCTGACCGCCCGAGAGTTGCGAGGGATAGTGCCGCAAGCGGTGAGCCATGCCGACGCGCTCCAGCGCGTACTGCACTTTTTGTTTTCTCTCCGCCGCGCTTGTACCGCGATAGGTCAACGGCAGTTCGACGTTTTCATACACCGTCAAATCGCCGATCAGGTTGAACGCCTGGAAAATAAATCCAATTTCGCGGTTGCGGATCCGCGTGCGTTCGCTGATCGAGAGGTTCGCCACCGGCTGTCCGTTCAGCATGTACTCGCCGCCCGTCGGGGAATCCAGCAGCCCGAGAATGGACAGCAAAGTCGATTTGCCGCAGCCCGATGGCCCGGCGATCGAAATGTACTGCCCCTTCTTGATCTCCAGGTGAATCTCGGACAAAGCGTGCGTCTCGACCTCATCCGTATAAAATACTTTCTTTACCCCTTCCATCTTGATGAGTGTTGCCGTTGCGTCCGTCATGGGCTCTCCTTCGAATTTTCGATCCCGGAAACTTGTTCTAGTTGCACGTGTCCTCGTATTTACAAAACAAACTCAAGTCCTCGCCTACTCGTAGCGCAGCGCCACAATCGGATCGATCCGCGTTGCTCGCCGCGACGGGATGTAGCACGCCGCCAAAGCCACGATGCAAATGATCCCCAGCGCCGCCGCATAAACAGGTACGTCTCCCGCGTGCACTCCATACAGCAGTGACTCGCTCAGCTTTCCCAGCCCGTAAGCCAGTGGCAATCCCACCAGCGCGCCCGCCAGCACCATCCATCCCACTTCCTTGAACACCAGTCCTCTCACATGCCCCGCTGCCGCTCCCAGCGCTACGCGAATTCCAATCTCCCGCGTTCGCTGCACCACCAGGTAGGCCAGCACTCCGTAAATCCCCAGCGCTGATAGCAGCGCCGCCAGCCCGCCAAATGCTGCAGAGAGCGTCGCTATCACGCGTTCAGCGAACAGATCTTCGTCTACAACCCGCTGTACCGTCTTCAAGTCGTACACCGGCAAATTCGCGTCCGTGCCCCGAACCGTTTCCTGCAGCGTACTCGCAATCAGCAGTGGATCTTGTTGGCTGCGCACGTAGAAGCTCATCCCGAATAATTTCCCAAATTGCGAATACGGCCGGTAGAAATATGGCCGGTCCGCATCCCGCACGTGTGACTCTTTTGCGCCTTTCACAACTCCCACGATCTCAATGTTGTACTTGATCGCGTCCCCGGAGCCCATGGCTAGGTGTACGCCGATTGGGTTTCTGTTCGCAAAAAACTCCTTCGCCATCGCGTCATTGATGATCGCCACTTTTGTGCTGTTCGCTGTGTCTCCGGCGTTGAATTCTCGCCCATATAACAAAGGAACCCGCATCGTCGAAAAATAGCCCGGACTGACAGCATCGAAATTCACGTGCCGGTCATCGGTGTCCAGGTTTTGGCGGCCTTCCACAGTGATGTTCGTACCCATGTCCGTCCCGGTCAGCACGGGAATCTGCGAGGATCCGACCCCCAGCACTCCCGGAACTCCCGTCAGCCGTTGCCTCAACTGGTCGACCAGCGCCACCGTTCTCGCCTCGTCGTAACCGCTCAATTGCGGTGCAATCGAGAACGTAATCAAGTTCTCCGTGCTCAATCCCAGGTTCTGTTGCCGCAAATTCCAAAGCGTCCGCGAAAACAGCGCCCCGCCCGTCAGCAACAGAAGCGTAAACGCCACCTGCCCGGCGACCAGGAATTTCCGGAATCGCACGTGCCCCGGCCCGGCAGATGTCGTCGATCCCTGATCCTTCATCATCTGCGAGACCCCGGTCCGCGTCGCCCGCCATGCGGGGATCAGCCCAAAAAGCAGCGCCGATGCCACCGTCGCCGCCCCCGCGAATGCTAGTACGCTTCCATCCACCTGTGCGGTAATCCCTCGCACCCCTGCTTCAGAAACGATAGCTTGGGTCAAAATGTTCATTATCCAGCTTCCCAAAATCAGCCCCAGGATCCCTCCACCCAGCGCGCACAGGAAACTTTCTACCAGTAATTGACGCATCATCCGTCCTGGAGTCGCGCCGAGCGCCGAACGAATCGCAAACTCCCGCTGCCGTGCAGCCGCCTTGGCCAGCAACAGATTTGCCACATTGGTGCACGCAATCAGCAAAACCAGCGCCACCATCGCAAACAGCGCCGTCAGCGCCGGCCCGGAATCCCTCTGTGCCGTCGTCCTGCCCTGGGCCCCGGCTGACAACACAATTTTCTTGCCCAAAAACTCTTTTTCGTCTTTTCCACCCGCCCGCATCTTCAGGGTTGCAGTTTGCTGCTCCAGCAACCCGGGGTAGTCCGCATTAATCCCCGCTTGCGCTTGCTCCAACGAAACACCCGGCTTTCGCCTGGCCAGCACCGCCAAAAACGAATCATTCCAGTCGTCCAATCCGTTGCGGATGGGGGTCATCTGCCCCTTCATGGTCATGGGGACAAAAATATCCGGCATCTGCCCCACCTGGATCCCGCTAAATCCAGCCTGGGCAACGCCCACAATCGTCATTTCCGTGTTGTTCACCAGAATCGTCTGGTTCAGTACTCCCGCATCTCCCCCGAAATGCCGCGTCCAGTACGCATGGCTTAGCACCACTACCGGATGCGCGCCCTGCACATCATCATCTGCAGGCGACAGCACTCGACCGAACGCCGGCTGAACTCCCAGCACCTCGAAATAATTCCCAGTCACGAGCTCGCCCGAACCTCGGTCCGTCTGCCCTCGGCTGGCAATGCTTGCCGAGAACTCATATCGCGCGATCACTCCGTCAAATACCTTCGTGTTCTTGGCTAAGCCCTTATACAGCGGGTAGGAAAAAATCTCCGAATCGTCGCCATCGCTCCAGACATGCCCATGCTTAGGCCCTGGCGACTTCAGCACCACTAACTCTTCGGGATTGCGTACCGGCAAGCGCCGCAGCAGCACCTGGTTCAGGAGGGAAAAAATGGCAGTATTCGCGCCGATACCCAGTGCCAGCGTCAGGATCGCTATCAGCGTGAAGCCCGGATTCTTGGCCAGCATCCGCAGGCCGTAGCGCACGTCCTGCCAGAGCGTGTGCATCTTCGATCCTCCAGCGCCTCTCTACTTCAGCCGCACACGGTCGAAGTTGTCCCACGCCGACATGTCGGAGAGAATCACTTTGTCGCCGACCTTCAACCCATCCAGAATCTCGATGGTGTTCACCGAGCTTCGCCCCAACTTTACATTGACGCGCACCGCTTCCGCACCGTCATCAATAATCTTGAAAATTCCGATCGTGCTCGCTTCCTGACCGTGCACCGGGCGGCCCACGAAAAGCACGTCCTTTATGTTCGAGATCTCCACCGTTCCATCAACGCTTAAATCCGGCCGCGCACCATTGGGCAGGGGATCCGTGATCGTCACGTCCACGGTCACCGTGCCGTTCACGACAGACGGGTCGATGCGCGAAACATGCCCATTGACCACTCCATTCCGCGTGTCAATCGTCGCTTTTTGACCAATCAGCACATCTTTCGCTTGCGTCTCCGCAATCTTGATTTCCGCTTTGAGTTTCTTCGGATCCGCCACCCGCGCCAGGTTTGTTCCGGGGGTTATGTGCTGGCCCACTTCCACCGGCACTAACTGCAGCACTCCGTCAATGCCCGCCCGTACATGCAGCGCTTCCAATTGGCTCTTTTTCAGCTGATAGAGGGCTTTCTCCTGATCGATTTTTGCCTGCTGCGCGGCCAGCCTTGCGCGCGAGGAATCCGCCGTGATTCGTGTCCGCTCCCCCTCCAGCTGAACGCGGATTGCCAGCTGTTCTTCCCTCACTTTGGAAAGATTTCTGGTGTGGTCAGAACCAATGCCCTCTTTGAATAGCTTTTCGTCAACGTCATGTTGCAGGCGAGCCTGTTCGTAATCACTGCGCACGGCGGCTTCGTTCGCCTTTTGGTTCATCAGTTCGCTGTTAATCTGCACTTTAAGGTTTGCGTAGTCTGCTTCCGCCCCTTTGAGCAAGTATTCCGCGTCCAACGCGGTCTGTTGTAACGTGGGATCACTCAATTCCATAATGATGGAACTTGGCTTGACGATCGCTCCCGGACGCAGCACCCAACGCTCGACCCGCGAATCCGTCTGTGCAGCAATCCACCGGATGTCTTCGGGAACCAGTGTCCCCAAGCCGCGCCTTTCCACCAGCATGGGACCGCGCTTCACTTCGTCCGGCCAGATCGTGGCCTTGTCGACGCTAGGCGCGGCGGGCCGAAGTTTGGATAGTCCGTAGGTCACGCCTCCCAGCAGGAGGAGTGCGACGGTGCCGTAAGCAATCCGTCGGATTTTCTTGGCGCGTGCGTTAGATGGTCGTTGGATGTCCATATATATTGATACGTTACTAAACGCAACTCTCCGGCCCCAGGTTCCCTTCGCTAACTATACTTATTTTCAATGGATTAACGGGACTTCTTTTCTTGGAAGCCCTCCAAATCGACCGGAAATGGGATTACCTGTCCCACCTTCGAACAAGCCGCCGGTGCTTCATCCCCCTTGCAGGTCGACTTGAAGTTTACCCCGACTTTGTCGGGGAGGCCTACCGCCCAAAGCTACCCCACCGACCACCGGCTCGTAATGCACTCTAGATGGGCGCCGGTATCTTCACCCAAGCCGAATTCTGCCGCGAGGACTCTAGCACTCCATCGATAAACCGCACCCCGGCCACTCCATCCTCGACGCCCGGTACCAGCAACGATGCCGTCGACGGAGCCCGCCCATCATTTCGCGCCGAAATCTGCTCTGCCAGATCCGTGTATAGCTGAGCGAACGCCTCCAAATATCCCTCCGGATGCCCCGCAGGTATCCGGCTAGCATGCTTTGCCGAACCCGTGGCCCCCGCTCCCGCCCTGCTGATGGTCTCTGGCGGTTTCCCGTACTTTGTAAACCGCAGATAATTCGGGTTCTCCTGCCCCCACTCAAGCCCCGCCTTGTCTCCGTACACCCGCAACCTGAGGTTATTCTCGTTTCCCGTAGCCACCTGGCTCGCCCACAGCATACCCCGAGCCCCGCCCTCAAACCGCAAAAGCACCTGCACGTTATCATCGAGCCGCCGCCCCGGCACAAAGATCGATACATCCGCCGCCACCTGCTCGCACTTCAGCCCCGTCACAAAGCACGCGATGTTGTAAGCGTGCGTCCCAATATCCCCGAGCGACCCCGCCGGCCCGCTCTGCGCCGGGTCAGTCCGCCACACCGCCTGCTTGTTCCCCGTAGCCTCCACCGCCGTGGTCAGCCAGTCCTGCGCATATTCAACCTGCACCACGCGAATTTTCCCAAGTTCCCCCGCCTGAATCATCTCCCGCGCCTGACGTACGATGGGATAACCCGTGTAATTGTGCGTCAGCCCAAAGATTAGCCCGCTCTTCCGCACAATCTCCGCCAGCGCCACCGCATCGGCCGCCGTCGTCGTTAACGGCTTGTCGCAGATCACGTGTATCCCCGCCTCCAAAAACGCCTTCGCCGGCCCGAAATGCACATGGTTCGGCGTCACGATGGCCACCGCGTCAATCCGATCAGGCCTCTTCGCCTCCGCCGCCGCCATTTCCCCATAACTTCCGTAAGCCCGCTCCGGCGCAATGTGCAAGTCCAGCGCCGCCGCCCGGCTCTTTGCGGGATCGGAAGACAGCGCCGCCGCCACTAGCTCAAATCGATCGTCCATCCGCGCGGCCAGCCGATGCACCGCCCCAATAAACGCCCCGGGCCCCCCGCCAACCATCCCCAGCCGCAGCCGCCGTTTCAATCCATCACTTGGTTTTGAATTTGCTGTCATGTCCCCCGTCCCATCTCACTCGATTCTCAAATCTCTTCCGCTCTTCTCTGTGCCCTCTGCGAACTCTGTGTTGAACAAAACACACTCCCACTTACCCCAGCCCTAACATCCGCCGGTTCGCCGCTTGATCCGCCCCCGACCCTGCAAAATCATCAAACGTGCTGCTCGCCGCTTCAATAATATGCCGCTGAATAAACGGCGCCCCTTCCGCCGCCCCCTGCTCGCTGCTCTTGATGCAGCATTCCCACTCCAACACCGCCCATCCCGGAAAATCATATTGCGTCAGCTTGGAAAAGATCGCCCCGAAATCCACTTGCCCATCCCCGGGCGACCGGAACCTCCCCGCACGATTCGCCCAACTCTGATATCCCCCATACACACCCTGCCGCCCGCTCGGACGAAACTCCGCATCCTTCACGTGAAACATCTTGATCCGCTCATGATAAAGATCGATGAATTCCAGATAGTCCAGTTGCTGCAGCACGAAATGGCTCGGATCATAAAGAATGTTGCATCGCCGATGTTTTCCCACGCGCTCCAGGAACATTTCAAAGGTAGCCCCGTCGTGCAAATCTTCCCCAGGATGAATCTCATAGCACAAATCCACACCTGCTTTATCGAACGCATCCAAAATCGGCTTCCACCGCGCCGCCAATTCATCGAACGCCGTTTCCACCAGCCCCGCCGGCCTCTGCGGCCACGGATAAATGTACGGCCAGGCCAGCGCCCCGGAAAATGTCACATGCGCCGCCAGTCCCAGATTCGCCGAAGCCTTCGCCGCCATCAATAACTGTTCAACCGCCCATACCTGCCGAGCCTTCGGGTTCCCCCTCATCTTCTCCGGCGCAAACCCATCAAACGCCAAGTCATAAGCTGGATGCACGGCCACCAATTGCCCCTGCAGATGCGTCGAAAGCTCCGTCACGGCGAGGCCATGCTCCGCCACCGTCCCGCGAATCTCATCGCAATAACTCTTGCTCTCCGCCGCCCGCTGCAAATCAAAAAGCCGAGCATCCCAAGTCGGGAGCTGCACTCCCTTATAGCCAAGCTTCGCCGCCCACGCGGCGATGCTCTTCAAATTGTTAAACGGTGCCGCATCCCCCGCGAATTGCGCCAGAAATACTGCCGGCCCTTTGATCGTTTTCATCTCTCCCTCAACTCCACCCTGCATCCACAATGAACTCCTGCGCCGTGCATTTTTCCGCCGCGTCTGATGCCAAAAACATCGCCATGTTCGCGATGTCGCTCGGCATCAAGCGCGTTTTCAAACACTGGCCGTTCATGATCTCTTTTTCCACTTCCGGCGTGTACCAAAGTTTGATTTGCCGTTCCGTCCAAATCGCTCCCGGCGAAATGCTGTTCACGCGGATACCGAAAGGACCGAATTCGCGCGCCAGCACGCGCGTTAATCCTACGACGGAAGCCTTGCTGATCGCGTATACAGCTACGTCAGCTTGCTTGAGCCTCCAGGTGATCGAACCAAGATTGACAATCGCTCCTGCGCCGAGCCGCTTCATCTGCGGCAAAACGGCCTGTGCCGCGAAAAACATGTGCCGCATATTCACCGCGATCCGCTCATCCCAATAAGCAGGCGTCACTTGTTCCAGCGCGTGGCGCTCGTCATTCCCCGCATTGTTAATGAGCACGCCGATGTCGCCCAACTCCGCTCGGATTTTTTCGATAGCTGCCTGCAGCGCTGCGATGTCCCGCAGGTCGCAGCCAATGAACAGCGGCGCCGTTCCCGTCTCATCCCGAATTTGCGCCGCCAGCGCCCGGCTAGCCTCTTCCGCAATATCCACGAACCCCACGCGCGCACCCTGCTCAGCAAATCCGCGCGTAAACGCCGCACCAATCCCGCTTCCTCCCCCGGTAATGAACACCGTCTTCCCCGCGAGGCCCGTGTACCTCGATGTTGTTCTGCTCGTGTCCATCTCTCCCAGCCGCAAAGCCTCCCGCGCGAGACGCTACTCTACCCATTTCCCACTCCAAAGCAAATCTATTGCCGTGCGATGAGGTACGCTGGGTGTGTTCTAGACTTACAGTAGGTTCCCAAATTCTTCGACGCTTATTCTCAAGTCCTGAATGATGGCTCGCAATGTCTTGCGCTTGAGTTCGCCCTTGTGCATCGGGATAACCACGCGCGCCTGGTCGCTCTCACGCACATAAATTGCATGGCTGCCTCGTTGGCGTCGTAACACAAAGCCCAACCGCTCGGCGACTCGCACCAAATCTTTCGCGGTAGCCGTGGGAAGCTTGGGAGTCACGCAGAAATCTCAATCGGCTTTATCAAAATGTCTTCGGTGGGAATGGGCAAACCGTCTTCGACCAGGCTTTCAATATAAAGCCCGATGGCTTCGCGGATATTCTCGACCCCTTCTTCGATCGTCTCGCTTTGCGTATGGCATCCGGGCAGTGTCGGGCAGAATACGTGATAACCCCCTTCGGCTTCTTTCTCGAAGATCACAGTAAACCGGTGCGCCATCGCGAGCCTCCGCTATCCACATTCTAGCCGATTCCCGAGTGCCTCGCCCCGACCTTTCTTTGGCCAACTGCGCCGAAGCCTATCCCGTCCGCGCTCATTTCTTAACCACCCGGGACTGGTCCTTCGGTCAGGTATTCATTCCGGAACCAGTACCAACTCCTCCCCATACCTTCAAGAATCTTCCTCCTAAACTGGACGTGCAGACCTCCAGGAGAACTTATGACTTCCTTTATCCAGAGAACTCTGATCATTTCTCTCATCGCGTGCGCTGGCGCGTCCTTTGCAAGTGCCCAGGACGTGAAAAAACCTCTCACCGACAGCGAACTTCTAGCCCTTGTCGCGGGCAATGCTCTCAGCGAAAACATCGCCCACGAAATTGAGTCGCGCGGTCTGGCATTCTCTCCGGCTGACGCGTACCGCACTCAGTTGACCGCCGCCGGCGCCGATGCCCATGTATTGACCGCACTGAGCAAAGCAAAGCCGGCCAAGCCCTCCACCAATGGCGAAAAACAGTCATCCCCTGAACTGCTCCAGCATCTCTCGGCAGCCGGCAAGTTCATCCGCGCCAAACAATTTGACCAAGCGGCCCAGGAGCTCGACAGCGCCCTCAAATCGAGTGATGGCCCGGAAGCAGGCTTTGTCATGGGAGAACTTCTCCGCAGGCAAGAGCAATGGCCCATGGCGGCTTCGGTCTACGAAAAAGTCCTTCAAGACAATCCTGACTTTCCCGAGATCCACACAAAGTTGAGCTACCTGATGTATCGTCTGGGCGATTTCGAGGAAGGGCTGCGCGAAACTAAGGCCGCTCTTGCGCGAACTCCAGACAACCCCGAAGCCCACAAAAATGCGGGATTGTTGCTGCAAGACATGCGCAAATTCGACGCCGGCGCCTCCGAATTCAACGAGGCTCTTCGCCTCAAGCCGGATTATCAGTCTGCGCGTTATGACTTAGGGCTCCTTCTCTACAACAAAGGAGACTTGGATGCTTCCATCGCGGAGTACAAGAAAGCTCTCGCTCTCGACCCCAACGACGCGGACGTACACAACAATCTCGGCAACGCCTACCATGATAAGGGTGACATCAATTCGGCTATTCACGAGTATCGCGAAGCCAAGCGCCTGAACCCCAAGGATCTCAACGCCCGCCGCAATCTTGGCTCCGCTCTTCTCCAGGGTAATTTCGTCGCTCAAGGTGTCATCGAATTCCACGAACTGGAAGCCTTGGACCCGAACTCCGCAATTTGCCACCTTTGTCTCGGCTCCGCTCTTTACCACTCGTCGGATTTCAAAGGCGCTGAAAAAGAGTACGGAATAGCGGCTTCGTTGGATCCTTCCGATCCTGAACCGTACATTCACCTTGGCAATCTTCACGAATATCAGCAGAACTACACCGCGGCATTGCAAGACTATAGCCGCGCGCTACAGTTGGACGAGAATTCCGCCGCCGCTCACCTCGGCACCGGATCAGTCCTGCTTGCTAAGAAAGACTTTGCAAATGCCGTCCCTGAACTTCAGCATGCTGCCCAGCTGAAACCGAGCGTCGCGGCCAGTCACAATCTCTACGCCCAAGCCCTCCAGGCGACCGGAAAAACCGACTCCGCCATCGGCGAGTTCAAACAATCTCTTTCGCTCGACCCAAAACAACCGGAAGTCAGAATGAGGCTGGCGGATGCCCTTGAGAAGCACGGCGACTGGGTCGGCTCGCTCGACCAGTATCGCCGGGCCGCGCTCACCGGCCCAAACTTTCCACTCGGGAACGGCGTATTTCGTATCATTACCCCCAACCCCGAACTCCAATACAAATCCGCCCAGGAACGCTTCACCCAGCATCTCACTGCCCTCAAAGCTGCCGGCAAGTCCGCCGAAGCCGCAAAACTGGAAGCTAGTGTTGCCGCTACCAAGTCCGATATCGGGCTCACCGAACAAATCGACGCCGCCATGCAAGCTGGCTCCAGTGCTCTGATGCAACGGCAATGGCAGGAAGCGACCACAAGCTACAAACAAGCCGTGGAACTCGGTGAAAAATTGCACCCTCACGACGGCCGGCTCGGCGTTGCTCTCGGCGAACTCGGACGAATCACCATGGGTCTCCAGAACTTCACTGAAGCAGACGCCCTTTTCCATCGCCAGTTGAAAGCCAACGAGGAAGTCTACGGTGCCCAATCTCCTATGCTTGGCGAGGCGCTTCAGAATCTCGGCATGATGGCCGCGTATCAGCACGACTCGGTCTCCGCGCAGAAATACCTCTCCCATGCCCTCGAACTGAATGAAAAAACGTACGGCGAAAACAGCCCCGGCGTTGCCACCAGCCTCCGCATGATGGCGACCCCCTATTTCATTGAAAATGATTTTGCGAAAGCGGAGCCCTTCATGCTCCGCGCTGTCAAAATTGACCAAACCCTCTACGGCTCCGACGGTGCGGATGCCCTGCCGAACCTGACGGTGCTGTGCAGTATTTATGAAAAGTTGTCTAAGCCAGAGAAATTCGCTCCCTGCCAGGATCGTCTCCTTGTTATTCTGGAAAAACAATACGGCCCGGACAATCCCATCATTGTCCCTATCCTTACGAGCCAGGCGAAAACCCTGCGCAGTTTGGGCCGCAACGAAGAAGCCGCCAAGATGGAGCAGCGCATAAAGGCCATCCCAGCCACTGCCATGAACCAAAACTGACGATGCGCCTTCTAATTACGTAGCCGGGTGCCCCATTCATGCGCAGCATGAGTGGGGACTTTCTCTTCTCCACTCTCTTCTTCGAATCCTGGTTCTATTCCACCCGCGGCCATGGTATAACAGTTATACCTTGTGCGATTCCATTTCGATGAGCGAAAGAGCAGAAACCTTCGGCGGAACCCGAAGCGCGGAATCGGCTTCGAGGAAGTACAGGAGATTCTCTATCATCCGTATTACTCCGACCAACGTTCGGACCTTCCCGCTCAGCATCGCGCCATCGGTTGGGTACGGGGCCCCCTGTAGTCGGTCATTTTTTGAGGTTCGGGAAGAAGCGGAAGGAGAATTCTATCATCTGGTGACCTTATGGAAAGCCACCACTGCGGAACGGAAACTTTATGAAGAACACGCGAGTCAAGAAGAAGCCAGTCTCGGCCGAAGCCATCGCCCGGATGGCCGACAAGGGCAAGGATGTTTCGCGCTTTTTCACTAACACCGGCGAGATGAGAAAACCCATCCAACGCGTGAACGTGGATTTTACCGCCTCCATGCTGGAAGAACTCGAGCGCGCCGCCAGGGATCTCAACATCAGCAGGCAGGCGGTCATCAAGACATTGATTCGCCAGGGACTGGACCAAAGCCACAGGGCGAGAGCTTCCCGCACTAGGGCAAAACGCTCCTAACCTAGAAGCCGGGCGCTGTATGGCTCGTACATTTTCGAGGCTACGGATTTTTCTGCCGCCTTCCCCCGATACTACTTTCTATCCATCCCTGCTATCGTGCGACGATCTAAGAGTACCGACGAAACGGAACTTTGGTTCCATTGGCTCCCCGTTAATCCGATTTATACCCTTATCTTGTTTTATGGCCGAAGAAACCCTTTGTGGGACGCGCCGCTACCAACGCATCTCGCTGCCGAAGGGCATGTTCGTGGCTTGGTACAGCGGCGAGCATCAAATTTCCCGCGTGCAGACGTTAGGGCATGGGCGGCTGTTCCATCTCCGTCTCCAATGCACCGCCATTAGGCGCGAAACTGAGACTAGCCTTTGAAGTCCCGGGAGGCTCCGTTAAAGCGGAAGGTGTGGTACGAAACATTGCGCCTGGCAAGGGCATGGGCGTGGAATTCACCCACATCAGTCCTCGAGATCGCATCCTGCTGAGTCGATTGCTCACGCGCTTGCGCTGACCCCCGAACCATTGGGCGGAACGCCGTGTCCTGCGTCCCTTGTGAATTTTCAAGGCTGCGCATTTTCTGCCGACTCTCCCTGATACCACTATCTGCCGCGCCTAGGGGATCTCACGCGGGTCCTTCTCTCCACATATTTCTCCTCCAAACACGGCGGCGCCCTTTCCGCAGTGATGGGGGCAGCTGCGAAAAGGGCGCACCGTCTTCAGGAGAGAAGATCGTGTGTTGTGATTTAGTTTTCCGGGGGCGGCGGCGGAGGGGCTCCCTGCTTGAATTTGCCCATCCCGTGCTTTCCTGGGCCGCCTTGTTTCACGGTGAAGTCGGAGGGCACCGTGAAGAGCGCCGCAGCCGGCTCGGTGCGCTGAATGTTCGTCAGCGTGTAGGTGGTGTCACCGCCCCACGGATTGCTCCGCTTGCTCATGACCACCATTTGCAGATCGTTGGAGAACCACGTCTCGTGCACGATGAGGATCGGCTTTTCATTTCCGATTTGGCCCGCGGGAATCGTGCGCGTCAGGCGCGTTCCTTGCGTGCTGACTCCGCCAATCACCTGCGTGCCGAGATCTTCCTTTTTAAGATTGCCGGCGGCGATTTCCGCTTCTTGGCGGGCCTGGATTTTCTCTTGAAATGCGCCGCCTTTCGCCATCCACTTCATTTCTCGACGCGAATCGTCCATTTGCTCTGCAACTTTAGTGTCGGGATGCAGCACGAAATTTGCTTTCGCAACCGGATCGCTGATCACTACGAACGATTTCGCTCCACCGGAAGCGGCCATCGGACCAAATCCCGAGAGCGTTACTTCTTTGCGGACGCGTCCCTGGCTGTCGCGGAAGACATTCGCCTGTGTTTTGTGGGTGATATGGTTTCCGTCCCCGAGGGTTTGCGTCGACTCAGTAACGGCGACTCCGCTGAACGGCGCGCCGGTCACAATTTTTCCGCCGCGCATTCCTTCGAAGCCCATCAATTCGACACGGTCACCCATGGGCGGAGGCATGAAGTCTCTGCCCGGCCCGCCACCGCGCAGCATCTCTCCGCGAGGTGGAAGTGCCGGCGCTTCCTGCGCGCGCACAAGAGCGGCACTCACAGGCAGCGTGCCACCGAGAATTAAACTCATGACTAATCTACGATTCATTATTCCTTCTCCTCTTCTCTCCAGAACTGTCGCGAACTATTTGCGGTGGCGATTTCGGCGATGCCCGACTTCAGTGCCCCCAGCAGCGTTGTCCAAAAACGCCACGCGATATTTTCCCTGCCAACCGCTGTCTTCCATTTCTCCCAGAACGCCGGGCCAATCATTCCGTAAATCTCCCCAAAACCGTCGTCCCAGCAATCACTCTTGCGGCAGCCTCACCGCTTGTGGCAATCCGTCATTTCCGACGAGGAGATCCACCTGGATCCATTCGCCGGCGCGCTCCTCATTCACGGGCAGGCCAAGCGCTCCCAGCGAGCTGCGCTGCATGCGCACGCGCAAGATCGCGGCGTCCATGGTGTCTGCCGGCAAGGATCCGGGTAGCAGCGTGAAGTCGCTCAATCCGTTGTCGGCCATCAGCGTTTCGGAATCTGCAGTGTCCGATTGCTGGCTCGCCGCTCCGTTCGCGTTACTTGCAGCGGGATTCGCCGCAGCTTGTGAGGATTTCGATTGGTGCGCCGCTACGCTCGAACTGTTCCTGCGCCAGTTGACCCAACTCACTGCGCCGACCAGGACAGCGGCAGTGGCCAAAGCCCACGCAGCAATAACGGCAGTACGTCGCACTCTCATCGACACGTGCTGCGTCCGGAATTCCTGGCGCAAGCGCATTTCTACGCGCGCGGGGGCTTGCACCATCGCGGTGTCTTCCGCGAGCGCGCGAAGCTCGATTCCTGCCGCTTCCCAAGAGTCTTGCAGCGCGGCGCACTGCGAACATGTGGCGGCGTGTTCGCGCGCCGAGGCGCGCTCCGCTGTGCTCAACGAAGAGTCGCGCTCGACGTCCAATCCAATGGCTTCAAATTCTTCGCACTTCATCTCTTGCTTCCTTTGCATGAAAAAATCTTTCATCGCGCTACACTCGCGCGGCGGGGCACGCCGCGAAGCATTTCCAGCTTGGCCATCAGCAATGCTTTTCCGCGATGCAGCCGCGATCGAATCGTGCCAATGGGGCATCCGGCCATTTGCGCGGCTTCCTCATAACTCAATTCTTCCAGCTCGCACAACACCACGGCTTCGCGAAACTCCACCGGCAGTTCCTGCACGGCATCCCGCACTTGACGGATGCGTTCGCGCTTTTCCAGCCACATCGCAGGGGTCGAAGCGTCTTGAAGAACAATTCCAGAGCCCGTACCGTCCTCGTTTTTCTCCTCGAGTGCCACTTCCCGGGGCAAGCGCTCCAGGTGTTTCATGACGCGGTTGCGCGCCACCCCGTAAAGAAAAGCTCCGAGTGCTCCGCGAGTGGCGTCATACTTTTTCGGATCGCGCATCAAAGTCATGAAAACGTCCTGCACAATTTCTTCGGCGGCCCAAGTGTTGCCGGTCATGCGCAAGGCAAAGCGGTACATGGGCGCCTGATGCCTCCGGTAGATGAGTAAGAAAGCTTCCTCATCGCCCTTGGCGGCCCGCCGCAACAGAACGTCGTCTCTCTCTAGCTCGGCGATCCTCGTCTCTCCTGATAAGACGTCCTGCCTGCGTTCATCTGTCAATTCCCGACCGGGGGTGGAAAAGTTCCCCTTCGAACGAACCACGGGATAGAAGGCCTGAAAGCATTTGGTATCACAATAACTTAGACGTTGTAGCTCACGCACAGAGTACATTGAGGAGAGAAAAGGGGGCATTCGAATGAGGGCCACTTGCCACCCCAAAAAACCGGGAAGGAACTTCCCCGTCACTAGCGACAGTGGCTACCGGGTAGAGACGCCCTGAACAATCCGGGAAAAGCGCTCGCGGAAGCTATTCACACGGGTTACCGTATCGCTGGGATAGGCCTTTCTGTGGTCCCGCCAGGCCTGGGAGAGTTTTTCTTGAAGGGATTTTTTGCGTTCTTCCCCGGCTTGAGAACTGGCGAGCAGAGCCGCCTGCTCAACGGTGAGCGCGACCAGCACGGGGGAGGGTAAGTGTTCCGTGGCAGAAGATGTCGCGCCTTCTTCCGCGGTTTCGGGAGACACGTGATCCGCCGGAGCGGCGTTTGGTGCGGACGACTTAGGAGCGCTAGACGAGAACATGCGGCGCCACAGGGGTAGGTCAGGTGGCAAGGGATCGTCCACGAGCGCCAGATAGCGGATACGGTTGAGAAGCCGCTTGGCTTCGCGCGGGGTGTTAGTGATCTCGGCCATCACTTTCGACCAGATCCTAAAAGCTTCCTTGAGATCCGGTGAGTCGGAGGTCTCCATGGGATTGCTCTGAAACAGCCGCGCTATGATGATGCCGAGGAGAAGCGCCAATAGCGCGGCAACGACAAAGCCGCGAGTACCGGAAAGCCACGCGCCGGGGAGCGCGCCAGCGGCTGGAGAGAATCTTGCGGGACCGACCGGCATAAGTGGATTCGCTGACGGAGCGCCCTGTCCGGCAGGCGTAGAAACGCCACTCGTGTTTCCAGTTTCGCTGACGGGAGCAGTGCCAGTCGCTGCCGCGGGCACAGTTGCGACGGTCGCTTCTTGGGGAGAGCTTGAAGCGCTGATGTAAGAACCAAAAAACTCGGCGACGAGGAAACCAAGAACTATAGATAGCGTAAATGCCGCCAAAGCCATCAGGCAGAACTGGGCGCGGCGCCCGTAAGCGGATAGCTTCTGATCGCGAATCTCTTGAGGCGATTGAGGAGCATCGGCGCGTTCGCTGATGAGCTGAAAGTACTGTTCTTCGGTGAGGACAGGAACCTGAATAACAACGTTGAGAAGCTTTTTCATGTAACGCGCCGCGAAACTCTGCCGAGCGGCGCGGTTGGGAGAATCCGAAGGGGAAGTCTGTGGATTCGGTGCGGGAGAGGGGACGGGAGTCAAGGTGATTTCCTTGGCGAGCTCTCGAAAACTGAGGCCGAGGCCGGCGCGAACAGCTTCCTCTTCCATGCCGAGGACGACAACGCAAGGACCAGCGACAATGACGTAGTTGACAGCTTCGAGCATTTCGCCGATTTTGTCGGGACGGCAACGATCCAAGTCGTCAATGAAGATGACTAAACGGCGCGGCGCGAGGGCGTGGGTTACGTCGCCGTACTGCTTCTTGAATTTGTCGCGAAAATTGGTCTGGGATTCGAGTTCAGATAACTTGCTGCCGCTGGAGCGGGTGATGAGTAGTTCGGCGGGGTTGGCGCCGAAGCTTTTGAACAATTCGTTGAGTTTGGGCCAGAGAACGAGTAGCAGCGCAAGAAAGACAAACACACTGGGCGCAGAACTGTCTTGCGGCTTGCTGATTGGGAGCGGCGGATTGGGAACAGGCCCGCAAGGGGCGGCAGCATCGTACTCGTTGCCACCGGTGAGCCGGATGAGGATGTCAGCGACCTGTTCGAGGAGGGAACGGTCCTTAGCTGGAGAGGCGGCGGAACCTCTCGCCGCGGCGGAAGTTTCATTTGGGGCAGTGCGAACAGGCTCGGAAAAAGGCTTGACGGCACATTTCAATTCGAGGGCAGCATCCAAGTACACCCTAGGGTGGAGAGTGCGAACGTGAAGATGAGTGGCAGCGATTCCAGCGACGAGCACGAAAATCAGGAGCGTGTGCCAAGGACGCCGGAGGAAACGTTCAGTGAGAAGCTTGGCGCGGTAGGAGAAGCCGCCTGGTTCGAGGAGATCTGGGGGAGCAGCGCTGCGAATGGTCTGGAGGAGAGCGGCGAGAAGATTGGGTTCCTCCTGATGGTGCCAGGCGTTAAACCAGATGGTGCGAAGACCGGCATCCCAAACATCGGCGCGGACAAGGTTCATCAAGGAGGTCTTGCCACTGCCCCAACTGCCGTTGATGCCAACGGTGAGGGGCAATGCTGTGTCGCGGTTGCGGATCAAACCGGAGAGACCGCGAATGATGGGAGCGAAGTTAAGACGGTCGCCGTCGGGGCGGGTGACCGGTACATCACCGGCGCTCGAACTGTTAAAGCCTACGGGTAGTTGCGGGAGCGGAGAGGGAAGAAGACCAGCCGTGAGGTAGATGAGGCCAAAAAAGACGAGGAGGTAAAACCACCAAGGCGGAAGACGCCAAGTTTGCTCGACAGGCCAGAGGATAGCGTAAACAGCTTTTGAAGGGATCCATGATTGACGCTGGAGCCATGATGGGGGAGCGCCATATTTCTCCGCGGCGCCGTATGTGATAGGGACCCAAGTATCGCCCGCGTCTCCGCTTGCGAAGAGCGCGCCGTTGTCACCGGACAGGAGACCGACCCTTCCGTCGGTATCAAAAGTAACGGCGCGGAGCGCCACGGGGAAGGATTGTTTGTGTGGCGTCCAGTCAGAAATTGAAGATAGGCGCTGCAGAAGCAGGCCGTGATTTCGCACAAGCGGCTGCGCCGACCCGGAAACCGGATATTCCTGACCGGCAGCCCACGCTCGCGTGCTCGTGTACCAAAGGGATTCGATCATGGAATTGAAACCTGATGACGGGGAAACGGAGAATGATGAGGTGATAGCGCCATTTTGATCGAAAGAGCGGATTTGCCCAAAAGAATACTGGGATTCCCATTGCGCATAGACCTGAGGCGTCAGGCCACTGAAGCAGCCGTAGGTATAAGGAGGAATCGGAGGCGTTTTGAAGGTAAGGGACGAGGATTGGACGATATCGGAGGAAAGAAGTTTAGTCAATGAAGTCTGGCCCGGCATTATGGGGCACTTCCCAGTTGGGGCGAAAATAGAAGGTGAAATGCGATCTGCCTTCGACCAAGTTTGTCCCCGATCATGGGTGGAAAAAAAAGCCGGCTCCGAGCTAATGAGCGAGCCTTGCCCATCCGCGGTGAGGCGAATCGCTAGAAGGTTTGGCAGCGCCGAGGCGGAAATAAAGTTCGCAGATCCCCCGCCCCCCGCTGCTACAACAGGACAGGTTTGACCTGGAACAGAGAAGCAGTTTCTTGCGGAGTCGTAGCTGAGACGGTTCCAGGAAAAGCCGTTGTCGTCGCTGAAGGCGAGGAGGTCACCTGTGCCGGCGATGAAGAAACGGCGTGGATGGTTGCCATCAGCAGGAGCGATGGCGACGGCGTTGATGGTAACGTTCGAAAAAATGGGAAGCTGGCGGTCCGGGTTAAGCTCAAATGGTTTCTTAAAAATGCCGTCAACGGCGGCGCGTTGCCAGAGTGGAAGCCGGCCATAGTAGCGCAGATCGAGCGTGGCTAATGCGACGGCAACGACTATGAGGCCGATGCCCAACGAGAGGAGCAGGGAACGCGGGAATCGCAGAAGCGGTCGAAGCAAATTGCGGAGAATGCGAAGAATCCGAACGGAACCGCCCGGGCGGTGCTCAGGCGCGGTTTCGGCCGTGGAGGTGGAGGCCGAGGTCTGCGAGGCAGAAGGTTCGAGATGGCCGGACCGCTTTTTCTCCATCTGGCTTTATGCTCGTTGCGTCAGGCGGCCTCGCGGAATTGCAACGAGGGAGCCACCGAGTTTCAATCACCGAAATCGGGGAGACTAGGGGTTCTATGCTTAAATACGTGGCATGTCAAGCAGCAGAACTTTACTCTCCCCTGGATTGCCGGGGCATTGGAAAACATGACTCGTGACGCGCGGATTGGACTCGATGCAATCGCCACTCTCATCGGCCGGGCTTGAACATGTTGGCGGCGACCTTTGTGACGAAGCGGCGGGGGACGAGGCGTTCACCGTGGGCGCCGAGATAATTTCCGAGGCCGGAGATGACGTAGCTCTTGCTGGCGGCGAGAGCTTTCAGTCCGATGTGCGCCACTTTTTCGGCGGTTTCGGCGTGGCGCTTGAATTTTTCCTGGCCGGAGACGGTGTGGAATTCGGATTGCGTCGAGCCGGGGCAGAGGGCGCACACGCGGATTCCGTAGGGTTTCATCTCTTCGGCTAGGCCTTCGGCGAAAAGCAGGTCGAAGGCCTTTGTGGCAGCGTAAGTGGAGATATAAGGAACGGCCTGAAAGGAAGCGGTGGAGGCGAGAATGAGGATATCGCCGCGGCGGCGGATGACCATCTCCGGCAAATACAGCCGCGTCAGATGCACCACTGCGTGACAATTCACTTGCACCATGTCGAGCAGGCGCTGCGTTTCAACGGAATGGAACTCCCCGTACTGGCCGAAGCCGGCGTTGTTGATCAGCAGATCGACTTCGATTCCTTTCTGTTTCGTGAAGGCAAAGATTTGTTCTGGGGCGTTAGAATTGGCGAGGTCCGCAGGGAACACCTCAGTGCTGACTTTATAGGTTGCGGTCAGCCGGCGTGCTAGTTCGTCGAGGCGATCCTTGCGGCGAGCGGTGAGCACAAGCTTTGTTCCGCCAGCTGCCAATTCTTCGGCGAGCGCGACGCCAATCCCGGCGCTTGCTCCAGTAATGAGGGCCCATTTTCCAGGCCAATTTGCGGACATTTGCGGCATGCGATGCGACAAGGTGCCCTCCAAAAAAATGTTCAGTTACTTTTCCTCGCGGAGAAAGGCGTCTTTATTTTTTGCTGCCCGCGAAGCGGTCAGCCAACCGCCCGCCTTCTTGTTTGAGGTGATCCATCAGCCGGCGCGCCCAAACAAATTCCGCGGCGAGCAAGCCGAGGCCGAGAAAAATCATCAGGATTCCGGGCCCCGGGGTGACCAGCATAACGCCACCTACCAAAAGCAGGGTAAATCCAGCGATTACGAGGAAGATTCGGCGGACCTGCTCAACTGTACGAAGGATCATGAGTGCTTGGGGAAGGAGCTTTCTGGCGGAGAGGGTGGGATTTGAACCCACGGTACGGTTTCCCGCACGCTCGCTTTCGAGGCGAGTGCTTTCAACCGCTCAGCCACCTCTCCGCGGTCGTTCGACGCCTTATTTTAGCAGAGAGAGGGAGCGGGGGCTATGGCCAGATGCGGGGAATGTATCGCTTAGCGCCGTTCGGCGAAGAAAGATTGGATGACAGAGGCGCATTCGGCGGCTAGGACGCCGGAGGTGACTTCGACTTGGTGGTTGAGGCGCGGGTGGGAGAGGATTTCGAAGCAGGAGCGGACGGCGCCGCCTTTGGGATCGTCGGCGCCGTAGACGAGACGCGGGACTCGGGCTTGGATGATCGCGCCAGCGCACATGCTGCAGGGCTCGAGGGTGACGTAGAGCGTAGTGTCGGCAAGACGGTAGTTGCCGAGAAGGCGGGCAGCTTCGCGGAGGACAATGACTTCGGCGTGGGCGGTTGGGTCACAGTCGCTGATGGTGCGGTTGCCGGAACGGGTGAGGATCTTGCCGTCGTGGACGAGGACAGCTCCAATGGGGACTTCGCCGGCGGCCGCCGCCGCGCGGGCTTCTGCTAGTGCTTCCTCCATGAATTGGATGTCAGCTTCCATGCTAGGCCAGAGAATAACATGCGTTAGAAGCGCCAACCGAATTTACACAGAGAAGAAAGGCTACAGAGCAACAGGCCAATATCCGATAATCCGACTTTCTAGAAATCCGCACAGAAAGGTAGCCTGGAGGTATTCTCCGAGAGTGCCTGACTGGAAACGACTCATCGTCGGAAATGCGTTTCAGCTACCCTCTCGTGAATTCAACTATTATCGGGATCTCTTTCTGATCTGGCCTTTCCTACTCTTCATGATAGCTGGTCTTGTGAATCTGTTTGGTGTGGGGCACGATCATCGACTTGGATTCAGGTTTATGGCCCTGTCCCTTGTGAGCCTTCTACTTGCACGCGAGCGATTCGCTTTGATCGGAGGCGCCCTCGGATTTTGTGCTGTGCAGTCTGGTATTTCCTTTGCCCTTAAGCATGAGTGGGCGGCGCTGGCGGTTTCGACTCTTACCGGAGTTGTTTTTCTCTTGCTGATCCGTTCACTGAGAGACTACAAGCCCAGCTACCGTTGGCCGAAAGGCCTATCTATCGTCGATCTCCTCGTAGGGTTATCTTCTCTAGGACTCACCATTGCGCTCTTCTCCTGGCTTCGTCGGTAGCTTTACTGGCCAGTGCCTCGAGAAAGGCGTTGCTTGACAATTGGGGAGGGGGGAAACAAACTAGGCGCATGCGGGAACTCCTGGAGCGCTTGTTTCAAGTGGATTTTCTGAAGGGCCTCGCGGTCACCTTCAAGGCGCAGAATCCCAAGAATATTGTGACGGAGCAGTATCCGCTGGAACGGCCGATGGTGGCGGAGCGTTATCGCGGAGCGCCGCGGCTGAACAATAATCCTGAAACGGGCGAAACGCTGTGTATTGGCTGCAATTTGTGCGCTCTGGCCTGCCCGGAGAACCTGATTGTGGTGGGCTGGCAGCGCGACGACGCCACGCGCAGGAAAGTGCTGACAAATTTTACGTATGATACTTCGCGTTGCATGTTCTGCGGGCTTTGCGAAGACGCTTGCCCGGTGGATGCACTGGAACTGACGCAGGATTTTGAAATGGCGTACTTCACGCGCGAAGGCGCGATCTGGGACCGCCACCGCCTCGAACAGGGGCCAACCCCCGCACGCTACACCCGCTAAAGATTCGAATGGAACTTCGTAAAGATCCCATCACACAAAGCTGGGTCATCCTGGGACAGAGAGAAGCACGGGGCGATGCGCCGGAGGAATGTCCACTGGAGTCCGGCAAGCTCGAAAAGGTGAAGTCCATTCTGTCGTGGCCGGCGGAAGGGGCTTGGCAGGTGCGGGTCGTGCCGCATCCCGATCCGCTTTATCACGTGGAAGGGGAGCCCGGCCGCGTGGCGGAAGGGATGTACGACAAGATGGTGGCGCTGGGCGCCCACGAGGTGGTGGTCGAGACGCCGCTGCACGACAAGAAAATGTCGCAGTTGAGCGACGAAGAGATTGAGCGGGTGCTATCGGTGTGGGCGTCACGCATCGCGGATTTAAAAAAGGACGCGCGGTTTAAGTACGTCAGCGTATTCAAAAACCAGGGCGCGCTGGCGGGAGAAGAATGGCCGCACGCGCACTCGCAGGTGACGGCGACGATTTTTGTGCCGCGGCGAATCAAATATGAACTTAGCTCCGCGCATGAATGGTTCAAGGATAAAGAGCGCTGCATTTTTTGCGATACGGTGCGCCAGGAAGAAAAGCAGGGAAAGCGCATCGTGGACGTTCAGGGTGAGTATTACGCGCTGTGCCCGTATGCGTCGCGAGTACCGTATGAAGTCTGGCTGATGCACCGGCGACATAACCATTTATTCGAACAGCCGCGGCCAGGTTCAAACCGCAGGCAGTTGGCCGCGCTGCTGGGGCGGGTATTGCGCCGGCTGGAAAGGGTGGCGCCAGCATTTCACCTGGTGGTGCACACGTCACCCAATACCAGAAACAAGAAAGGTGAATTGGCGGGCTACTGGAAGACGCTGCCCGACGATTACCACTGGCACATCGAAATCTTGCCGATCGTGGAGAAGACCAGCAAGTCCTACAGCATCAAAGAGGTGTACTTCAACGCAGAAATGCCGGAACAAGCGGCCGCGAACTTGCGAGCGTTGGACGCCAATTCATGAAGCAGTGCCATGTGAATCAAAGTGAACTTGGCCGCATCTTCCTCAATTTGATCCTTCTGCTGTTTTTCCTGCTCTTCGGCTTTCTGTTGTATCTCGTCAGGCGACCCATTCTCCGCTTTACGGCGGAAGCCTGGATCATCGAGGATCCGCTGGACAAAGCGGACGTGCTTATCGTGCTGGGCGACGACAATTTCTATGCCGATCGGGCCACGCGGGGAGTGCAATTGTTCCGGGAAGGGAAAGCGCCGGTAATTGTGGCCAGCGGGAGACGCCTGCGGCCCAGCGCGGGCATCGCGGAGCTGATCGAACGCGATCTGGTGGAGCGCGGAGTGCCGAAAGATAAGATTGTGAGGTTTACGCACGACGCGGATAGCACACTGGAAGAAGCCGAAGCGCTCGCGAAGCTGGTAAAAGGAAGAAAATGGCGGAAAGTGATTGTAGTTACGTCTAATTATCACACGCGACGAGCGCGCTATATTTTCCGGCGAGTTTTTCCACAGGGCTTAGTGGTGAGCGTCGCGAGTACGCGAGATGGCGACTTCGATCCCGAGCACTGGTGGGAAAAGCGTAAGTCAATCAAAGAGTTAACGCGGGAGTTTGCTGGGATGGTGGTGACGCTGTGGGAACTGCGAGGAAGGAGTGAGACAAGTGAGACACCGCAATCGGTAGTGGAATTGAGAGCATTAAATCCGCAATTAGTGGTGTAGGGCTTCAGGAAACACCCCAGATTTGCTACCCGCCATTCTTGTTTACAGCGGCTAAGTCGTGTACTATGTTCACTCTTCAGAGTCGCGGTGCCACCCAACCCTGCGATCGGCGGCTTCGAAAATCCAGTTGCCGGAGTCGAGGTGTCCGATGTGGAAAAAAGATGATGCGAAGTCTGAAGTAGTTCCAAGCAATCTCCCGACTGCGCCAAGTCCTGTGAGTTCGTTTAGCCCTGCTCCTAGCAGTGCTCCTTCTCTGTCCGGTGCGCTTCCGACATCATCGCGTGCGGCCGCGTGCATCAGCCAGGGAATCAAAATCAAAGGTGAACTTACAGGCAGCGAAGATCTTTTCGTTGACGGGGTGGTGGAAGGAAAACTCAGTCTGACGACCAATAGTTGTCTGACCGTTGGACCCAACGGACATGTGAAGGCGGACGTGAGCGCGCGCGAAGTAATCGTGCGGGGAAAAATCGAAGGAAAAGTTACGGGCCGGGACAAGGTTCAACTGTGGAGCACCGGGCAAGTCATTGGAGAAGTGCAAACGGATCGCCTGGCCATCGAGGATGGCGCACTGCTGCGGGGAAGAGTCGAGGCGGGTAAGCAGCCAAACAAAGCCGCGGAAATCAAGGCTTCCGCAGCAACAGCGACCGGCAAAGCCGTCGACACGACACCGCTGAATTCCGGAACGGCGGCTGATTGAAAATGAGCTTCCTGAATAAACTCGGTCTTGGAATGGGAACTGGCACGAGTCGCGGCATTTCGCTCCCGCTGCATTCCAGCTCTCGTTCGCGCACTCCCGGTATGCCCATTTCCGCTGTGGGCACTACGCGCGCTCCGGAATTGCTCGAGTCGACGCGCGTTTCGAACGGGTTGAAAGAATTCTTGTGGAATCTCGACGGGCTTGGCCGGGGCACGCTGCTGGATTTGGGGCCCGCGTGGCAGACGACCTTGAGTTTCTTCATCGAGCGCGGCTTTCGCGTTTCGTCGGAAGATTTTCTGCGTGGATGGAAAGCATTTCTGACCGAGGAAGAGAAGCGCTTGCGCGAGGATGCCACTGCGTATGAAACGCTGGACATGACGCCAAGCGGACGTGCCACGCGTTTCCTTGCTGAAAACCTTCAATACCCTCGCGCATCGTTCGACGCGGTGCTCTTGTGGGACTTACTGGACTATCTCGAGCCGATGCTGGTGAAGCAGATGGTGGCGAACCTGACGGAACTCCTGCGGCCGGGCGGGGTGATTCTGGCGATGTTTCACAGCAAGAAGCCGGAAGGCTTTCAGCGCTATCGAGTGGCGGATTCCAACACTTTGCAGGTAGTTGCCACTCCGATTATCTGCCCGGCGCAAAAGGTTTATCAGAACCGCGAGATTCAGGACCTCTTTTCGCGCTATCGAACGATGAAATCTTTCGTTGGCCGCGACCAGTTGCGAGAATCCCTTTTCATTAAATAGTCATTGAAATATCGGTATTCAGGCGAGAGCTGTGGAAATCGTGTATTCACCCTCTCTTCGCTTGCATTCGACAAATTGGAGGAGTACAAGCAAGGCGTGAGCTCAAGGAGCTCCGGAGGGACCATGAATCCACCGGGCTTAGAGCTGCACCAAAACTGATCACACCGCTTTTGCGGTGCGCGTCGCTCGCGAAACATACGTGCTTCTAGCGCGCTTCCGAGACGACACAGTAAAGAAACAAAAAGGGGGAGCCGCCAGGCTCTCCCCTTTTTGTTATCCGCGCGGATTTTTCCGAATCAGGGTTTCACCGAAGCCTTGTGATGGTGGCGGTGATGCCTGGTGTTGCTGTGCCTGCGGTGGTGGCGGTCATGCGAGGATGCTGGATTGTTTGCCTGCGCCTGAGTGGAACTCGCGCTATTTTGCGATGCTGACTGCATGGCCGATGCCTGTGGGGCGGAACTAAACAGCACCGGCGCTGATGCTAACAAGAGAAAACCAAAGATACGTTTCAAGGCAATTCTCCCAAGTGAAGTCCCCTGTGAAACTATTGAATCACAGGTTGCAGAGAATGTCTCCGGAAATTGCGTTCTCAACTGCCGATGGAATCAACTCGGGGGGGAGTTCGCCTCTTCCGCGGACTTTTTCCCGAGAGGCGAGAAGAACTTTGAGGCGTGGAGCGAGTGCGACGCGAGGGGAGGACTAGCTGCCGAATTTGAATTGTTCGAGCCACTGAATGGCTTCGCGTTGGTTGGCGATGATCTGTGCCTGCCAGACTAGCGCGATGGACATGCAGCTCATCGAGAGGACACAAACGATGAGAACGAGGCCGATGCTGGATTCATTAGCGGGAAGGTGAAACACGCGCTTAAGCCAAGCCATGGTAAGGGATCTCCTAGTACTCGGTTCAGTTTGCGTGCCTGTTATTTCGCGAATCCGAGTCGGCACCGCAGAGGCGTAGCGATTGCCAAATAGATTTAAGGCAATCCAGGGGCCAAGACTTCGCAATAGTGTCGAACCGCTTATCCCACGGAAAAGAGATGGTTTGTGTAACAGTCCGCAAGAGATTGTTATTTGAGTTGAGATGGGAGTGTGTAAATCGACGCGCTTTTGCGCAACATTTTTCCCGCAGTTCTACTTCTTTGCGGCGACAGCCGAGAGCAGACGCTCCCACATGTCCGGGGAGCGGAGCGGGAGGTGCTGGGCGTGAGGCGCGTCCGGCTGCTCGAAGGAAGCCTCTCCAGCCTTGCGGTCCGTCAGCAGGATGGTGCGCTCGCAAAAAGGGAAGAGCCCGGCAGCCAAGTCGGGAGTGGCGATCCCAAGAATGTGGGCATGGTAGCGGAGCGCCCGGTCGAAAAGCTTGGCGAGTTCCCGGATGCAACGCTGCACGCTGGCACCGATAGCGGCGGACCAGAGAACGCCATGTTGGCGGAATAGCAGGTTGCGGTTGCGGCCCTCCGCCAGAAACTTCGCCACTTCCTCATCCGAGGCGCCGGCAAAGAAAAAGATGTCGTCGAAATCGCGTTGGCGTGCGAGTTCGGCTTCGCGTTGCGGTAAGCCCGTGTTTTGCGCCAGTTCTCGCGGGGATAGCGAGCGCAGAGTGACCACCGGCACGCCGGCATCCTGAGAAAGAGTTTGCAGGGCATCAGCGGCGGCCGGCAGGGCGTCCGCGACGGGAATGCACGTAAAGCGGCCTAGCCGCACGGTGGCGGCTTTCCTGGCGCGCGAGGTATCGGACACGGGCGTCAGGTGGAAATAGCCCTCCGGCAGGTATACCGCACAGCCGTCTTCGGCGATGAAGGGCTGGGTGTGGCCATGTTTACGGCGGGCATCATCGAACTGAAGGCGAGAGCGGCTAGTGAGCCAGACAGTTGGAATGGCCTCGTGGTCGAGGGTCGCGGTGAATTCATCGAGGCCATGCAAGCTGTTTCCCTGCAAAGGGATGAGCGAATCGACGGCAATGTAGAGAACATTGGATGTCTGGCGCAAGCGGGCTCCGAAGTGGCAAGCACCATTCTATCGGAATATGGGAACGCGCACGGCCCGGGAAAACAAAAAGGCGGGCAGATCGCTCTGCCCGCCTCATGCTGTGCCCGGCAGATTCCGCCGGGGTTTTGTTGCAAGTAGTTAGTTGCCAGACTTTGTGGTCGCGGCAGACGTCTGCGAATTCGCCTTGGGGATGCTGACGTATCCGCTGATGGTGTTCTTGCCAACCTTGATGACGACCAGCTCTTCCGGAATATGCGTGCCGGAAGTATAGAAGAAGATGGGCTCGTTCAGAGCACGGTTCTTCTTTTCAAATTGCTTGTCTTCAACGGTCATGGCGGCGCTGAACTGATTGCGCTTTTCGTTGACGCCCTTCAGTTCGACGGTGACATTGCCGACCTTCTGAGGCTTGTTCTTGCCCGCGATGGTGAATTCAATGTAGTCGCGTTCTCCGAGGCGGCGGAGCTGGTCGATTTCATCATGGTTGCGGGCGATGAGGGTGCCCATCTCGCTGCGAGCCATTTTCAGGTCTTCGCGGGTGGCATCCAAGTCAGTCTTGACGCCGACGACCTTGGTGTCCACAACTTTGACGTCATCGCTGGTGGCCTTCGTCGCGAGCTCCGAATGGACGGAGGTGTCGAGGGCAGCTACCTTTTGGCTGGTAGCATCGTTCAGCTTTGCTGCTTCCTCACGAGCCTTCTTGAGTTGGCCCTGGGTAATCTTCAGCTTGCCAGTGACAACCTTCAGGTCGCCCTGGAGATCCGTGCTGGCCTTTTCGTCTTGAGCCAGCCGGTCCTTCAACGAGGACATGTCTTGCTGCACAGCCTGCTGCGTCGTCTTCAATTGCGTCGCAACCGTCTGCTGCGTGGCATCAAGCTTGGAAGAAGCATTCCAGCCAAATGCCAGTCCACCGATAGCAATCAAGCCCAGAACGATAACTGCTGGAAGTGTCCAAGCGGGTGATTCTGTGCGCGTTTCCACAATTCTTTCGTCCGACATAGTCAATATCTCTCCTATCCCCAGATTTGGGGAATTGCCGTTTTGATCGGCCTGTAACAAAGAGGTAGCATCCAGGAAGCCAAAGAAGGAAAAGCGTGGCTGGCTGTAAGTATCGGAGGAATGGACGGTTGCGGCGATAAAGAAAGGATGAGGCAGTACTAGTCCTAGCAAAGTTTACGCGAAGAGAGAGCGAACAGCGGATTTTTTGCTTGGCACGGATCAGTCGAACTGAATCCCGAGTGCTCGGAGGTCGGTTTGAAGCTGTTCGGCGGATTGGAAGACGATTCCAGTCATGCCAAGGTGCCGCGCCGCTTCTGCGTAGGAGGCAACGTCGTCAATATAAACAGCTTCCTCTGCACGCACTTTGCAGGCTTTGAGGCCTTCCCGGTAGATAAGCGGATCTGGCTTGCTCGCGCCAACGCGGTAGGAATAGATCCTTTGTGGAAAAAAACGGAAAAAGGAGTAGCTTCCCTCTGCGTGGGCCATGTGGAGGGGATCCGTATTTGAGAGAAGGGCGAGACAGTAGTTCTTGGAGAGACTCTCCAGGAACGAGTCTGCATGGATCGGGTTTGGGTCGAGTGCCCGATTCCACACTTCGCCGAACTGTTCGAAAGTGAGCGATCCGCCAAGACGTTTTTTTAGATGAAGGTGCCAGTCCCGGGGCGAAATGCGTCCTTCCTGCCAATCGAGCATGAGAGGGTCTTTTTCGATGGCCGACCACACCTCTTGCGGAGTCAGAGAAATGCCGGAAGCCAGCCCGTCCATGGCGCGGGAAACATTCACGCGGATCAGGACGCGACCAATGTCGAAAATGACGGCGCGGAACTTGGCGGAAGGCACGGCCTACTTTTCCTGGGCACCGGAGATCGGAGCGGAGCTGCGAGCCTTCAATAGACTAATAGTCACGGGCAGGACCGATACCAGGATGACCACTGCAATTACATAATGGATGCGCTCGCCGATGTTGGGAACCGAGTGGCCCAGCGCGTATCCACCGAGGATCATCGCGCCGACCCATAAGATGCCACCGCAGATATCGAAGGCAACGTAGCGGGCGTACGGCATCATGGCAGCGCCGGCGACGGGCGGACAAAACGTTCGAACGATGGGAACGAAACGCGCCAGAATGACTGCGCGGCCGCCATATTTTTCGTAGAAATCATGGGCGCGCTGGAGGTGGCTTCTCCGGAAAAAGAATGAGTCTTCGCGCCGGTAGAGAGCTGCGCCCGCCGAGCGGCCGATCCAGTAGCCGATCTGGTCGCCCACAATCGCGCAGAGCATCACGGGCAAGAGCAGCCACTTCAGAGGAATGACGCCGGCAGCGGAGAAAATTCCAGCGGTAACGAGCAGGGAATCGCCGGGAAGGAAAAATCCAACAAAAAATCCCGTTTCGACAAAAACGATGCCACAGATCAGGGGAGCGCCGCCCGAGCGGATTAGTTCCTTGAGTCCTTCTGGGTTGTAGAGGGAGTGGAGAAAGTGAACGATAGCGTCGAGCACTCGGCGTTGTTCCTCGCGGAAGATGGATAATCTGAATTCCTGACGGGCACAGGAACGAGCGCGCGCGAGCGCAAGTTCGTAAAAGCACCCAAGCCTATACGGTAGCAGAAAACGCCCACATCCTCTCCACATTCATGCCAGAGAAGAATAGGAATGCCAAGAGCTGCGAGCCAGATGCCGAAGCGAGTCATTAGTGTGCCTCCGCAAGCCAGAGATAACTCTTGTCTTCCGCTTCCAGCCTTGCCTGGAGAAGCTCAGCGGAGATTTGCTTCTGTCCCAGCAATTTTTCAATACGATGGAGAGCGCGACGGGCAGCGGCAGCGCCAGCAGCGATAGCTTCGTCGGCGCGGTCAAAATCATCCCAAGCAAGGGATTGCACGTCGGGCCGCAGGACGAGATCGGCGTGGCGTTCCCAAATTTCAAGTTGGTGCTTCTGTGCTGCGTTTACCGCCCGGCTTACGACCTGAAATATGTTTGTGGGGGCGCCGCGATGGCCGTCCTGCATTCCGACGGAAACACCGATGACCACGGCTGCGCCGAGTTCGCGGGCGGCGTGCGTTGGAACAGGCGCGACGAGCCCGCCGTCTGCCAGGCACCGGGTGCCGATCTCGACCGGTTCGAACAATCCCGGGAAAGCGCAGCTCGCGCGGATGGCGTCCACCAGATTACCTTGCGTGAATACCACGGGTTCACCGGAGGTCAGGTCCGTAGCCACCACCGCAAGCGGGATGCGAAGGTCTTCAAAGTCGCGTGATTCGAAGACGCGCTCGATTAAGCTCGCGAGCCGGTGATTGCTCGCCAAGCCGAGGCGTGAGACGCGCCAGCGGGCAATGTCCCGGAAGCGCAGCGCGCGGCAAGTCTCAATAATCCGGTCAAGAGGAGCGCCACTGGCGTAGGCAGCGCCCAGAATGCTGCCCACGCTGGTTCCCGCGATGTAAGAGATGGGGATTTGGTTCTGTTCGAGCACTTGCAAAACGCCGAGATGGGCGAAGCCGCGGGCGAAACCTCCGCCAAGGGCGAGGCCGATGCCTGCCCGGCTGGACACGATAGCTGCACCATCGTCCAGGGTCTTGCTCGAAGCGTGCGCCTGCCTCGTCATGACTGGAGTTTCGCAGGATGAACTTCTTCTACCTATGGGTCGCGCGTCCTTATATAGGGGTACTTCTGTACTGCGGTGGAAACTGCGCAGAGATTGATGTCCGACGCTTCGACAGTACCTTCTTACTAGTCCGGTACCCTCTCTGTACCATTGTGAGCGGCGGCGCGCCGCGCGATTCTCTCTCACGTCAGGCTGAATCACTCAGGGGGCCAAGAGTGGACAACGCGTTCAAAGCTTGGATCGGGCAGCCAGTGGTCCTGCAGGTGGCCCTTGGCGATATCAAGGTGCCGCTGCGCGGGAAGCTGCTTAAGGATGGCGAAGAAACTGTACGGATGCGCATTGGCGAAGGCTGGGACGTGGACATTTACAAGGCCATGATTCTGGCCGTTGAAGAAGACTCGATGGTTCTGCTTCCTGCGTGAGGAGAACGCCATGAAAACGCAAGAGCTCAAATACGTAACCCGGCGGCGCGCGGCGGTGCTGCTCGGTCTTTCGGAAATGGAATTGAACCGCATCTCGAGTGAATCGGGATTCGGACACAAAGAAGTCGCAGGCGAACAGGAAGAGACGTATTTCACCTACGAAGAACTGCGACAGATCTGCATGCTGGCCGTACACCAGGTGCATTAGATAAAACGAGTTTCCTCCGGCCCCCCTCAGCAATACCCCCACCCCGGGTCGCTCCCCCCAGCGATCCGGGGTTTTTCTTTTGATTGGCCAATTCACCTGTAAAATTGCCCTTAATTGGATCGGTCCAGAAAACCTTTGACAGACGGAGTCTGCGCGAAGAGACTTAGCGCCGCACGGGAGGGACGCCGGCCTAATGTCACGCTCAATAGCTCGCGGATGGAGGAAGTGGACTGCGGCAGTAGCGCTGCTCGTTGCCGCGGTGGGAATGTATGCGAGGAGCGGCTCGAGCAACGCCGCGGAAGCGTACGATCTGGTTATCGCTAGCGGGCGAGTGATGGATCCGGAATCGGGACTGGACGCGGTGCGCAACGTCGGAATTCGCGGCGGGAAAATCGCGGCGATTTCGACTGGTCCTCTCGCAGGGAAGCAGAGGATTGAAGCGCGGGGATTGGTTGTCGCACCGGGGTTCATCGATTTGCATCAACACGGGCAGGATGCGGAGAACTATGCTTTGAAAGCCGCGGACGGCGTCACGACCGCGCTGGAACTCGAAGTTGGCGTGGCCGACGTCGATCGATGGTACGGCGAGCGGGAAGGGAAGGCGCGCATCAATTTTGGAGCCAGCGCCGGGCACATCGCTGTCCGCATGGCAGTGATGCACGATCCGGGCGAGCTACTGCCGCGGGGGGACGCGGCTCACAAAGTAGCAACAACAGCGGAGTTAGAAGAAATCAGCGCATTGCTGGAAAAGGGGCTGAAGCGCGGCGCGGTTGCCGTGGGGCTTGGGCCTGCCTACACGGAGGCCGCAAGCAACCAGGAAATTGTCGACGTTTTTCGTGTCGCGGCGAAGTACCACGCCTCTTGCCACGTGCACATTCGTGGGTCTGCAGCACTGCCCGAAGGAAATTTCAGCGGATTTGAAGAAGTAATGGCAGCGGCTGCGATCACCGGAGCTCCACTGCACATCGTACACATCCAAAGCACCGGCGGACCAAATGTGATCCAGGAACTTCAAATGATCGCCGAGGCGCGTTCCCGTGGCTTGGACGTGACCACGGAAAGTTATCCCTACAACAAAGGCATGACCAGCATCCAAGCCGCGATGTTCGATCACCGTGAAGACGAGCCCAATAGCTACTTTGCTTCACTCTTGTGGCCGGCTACTGGCGAGTATTTGACGAAGGAATCGTTCATGCGCTACCGCAAGGAAGGTGGCATGGTGATCGTTCCGGGAAATTCCCTGGAAAACGTTCGCGCGGCTACGGTGAGTCCGCTGACGATGATCGCCAGCGATGGTTATGTCGCGAACGGGCACGGGCATCCGCGGACCTCGGGCACCTACGCGCTGGTTCTGGGCCGCTATGTTCGTGAAGAGAAGGCGCTGGATTTGATGACCGCGTTAAAAAAGATGACGCTGATGCCGGCGCAGCGTTTGGAGAAGCGCGCGCCGATGTTCGAGGACAAAGGAAGGATTCGCGTCGGCGCCGATGCGGACATTACGGTGTTCGACGCGAATCGCGTCATCGATAGAGCCACGTATGAAAAGCCGCTGGAGCACTCCGAAGGAATTCAATTTGTACTTGTTAACGGCGTCCCTGTGGTCAAAGATGGGCAACTCGTGGATGGGGTTTACCCCGGCCGGGGAGCGCGAGCGCCGATTACGCAATGATCTGCTTCATGCCGCTCCGCGTACCATGACGCCGTGCCGCAACCCCAAAAGACCATGATGCGAACCGTCCTGAAGTGCTATATAGTACTGCGCGCGACCGCTTTCTTGAGAAAGGAATCACTTTGACACTCGCTGCCTCCGATTGGGCTGCCATCGTCGGGTATCTGCTGATCACTTTATTTCTCGGCTTGTACTTCCGCGGCCGCTCCGGCAAAAGCACGGAAGACTATTTCGTGTCCGGCCGCAACGTTTCCTGGTGGCTCGCGGGAACTTCGATGGTCGCGACCACCTTTGCGGCGGATACTCCACTCGCAGTGACCGGTCTCGTTTACGCCAACGGTGTCGCAGGGAACTGGTTGTGGTGGAGTTTTCTGCCGTCGGGAATGATGACCGTGTTCTTGTTCGCGCGATTGTGGCGGCGTTCCGGATTGATCACTGACGTGCAATTCGCTGAAATGCGCTACGCCGGCAAGCCCGCCGCGTTTCTCCGCGGTTTCCGCGCGGTCTACCTCGGTTTGCTGATGAACTGTTTGATCCTCGGCTGGGTGACCAAAGCCATGGTGAACATCATCAGCACGTCGCTCGGTGTAAGCGATGCCAAGGCATTGGGGATCTGCGTTTTCTTTCTAATGCCGTTCACTGGGATTTACGTTTCGCTGGGCGGATTATGGGGCGTCCTTTGGACCGACCTCTTTCAATTCGTCCTGAAAATGGCGATCGTGATCGGTGTCGCCTGGTACGGCGTCCATGCCGCGGGAGGCATGCAGCAGATGCTCGCGACGCTCGCTGCGAAGCGCGCCGCAGTTGGACCGGGAGCCAGCGACATCACCGCGCTCTTGCCTGATTTTTCCCGGGGCTTCGCGAGCGAAGCGTTGTGGACGCTTCCCGTCATTACGTTTGTCGTGCATCTGGCGGTGCAGTGGTGGGCTTTCTGGTATCCCGGCGCGGAACCGGGCGGCGGAGGATACATCGCGCAACGGATTTTCAGCGCGAAAGACGAGCGAAACGGCTTGTTGTCCGTACTGTGGTTCAACCTCGCGCATTACGCCCTTCGCCCTTGGCCCTGGATTTTAACGGCGCTCGCCGCAGTCGTTCTTTATCCCGGCCTTGCTCAGCCCGAGCGCGGCTACATGTTAGTGGCAACGCGCCAGACGCCGCACGCTGTCCTGGGAATTCTGCTTGCCGGATTCATGGCCGCTTTCATGTCCACCGTGGCCACGCAACTCAACTGGGGCAGCTCCTATTTGATCGAAGATTTCTACCGCCGTTTCTTGAAGAAAGAGGGAAGTGAAGCGCATTTCGTAAATGCGTCGCGACTCGCGACTGCGTTTCTGGTATTGGCGGCTGCCGCGGTCGCTTGGCAACTGACATCCGTTTCCGCTGGCTGGAAGATCGTGCTCGAGCTGGGCGCAGGAACGGGCGGCGTGTATCTGCTCCGCTGGTATTGGTGGCGCGTGAACGCCTGGAGCGAGATCTCCGCCATGGTTGCGGCCCTTGTAGCGACGGTCGCTCTACATAGCAGCGCCCTGTGGAACGCCATCGTCGGAAAGCCGCAACCGTTCAGCGGCTCCGACCCAGTTATTTTCGCAAAGACCACGCTTTGCACTACGGGAATTACGACGTTGGTGTGGATCGCCGTCACACTCTTCACCGCCGCGGAACCGAATGACATCCTCATTAAGTTTTACACGAAGGTCCGTCCGCAAATCACTGGCTGGCAACCGGTCGCCAAGCTGGCCGGCGACGTGCCCGTCACTCGCGATCTGGGCAGGAACCTGGTGAACTGGTTGCTCGGATGCGTCCTTATTTATTCGGCGCTCTTTTCCATTGGCGAATTGTGCTTTGGCCGGTACCAGGCAGGTTTCCTGCTCGCCTTAGTGGCGATCTTCTGTGGCGTGGTAATCTCGAGGTTGATGCCCAAACCTGCGGAGTGGCAAGCTAACTGAAATGGCGGACGCGGCGCAGCCAGCTCGTTCAGGCGCGCATCACGCCGTTCTTGCCGGATTTCTCGGCTGGACGCTCGACGCCTTCGATTTCTTCATCGTCGTATTTCTTTTCGATACACTCGCGCACCAGTTCGGGGTCACCAAAAAAGAAATCGTTCTCACCACCACCGCGACTCTTGCAATGCGGCCGATCGGAGCGCTTCTCTTTGGGTTGCTCGCGGATCGCTATGGGCGCCGCATCCCGCTCATGGCCAACGTGATCTATTTCTCGGTCATCGAGCTTTTGTGCGGCTTTTCGCCCAACTTCACGGTCTTCATCATCTTGCGCGCGCTCTTTGGCATCGGCATGGGCGGCGAATGGGGAGTCGGCGCATCTCTGGCGATGGAAGCGGCGCCAGTCCGCTGGCGGGGAATCCTGAGCGGAATCCTGCAGAGTGGCTATTCCATCGGCTATCTGCTCGCGGCGATTGCCGCAAGATTTCTCCTTCCCGTGTGGGGCTGGCGTCCCATGTTCTGGATTGGCGCTCTGCCCGCGCTGCTCGCGCTCTACATCCGCACCAAAGTTCCGGAATCGGAAGCATGGAAGCAGCATCGCGCGGCCAGCACGGGACAAGTCTTGCGTATTGTTGCGGGTGAGTGGAAGCGCTTTGCTTACCTCGTCGTGCTCATGACCTTCATGATGTTCTTCTCTCATGGAACGCAGGATCTTTATCCGGACTTCCTGAAAGAAGTTCACAAGTTATCTGCCGTGATGGTCGCCAACATCGCGATGATCTATAACGTCGGAGCTGTTGTGGGCGCGATTGTCTTCGGGCACATTTCGCAGGTAGCTGGGCGCCGCAAAGGCATGATCGCGGCTCTGGGATTGTCGCTCTTAATGATTCCGCTGTGGGCGTTTGGCGGCGGACTCGTGACGATCATCGCCGCATCATTCCTGATGCAGGCCGGAGTGCAGGGAGCCTGGGGCGTCATTCCGGTGCACCTGAGCGAACTCTCCGCCGACGCCGCGCGCGGGTTGATGCCTGGCCTCGCCTATCAGCTGGGCATTTTGCTCGCCTCGCCGACCAATAACGTGCAGTACGCGCTTCACATTCATTTCGGCTATCAATGGACCCTCGCTGGCTTCGAATTGGTCACCATTCTGACGCTGGCGGCGCTGCTCTGGCGCGGCTCCGAATCCCATAGCCGCAGTTTCGTACGCGGCGCAGGCTTGTGATAATATTTATCTACTGCGCGCCCGTAGCTCAGTTGGATAGAGCGTCTGGCTACGAACCAACTAAGCACAAACTATAAGCCCTTTCTCTGGTGTCGCTTACGGGAACAACCTCTTGTTTCTGCACTCCTGAATAGTACCGAACTTGTACCGAAAGTGGTGGCCAAATGGACCCTAACCTTTTGGGGACCGAATGCCACTATTCAAAATTCGGCTGCGCGTATTACGCCCGGAACGGGAATGGTCACAGGCAAGGCTGGCCGCACAGGTGGGCGTGACACGACGTTACCGTCCATGTCCTAGGACGGGACTTGTCCGGTTTGGCGACTATACGTCCGCTGAGCCGGGCAAGGTTACGGTTCTCGCTTATAATCCTTACCCGGGGCGAAGATTAGCAATTATGAAGCGAATCACTTTGGTTGTGCTGCTGATTCCGCTAGCGCTGTTCGAGGTCTACTTATGCACCGCATTTCTTCCGGATACGTGGCAGCACGCTATTAACGATCACATCCCGAACATTTCTCCGAAATCGAATGATTGGACACCGATAACCCATCCACTTCTCAGCCAGGAGATCGAACAGTTCTTACACGAGCACATCGAAATTAGAATCCTCCTATACTCGATCACGCTGGGTTTGCTGATTGGGAATGCATGGCTCATCCGTTTGCTCTGGCGACTTCTGGGCGGTGCACAAAATACATCCGAGAGCGGGTGAGCGCGATTCATGCTCCCAAAATCACAGCCGATTACGCGACTTGATCGGCATAGGGGCAGCGGTTGCCCACTGACCCCTGCCACACCACCGTGCGTACGGGTCCGTACACGGCGGTTCGAGATGGTTACGCTAGCTCACATCCTCCAAATTCGGGAGCCCGAGCGATTGGAAATAGGC
>DATDGB010000069.1:0-12378 GCA_036522305.1 Candidatus Acidiferrum sp. | reverse complement strand
ACAAACATGGTTTCTCGGGACCGGCCGGCGCAAGGAATCGGTGGCGCGCGTGTTCCTGCGTCCGGGGTCCGGCAAGTTTACGGTCAACCGCCGTACGGTCGAGCAGTATTTTCCGAATCACGCGTGGAAGCATGACGCCATCGAGCCGCTGAAGTTCACGAATATCGCGGACCAGGTGGACGTGGTGGTGACGGCGCATGGCGGCGGCGTGGGCGGGCAGGCGGGCGCGGTGCGCATGGGATTGGCGCGAGCGATCTCGCGGTACAACCCCGAGCTGCGGCCGGCGCTGCGAAAGAACGGATTTTTGACGCGCGATTCACGCATGAAGGAACGCAAGAAGTACGGGCAAAAGGGCGCGCGCAAGCGCTTCCAGTTCACGAAGCGCTAAAGTTTACGGCCCCGGCGATGCTGGGGCTGTTCCGAGCTCCAGCGGGTTGACGCAAGTTGGCCCGCTGAGATCACGGCCGGCAAGGAGTCGGCAAGAGGCTGTTCTGTGGCGACGACTTCGTAACTTGAAGGGCCGCCACCGCAAACAGCTATCCTATTAGGAGGAAACTTGGCAGTAGAAATTACGATGAAAGAATTGCTGGAGGCCGGAGTTCACTTCGGTCACCAGACGCGGCGCTGGAACCCGAAAATGAAGGAGTACATTTTCGGCGAACGCAACGGCATCCACATTATCGATCTTCAGAAAACCCTCAAGATGTTCCGCGAAGCGAGCCGCTTCGTCAGCGAACTCTCCGGTCAAGGCAGAAACGTTCTATTTGTGGGTACCAAGAGGCAAGCCCAGGAGGCGGTCGCCGAAGAGGCCAAGCGCTGCGGTGCGTTTTTCGTGAATCACCGCTGGCTGGGCGGCACACTGACGAACTGGGCGACGCTGCAGAAATCCATCAAGCGGCTGAAGCTGTTGAAGGCCATGAACGAAGATGGCCGCATCAAAGAGCTTTCCAAGAAAGAACAAGCGCGGCTGGACCGCGAGATGAAGCACCTGTTTCAGAATCTCGAAGGCATCGAGAACATGACTCAGTTGCCGGACGCCATGTTCGTGATCGATTCCAACGCGGAAGAAATTGCCGTGAAGGAAGCGCGCCGCATGGGCGTGCCCGTCGTTTCGGTCGTGGATACGAACTGCGATCCGGACGTGGTCGATTGGATCATTCCGGGCAATGATGACGCGCTGCGCGCCATCCGTTTGTTCACGACCAAGATTGCGGATTCCGTGCAGGAAGGCCACAACGCCTACCAGCAGTCGCAAGTGGCCGAGCAAAAGGCCGCCGAGGATCAGGCGCTGGTCGACGGCGTCGAGTACGTGGATACCAGCGCGTACGAACAGTACGAAAAGCAGGAAGGCGACTTCGTCGAGGGCGTTGTGGAAACCCCGGCGGAGCCTGTCGAAACTGCGGAAGCCACTGTTCCTCCCGACGACGAAAAAATCTAAACCAATGCGCGGGTAAAATTTTTCTGAGGCCCGCGCCGAGCGATTCGGTGCGGGCCGTTTTTGCAATCAAACGAGCAAAATAAGAAGTTGCCAATCAGCGAAGAGAAAAAGGATGAGTACACAACAGCCAGCTATGCAAATCCCAGCACAACTCGTAAAAGAATTGCGCGAGCGGACCAACGCCGGTTTTGCGGATTGCCGCGCGGCGCTCGTGGAAGCGGGTGGCGATATCGAAAAGGCCATCAGCGTACTGCGCAAGAAGGGCCAGGCGGCCGCGGCTAAGAAAGCGCAACGCGAAGCCAGCGAGGGCCTCGTAGGCAGCTACATCCACGCCGGCGGAAAAATCGGCGTGATGGTGGAGCTGAACTGCGAGTCGGACTTCGTCGCGCGCACCGATGCGTTTCAGCAGCTTTCGCATGACATTGCCATGCACATCGCGGCTCTGGATCCGCGTTACGTGCGGCGCGAAGAAGTGACGCCGGAAATGCTCGAGAAAGAACGCGACATTTACAAAGCGCAAGCGCTGGCGACCGGCAAACCCGAAGCGGTGGTCGAGAAGATCGTCACCGGCAAAATGGAGAAGTTCTACGAGGAAAACTGCCTCTACGAACAGCACTACATCAAGGACGAGAGCGTGACCATCGGCGAAATGATCGCCCAGGCGGTCATCAAGCTAGGCGAGAACATTTCGATTCGGCGCTTCGTGCGTTTCAAAGTCGGAGAGGCCGGCGGGGCGTCCGCAGGGCCGGAGACAGCTTCAGCTCCAGTGCCTGTCAACGCGTAACTCGAATACCTCCTGCAACAAGCCATGAGCGCTCCGACCCAGTCGGAGCGCTTTTTCTTTGGAGTGCGGAGCGGGAGCTTGTCACTTCACTGCGATTGTGCGGGGGCGCAGATAGTTTGTTACAATTCCGGTGATTTCAGATGGCGCGAACGGAGACTCATGGCAGCGACGAAGAAGCCTGGTAAGAGAGCCGTGAAAAAAAACAAGCCAGCGTACAAAAGAATCTTGCTGAAGCTTTCCGGAGAATCGTTTCAGGGGCCGCAGGGATTCGGCATTCACGGAGAAACAATCCAAGCTATCGCCCGCGAACTGAAAGATGTGCACGCCCTGGGCGTGCAAGTTGCGATCATGGTCGGCGGAGGAAATATTTTCCGCGGCGCGCGGCAAAAAGGATTTGAAATTGACCGCGCCACTGGCGACTACATGGGCATGCTCGCGACGGTCATTAATGCGCTGGCGCTGCAAGATGCGCTCGAAAAAGAAGGCGTGTTCACGCGCGTACTGAGCGCCATCGAGATGAAAGAAGTTTCCGAGCCGTTTATCCGGCGGCGCGCGGTGCGGCACCTGGAAAAGGACCGCGTGGTGATTTTCGCGGCGGGGACGGGGAATCCGTATTTTTCGACGGACACCGCGGGAGCGCTGCGCGCGATGGAAATCAAGGCGGACGTGATACTGAAGGCTACGCGCGTGGACGGAGTTTACGACGCCGATCCCGAGCAGATTCCGGACGCGAAATTTTTTGCGGCGATTTCCTACCGTGAAGTGCTGAGCCAGAATTTGAAGGTGATGGACTCGACGGCAATTTCGCTGTGCATGGACAACGGCATGCCCATCGTGGTGTTCAATATGAATCGGTCGGGGAATCTCAAGCGCGTGGTGCTAGGGGAACGCGTGGGCTCCAAAGTGTCGCCGGCTTGAAGCGGTTGTTTGTTGTAAGTTTTTAGTTGTGAGTGAGAACCGGTACCCAGGCCAGAAAAAAGACGGTTCCTGTCATCTATTTGGCATTGCTGTTTTTTCACGAACAAAAACCAAGAATTAAGAGCTAAGGACTTCGAATATGACGACGAAAGATGCAATTGCTGCTGGCCGAGTGCGGATGGAAAAGGCGGTCGATGATTTCCGGAAGGAATTGGCGACGCTGCGTACGGGGCGGGCCAACGCTTCCATTCTGGAATCAATCCGCGTGGATTATCACGGGACGCCCATGCCGGTGAATCAACTCGGGACAGTGGCGGTGCCGGAGGCGACGCTGCTGGTGATTTCGCCGTGGGACCCGAGCGTTGTGCCGTTGATCGACAAAGCTATACGGGCTTCGGACCTTGGGCTGAACCCGACGAACGATGGCAAAGTAGTCCGCATTCCGATGCCCTCGCCGACCGAAGAGCGCCGCAAGGAGATCGTAAAGCACCTGCACAAGGCCCTGGAGAATCACCGCACAGCGGTGCGCAACATCCGGCGCGACGTCAAAGAAGCCATCGATAAGCTGGAGAAAGAAAAGAAGATCAGCCAGGACGAACAGAAGCGCGCGCTGGACGAGATGGAAAAGATTTCGCACGCTGAAACCAAGAAGATCGAGGATTTGTCAGCCGCCAAAGAGAGAGAAATTCTCGAGCTCCGCTAGATCCCATTTCAATCTGCCGTAAGTTCTTCTATTTCAATTCAGAACAATAAGTATTCAAAAAACCGAAATTCCCTCTTGACTTTCCCTTAAATTGTGCTACACTTATCCTTGTAGATAAGTCCGTTTTGGAGTGCGGGAGCTTGCTCCCGCTTTTCTTTTTATAGGCTTCACCTTATCAGTCCAGAGCCATTTGCCCAAAAACCATTTCCCTTAGAATCAGTAATTTACGAAATGCAAATTTCGTAAGTCCTTTCCTTTGATATTCATATGAACTGCCCGGGGGTGTACCCCCACCGATGTCGCTACGCTGATTCCAGCCATTTGGAAATTCAAGGTTTCGGATTCGGAGCCGCAGGCGAAGGCGCGGGCTTGGGAGGAGCCGCAGGCGCCGACTCCCGCTCGAGAGTAAAGTCTTGAGCCTGGTCGCTGAGAACCGCGCGGAGGAACGCGTTGTAGTCGGCGGCGCGCTCGGCGGGAACCTGCCGGAGCAGGAAGTTGATGTGCCGGGAAGCGCTGACAGTCAATCCTTTGATGGAATATTGGGAGGCGAACGTGGCGTAGTCGCGCTGGACGGAAGTGCCGGTTGGCGCTGCGACGTCTGTACCAGGGGGAAGGCGAAGGGTCATTTTGGTTTCGACCTCGAGCGGTGTGCCAAGTTCGATGGGAGCGGTGGCGGCTCCAGGGGTGGGTTTGGCGGGCGGATCGGGCAAGCCCAGCTGGGGAAGCAGGGCCGGGATGCGCACGGGCTTCTTCGACCAGTCCACAAATTTGGGCTGGACGATTTCGTAATCGACCGTAAACGGCTCGCGCGTGGCGTACGGGTCGGACGCGTTCACGCTAGTTACTTGCCCGCGGAAGCCGTCCGAGAGCGAGAGCAGCTGCGCGAGTTCCTTCCACTTATCTTTTGGCGTTTGATGAAAGCCAAGGCGGAGGAGCAGTTCATTGTCTCCGCGCATGGAGTAGTGAACTTTGGCAGTGAGCTTGCCATCGGGATCGAGCGACGCGTTCACGTTCACTTTCTGGGAAGAAGGGAACGGCAGGTCTTTGGGAATCCCGCCGAACGTCGGAGTGGCCGGTAAGTCGACCAATGGGCCAGGGTCTACAACTCCGAAAGACAAGGCAGTGCCGCCACGGTAGGATGCAGGCAATGCTCCAAACGGCGCCACTTCCAAACTCGGATCGAGCGCTACGTAATCGTAGACAACCACTAAGTGGCTGAACGCTGCTGGACTGGCCATCAACGCGGCGGTCCTCTTTGCCGGACCGATCAGAGCGGCCCCCGCTGAAAGTTTGGCGGCTTCCGCAAGGGCTTTGAAGAGCAAGTACTTGTCTTCCTGGGTGGCGTAACCCGACGAGAGGATTTCCGCCAAAGCGCGAGGCTTGAACCCAGTCGCTCCCAGAGGCAGATCGATGGTTTTGATTTTCTGGGAGACGAAGTCGTAGATGCCTTCCGCTCTGGCGGGGGGCGTCTCCGCCTGAGCCGCTAGTTGCTGCGATCGTTCGATGACCGCTTCGGGTAGCTGCTCCGGTAACGAGAGTGTCACGTTAAGCTGGTAAGCAAGCGTCGACCAGTACGAGGTCTTTCCGATTTCGATATCTGGAATGTCCTGCAAGTCAGCCGAATCCTTGCTCTGGACCTCCGCCAGCGAAGCGGTCGTGTGCTTCCACGTAAAGGAGATCTCAGCATTGCTTCCTTCACCACATTTTTCGATGGATGGTCCCGACGCCAACGGTTTGACCACCAGCTGAACCTTCCCATATTCCGCGGAGGGGAGTGGCTCGTCAGGGGGCGGAGAGGGAGGAGTCTCTGCCGGCTTGGCCGCCCTAGCCGATTGATGTTTCTGTTTCTTAGTCAACTTCTTGAAAGCCAAGAAGTCTATTAGTGCCGGATCAATTTCTGTGCCGATTTCGGGAGGGGAACAACGCCCGCAGCCTAGCGGCTCGTCGAGGCGCCATTCGAGTTGCTGCCGCACATTCTTATTCTTTACGACGATGAGTGGGGAAGAGGCGAGAAGTGACGCGGGCAGCACAACTTGAAAATGCTCTTCGGAGACGACGCTCGTCCGGTCGAACGAATGATCCAACCAGAAATTCGGAGCAAGCGGATGATTGGTCATTGTTGTGACGACGCGGTATTCAAGTTTGTCGCCGGGCTCTAGGCCAAGGATGCGGACGGACTTAACGCGGACGTCCTGGTAGGCGGGGGCGTTGACGACGGCGGGGTTGGGATTGTCGGTGATGGCGCTGGGGAGAATGTCGGCGGTGCCGCCGCTGGGGTGGGTGATGTGGACAAGCGGGATTTCTACGGATTGGAAGGAGCGGTTGTAGTCGAAATTGAGGCGCGCAAACTGGCGGACGCCGAGTTCAGAGTTGATGTACACGCGGGCGTGGACTTCTTTGCGGGAGTCGCCGTTAGCTTCGAAGCGAAACTTGGTTTCGAGTAGCTCGAATTGGGCGGGGTTTTGAGGCTCGGCGGGAGTTGAAGCGCTGGCGGTGGATTTTTCGGTTGGCTTTTGCGGAGATTGCTGGGCTTTAGTCAAAGCACTATTCAAGGAGGCAAGTAGAAAAGACAGTGTGAGCACCCGCAAGAGCGAATGAAAGCTGAGATGGAGTCGCAAGATGGCCTCGCAGCCAGTTTAGGGCGAGGACGGAAAAGCGTAAAGAGATGGGTGCGGGCGCGTTGCGGAATATGCATGAGCGGGCGAAGTGGACGCATGGGAAAAAGCAAAGGATTTAACACAGAGGGCACAGAGAACAGGGAGTTCACAGAGAAGACAGAGAGTCCAGCGAAGAAATGGCTGAACGAGGGGGACAAAACGGAATGGCGGCGGGGGCGTCTGAGTGCGTGATAGAGTTTGCATGCGCGAATGGCGCGAGGAGAAAGCGGATGCGGCGTGTCATGGCGGGAGTGGCGGTGGCGGTGCTGGGATTTGCTTTGGGCGGAGCATGCACGGTGCGAGCGGACAACCGGGCGCCCAAGGGCCCGGATGAGGATGGGACGAAGCCGGCGCTGGTGAAGATCGCGGGCGAGGGGATGATGGATTCGCACGCGTTTCAGTATCTCACGGAGCTGAGCGACGACATCGGCTCGCGCGTGACGGGATCGCCTGCGGAGCGAAAAGCCGAGGATTGGGGCGTGGCCAAGATGAAGGCCATGGGGCTTGAAAACGTGCACACGGAAAAATATCAACTGTGGCGCGGATGGACGCGCGGCACGGCGCAGGCGGAAATGCTCGAGCCGATCCGCAGACCGCTGCACGTGGATGCGATGGGATGGACTGGGTCGACGCCGGCAGGGGGTGCGGAAGGGGAAGTAGTGACGGCGAATCTCTTTGACATCGATGAAGAGGTCAAGAGCGCTTCGAGGCTTTCCGGGAAGGTTGTGCTGGTGGTGATGCAGGGTGCGCCAAGGAAAAGTGGGGATTTGCTGTTTGCCATCTTCGGCGATTTCTTGAAAGCGGCCGGGAAGGCTGGAGCCGTCGCGGTAATCGGAGGCCAAGCCGGATCGAAGGCTTCGGGGATGAACCTGACGCACACCGGGATTCTCGGATTCGACGTGGATTTTGCAATTCCAGTGGTGTCGATGACCGCCGAGGATCAAGGGCAGTTGGAACGATACGTGGCGAGCGGGAAAAAAGTGCGAGTGCGCTTCAACGTGCAAAACACATTTTCGAACGGGCCTGTGGAATCGGCGAATGTGGTGGGAGAGATTCGCGGACGGGAAAATCCGGAGCAGGTGCTGGTGGTTGGAGCCCATCTGGATTCCTGGGATCTTTCCGAGGGCACCACGGACAACGGAACGGGCTCAGCGAGCGTGCTGGGATCAGCGGAAGCGATTCTCCGATCAGGCATGAAGCCGCGGCGGACGATTCGCTTTGTGTTGTTCACCGGTGAGGAGCAAGGGCTTGACGGTTCTTTTGCTTACATGAAGCAACATCATGCGGAAATGGCCAATCACTTGGGAAACGTGGTGCTGGATAACGGGCAGGGGCCGGTGAAAGAATTCAATCTGGGTGGCCGCGACGACCTGGTGGCAAGCTTCCGGCCATTCGCCAAGTCGCTTTCTTCCATTCGCGAGATTGCCGTCAACGACAAGGTTGAAAACGGGACCGACACTCTGCCGTTTTCCATGGCTGGACTGCCGGGGATTAACATGGATCAGGATTCTCCGGATTACAAATACACCCATCATTCTTCGGCCGATGCGCTGGAGGCGGTAAAGCCTGATGTGCTGGCGCAAAACGCCACGCTCATGGCGCTTACGGCGTATTGGATCGCGGACCGGCCGGAGCGATTTGCTTCGCCATGGCCTGCGGAAAAGACCGCGAAGATGCTGAAAGCCCAGCACCAGGACGAGCTGCTGAAGGCGTTTGGGTTGTGGCCCAAGGAGTTCGCGGAGGCCGAAAAGAAAGAAGAAGCGCCACCGAACTAGCCAGGAGGGGTTAAAAATTGGATTGGAAGTTTGACGGGCGGCACGACAAGGCCGTGCCGCCCGAGTTTTTTGCACAGCGAAGATTGGGAAGAACTGTGATATGACACGAGTCCCTGGAGGACGCACGGATGAAGATGAAGGCGCTCGCTCTAACACTTCTCACAGCGGTCCTAAGCGCTCCTAGCTGGACGCAAGAAAAGCCTCAAGATCGCAGAAAGTTCCTCGATCCGAAAACGCAGGTGAGCGATGACCCGCGGCGCATCGTGGTGAAGCCGGGACCGCGCGGACCGGAAGGCACGCTCGTGCTTCGCGGCGGGAGAATCTTTGACGGCACGGGAACGCCGGCGCACGAGGGCACGCTGGTCATTGAGAGAAACAAAATTGTGAAGATACTGCCGGCCAACTCCAGCGATTGGCCGAAAGACGCCCAAGTGATTGATGTCTCCGGAAAGACAGTTTTGCCGGGGCTAATCGATCTGCACACGCATCTGACATATCCGCTGACCGACGAGAACTTTGGCGTGGCCATCAATGATTCCGACGCCACGCTGCGCGGCGCCGAGAAATTGCGCTATTTCATTGAGAGTGGAATCACCAGTGTGCGCGACGTCGGTTCGCAGGGTGACGTGCCGTTCCGCTTGAAGGAGTGGGTGCGTGAGAATCGCATCCCGGGACCAAGGGTATTTCCTGCCGGAGCTTTTATTACCGGGGAGGGCGGGCATTCCACGGAAAATACTCCGGATGAATTGATCCTGAGGATGGGCGCGACGCGGCTGGCCTCCGGGCCGGACGATTGGCGGCAAGCCGTGCGCGAGCAGTTTCACAAGGGCGCGGATGTGATCAAGCTTGGCAGCCACTTTTCCGCCGAGGAGATCAAAGCGGCGGTAACGGAAGCGCACGAATTGGGGTTGAAGGTGACCGTGGATTCGGAAACATTTTACATCCAGCGAGCCGTGGAAGCCGGCGCGGACACCATCGAGCATCCGTTGCCGCGAAGCGAGGAAACGATTCAGTTGATGGCGACGAAGGGCGTGGCGGCCGACCCGACGCTCATCCCGTACCAAATTATTTTCGACGAATGGGGAGGATACTTCGGATCGACGTCCCGGCGATTCACTTTTTCCAAGGATGCCAATCTCGAGATGTTGAAGCGTTTGCGCAAGGCGGGAATCAAGTGCGGTGTCGGAACGGATTTGATCTTACATTGGTACCGCTACATGCCGGGGCCGTACATCCGGGAGCTGAAAAATTTTGTGGACGCGGGATGGAGCGTTCCGGAGGCGCTGGTGGCGGCGACAAAAACGAACTCCGAGATCCTAGATATGGACGACCGTCTGGGAACGCTACAGGCAGGGAAGCTGGCGGACGTTTTGGTGGTGAACGGCAGGCCGGACGAGAATCTGGACGACTTGGCAAAGGTGGAGTTGGTCATTCGGGATGGTTACACCGCTGTGGAGAAAGGCCGCGCGACGTTGCCGCGGCACACGGTTGTCCCAATGGGCGGCGGAGAAAAAAAGCCCTGAGGCTTGCTGCGGGCTACCACGCGTAGAAATTCGGCACACAAGCATGGCCGAAGCCCCTCGTGCGTGAGCGTACGACGAGCCTTTTTTTGAACTCATGCGTCCATTGGGGTAGCGGAAGATTCTCCTTGGTGGCGCAGATGAAAACCAGACACAAACTTGCTTGGTGGCACGCGCTCGTCGTCGTAAGTCTGCTGGGATTAAGCCTGGCGGTCTCGACCCGTGCAGGGGGACCGGACTCCATTTCTTATGAGCTCCTGCCGACGGGAACTAACGAGCCTCACCTGTTCGCAGAGGGTGTAATCTCCACGCCCGACGATGAAGCCGGCGGCGTGTTCAGCCCGGACGGGCGAGAGTTTTATTTCGCGAAGTTCAATCCCACGACAACATTCCCGCGCATCGGTTTGTTGTGCGTTTCCCGCTGGCAAAATGGAAAGTGGACAACACCCGAGGTGTTGCCGTTTTCCGGCAAGTATCTCGATTTCCCGCCACGACTGTCACCGGATGGACAGACCATGTATTTCTCATCTTCACGGGTCCCGCCGGGAATGAAGGCTCACGTTTTGCGCATCTGGAAGGCGGAGAAAACCAAAGATGGTTGGGGAGAGCCGGAACCACTCCCTGCGCCGATCAACGCCCCCGAGGATCATTGGAATTGGGGCGCTTCGGTGACGAAGGATGGAACCCTCTATTTCACTTCCGATCGCGAGCAGGCGGGGCGTCCTAAAATCTATCGTTCTCGATTGATACAGGGTACCTACCAAGAGCCCGAGAAAATACCCGAGCCGGTTAATTCGAAGTTCAGCGATTTCGATCCCTTCATCAGTGCCGACGAAACCATTTTATTGTTTGTTTCGGCCGGAGACGACGCAGCACCGGGGCACCATCGCGAGGGAACATTGTTCACCGGCGGATATCCGTACGCCCGTGGAGATATTTACGTCAGCCGCAATGTTGGCGGAAAATGGGCGGAAGCGCGGCATCTGGAGCACGGCGTGAACACCGTGGCCGATGAGGGCTATCCCGCGTTGACGCCCGACGGAAAACAGCTGGTGTTTTCGAGTGAGCGAAGCGTGTTCACGGTACCCGTCGCCCACAAATTGACAATGGATGAGCTCGAGAGGGAACTTCACGGCCTGCTGAATGGCCACGGAAACATTTATACGATTCCGGTTGAAGTTCTCGACATCAAGAAGGAAAGATAGGGAGCGCACACCATGAAACGCGTCGCCGTGGTCTCCTTGGTCTTTTTGACTGTACTGATGGCTGGTGCGAGAAAATTGTCTTCACCCGGAGATACAAGCGCAGCAGAGGAAACTCCGATAGTACCGGAGATGATTGGTGAGGGTGTCATTTCGACGCCGGATGATGAGTTTGGGGGAACGCCGTCACCGGACGGAAAGACATTGTATTTCGACAAAACTGTGCCGGCCCACTACCTGTACGTTTTATGCGAATCGCACCTCGTAGAAGGAAAGTGGGGCAAGCCGGAAGTGTTGCCTTTTTCCGGGGAATACCGGGACAGCGATCCGGTGCTATCACCTGACGGAGAAACGATGTTCTTTGCCTCTGACCGTCCCGCGACGCCAAATGGAATGGACGAGCACCGATTTCAGATATGGCAAGTGAACAAAATGGCTAACGGGTGGAGCAAGCCTACGCTCGTGTCTGGAGCGATCAACACCCAGGGAAGCCAGGTGTTCGCATCGGTCACCAACGATGGCACGATGTATTTCACGTCCAGCCGCAAGACCGGAAGCTACGACATTTTTCGAGCGCGACTCGTGGATGGAATTTATAAGGAGGCTGAGGATCTAGGGTCGGCCATTAATGGACCCGGCATAGCGAGCCTTGAAGCCTGGATTGCGCCGGATGAGAGCTATCTCTTAATAGGCAGTTTTGGGCGCGAGAATGGCTATGGGAACTCCGATCTATTCGTGAGCTTTCACGAGAAAGGAATTTGGGGCAAACCAGTCAATCTGGGTCCCATCGTCAATACTCCGGCCAGGGAGTACAGCCCCCGGGTTTCGGCGGATGGGAAGTGGCTGTATTACGCCAGCGAGATGGGGATGCCCTACGAAAAAATAGAGCAAGCCATTACTTATCAGCAGTTTACGGACGGAATGAAGAGTGTCCGAAACGGGCTGGGGAATATCTACCGCGTTCCGCTTAAGCCCGTTTTGGCGGCGGCGCGGGTGAAGGCCTCGCCGTAGCGTACCCGCTACGAAGCAGGGGCTGCGTGAAGTTGTACGGAGCAAGGGAAGAGCCAAAACCCCTTTTTCCACAGGGCTATTTTTGCGAATGTTGCGAAAGATTTGACAGGACGCGATTTATTCCCTATACTTCGGTGTTTGTCAGGGAAGCATTTACCCTGAGTGGGACGGCTCCAGCTTGTTTGGGGTCGTTTAGTTGGAAGGGAAATATCTTCGGTCCCGGAACATTGTAAGACGGAATGGGACAGAAGAGCGGCCGGAATGGGGCGCCAGCCCCGCAAAGCCGAGTAAGCCTCTCCGAACTGAAGCCAAGAGCGAAGTTCTACTTCTTGGAGTGCGTACGGAGTTTCTTGCTGGTTGTATCTCCGGA
>DATDGB010000068.1:0-2150 GCA_036522305.1 Candidatus Acidiferrum sp. | reverse complement strand
CGCAAGACTGAAGCCAAGAGCGACAGCAGCCGCAATGCAGATCTTCATGAGCATGTCGTTTCCTCCGATTTTTCAGAAATCGGGCGCGCCAGAGTGTTAGCAACTTGCCCCCGATCATATATATTTTATCAGAAAGATATGACTTTTGCCAATGTTTTTCGCAATGTTAACAGGCGTTCATGTGAATATGAGCGAACGTTAATTGCCCGGCAAAGGGCGGCCTGTACTGGGTTTAGATCGCTTGCCGATCATATCGTAGACCAGCCGGCCCGGGTCAATTAGCCTCTTGCCCAGGGCTGTTCAACGCTATCGACTGAGTCTGTAAAGCAACAGTGGCCGACAATTTGAGGTGCTGGCCAAAAACGGGGATTCCCGTGGGAGAAAAGTTCTGAATCTATGACGGCCTCCGAATCACGGGAGGTTGCCATCGGCTCATTCGACCGTTTTCTTTCGCATCTCGGCACGATCCCCGACCCGCGCCGTGCCGAGGGTAAGCTCTATAAGCTACCGCATGTTTTGCTGTTTGCCATTCTGGCGATTGTGACGGGCGCCGATTCGTACCGCGGAATTCACACGTTCATCAAGACCCACCGGCGACGGTTGAACAAGGCGTTCAAGATCGCTTGGAAGAGGCCGCCTGCCCACACGGCGATCCGTTATATTCTGCAGGGCCTGAAACCGGCAGATGTCGAAACGGTCTTTCGTGAACACGCCGCCGACCTGAACGGCTGCGAAGCGCCCGCCGGCACGCGCATGGTGGCGCTCGACGGCAAGGCGCTCAAGGGCAGTTTCGACGCCTTCAACGATACCAAGGCCAGACAGATACTCAGCGCGTTTGCCGCCGATACGGCGCTGGTGCTGGCGCATATCGAGATCGACGAAAAGTCCAACGAGATACCGGCGGCGCAGAAACTGCTGGAAGAGCTCGATGTCGCAGGTCATTTCGTTACGCTCGACGCCATGCATTGCCAAAAAAAACCTTTGAAGCTGCCGCCGAGACTCAGGCGCACCTGATCGTTCAATTAAAAGACAACCAGCCGATCTTGTGCCGCAAGGCCGAAGCCGTTTGCAACGACACCAAGCCGCTTTCCGGCGTTCAGACGGTCGATCGCAAAAAACGCAACCGCCACGAAACCAGGACCGTGGCGGTATTCGATGCCCTGCCGGCGGTCGCCGGGACCGAATGGGAGCCATACGTTGCCGCCATCGTCGCGGTCGAACGAAGCGTCCTGACTTTCCAACCCGCCACCGGCCTTTGGAAGCCTTCGTTCGAAAGCTCTTTCTATCTCTCCAATCGCCCCGTCCTTGCCGGGCAGGCCGCCGAAGCCATTCGCAAACACTGGGGAATCGAAAACAAGCTGCACTACACCCGCGACGTCACCCTGCGCGAAGATGCATCGCGCATCCGCCGCAACCCCGGCATCTTCGCCAGAATCCGCAGCTTCGCTTACAATATCCTGCGGTTCAATCAATCCGACACCATCGCCCAGGATCGCTACGCCGCCGCACTCGGCGGCCTCAAATCCCTACTCGCCATCAACTTCTACAAAGAGCGTTGAACAGCCCTGGGATGTTGCCATCCTCATCCCTCACAGTCCCGGATGTGCAGATTTCCCGCTTCCGGTTCTTCATGGAAGAGCTTTGCTCGCGGGGGTGTAGCGATGGACGATCCGGGCTGCCGGCAGAGGGTGACGCTGTAGAAGTGCAGAGAACCGGCTCTTGGGGAGCTGATTCCTGCGATCTCGCCGCGACAACCACTTTTGCCAGATCCTCTCGACCTGATTGGCGTACCAGCGTATTCGTCGAAAGTTGCCAGTTATGCCGTAGTAGGCATAGTGGCCCCGCATCATCGCGATCAGATGGGCTTGCTGGTCAGGGATGGGCTGATGCCGGTTGACCCGGCACCACGCCGTAACCGCCGCCAGCGCTCGGGCGTAACGGTTCTTCGCCGTTACTTGTCGCACCACGTTCTTGCCTGCCCGCGACTTACCCCAAATGTGAGTGAAGCCGGTGCAGGAAAATGTTCGAGAGGCAAGGTGAGATCACTCCGCCCTGTGGGGAGCCTTCGGTCGCGTGGCGCAGGAGGCCATCTTCCAGGACTCCTGCTTTCAGCCACTTATCAATCATCCGTCGGATCACACCATCCGTGA
>DATDGB010000067.1:0-8443 GCA_036522305.1 Candidatus Acidiferrum sp. | reverse complement strand
CCTATCCCACTACGGGTCAGGAGATTGGACTGATGCGGAACATAGTTTTGGAGAACCATTTTCTGGAATTGGGTGGTAACAAGACGATGATCTTGGGTTGTCACGATTTGACTATCTTCAACCATCGCTCTGACGCAAAGGCCACTGGCTGGCGCTTGGACGTTAAACAGAGGTTCAAGAACTTAGCAACCGAATACAAACCACGTTGGGTCTTGCACCACCCACACACCGCCGTTAAGAAGCGAACATGGCTTGCATCTTGGAGCGGGTTGGCGGAGGCCCTCCCGTCGGTCGAGAGCTACGCCGGATCCGGGACCTTTTCTAGGAAGGACTATGGTTGGGACGATCGAGATGACCTTTTGGAAGTCTTGGCGGTCACGAAGGCTGGCGATGTAATGGATGTAATTGTTCGCCCAGCCGAAAACCCATTTTACAGGTGAAGAATTACAGGTGAAGTTTTTGTGGGATTCTGAAGAAAACTCTCTAAGGTATTGAAAACGATGGTAGGCCCGTGGGGACTCGAACCCCAGACCTCTACCGTGTCAAGGTAGCGCTCTAACCAACTGAGCTACGGGCCTAGAATCCATAAAGTTTACCACGGGTAGCGCATCAAGCGCAGTGGCCGGGGCTCAGTAAATTGGCCTCGTTAGGTTCTCTCCCCAGCGACTGTCGTGTCCCGACGAAAAATCAGGTGGTGTGGTAGTGTGTCCCGGGAGAGCACTGCAAGAGCATGCCGATCAAGACCATCATCGAGCCATTTCGAATCAAGAGCATCGAAGCCATCCGCCGCACCACGCGCGAAGAACGCCGGAAGCTCATGGAGGCCGCCGGCTACAATCTTTTCCTCGTGCCTTCCGACGCCATTTTGATTGATTTGCTGACGGATTCGGGAACCGCCGCGATGTCCACCGAGCAGTGGGCCGCCATGATGCGCGGTGATGAATCCTACGCCGGTTCGCCGAGCTTCGCGCGCTTTCGCGATTCCGTTCAGGCCATCTTCGGATTCCGCCACGCGATTCCCACGCACCAGGGCCGCGCAGCGGAACGCATTTTATTCAGTGTGATGTGCAAGAAAGGCGAGGTGGTTCCGAACAACACGCATTTTGACACTACTCGCGCGAACTGCGAATTTGTCGGAGCCCGGGCGCTCGATCTTCCCATCCCGGAAGCGAAGGAACCCGCGTTTGTACATCCATTCAAGGGAAATATGGACACCGCGCGTCTGTCGGAAGCGTTCGAACGCGAAGGCGCCAAGCGAATTCCGTTGGTGATGCTGACGGTGACCAACAATTCCGGCGGCGGCCAGCCCGTCTCAATGGAAAACATTCGCGCGGTAAAGGAAATCTGCAAGAAGCACGGTGTTCCGCTGTACATCGATGCGTGCCGCTTCGCGGAAAATGCTTACTTCATCAAATTGCGCGAACCCGGCTATGCGCATAAAACTCCACGGGAAATTGCGCGTGAAATGTTTTCGCTTGCCGACGGCTGCACCATGTCCGCAAAAAAAGATGGCATGGCCAATATCGGCGGATTCCTCTGCACCAACGATGATATTTTGGCGCAGCAGGAAAAAGACCTTCTGATTTTGACCGAAGGCTTCCCCACCTACGGTGGACTCGCCGGGCGCGACCTGGAAGCCATCGCCGTCGGCTTGAACGAAGCGCTTGAAGAAGAATATTTGGAATACCGCATCGCTTCCACCGCGTTTCTTGGCAACCACATTTCGAACCAGGGAGTGCCCATCGTGCAGCCGCCCGGCGGCCATGCCATATATATTGATGCCCGCGCGTTTCTGCCTCATGTTCCTCCCGCGCAATTTCCGGGAGTAGCGCTGGCGAACGAGCTTTATCTGGAAGGCGGGATTCGCTCCGTGGAAATCGGGACGCTGATGTTCGGCGAGCATGCGAAAATGGATCTGGTGCGGCTGGCGATTCCGCGGCGCACCTATACGCAGAGCCACATCGAGTACGTCGTGGAAGTCATTCTCGACGTTTGGCGCAAGCGCGAACACATTCGCGGCTACCAAATCACCGAGCAGGCAAAATTTCTACGGCACTTTTCTGCAAAACTAAAACCGGTTCAAAACTAATCCATGCAAATAACAATTGATCCAAAATTGAAAGCGAAATGTCCGCGAACTGCGCTCACCTGCGTGACAGCGCGCGTTCAACCAGGTGCTTCTCCTGTGGCGCTGCTCGGGGAGATGAATCAGAGAGAACTCGAAATCCAGGAACTGCCCTTTCCGCGCGGGGTCCTGGAATCGCCACAAGTTGAAACGGTCCGCAAAGCCTACAAGTCGTTGGGAAAAGACCCCTCAAGATATCGCGGTTCCGCGGAATCCCTTCTTCGGAGAATCGTCGCTGGCAAAGGCTTCCCTCAAATCAACGTTGTAGTGGATGTGATCAATCTGGTTTCGGTGGAAAGCAGACTGCCGGTTGGTTTGTATGACCTGGGGCATGTGACCGGCGAAATTGTTTTTCGCGCGGGGCGCGCAGGCGAAACGTACAAGGGCATCGGCAAGTACGATTTGAATCTGGAAGGCTTGCCGTTGTTCGCGGACAACGCCGGGCCGCACGGCAGCGCGACCAGCGATTCGGAAAGGACCATGGTGACGGCGGAAACAAAGGAGGTGCTGGCAGTCATTATTTCTTTTGGCGGTGCGGACGGACTCGAACGCTGGGCGCAGCGAATGTCCGCGCTCCTGACGCTGCATGCGGCGGCGCAAGAGGTCACAATTCAAATCATTCAGTGATGCATGTCCTGCAATTTTCTGCGTTTTGGCGCAATGATTCCCTCCTGCTTTTTCCGGATGGTTCTTGAAGCTGTAACCTGCATCGGGTTTACTATGGGCGCTGCTATTTCCTGTTGCGCTCGATTCAAACGATTGGAAAACTGAGAACCATTCCAGTTTCTGCAAAAGAGGTGGCCGATGTCCTGCAATCCCGAAGTGTTGAAACACGTTCCGCTGTTTGCGCTGCTCGATGAAGATGAAACCGCGGTGCTCGCGGGGCAAGTGGAACTCAAGAATTTCGCGCCGCGGCAGCGCATTTACAAAATGGGCGACCCGGGCGGACAAGCTTATGTGATGGTTTCCGGAAAAGTGCGCGTCACCACGGTGGACGAAGACCAGCAGGAAGTCGTGGTGGATGAGCCCGCGCACGGCGAGTTTTTTGGTTTTGCTTCGATGCTGGAGCAGACGCCACATCAAACCAACGCGACGGCTGTTGAAGATACGCAGTGCCTGGAAGTCAGCCGGGGACACATCGCGACGCTGCTGCAACGCAAGCCGCACGCCGGAATGGATATGTTGACGGTCCTGGGGCGGCAGTACCACGCGTCGCAGCAACTCGTGCGGCTGCGCGCGACGCGCAATGCCAACGAAGTGATCGAAGAAAAGTCGACGCTGCCCGAGCGCATCGCGGATTCCATGGTGCAGTTCGGCGGATCGTGGACCTTTATTATTGGTTTTCTGATCGTGAGCAGCGTCTATACGGCGATCAATGTGATGATGCGGAGGGCGGCGTGGGATCCGTATCCATTTATATTGCTGAACCTGATTCTGTCGCTGCTTGCGGCGATTCAGGCGCCGGTCATTATGATGAGCCAGAACCGGCAGGACATGAAGGATCGCGTGCGCGGTGAATTGGACTACGCGGTGAACCGGCGCGCGGAGGCGGAGATTCAGGGCTTGGCGCGGAAGCTGAATTTGCTCGGGGAAAAGATGGGTGACCTCGAGGATTTGCTGCGGGGCAAGCGCGAAAAAGACTAGGGAAAGTGAGCTAGAGCAATCCGAGATGGTCCGGATACTTGGCTTGCAACGAACTCACCAGAACCTCAAACGCGGGAAGCTCGCGTACATTCTTCAAGAAAGGGTCCTTTAGAAAAAAAGGCCAGCACGCAAAGCCGCTGCTGACACTTCTCTCCAACCATTCGAACGCAGCTTCACGCCGTCCCAACAAGGCAAGGATGCATGCGATCTGATAGTAGCTGTGGTGCGCATGTCCAAACGATTTTGGGCTCGCGCATGCCGTTGTTAGGCAGTCGAGCGCCTTCCCTTCATTCCCCGTCGACGCGTAAAACACGCCTTGTAAACTGACGAAGAGCGGTTCTTCGGGCGAGAGATGGACCGCCGCTTCCAGCAGTTTTTTTGCTTCTTTCACATCTCCGGTAAGCATGGCCAACTGTGGCGCAAAATGGACTGGATACTTGTTGCTTGGAATCTCCGCTCGCCACGCTTGAATCTCCTCCCGCGCCGAGTTGTATTCCCCATTCCAAATGTACACTTGCACGATGCTGTGGCTAACGGCCCTTCTGGGATGAAATGGCCGCGCCCTTTCATACATTTCGCGAGCGTGGTCGAGCAACCCGATGTGTGCCAGGATTGTACCCAGGCGGTTGAAGGCTTGGGGTTGATTGTTCCGCAGGCCAAGCGCTCGCTTCAATTCGGCAATCGCTTCAAGGTGCTGGAAGTTTTTCGACGGCCCCCAAAGGAGAAATGCACTGGCCACGTGGGCTTCGGCCAAATCCGGATCCAGTTCAAGCGCACGACGGCAATGGAACTCGGCCTTTTCCAGCCACGCGCTCGCGGGATCAAGTTCAAAGTGGCGAGTCGCGCACACCACGGATAGGGTGGCATGGGCCAGGGAAAAAGTGGGATCTCGGGTAACCGCATTGGTCAGGTGCTGAGCGGCTTCGTCCAGCAACGCTGGATCGCCGGCGGAGCTGAGACGGTAACCCCGTATGAATTCCGCATACGCCATCGGGTCCTTGCTGTATCGTGGGCGGTGTTGAACCGTCCCAGTCCCCAGCGGCCGGTTCAATGCCATGGCGATTTGCTTCGCCATCTCGTCCTCAATGTCGGAAAGGCGATTCACGTCGAGATCGAGTTTTCTCCTGAAGCAAGCACTCTGTGCATGGGTGTCAAACATTTCCATCGAGAGGCGCCAGATGCCTTTTGACATTTGGATGGCGCCGTGGACGACGAAACGTACTCCAAGACGCGAGGCGGTCTCCGACACCGCCGCCTCGACAGGCACATTCAGCACTGCTGAAGTTGGAAGGACGTCCACGCCCGGCAAATTCCCAAGACGCGTAACCAATGCATCCGTAAATCCCAGGCTTACCCCATGGTCATCCGTGGCCTTCCCGAGAAGCATCAGCGGCAAGATGGCCACCGACGAGCGTCCGCTCCACTCGCCCGCTCTTTCCGGGCTGACCGCACTCATGGCTCCCGATCCCAAATCAGTTTGCGGATAGCGCGCGGGAATCATGCGCAACGGTCCGATGAATCGGTACCCTTTACCCACAACGGTTTCTAGAAACTGCGGTTTACCGGAATCATCACCCAGCGCCGTACGAATTTTTCGCACGATGTTGTTAATATTTGGCTCGGTATCGATAAACAGGTCCGACCGCCACAATTTCGTGACGATCTCCCGTCGCGAAACCAGTTGGTCCCGCCGGCCCGCCAGAAAAATCAGCAGTTCCATGGGCTTTTTTTCGAGCTTGATCCGCCGCCCCTGGCGGCGAAGCTCGTAGCGTCCCAGGTCGAGTTCCGTCTCGCCTGCTTCTGGTTTTCTACGTCGCATGGGGCCCTCGCAGCACATTATCCCCCAGGAATCAGTAATTTGCGACGATAGGTAAAAGATAGACAAACGGTATTCGCCCTTCATTGGAATCAGCTTCTGCTCAAGACATCATTGCCTCGTTGGATACTGAGCAACGGAGGCTCAATCATGAAAAAATATTTGTTCCTTACACTGGCAGTAGCAGGAATGTTTGCTGGAGCGGGGCTGGTTTTCACCAGTGCCGCGCACGATCATTCACACGAAAGAAATGCGTTCACCCCGGACACCATCCCCTGGGGGCCGGCGCCGCCGGTCGTGCGTCCGGGCGCGCAGTTCGCCGTGCTTGAAGGCGATCCCACCGCCTCCACGGGTGACTTCACCATTCGCTTGAAGATGCCTGATGGGTTCCGCATCTCGCCCCATTGGCACCCGCAACGCGAAAACGTCACTATCATTTCCGGAACCTTCAAAGTCGGCATGGGCGATGAATTCGACGCCAGCAAGATGAAAGCGTTCATCGCCGGGAGCTTTGCCTTTCTCGACCCCGACATGCACCACTACGCCATGGCTTGCGGCGAAACCATCGTGCAGGTCCACGGTCAATCTCCGCTGCAGTTCAATTATGTCAATCCCGAGGATGACCCAAGCAGGAATAAGTAGTTCAACCCTCGCTCGCTGCTCGCGGCCCTGTCGTCTTTTGCCTTCTGTTTCCGATATCTCTAAAAGGGACCAGAGGTTCCGCCTCAACGCCCCAGGACACGATTCAGGTGTTGGGCGTTGAGGTGGAATAAGGGGCGAAGTCTTCGTGGGAACGTGCATTTGCACAATTCGCAGGGAGCAGTTTCGTGAGAATTTCCCACGAGTGCATCAGTGCGCAAAAATCTAGAGAAATCGCAATCGCGAAGGAGAATAGAAATGGCAGTGGATATGCATAAACTGAACGTATTCGTAGCTCAATTGCTTGAGGATTTGGGAGCGGCGGCCCACTCGGGCACGGTGGTGATTGGCGAAAAGCTGGGGCTGTACAAGGCTGCCGCCGAAAGCCCTCCTGCACTGCGCCGAGTTGGGACGACCTGCAGGCGGAAGAGGCACCGGCGAACCTGGCTGCGCCAGCTGGTGATCGCTGCTGCCGTACTCGCATGCGCATTGTTGACGTCGAGTCCATCTTATTCAGAGAGTGCTTCAAACAACGACGAGCGCGTTTTGCTGGAGTTGTCGGCCTTGGGCAAACGAGGTGACACGATTGCTCGGGCGCGCGAGCAAGTTCTCGACATTTTGCAAAATGGAAATTCGTGCTCCGCCTGGTTTCAGGAAGCTGATCCTGACGCCGCCGATGTTTTTCGGTCGTTGCATTTCGAGCTGGAGATGGAAGGACCTTCGTACGTCTACAGCAAGAGAGATGGTCAAGGTGGGGAGCTCCTCAAACATCCATGGGCGGCCAGGTCGATCGAGTATGGTGGCCGAAACTCCACCATCCTGTTGAATGCCAACGGACCGTTCTTCAACCGTAATTCGGTCATCATGGAGCTGGACCCAAAAGGAATGCTCGCTCGGCCTGGGGGAATCCGAACGCTGACGACCTCTTCGTTTGAAGGGAATACTCCTGGGGCACGAATTACGATATTGCTGCACGAGCTTGGGCACATCATCGGGCGGCTTCCCGAAGACGACGATTCCTGGGACGGCCGATCTTCCCGAAATACCTCCGAGATGCTGCGGCATTGCAAGGACGAGACTCGCGCTGCCGCACACAATAGTTCCAGAGGCAGCATCTGAGCCACAATTCCGGCGTTTGAAACCGGGCCTGCAGAACGGCATGGAATCGCCATGCAAGTAACAGCCACAATGAAGAATGGGAGCGCGCAGAGGGAGATGCCTTCTGCGCGCTTTTCGGTTTGAGAGGCATGCCGATTCCGCGAGTGCGCCAGGCGGGGGCTGAATCGACCCGACAGGATCGGAATCTTCGATCTTGGCATTTCTAGTTAACAATAACCGGCCACCCCCTCCCCCTTTTTTAAAAAGTGTTCATTCTAAAGGGAGATAGGTGTTCGCAATGAATTTTTCGCCCTCTTGTACGTTGTGATCAGGGTGCTGGTCTGAGGCAAGAATCTCACCACCGCCGGGTCCGGTATGATCATTGTCGCAGGGCTCGACGAAGCTGTATTCCGGGAGAGTGCCGCGGTTGCAGTCGCCGATGAATTGGCTGTAGCTGCCAAAAATCTGCGGCTGGTTCTTTGTCAGATTGGCAGTGTCCATTGTTGAGCTCTGCTGGTCGTAGAAGTAAATCCTGGCGGTATGGCCCTCTTGTAGCATGCGTTCATAGATGCTCAGGATGGGGTCCTGAATCTGGACGACGTTCATGCCTACACTTCCGAAGGAGGTTCCATAGTGCGCGAACGTTCGGTTGCAGACTGTCGGCCCGGGAATCGAGGAAAACCACTCATTGAAAACAGCAAATTCAGTCGCAAGTGAGGTGAGCACTGGGAGTTTGGATGGAAGGAAGTAGTACATGACCACGGGTGAATTGGCGTGGTGCTGCCGAGCGGCATAGCTCTTTATGAACCCTTGCATGCCCGCGAGCCGGATGGTGTCTTGACTGCCGCCGAATATTTGAAGGTCAACGCCGGGAAATAGCGTATCCGGAGCTGGGCTCAGAAGCCCCTGAAATCTCGCAAGCGGTTGAACTCGAATGACGTTTCCGTCGAAGTCGGGATTGGATTCGTTGCCGATTAGCCCGTTAATGCGCGGGTACGCTTGCTTCAAGCCCCCAAGCATATGATCGAACGACCGGCCGCTCATCATCAAAACGACGATGTGCTTCAGATTGTCCAAACCGGCGGAGGGCATCTCTGCTCCTAGCGAAGTAAGGAAAGTGG
>DATDGB010000066.1:0-7194 GCA_036522305.1 Candidatus Acidiferrum sp. | reverse complement strand
TCAATGCCTTCGCCCTTTTGATTTCCGAACCAGTTTGCGAACAAACCAAAATGCCAGTGCACCGTGATCACGGCTACCAGCATGTTGCAGCAGATGCCGAAGGCCGCGACGCGGCCGAGAAGGCCGAGGAGCAAGCCGATGCTACCCAGAAATTCCGCACAGATGGCCAGGAAAGCGAATGCCGCAGGAATGTGCATGCCTTGAGTGAAGAAACCCATGGTGCCGGAGAAACCATAGCCGCCAAACCAGCCGAGAGTTTTTTGCGCGCCATGAGCAAAGAAAACGACACCGAGGACGAGGCGAAGAACGGTGATGGCCGGATCGTCCGTGGTGTTGATGAGCTTGCGAAACATGAGATGGCCCTCCTTATCGTGGGATAAAAACGGCACTCCGGGAAGCGGAGATGTTACACCGATTTTGATTTGTAAAGGGCAGGCATTTGCCTCAATGATACTGCGAGGCGTTAGGAATTGGGCGCGTGTGTTGTCGACGTTGGTTTCGACGGCGGTGCGAGTTTCACCGTGAACACCGCGGTACGGATGACGGTCTCACTGGTTGTCAGATCGATAGCGGTGACTTCGATGGTGTAGCGGCCGGGCGCCAGCGAGGCAACCGGGATGAGGCGTTCGATGGTGAGCTGCTCGCCGCCTTGATGAAGATGATCGGGAGTCTCCACCATTCGCCAGATTTCCTGCTGGTCCTTGGTGATGCGATAGGCGATGGAGACGTTGGTCTTGTGGGAAGCCTCGTCCAACTTCAAGTTGTAGAGCTGAAGAAAAATACCCAGCTTGTCTGTGCTTAGGAATTCCTGGCTGAGGTGCGGGCGAACCTTGTAGGAGTTGAGAACGAATTGTCCAGTGCCGGTCTGGCTGGTCGGGACAGTTTCGATCTGGTCGGCGAGGATTAAGGAACTTGCATCGAGCTTGTCGTCTTCCAAGTGCGGTACGCGCAATGCGGTGTTGAAGACACCGAGACTGCCGCTGAGGGTGTCTTTTATGACGAGATCGAGGCGGTAAAGGCCGGAACGGAGTGGGACTGACTTTTGGTAGATGGAAGAGAGATTCAGCGAGGACTGGAAGAGCGAGACAGGAAAATCGCGCGAGATCAAATCCTCAAAGGTCTGAACGACGATGCCACCGGGGGTAGTGATGCGGCCATAGAGATTCAGGACGGCGGAATGCACGCCTTGTTTGGACTGGAAGCTGAGGTCGCGATTGGGGATTTGAACGGTGATGGGCACAAGGACGGTGACGCTGGTGACGCGAAGAAAATCGATACGATAGTCCATGTGAATGTCGTTATGGACGATGCGAGCGTTGACCAGTTCGGCGAGAGCTTTTAGGCGTTCGGGCGGACGCTGGACGCGGAAGTAGCGATCGAGAGCGTCGAACTCGTTCGTATTTGCGGTTGTTCCACCGATGGGCATGGGGCAGGTGGTTCCATTGGTGTTGGTGAAGCGGCCGGCTTTGGTGGATTGGCCCATGATTTCGGAAAGACTCCGGCCAGCGCCGGGAACGTGCGTCAACGCGTCTTTTTCGCAAGGATCGTTCGTGATGTGGTACTCGCCGGAGCCGGAGGGGTCGACGAACTCAATCTCGATATTCTCACCGATGCCATCGAGGTTGCGATAGCGCCACAACTCCCAGGCATACGCGGTGGAAGAACCTCCACCTTGCTCGGGAGAGCGATCGTAGGTGCCGCCGGTGGGATGAGATTCGATCTCATCGGGCGGACCCCAGATGATGTAGATGTGGCCGCGGTCGGATTTTCGGCCGGGGACGCCGGAGGCAAAGTGCTCGTCGGCGTAGGCGAGGCGGCGGTAGTGCTCTTCCCGCGCTGTGTTGACGGGTGACTCCGGCTCGGGATTTCGGTCGCGCCAGAAGATTTCTTTAAATTGATCGCGTTCCTCTTCGGTGCCAAGTTCGAGGAAAGCGCGACGCTCCGCAGGGGTGATGATGTCCGGAACTTCGTTTAAGAGCCAGTTGGTGTCATCGAGGCCCAGCTCTTTCATGAGTCTCTTGTCGCGCCCTTTGGCAGCTTTGCCCCTCTGCGGGTTTGCCGAGTTGACTTGCGGAGCAGGCTGACCTTGCGCGAGCGAAAGCAGCGGCCAGAGCAGGCAGACCGAACCGAAAAGCTGGAGGAAGCGGCGAGCCCAACGATTCATGGGGATACCTCGCTGGCGAACAGAGTCGGGGGGAACGAGGCAACGGCATTCCACACCCCTATTGCGGAGCCCAGGTACAGCTCGTTACTCAACTCTGAATCGAGGAGTGCGCCGGGGGTTGCCTGCTATTCAAGGCGGCAGCGGACGGCGGCGGTTGTACCCGAGGTTTCAAATTGGTTAAGGGCTCTTTGGGACGCTTTGAGGCTTGTTGGCCAAAACGTCGTATTATGAGAGCAGGGTTATCCAACCGGAGGCTGCCATCGGATATCAAGAGAAACGCCGAACGCCAAGGTACTCGTTCATAGCCAGCGCCGAATTGATTGAGGTGCGAGCTGATGTGCGCATCGCCTCGCGCGTAAGCGAATTGAGCCTCCACGGCTGCTACCTGGACATGATGAACCCCTTCCCCAAGGATACGCTGGTGCTGGTGAAAATCTCCGCGGGAGAAGCTCTCTTTGAAGCCAAGGCGAAGATCATCTACTCGCAGCCGAACATGGGGGCGGGGCTGGGGTTCCTTGAAATCGCTCCTCCATCGCAAGCGGTGCTGGAACGCTGGCTGGACGGGGCGGAGCAGGAGCAGAAGAGACAGGCCGGATAGTCCGTCTTGGCAGATCGGTCACGCACGGCGGATGAGAGTCAAACTGGGTAGCGCTGCAGTCCACGGCAAATAATCATTGAAAAACCAAGAATGTACTGGAAAGCGACCGCTGAATAAGCGGGAAGAGTCGAAGTGTGTCCGGGTCCGAGCGCTTTGCGAGGCTGCGAATTTCAGAGCGCGTCGCGCTTCAGTTCGGACATGAGGTAGTCGCAGGAGCGGACGCAGAGAGCCATGATCGTAAGCGTGGGATTCTGGCAGGGATTTGAGGTGAAGCCGGAAGCATCCATGACGAAGAGATTCTTGATGTCATGGGTTTGCTGGAATTGATTGAGGACGGATTTTTTCGGGTCGGAGCCCATACGGGCGATGCCGGCTTCGTGAAGCGCCCAACGCGGGGCGGAAGGATGAGCGTAGGTGCGGATGTTTTTCGCGCCGGCGGCTTCGAGCATTTCTCCGGCGGAGTCGCCCATGTCTTGAATCATGGCGCGCTCGTTTTCGCCGTCGGACATGTGAATTTTCAGCACGGGGATTCCATAAACATCCTTGACCGTGAGGTCGAGCTCAACGGAATTGTCCCAGCGCGGGAGGACTTCGCCGAAGCCGGTGATGTCGATGCTGTTGCGGGGCTCGAGTAAAGCTTTTTTGTATGCTTCGCCGAAACCGGGCGCTTCCCAGTTGAATTCGGTAGAGGATTCGCCTTCGTAGCCAAAGCCGCGGAGGAATTTTTTGTAGGGAGGAGTGTTCGGTAGGTTGCGGAAGCGGGCGATGTAGATGCCCAGCGGCTTTACCGGAGCGCCGAGAGAAGGCTTGGAGTTGAAGGCGGGAAATTCGCCACTGCCGCCGCCGCTGCGGACATGTGCGGTGAGGTAGTGGCCGAGGACGCCGCTGGAATTGGCGAGACCATTCGAATACTGCGGTGTCGCGGAGTTGAGTAGGATGCGGACGGATTCCTGCGATTGCGCGCAGAGAATCACGGTGCGGGCGTGGATTTCGCGGGACTGGCGCGTGTTGCGCTCAACATAGAGAATGCCGCGGGCGCGGTTGCGGTCGGGGTCCATGAGGACTTTGTAGGCCATAGCGTTTGAAATGAGCGTGCAATTTCCGGTGGCGAGGGCGTCGGCGACAGTGGTGAAGGCGGAGTTGAAATACGAGTGCGTCATGCAACCGCGTTCGCAGGGGCCGCAGAAATGGCAGGGGCCGCGGCCGTTGAGTGGCTTAGTGAGGTTGGCGCTGCGCGTGGGCATGACGGTGCGGCCGAGCTTTTCCTTGACGCGATTGCGAAAGAGAGTTTCCTGGCAGGTGAGCGAAACTGGCGGTTGGAATTGGCCGTCGGGAAGGTGCTCCAGGCCTTCGGCGCTGCCGGTGATGCCGACGTATTTTTCGACAAAATCGTAGTAGGGCTCGATGTCTTTGTAGCCGAGCGGCCAGTTTTCGCCGTAACCGTCGAGGGAAGCCGACTTAAAATCCCAATCGCTGAAGCGCAGGCTGACGCGACCCCAGACGTTGGTTCGGCCGCCGGTCATGCGCAGGCGACCCATCCAATTGAAGGGTTTGTCGGCAGGCGTTGTGTAAGGCTCTTCGAGGTCGTTGACGAACCAGTCATGGGTATATTCGTTGCAAACGCCGAATTTGACTTGTATGGGCCGCGTCTTGCGGATGAGTTCGTGCGCCTTGTTGCGATATTTGAGTTCGAATTCGGGCTTGTGTTCGGTGAAATTCTTGTCGGATTGCGGGCGGCCCGCTTCGAGCAGCGCGACCTTCAGGCCGGCTTCCGCGAGGCGTTTGCAGGCCCAGCCGCCGGAAGCGCCGGAACCGACCACTATGACGTCAAATGTATGATCTTTCCGTTGGGCCATCGTATGAAAATCCGAAGCGAATGCTAGCAAGTGTGCGAAGGCAGGTCAATTGAGCAATCGAAAAGGATTCGCGTTGTTCTTGTGAACGATTGTTGGTGGATGATACCATCGGCGCGAAATCGGATGGCTGGAGTAATCGAGTTGGGAACAAAGAGTGCATTGCCGGTGATCATTGAAACAGCCGCGGTTAGTGGGCGACTCACGCGGCGGGAGATGGTGCGGCGGCTGCTTGCGGGAGTAGGAGCAGGGGCGGCCTGGCCACCTGTGGTAGCATTTCATCCGATTCATGAAATCCTTAGGAATGACGCGGTTTTCGAAGAAGCAGAAAAACTGGGAGCGGCGGATTGGAAGCCGGTTTTCCTCAACGTACAGCAAAATGAATGTCTGGTCGCGGTGGCAGAGAGTATCGTGCCGGGTTCGACGAAGGCTCAGGTGAACCGATTTCTTGATTTGCTGCTGAGCGTCGATACGGAAATACATAAGAAAGAGTTTGTGGCGGCTCTTGCTGCTTTTGAGGCGGAGTCGCGGAAGCGATTCGGAAAAGGATTCCCTTCCCTTGATGACCGCCAGCGGAATATGCTGCTGGCGGATGCTTCGGCTCCTCCGGCAAAGGGAGTTTCAGCAGCCAGCGCTGGGAAAGAAAATTCCGCCCTTCACGGGCACTTTGAAAATTTGAAAGGCTGGGTCAGCGGAGCATATTACTCGTCGGAAATGGGAATGAGAGAGCTGGGCTGGACCGAGGACCGCGTATTCGCAAATTTTCCGGGCTGTGAACATCCGGAAGGACATCACTGAGAGGGATGGCATGAACGAATTTACGAACCGCAGGGAATTCCTTCGAGCCGCAACGCTGACGGGCGCGGGCCTCGCGCTTTCTAACCGGTTGCTCGGAGCAACAGATAAGGAAAAATCGGTACTGGTGTTTACAAAATCGTCGGGATTCGAACATACCGTAGTGAAACGAGTCGACGGCAAACCGAGCATTATGGACGATGTGGTCACCGAACTGGGAAACAAGCATGGGTTCAAAGTAGAAGTAACAAAGGACGGACGAATTTTCGATGAGAAGAAAATTCATTTCTTCGCGGCCGTCGTGTTTTTCACTACCGGCGACCTGACGACTCTGGGAACAGATGGCAAGCCTCCGATGTCGGCCAAAGGCAAGCAAGCCTTGCTGGACGCAATACAAGGTGGATTGGGATTTGTGGGCGTACATGCAGCGAGCGACACGTTTCATACTCCTCCGGATACGCCGGACCTTTCGAATCGGTACATCGCGCATGGAGAGCAGCAGGATCCCTACCTGAAAATGCTAGGCGCGGAATTCATCATTCACGGGCGTGAGCCAAGACTGCAGGACGCGAACTTGATCGTAAACGATCCGAAATTCCCGGGGCTGGAAGGCGTAACGTCACCGGTGAGCTTCAATGAAGAGTGGTACTCGCTGAAGGATTTCACGCCCGATCTTCACGTGATCCTCACGGTAGATACGCAAGGCATGAAGGGCGAGTGCTATCAGCGCGCGCCGTATCCGGTAACATGGGGACGAATGCAAGGGAAGGGCCGCGTTTTCTACACGGCGATGGGCGACCGGCCGGAGAATTGGAAGAATGAGTTTTTCCGAAACGTGCTCGGCGGCGGAATCCGCTGGGCGATTGGTGATGCCAGCGCGCAGGAGGATGTGAACCTGAAGCAAGCCACCCCGGGCTACGCGGAAATTCCACCGAAATTTCCACCTGAAAAGAAATAATTTCCGACACTCGCAATTGCGCGACGCCGATGGTCGAAACCAGGACGATCACATGGGGATCGGCTGGTTGATCCTTGGCTTGACGTACCAGCAAGGCGAATATCCGTAGTGCGGGAAAAGGGAGTGGACGCAAGTGACAGTCTGCTCCGGATTCTGAGCGTCCACCTCGTAGGAAGTCTTGCCATTCTTTTCCGGAATAGCGAGGACGCGCAGCGCTTTGAGCGTTTCGAACGGATCGGCAGATGTTGGGTGCAGCGCACGAGCACGAACGTAGAGATAGTCACCCAAATAGAGAAGCGCGAGAACTAGCAGGACACTCAACAAAAGTCGTTTTGCGAGGATGGAAGCGGGACTCAAGACTAAGTTTGGTGGAGCCGATGGGATTGTGTCTCGGCCGTAGAAGAAAACCGAAGAAAAACCGCTAAATCCCCGAGCTTATTGCCACTTACTGATTTTTCCAATGTCCCTTAGAAACCGTTAGAGGCTCTTTGGACACCCGTATAATGCCCTATTCTGGCAACAGTTGGCAACAGTTGGTGGTGGGTTGGTGGTGGGTTGGTGGTGGGTCTGTTTCAAGTAGTGCTGTGCAGGCGAGCCGCTATTCCTCGGCTCGCCGGTTTCGGGACTGTGAGGTCGATCAGCCACTCTTCCGAGATTTTGCGGAAATCGTTCTCAATGCATTAAATGCCTAACTCTAATGTTGCCGTGCGCGTCAACCAGCGATGAAAATCGAATCGGCTAGATAATCCATTATCCAATGGTAAAGATAGTTCACGTGATATCAACCGTCCATGTGGGTACTAGGAGCCTCTCCGGTAATGCAAAT
>DATDGB010000065.1:0-1776 GCA_036522305.1 Candidatus Acidiferrum sp. | reverse complement strand
GTGGAGGGATCGGATGGAGACGCTGTGGCAAGACGTCCAGTTTGCGCTTAGAATGTTGCGCAAGAACCTCGGCTTCACGACCGCGGCCGTGCTTTGCCTGATGCTTGGGATCGGGGCTACGACCGGAATTTTCACGGTGGTGAATGCCGTACTTCTGCAACCGCTGCCGTACTCGCACCCCGAACAGCTCGTTCGAATCTACACCGAGTTTCCGACTTTCCCGAACGGAGGTCTGCACCGGTTCTGGACTTCGGGACCTGAATTCCTCGATCTGCGCCGCGATACACATTCCTGGGCGTCGCTGGACGCGTGGATCACCAGAGGAGCAAACCTGGCCGGCAAGACGCAGCCGGTGCGTGTCACGGCAGCGTACATGAGCGGCGGACTTCTGGAATCGCTTGCGGTGGCCACAAGTAAAGGGCGCTTGATTTCGCAAGCCGACGACGCGCCCGGCGCACCGCCGGTCGCCGATATTTCCTACGGCACCTGGCAAACCATTTTTGCAAGTGACCCCAACGTCGTCGGCCGGGAAACGTACCTCGACGGCCTGAAATGCACCATCATCGGCGTCATGCCGAAGGGTTTTCAATTCCCGCCGGGCGAACAAGAGCCCGCGCAACTCTGGAGCGCTTTGCAGTTGGACCCCGCAAAGCCAGGCAACCGCAGCGCCCACAATTATTATCTGGTGGGCCGGACGAAGCCGGGTGTTACGGCGGGGCAAGCGCAGGGAGAGCTGGCCTCGCTGGTTCAAAGTTACGGCGAAAAGAAAGTGCCGAAGGTACATGCCTTCACCCCGAAGAATCACAACATCGTCAGTTTTCCGCTGCAAGCCGAAGTCGTTTCAAGCGTCCGTCCTGCTCTTTTGATGTTGCTTGGTGCAGTCGTTTTCGTGCTGCTGATCGCCAGCGTGAATGTAGCGAACCTGCTGTTGGCACGCGCCGAGGCCCGGCGGCGAGAGATTGCGATTCGTGGAGCGCTGGGAGCCAGTCTGGTCCGGCTCGCGCGGCAATTTGTGACCGAAGGGATTTTGTTGTCGTTCTGCGGAGCCGTTCTGGGCGTAGCACTTTCCTTTGCAGGCGTGCGCCTGGTGCAGCTCACCAATGCAGGCGGCATTCCCCGCGCGGACGAAATCTCGATGGACTGGCGCGTGCTGGTCTTTACGCTCGGGACGAGCCTGATCACGGGAATTCTCTTTGGACTCGCGCCGCTCGCCCCGCTCCTCGTCAACGGAATCTCCGAATCCTTAAAAGACACGGCGGGAAGCACGACGGCTGCAGCAGGAGCGCAGATTTTCCGGCGCGTCCTTGTCGCCGGTGAACTGGCGATGGCGCTCGTACTGCTGATTGGCTGCGGGCTGATGCTGCGTGCGTTTTGGAAATTGCAGGAGGTTCACACCGGCCTGCACGCCGACGATGTAATCACGATGCGCGTTTCGCTGCCGGGTGGAGCGTACACGGACTCGGCAAAGATCACGGATTTCTGGACCCGCTTCGATGGACGCCTGACAAGTCTCCCGGGCGTGCAGTCCGCGGCTCTGGTTTCCGGATTGGCGCCGCTGCGCCCGCCGAACATGAATGACACGGACATTGAAGGCTTTGTGCGAACGGAAGGCGGGCCGATTCAAAGCGTGGATTTTTACCAGGCGGTAAGCAAAGATTATTTTACAACAATGGGCATTCGCTTGATGGATGGCCGCCTGTTTGATGGACGCGATGTGCAAGGCGCTCCTGAAGTGGCCATCGTCAACAAAACCATGGCCATGGTGTTTTGGCCCAA
>DATDGB010000064.1:0-33575 GCA_036522305.1 Candidatus Acidiferrum sp. | reverse complement strand
TACCGCCCGTAGATAACTCGGAAATACTCCCATTTCCCCTGGCGCCCCAAATGAACCCTCCCCAAATCGTCTCTGACTCGGGTTACATCTTAAATGGCGCGATGTTGTCCCCTCCGGTTACATTCTAGATGGCTCGATACGAGGCATTGCCCGCCGCTGCGCAGTGTGCTGAAATGTCGGGATGAAAATGAGCGGAAAAAAGCAGCTTACGGCAGAGCAGGCGGAATTGCTAAAGCAGATTCCGTCGGTGGACGAATTGCTCGTGCAGCCGCGCTTGGCGGGGCTTACGAGACGGGTGGACCGCAATCTGGTGGTTGAAGTTGCACGGGCGGTGCTGGCGGATTTGCGCGGGCGGATCGCAGAGGATTTGAATTGGACGGCGGTTAGTCTTGACGGGGCCTCCGTGGAGGAACTCATTTCCGCACAGGTGGAGAAAATACTTTCGCGCTCGCTGCAGCCGGTGATCAATGCCACGGGAGTGATTCTGCATACGAATCTGGGACGCGCGCCTCTAACGGAAAGCGTGGTGGACGAATTCCGGCGCAGCGCAACGCACTACAGCAATCTTGAGTACGATCTCGAAGCGGGCGCGCGCGGCAAACGCGACGTGCACACCAGCGAATTGTTGACGCGCCTGACCGGGGCGGAAGCAGCTATTGTGGTAAACAATTGCGCGGCGGCGGTGCTGGTGACGCTGGCGGCGCTGGCACGCGGCGGGGAAGTGATCGTGTCGCGCGGGGAACTCATCGAAATTGGAGACGGCTTTCGAATCCCGGAGATCATGGAGCAGAGCGGGGCGATCCTGCGCGAGGTCGGTACCACGAATCGCACGCACCTCGCGGACTACGAAAACGCCATCAATGAAGAGACGCGGCTCTTGCTGCGCGTGCATCCTTCGAATTTCAAGGTCACCGGTTTTACCGATAAGCCTTCGCTCGAGGAACTCGTAGCGCTAAGCCAGCGCAGCGGCCTGCCGCTGGTGGAAGATCTCGGCTCGGGCTGCCTGATTGATCTTTCTGAGCACGGCGTCAGCGAACCCACCGTGAAGCAGAGCGTGGATGCGGGCGTTTCCATGGTGATGTTCAGCGGGGACAAGCTGCTTGGCGGGCCGCAGGCGGGGATCATCGCTGGGAAAAAAGAGCTGGTCGCGCGCGTGCGGCGGTATCCGCTGTTTCGGGCGCTGCGGGTGGATAAACTCACGATCGCCGCTCTGGAGGCCACGCTCGGGGCCTACCTTCGCGCGGCGTGGGACGAGATTCCAACGATGCGCATGATTCGAATGACGCCGCAGGAGCTGAAGCGGCGCGTAGAGAATTTCATCCGCGAGCTGCGCCCCGAATTGCCTCTCGACGAAGTGGAAATCGAGGTCGCGGATGGCGCGTCTCTCGCGGGCGGCGGCTCAACACCGTCGCAATCACTTCCCACGAAGATTATTCGAATCGCCAGTGCACGGTACTCCGCAACGAAGCTCGAGCAGCGCCTCCGCCGCGGGCCTGCCGGCGTTTCGGTGATTGCGCGGGTGGAGGATGAGCGCTTGATCCTCGACTTGCGGACCGTCTTCCCCGAGCATGAACCGCTGTTGATTAAGACCCTCGCCAGCGCACTCCATTAGTTGGTGTAGATTTCCGGATATCTTTCCGCGCGAATCGTACGTCGAATAGGTCAAGGGGCCCGCGGTGAAAGTGGTTGGATCGGACCGCCCGGCTTTCGCTCTGAAGGAATGACCTGATGGAAAACCTGCTGCAAGACATCCGCTACGGAATCCGGACGCTGGCAAAAAACCCTGGATTCACTGCGGTTGCTGTACTGACACTGGCCCTGGGCATCGGAGCGAACACGGCGATCTTCAGCGTGGTGGAGAGCGTGTTGCTGAGGCCCTTGCCGTATCCACAGCCGGAGAGTCTGGTGCAAATCTGGAATACGTACCTGCCTCAAATTCCGCAGATCGGGTTGTCACCTGGGGATTATGCGGATTGGCGTGAACAGAACGCCAGTTTTTCCGAGATGGGCGGGTATGTGCGCATCACGCAGGGTTTCAACCTGACGGGCGAAGGCGAGCCGCAGCGGGCGCTGACGAGCTACGCCACCGCGAGTCTCTTTCCCATGCTGGGAGCGCGGGTGGTGGCGGGCCGCTGGTTTGTTCCGGAGGAAGACCGAGCAGGCGGCGCACCAGTAGTGATATTGGGGCATCGTCTCTGGCAAGGCCGGTTTGGGGGCGACCCCGGAGTGATTGGGCGAAGCATCACGCTCGACAATCAGCGCTATACCGTGGTGGGAATATTACCGGCAGGTTTTCAGCTTTTGCGGTGGCCCGATCTGTGGATGCCAATGGGCCAGTATGGTGACGACTTGACCGAGCATGTGCATCACGGCATGAGCACGGTGGCGCGGCTCAAGCCGGGCTTCTCCCTGGCGCAAGCGCAAGACGAGATTGTGAGACTCCACCAAAGGGAAACCGAGAAGTACCCGGACAGCCACAAGCATTTTGGAGTGCTCGTGCAAAAAATGCAGGATCCCGCGGCAGAGAAGCTGCGCAGCACTCTATTGTTGTTGTTTGGAGCCGTTGGACTGGTGCTGTTGATCGCCTGTGTCAACATCGCGAACCTGCTCCTCGTGAGGAACGCGGCACGCGAGCGAGAAGTGGCGGTGCGAACGGCTTTGGGGGCGAGTCCCTGGCGGCTCATCCGGCAGCTGCTGACGGAGAGCACGCTTCTTTCTTTGCTGGGCGGAGCGCTGGGATTGCTACTTGCCGTTGGCGGGCTGCGTGCGTTGATGGCGTTCGTCCCTGCGGACCTTGGGATCCTCCACGAAACGGGCGTGAACATTTGGGTGCTGGGATTCACGATTGCGGTCTGCCTGGCCACGGGAGTGGTATGCGGCCTGCTACCGGCCTTGCGAACTCTGAAGACAAATCTGGCCGGCGTGCTGAAGCAAGGAAGCAAAGGCGCGAGCGCGTCGGGCCATCACCGGACTCACAATCTCCTGGTGGTCTCCGAGATAGCAATGGCTCTCGTTCCGCTTATCGGAGCGGGCCTGCTGCTGCGGAGTTTTCAACGCGTGCTGGAGGTGGATCCCGGTTTCCGAGTGGACCACATCCTAACGATGGAAATCGAGCAGCCAGCGCTTTCTCTTGCTCAGGTCAGCCAGCTCTCACAGGACGAGCAAATCAAGCTAGCGCAGAAGCAATCGCTGCAATTCGAACAAATCGCGGCGCAAATTCGGGCGTTGCCGGGCGTGAAGGAAGCCAGCGGGATTGACGATTTGCCATTGAGCAACGAGTTTCGGCAGGCGTCGAGATTCGTGATCGACGGGCAGCCAGCGGTCGCGGCGGGCGCACGGCCGATAGCGCAATTTCGGACCGTGAGTCTGAGTTACTTCTCCACGCTGGCGATTCCATTGCGGGCGGGCCGCTTTTTCACGGAAGACGACTGGAAACAGCAGAATACGGTGATCAATGAAACGATGGCGCACCGTTACTGGCCGCAGGGGGACGCGCTCGGCAAGCGCATAAACCTTTGCTCGCTGGACCCGAAACCGTGCTGGAGCACGATTATCGGAATCACGGGGAATGTGCACCAGTTTGGGCTGGATGCCGAGCCGACGTATGACGTGTATTTCACGGGAGGATGGACGCCGTTTTTGGTGATCCGCACGGTTTCCGATCCCGTGAGCATTGCGGCGGCGGTCACCGAGGTGGTCCACCGGGTGGACTCGAATTTGCCGGTAACGCATGTAACCACCATGGACGGGCTGCTTTCGGACTCTGTTTCGCCGCGGCGTTTTTCGGCGGTGCTGATCGGAATCTTCGCGGGGTTGGCACTGTTGCTTGCGGCCGTTGGCATCTATGGGGTGATGAGTTATACCGTCAGCCAGCGCACGCAGGAAATTGGAGTGCGCATGGCGCTCGGGGCGCAAATGGGAAGTGTGCGACGGATGATTCTGGGACAGACGCTGAAATTAACGCTCATCGGAGTTGGGCTGGGGCTAGCGGGAGCGTTTGTCGTGGCGCGGTTTCTTGCGAGCCTGGTGTTCGGCGTCAGCACATATGACGGAGCAACATTCCTGGGAGTCGCGTTTCTGCTGATTGCGGTGGCGCTTGCCGCCTCGTACATTCCTGCGCGGCGGGCCATGCGAGTCGATCCGATCGTGGCTCTCCGATACGAATGAATCGTTGGCTTGAACGGTTCTTAGCATAAGAGCCGGTCCTGTTTGCCCAGGCGTTCCGCGAAATGGCCGGCAGACGGTACAATGCCCTCGTGCTCGCATTTCGGATTGAAAATGGAAAACTGAAAGCAACGTCGAGGCCACTGCCGAAATTGCGGCGGAGATGGGCGCTGGTGCGCGTGCATCTAGTGGGGATTTGCAATACCGATGTGGAGCTTCTTCACGGTTATTACGATTTCCGAGGCGTTCCGGGACATGAGTTTGTCGGCACGGTGGAAGAATTGCGCGGCGTATCGGCTGCGGAGAAGAAAAAATGGATGGGGCGGCGCGTTTGCGGGGAGATCAATATTTCTTGTAAGGCGCTGAGGCGGCGGCCCATCTGCGATTTCTGCCGGCGCGGATTGAAGACGCATTGCGCACATCGCACGGTGCTGGGCATCATCGACCATCCAGGAGCTTACGCAGAGTACCTTACGCTGCCGCTGGAAAATCTTCACAGGATACCGGAAAGCGTCAGTGACGAGCGGGCGGTATTTGTTGAGCCGCTGGCTGCGGCCTGCGAAATACTTGAACAGGTGGATGTCAGGAAAATTCGGGAAGCGGCGGTGCTGGGGGATGGAAAACTGGCGCAGCTGATCGCGCCGGTGCTGCGCACCACGATTCCGCGCGTGGTGATGTACGGCAAGCATGAAAAAAAGTTGGCTACCGCCCGAGACGCGGGGATCGCAACAAAGAAAGTGCGCGGAGATGCAGGAGACTTGAAACGCGTTTCAGATAAATACCGGCTGGTGGTTGAAGCGACTGGTTCTCCCACAGGGCTGGTGCTTGCTCAACAGATAACGGAGCCGAGGGGCACGCTAATTCTGAAGTCCACGTTTCACGGGGCGGCGCCGGTAGAAACATGGCCTATCGTCGTCAAAGAAATCACCGTTGTTGGTTCGCGTTGCGGACCTTTCGCCAAGGCGACTGCGTTTCTCCGCGCAGGCAAGATCAATCCCACGCCACTAATCACGCGGGTTTTTCCTCTTGGGAAAGCGCCAGAGGCGATTGCCTATGCGCAACAAGCTGGGGTGATGAAAGTTTTGCTAGATTCGCGTGTGCTGTGACTAAGGCTCTCAGGCCTGAGGATTTTCTGGCCGCAGGTTCTTATTTCGATTGGAGAAGAAAAGCCTCACCCCTGAAGGGGCAAGCTACAGAGTTAGAGGCGGTTGATGCAGGAGGCGACGCAGGCGGCACCGAAGCCATTGTCGATATTGACGACGGTGACGTTGGAGGCGCAGGAATTGAGCATGCCAAGGAGCGCGGCGACGCCGCCGAAGCTGGCGCCGTAGCCGACACTAGTGGGAACGGCGATGACCGGCAACGAGACGAGGCCGCCGACGACGCTGGGAAGGGCTCCTTCCATTCCGGCGACGCAAATGATCACTCGGGCCTGAGTCAGTTTTTCGCGGTGTTCGAGCAGGCGGTGAATGCCGGCGACGCCGACGTCGTAGAGATGCTCGGCGCGGTTGCCCATGATGCGCGCCGTGAGGAGGGCTTCTTCCGCTACGGGAATGTCGCTGGTGCCGGCGGAAACGACGAGGATGGTTCCTTTGCCGGTGATCTCAGCGTTGCGTTCGATGGTAATGGTGCCGGACAACTCGTGGAACTTCGCGTGGCGCGAGTCTTTCCCGCTGGCACGTTTTACAGCTGCGAAGATCTTTTTTTGGGCGCGGGTCACCAGGATGTTGTGGCGCGAGTCTTTTTTGCGCAGCATGGCGCCCACTATTTCGGCGACTTGTTGAGGCGTCTTACCCTTACCGAGAATGACTTCGGCGAAACCTTGGCGGAGTGCGCGGTGATGATCCACCTTGGCGAAGCCGAGATCTTCGAATGGAAGATGCTTCAGGCGCTCGATGGCTTTGTCAGGCGCAAGCTCGCCAGATTTCACGGATTCCAGAATTTTCAGCAGTTCAGATTGATTCATATACTCCGGCCGCAGCGAATTCTATCATCGCTGGGGACGCGCGCCTTAGCTTGACTTGCCGGAACGCCACTGCGAGACTGATTCTACCCGCGGAAAAACATGGCAGACACACAAAAACAAATCGTCACCGTAGGTGTGACCGGGGCCAGCGGAGCGATCCTGGCGCAGAAAATGCTGGTGTTGCTGGAAGAGGACCCGCGCGTCGCGCACGTTCATCTGGTCGTCACGGAAACCGGGCAGCGGCTATTTGCTGAAGAGTTGGGCATCACTTCCGGAGAATTGAGGCAACTGCCGAGCAGGATACTTGGGCATCCGGCTGGCAAGATTGACGTCTTGCCAAATAAGGATGTGGGCGCGTCCATCGCTTCCGGCAGCTATGCGGTGGATGCGATGGTCGTGATTCCGTGTTCGATCGGGACGCTGGGCGCGATTGCCAACGGGATTAGTGATGATCTGGTGGCGCGGGCTGCGGACGTGATGCTGAAGGAAGGGCGGAAGCTGGTTTTGTGTGTGCGGGACACACCGTTCAATCGCGTGCATCTGGAAAATATGTTGCGTGCGCAACAGGCGGGAGCGGTGATTATGCCGGCGGTGCCGGCGTTTTATCACCATCCGAAAACGATCGACGACCTTGTTACGCAATACGTGTGTCGCGTGCTCGCGCAAATCGGGCTTTCGCAGGACCAGATGTATCGCTGGGTGGGTACGCCAGCCGCGAAAAAAGCGGAGGCGTAAGGCAGCTCGCAATTCAAAAATGGCTAACCGTGTCAAAACCGTGCTCGAAATGATCAAGTTTGAGCATTCCGTGTTTGCGCTGCCGTTTGCGCTGACGGGGGCGTTGCTGGCGGCGCGGGCAACGCATCAGCCACCAAGGGGCTGGCCTTCGCTGCGGCAAATCCTGTGGATCGTGGTGGCCATGGTGACGGCGCGTTCGGCGGCGATGACTATGAACCGCATCGTTGATCTTCGCTACGACCGGGAGAATCCAAGAACGAAACAGCGCGCGCTGGCTACGGGTGCACTCACGCTACAGTTTGCCTGGCTATTCACGGTTGTTGCAGTCGCGGTGTTTTTCATCGCGGCGTGGCAATTGAATCCGCTCGTGCTGGAGCTGGCCCCACTGGCCATCGCCATTCTGTTCTTCTATTCCTTCACCAAGCGCTTCACGAATTGGTCGCATCTCTTTCTGGGATTTGCGCTGGGGATTTCGCCAGCTGCTGCCTGGATCGCCATTACCGGGGGGCTAGACCTGCGCATGCTTATCCTTTGCGCAGCGGTGACGCTGTGGGTGGGCGGGTTTGATGTGCTCTACGCGTGCCAGGATATTGACTACGATCAACGCGCGGGGCTTTTTTCCGTGCCCAAGAAATTCGGAATCGCCAAAGCGTTGCTGATCGCGCGGGCGATGCACATTGGCGTGGTCGCACTTCTGGGGTGGCTGGCGCTTAGTTTTGGATTGCCCTGGCCAGCGTGGGCGGGCATTGCCGTGGTCGCGTCACTGTTGGCCTACGAACATTCTCTTGTCAAAGCGGACGACTTGAGCAAGCTGGACGCTGCGTTTTTCACCGTGAACGGCTATATTAGTATGTTGTTCCTGCTGTTCTGGGGCGCTGCGGCCGCGGTATGGCGCGTTTGAAACTTTCGACGGATTCAAAATGAGCGAACTGACGATCACTGACCAGCGGTTGAAGCCGATTGCGGAGAGAGTGCTTGCAGGCGAGCGCTTGAACGTGGACGACGGAATCACGCTGTATCGTTCACCTGACTTGTTGGCGGTGGGTTGGCTGGCGAATCATGTCCGCGAGAAGAAGCACGGCAACGTGACGTACTTCAACGTCAACCGGCACATCAATCCGACCAATATTTGCGTGGCGCATTGCAAGCTCTGTGCGTTTGGCCGCGATCCCAACGCGCCGGGGGCCTACAATTTTTCACTCGAAGAAATATATGCACGCGCGGAGCAAGGTGCACGGGAAGGCGCGCTGGAGTTCCACATCGTGGGTGGCCTGCACCCGGATCTGCCGTTCGAATACTTCCTGGAGATGATTCGCGGGCTCAAACAGCGCTGCCCAGGCGTGCATTTGAAGGCGTTTACGATGGTGGAGGTGGGCTACTTCGCGCGCATCGCAAAGCTCTCGACCAAAGAAACGCTACTGAAATTGAAGGAAGCCGGAGTCGATTCGCTGCCCGGAGGCGGAGCGGAGATTTTTCATCCGCGCGTGCGCCGGATTATCTGCGATCACAAAGTCAGTGGGCAGATGTGGCTAAACATTGCGCGCCAGGCGCATGAAATCGGGCTGCGTTCGAACGCCACGATGCTTTACGGACATGTGGAAACAGAAGAAGAACGCGTCGACCATCTTGTGAAGCTGCGAGAGTTGCAGGACGAGACGCATGGCTTCGTGGCATTCATTCCCCTGGCGTTCCATCCGGACAACACGGCGCTTTCGCACATTCAGAAGCCCACAGGTTACGCTGACTTGCGCAACATCGCGGTGTCGCGACTGCTGCTCGACAACTTTGAGCACATCAAAGCGTACTGGATCATGCTTTCGCCAAGCATCGCTCAGATAGCGCTGCGTTTCGGCGCGAACGACCTTGATGGCACGGTTGTGGAAGAAAAGATTTATCACGACGCGGGCGCGAAAACGTCCGAGTTCACGCCGCGCAACGAACTGGAGAGGCTGATCCGCGCCGCCGGTCGTGTACCCGTCGAGCGCGATACGCTCTACCATCCGGTCGACCGCTCGAAGATGCCGCCGCTTCCGCCGCCCACGCGGCCGGACCTGGTCTCCCTCACACTAAACGTTTAGCGCGGCTGGATACCGAAGCTCACTCAATGCTATTCATGAATGGTGTTGACTGCTCCACACTTTATGATTATTCTGAACCGTGGAGGCTTCTGCAATGCGACACCAATTCGTACTCGACAAACGCACCAACAAGTTGCTCGAGGAGCTTGCGTCCTACCGCGATGGCAATCGCAGCGTGATTGTCCGCGAAGCCATCCAGCTTTATGCCGATATGGAGGACCGCCTCGATAAAATCGAAGCGGACCCGGCATTTCAAAAAATGATGGATGAATCGGACAAAGCGATTCGCGAGGGCCGCGTCACACCTCATAGCGAAGTCGTTCGCATGTCGCGCGGCCGCTCCAAGAAGCGAGAGTGAAAGCGCGTATCGTCTGGGCAGATCCGGTCCGAGACCTGGCCCTTTCTCTTCCCCTGGGGGACCAACAAGAAATCTACGGGAAGATCGCTCTACTGGCTTATTTTCCCCACATGTATCCCGTGCGCTCGAAGAGCAGGCGCTTCCGCCGGCATCGTTGCTTTCTTGCTGGAAATTGGCTGGTCTATTACCGCGTGGTGGATGACACCATTTACATTCGGGGGCTTTGGCCAGCCCGTATCCCTTGAGCGCAGTGCCCGAGGGACTGAGTTCGAGCTTAAGACTTGCTGATTGCGGTTCTGAATCAGCGGACGGCTGAGGCTTTGGCCACCACTTTTTCGAGGACTTCCGGGGGCAAAATCGCGTAGCCCTTTTCTTGGGCGATCTTTTGTCCGCTGGTGTAGACCCATTTCAAGTAGCTGGCCACCGTAGTGCCCCGGCCGGGATCTTTGGCGATGGCAGGCACATAAAGCCATGTAAAACTGCTGATCGGGTAGCTTTCCTTACCGGGCGCATTGGTCAACGAAACGCGGAAATCATTGTTCATTTTGCTGCCGCTGGCCGTGGCTGCGGCGGAGATCGAGTTTGCTGAAGGCTTGATGAATTCACCCGCCGCATTTTTGATGCTGGCAATGCGTACGGCCGAACCAGCGGCAAGGTTTAATTCGGTGTAGCCGATAGCGCCCGGAGTGCCACGCAGCTTGGCTACCAAATCCTGCGAGCGCTGGAATCCTTGACCCACAGGCCATTTCGGCGATTCGCCGCGCCCGGCAACGGCAAGAAACTCGGGACTTACTTTGGCCAGAAAGTCGGAGAGGATGTAGTTGGAGCCTTTGCCTTCGTTGCGGTGGAGAACCTGGATGGGCAACTCCGGCAAATTCATTTCCGGGTTGAGCTTGGCGATCGCCGGATCATTCCACGTTTTGATTCTCCCGAGGAAAATATTGGCCAGCACCGGCCCAGTGAGCTTGAGTTCGCCTTTCACGTCGGGCAGCTCGTAGATGATCACTATTCCAATCAGAACTGCCGGCAACTCAAGAATGGACTTGCCTTCAACGCGAAGCTGGGCCTCTGGAATGGGAGCATCTCCGCCGCCGAAATCGCCCGACCCGGAAAGTACATTCCGCGCGCTCTCCGCTGATCCGGTGGCCATGTAACGAATATCCGTAGCCGGCTGCTGTTTGTGAAATTCGTCAATCCAATTCTTATAGAGCGGTTCCGGCATGCTGGACCCAGTCTCGACAAGGACGATCTTCTCCTGGCCAAAGCCAACGGCCGGGAGCAAGAGCAGCCCTACGAGAATAATCGCCAGGAACTTGCATGAGCCAGTACGCACACAATCCTCTCTATCTTCCGGAAATTCCGTTCAAATTCCGCGAGCCGTAAACAAGCAACTATCTCAGGGTATTTCCAAAAGGGTAGCTGTAGGAGTCAACAGGAGGATAGTGGACGGAGGTACAGCTGTGCGGAATCCTGCACTAAGCGTTTGACGAAGATGCAACTTCGGTCAATTCTTAACCGTTCCAAAGCTGTGCCGCAGCTGACAGGAGGAGCGCCTTTTCGAATGCAAACGATACTATTGCTGACCATTTCCAACATCTTTGTGACTTTTGCGTGGTACGGCCACCTGAAATACAGGAGCGAGGCACTGCGGAAGGTGGTCATGGCCAGTTGGGGTATCGCCTTCTTTGAGTATTGCTTCGAAGAGCCCGCGAACCGCATCGGCTCTTACGAATTCAATGGCGCGCAGCTCTTCCTGGAGGATGGCGCTCACCGGCGCACGCAAAGCTTTCTCGACAAGCTCATTTTCTGAATATACCCTTCCAGGAAGCCTGGGAATCGAATTCTCTGGATTCAAAGAGAACGAATCAGCCATAAGGAGAGAAATCATGCAGCGCAAAGCTTCCGCGGTTTGGCAAGGTGGTTTGAAAGATGGGAAAGGCTCGATTTCGACGGACAGCGGCGTCCTGAAGCAGACGCAATATTCCTTCAGCACGCGATTTGAAAACGGCGTTGGGACCAATCCGGAGGAACTCCTGGCCGCGGCGCACGCCGGCTGTTTTACAATGGCGCTTTCGGCACAGCTCGGCAACGCAGGCATGACCGCGAGCAGGCTCGAAACAACGGCTACAATTTCGCTCGAAAAGCTTCCGGACGGCTTCGCCATCACGAAAAGCCACCTGGACCTCGTCGCGCAAATTCCCGGGGCTGACAAATCCAAATTCGATGCCGCCGTAAAAGCCGCTGAAACCGGCTGCCCGGTATCCAAGCTGTTCAAGGCAGAAATCAGCGTGAGCGCCCGCCTGGAATCCTAAGGACCGAGGCGCGGTTAGTCCGGCGTTCTCAGAGTACGGGCCAAACAGGTACAATGCCGCACATGATTCCAGCTCCGGGAGCCTTTGCCGCAGGTGTGGCGATCTTTATGATTGTGGTCTGGGACGCGTTTGAGGCCATCATCCTGCCCCGCCGGGTCACCCGAAAATTTCGGCTTACGCGAGCGTTTTATAAAACAACCTGGTCGGTCTGGAGATTTGTGATCTGCCTGGTGCCTTCAAAGAAACAGCAGGAGGCACTGCTGGGTTTTTTCGGACCGATATCGTTGCTCGTCCTCGTCGGTGTATGGGCCGTGGGACTGGTTTTCGGCTTCGGCCTGATGCAATACGGCGCCGGGTCCGCCGTAGTGGTGACAGGCGGTCAGCCTGGCTTTGTTACGGATGTGTATCTCAGCGGGACGACTTTCTTCACCCTCGGACTGGGCGATGTGGTTCCGCGTTCCGGGTTTGCTCGCGCCCTGGTGGTCACCGAAGCTGGTTTTGGTTTCGGGTTTCTTGCCGCGGTCATCGGGTACTTGCCATTCATCTACGGATCGTTTTCCAAGCGCGAAGTGAATATATCGCTTCTCGATTCCCGGGCTGGCACGCCACCGACCGCCGGCGAATTGCTTCGCCGTCACAGCTACGAGCAGGGCCAAGAAGCCCTGCGAATTCTACTCAAGGATTGGGAACTCTGGTGTGCCGAATTGATGGAGAGCCACCTTTCCTATCCTGTCTTGGCCTATTTTCGCTCGCAACACGACAATCAATCCTGGGTCGCCTCGCTCACAGCGATTCTGGACACCTGCGCGCTTGTCATTGTGGGCATCGAAGGCGGCTGTAAAAAGCAGGCCGAACTTACTTTCGCGATTGCGCGTCACGCTGTCGTCGACCTTTCGCAAGTTTTCGGGACAGCTCCAAAGGCGCTGCCGCACGATCGGCTTCCCGCTCAAGACTTGCGCCGAATTCGCGACATTCTCGCCCAGCACGGCATGAAGCTTCATGACGGAGAAGAGGCCGACGGCAAACTCTCCGAGATGCGCAAGATGTATGAGCCTTACATCTATGCGCTGGCCGATTATCTGAACCAATCGTTGCCCCCGTGGATTCCCGTGAAAAAAGGGAAAGACAATTGGCAGACTACGGCATGGGCGCAAACCGCCGGGCTCATCGAAAAAGAAGCGGCCACGGTCGTCGTGGATGATCATTTCTAAGCCCTGTGCAGTAAAGCGGTTTGACGTGGGACTATCTGCTTCGCTAAATCTTATGCTGGAGAAGAATGATGAAGGCCATCCTCGTTCATGAATTTGGCGGTCCCGAGGTTCTAAAGCTCGAAGAAGTGCCCACGCCAAAACCAGCCGCTGGACAAGTTCTTGTCCGTATCCAAGCCGCAGGCGTGAATCCCTACGACACCTACATGCGCGCGGGCACCTACGCGGTCAAGCCACCGCTGCCGTACACACCCGGATCGGATGCCGCGGGAGTGATCGAAGCGGTTGGCGATAGCGTTAAGAAAGTGAAGCCCGGCGACCGCGTCTACACAGCAAAAACCGTGACAGGCGCTTACGCGGAATACGCTCTCGCGCTCGAATCCCAAGTGCACGGATTGCCCGAAAAGATCACTTTTGGCCAAGGCGCGGGCGTATGGGTTCCCTACGGAACGGCGTATCATGCACTGCATCAATCCGCGAACGCGCGCGCGTCTGAAACCGTGCTGGTGCATGGCGCGAGCGGTGGAGTCGGCAGCGCGGCTGTGCAAATGGCACGGGCCATGGGCCTGACCGTATTTGGCACGGCGGGAACCCAGAAAGGCCTCGATCTCGCCAGGCGCGAAGGCGCGCATCAGGTTTTCGATCACAGCAAGGCGGGCTATCAAGAAGAAATCATGAAGGCCACTGGCGGCCGCGGCGTGGACGTTGTTCTTGAGATGCTTGCGAACGTGAACCTCTCGGCGGATTTGAAAATGCTGGCCACCAATGGACGAGTGATCATCATCGGCAATCGCGGCGAGATCATCATCAATCCACGAGACCTGATGCTGCGCCGCGCTTCCGCTCGAGGCTTTACGCTTTGGGCTGTTACTCCCGCGGAAGAAGCTGAAATCCATGGCGGTCTCTTCGCCGGCCTCGAGAACGGCACGCTTCGCCCAGTCGTCGGCAAGGAGTTGCCCCTCGCCGAGGCCCCGCGAGCCCACAAAGCAATCCTTGAACCCGGAGCTGCCGGCAAGATCGTTCTTGTGCCTTAGTTTTGCCTTCGGACCTGCCTCTCGCCGCAGAACGGGGATGCCGCGGCCGTTATTGATCTGAGTTCATGGCGATCGAGAACATGCCGTATAATCGTTGTTCTCGAATAGTGACGCGGGGAAACCCTGCGATCGACGGGACAACTCTCAACGTGCACATGGCTCTCTCACTTTCGGTTGCTCTCGCGGCGCAAAACCCTATTAGCCACTATTGGCATAAGATCACCGACAGAACCTTTACTGGCGTTTACCACGCCAATGCTTTCGACCTGGCAATGATGATCCCTTACTTCATCGTGCTTTTCGTTCTGGCGGTTTACGGCTTGCATCGCTATTGGCTGGTTTACGACTATTTTGCTTATTCGAAAAATGTTCCCCCGGTTCCGCCGCCGGTCACGAACTGGCCCCGCGCTACCGTGCAGTTGCCCATCTTCAACGAACGCTACGTCATTGAACGTCTCGTCGAAGCCGTTTCGCGTTTCGACTACCCGCCCGAACTGCTCGACGTTCAGGTGCTCGACGACTCCACCGACGAGACTTGCGAAGTTGCTCGCACCTGTGTCGAACGCCACGCCTCCCAGGGCATGCCTATCGTCTACATTCACCGCACCAACCGGGAAGGCTACAAAGCCGGCGCTCTCGAAAACGGCCTGAAAACTTCCAAGGGCGAATTCGTCGCCATCTTCGACGCCGACTTCCTCCCCGAGCCCGATTTTCTTCGCCGCACCATTCCGTATTTCATGAATCCCGATGGCGGCGGCAAAATCGGAATGGTGCAAACGCGTTGGACGTACCTCAACAGCGACTACTCCCTGCTGACCAACGTGGAGACGATACTTCTCGACGGCCACTTCGTCGTCGAGCACGGCGCGCGCTCCCGCCGCGGCACATTCTTCAATTTCAACGGCACGGCCGGGGTGTGGCGCCGCAAGGCGATTGACGACGCCGGTGGGTGGGAGCACGACACGCTCACCGAAGACACCGACCTTTCCTATCGCTCGCAGCTCAAAGGCTGGAAATTTCTCTACCTTCCGGATATCGAATGCGCTTCCGAGCTGCCCGTGGACATGAACGGTTTCAAAGCCCAGCAGGCGCGATGGGCCAAGGGCCTGATGCAGACGGCGAAGAAAATTCTGCCCAAGGTACTGAAATCGGATGCGCCCTGGCATGTCAAAGCCGAAGCCTTCTTCCACCTCACCGGCAACATCAGCTACCCGTTGATGATCCTGCTCTCCACCATGTTGTTGCCGGCGATGATCGTGCGTTTCTATCAGGGCTGGTTCCAGATGCTGGTGATCGACCTGCCGCTTTTCCTGGCTTCCACTTGTTCCATTTCCAGCTTCTATCTCGTCGCGCAAAGGGAGTTGCGGCCCAAGACGTGGTGGCGCACGTTTCTTTACTTGCCGTTTGTCATGGCCACCGGCATCGGGATTGCCGTCCGGAACGCGCAAGCGGTGATGGAAGCAATCATCGGCAAGAAGAGTGAATTTGCGCGCACGCCCAAATTCAATATCGAAGGCAAGCAAGGCACGTTCGCAAAAAAATCTTACAAGAACAAAGCCGGCTGGATGCCTTACGCGGAAGTGTTGCTCGGCCTGTATTTCTCACTCACCATCGTCTACGCAATCTCCAACGAGAATTACGCCACCGTCCCGTTCCTGCTGCTCTTTGTCTGGGGATACTTGTACACCGGTTGCATGTCTCTCGGCCAAACGTACTTCGCGCGCCTCCGCTTCGGCGTCAACGCCCCCGAAATGCGCCCCGCCACTTCTGGCGCTCCCGGCTTCTAGCCCCGCGTGGATACCATCCATTTCCAGCACGCGGACGTCCGATTGCATGCGGTCGCCGCCGGCCCCAAGGATGGCCCCGTTGTGGTTCTGCTCCACGGTTTCCCGGAATTTTGGTATGGCTGGCGCAGGCAGATCGGGCCGCTGGCTGCTGCCGGATTTCGCGTTGTCGTTCCCGATCAGCGCGGCTACAACCTCAGCAGCAAGCCTTCTGGCGTGGCGGCCTACGCTTTAACGGAACTCGTCTCCGACGTCATCGCCATCGCCGATCAACTCGGTCAGGAAAAGATTCTCCTCGCTGGACATGATTGGGGAGCTGCCGTTGCGTGGAGCACCGCTCTGTTTCATCCGCAGCGCATCGCCAAACTCGTGGTTCTCAACGTTCCGCATCCATCCGTGATGCGGAAATTCCTCAGCACGCATCGGAGCCAACTTCTCCGCAGTTGGTACATGTTTTTCTTCCAGCTCCCCTGGTTCCCGGAGAGGCTATTCTCCGCTTTCAACTACCGCACGGGCGTGCGAGCGCTTCTCCGCTCCAGCCGTCCGGGTACGTTCTCCGACGAAGATCTCGCCCAATACCGGGCCGCGTGGTCTCATCCTCGCGCCGTCACTTCCATGATCAATTGGTATCGAGCGCTGTTCCGCACGCGCGTCAAATTTCCAGACAAAATCGTCCACGTCCCCACCCGTATCCTCTGGGGCGAACGCGACGCCTTCCTCCTCGCTGAAATGGCCCACGAAAGTTTGCGTTACTGTTCGAACGCCGAACTCTTCACCTTTGCCAATGCCACGCACTGGCTCCAGCACGAGGAGTCCGCCCGAGTCTCTGAATTGTTGATTGATTTTTTCCGCGGCTGATCATCGATCAAGGCCGGCCCGCCGGGGCAAGTCTCGCGGCTCTCACTCGAACTGAAAGAACACAATCTCCGGGCTGGAGCCCAATCGCAGAGGCGGTCCCCACGTTCCCGCCCCGCTGCTGGTGTAAATCAGCATCTTTCCAATCCGGCTGAGTCCATACACAAACTGGCGATAGATTCGGCGCGCCATCCAGGTCCACGGAAAAAACTGCCCCACGTGCGTGTGCCCTGAAACTTGCAGCGAAATCCCTTCCTGCTCCGCAATGTGCGGACGGTCCGGCGCATGAGTAAGCAAAATGCTGGCCCGGTTCCGGTCCACGCCTATTTGCCGCAATACTGACTGGAAGTGCTCGTCTTGAGTGGCGTGATTGTACGGCACTCCGACAATCTGCAACTGATCGGCTTCCACTTTCTCGTTGTGCAGCACGCGCACTCCCGCGTTGCTGACGGCTTTTAAGTACCGGGAATCGTCGCCGAACTGTTCGTGGTTGCCCGCGACAAAATAGGTGCCGTGTGGCGCTCGCAAATCGCGCAAAGGCTCCGCAGCTTTGGCAGCATCGATGGCCGTCCCATCGTACAAATCTCCTGCCAGGAAAACGGCATCTGGATTTTCACTCATTACCCTCGCCACGATCCGCCGCAGGAATCCGCCGTTGCGGACATGGCCCAGATGCAAGTCGCTGATCAGCGCCGCCGTCCGTCCCCGCCACGTTTCGGGCAAGTTCTCCAGCCGCACCGTGATTCGCCGGATGCGCGTCCACCGCGCGTTCAACACTCCGGCAAGCCCGCTCAGCACGGCAACCGCGTAGAGAATCTCCACGATCTCGTGAAATTGCACGTTACTTCCAGCGATGCGCGTCACACCAAAAACCACCCAGGATGCGCAAGCCGCAAAAAACAGGAAGCTGACAATTCCAAGCCACACGGCGGCAATTCGATAGAGCGTTCGCACTACGGGGTTCGTGAATCGGAACGCCAGAAGCGATGCAGCCAAAAAACTGACGGAAAGCACTCCAATTGTCACTTTGAGCCAGCTACCGGAGTTATCATTCCACGGCAACGCAAACGTCCACGTTTTGTAGATGAAAAAGTGCGTCAGAAACAAAATGGACTGAATCGCAGCCACAAACGCAACTAATCCGCCTCGGATTCGCATACTAAATTAGATTCGTCGAGTCGGCAAAATGGTATTTGTTTTTGCGGCGCCATGATTAGCCAGAAATATCGGCCGCCCGCCTCTTTCAGCTACAATTCTCGGCTGTGCGTGGCACGCCGTGAACCCACATGCCCTGTGGGCGCAACAACAAAATGAAGGTTCCGAGGTGCGTGAATGAGTGGTCGTCTGTGGTCCGTGCGGTCGCTTGCTCGGCTGAATGCAGCAAGACGGTTTTTCTGGGGATTGCTCTGCCTGGGCTGCCTCACTACCAGCGCACGTGCGCAGGAGCGCCGCGAACGCGAACCCAACAGCGTCTACGCAGAGCGCCGCAACAAGCTGGCGTCACAAACCGATGGGCCGATCGTCCTTTGGGGCTTCACGGGCCGCGAGGAAGTCTCGCAGAACTACATTTTTGAGCAGGAAGAGAATTTCTATTACCTCACCGGCCACAACGAAGAAGGAGCGGGCCTGATTATCCTTCCCGCGGGGCCGAGAGCCGAAGTGCCCAGCATTGCGCGAGAAACTCTTTTTCTCCCGCTAAAGAATCCGCAAAAAGAAAGATGGAACGGCGTCCGCATGTCACCTGCTGATCCGGGCATCGAAGCGCGTACCGGATTTGCGGCCGTAAAATCGTTCGAGAGCGACTTTCGCATGGCGATCGAAACTCTTGCGAAGACATATCCAAGCTTCTACACCATACTTCCTTATCAAAAGGAACTTGGCGGTTACCCCCACGAAAAATCTGTCGTCGAGTGGCTGGAACTCGGTGCGCCGCAGGCCAAGTTGAAGGACATTCGGGGGCAAATCGGCGCACTGCGCCAGATCAAGTCCCCTGGCGAAGTCTCCTTCTTGAAAGAAGCGATTGGCTTGACCCTGGACTCCCACCTCGAAGCCATGAAGATAATGCGGCCGGGACTTTACGAATATCAGGTGGCAGCAAAAATGGTTGAGGTCCACGCCTGGGGCGGCTCGGAAGCGGAGGGCTACGCCCCGATCGTTGGCGCTGGCCCCAACTCTACTGCCCTGCACTACGATAAGCTGTCGCGCAAAATCGAAGACGGCGACATCGTAGTTCTCGACGTCGCCGCGCAATACGCTGGCTACTCAGCCGACATCACGCGCACCATTCCCGCAAACGGCAAGTTTACGCCCCGGCAGCGCGAAATCTACGGAATCGTTCTTGGCTCGCAAAACGCCGCGCTGGCCGCTCTCAAGCCCGGCATGGATTTTTGCAGCAAAGGCGACAAGAACGTCCACAAGATTGCCTACAACTACATCAACTCCCACGGAAAGGATCTCCACGGCAAATCCCTCGGGCAATATTTTATCCATGGCCTCGGCCATCACATCGGCTTGAACGTCCACGACGCCGGCGATCACTGCGTCCCTTTCCAGCCCGGCATGGTCATCACCATCGAACCCGGCATTTACATTCCTGAAGAAAATCTCGGCGTGCGCATCGAGGACGACGCCCTCATCACCGAATCCGGCTACAAGCTGCTGAGCGAACGGCTCCCTCGCGATCCCGCTGAGATCGAAAAGATCATGGCGGAAGCCGCCTCGGTACGCGCAAGAGGAGAAAAAAGCGAGGTCCATGCCGGCGTTTCGTCAGAGGAAAAAGCCGCTGACAGCGCCGCGATCCGCGGCTTGATTGACAAATACGCGAAATCGATTGACGCCGCCGATACCACTCTCGCTGCTGAACTGTGGCTGGAGTCTCCGGACGTCTCCTTCATCCACCCGCTGGGTCACGAACACGGCTTCGAGCAAATCAAGCAAAATGTCTACACGCGGCTGATGGGCGAAAACTTTTCAGAGCGCAAACTAAGCGTTCATGAAGTTTCCGTTCATGTCTTCGGTGACTCCGCCTGGGCCGAATTTTATTGGGACTTCGCCGCCAAGTTTCGCAAGGATGGCTCGCCCCTCGCAACCCACGGCCGGGAAACCCAGCTCTACCAGAAAATAGACGGCCGCTGGCGACTGGTTCACGTTCACTATTCCGGAATGCCGGTGACCGGAGAACGCCAGGGCTTCTGAACGATCAGGATCAGGCCTGCTTCACAATAACGGCTTCGAAACCAAGAATGCGAATTGACCGCCGGGAATGAGGCACCTTATACTGATTATTCGCGCTGGACATGGCTTTCGTGCCAGCGTGCCTCGAGTCATTCCGCGAGCAGTGTAGGAGCGAACTAAAGTTCGCCGGCCGGAATTTCCGAAATCAGCAAACTCTCTAGGGAGCTTATGAGCAGCACTAAAGCGACACAACTCCGCCCCGGCATGGTCATCCAGCACGAGGGCCAGCTATTCACCATCTTCAGCGTCGATCACCGTACGCCAGGCAACAAGCGCGGCTCGATGCAGACGCGCATGAGAAACCTTCGCACGGGTGCGATCATCGATTACCGGTTCCGCGCCGAAGAATTCGTGGACCGCGCCATTCTCGATGAAGTCGAATTCGAATACCTCTACAACGAGGGCGACGATTTCCACTTCATGAACACGAAGAACTACGAGCAGATGCAGATGAGCCGCGAAGAGCTGGGCGAATCGGTCTACTACCTGATCCCCAGCACTCTGGTGAAGGTGGAATTTTTCGAGGAAAAAGCCATCGGCGTGGACCTGCCCGATACCATGGACATGAAAGTGATCCAAACCGAGCCGACGCTTCAGAAAGCCACCGCTAGCGCGGTGATGAAGCCGGCGACTCTGGAAACCGGCTTGGTAGTGCAAGTTCCTCCATTTGTAAATGAAGGCGACCGGATCAAGGTAGACACTTCGGAAGCGCGTTACGTTCAGCGCGTCGAGTAATTTTTTAGTTCTTTGCTTTTGTTCGCGGCTGGCAGATGATGGCTATTCGAGTTTCCGCCTCCGCAGCTAATTTCAGCGCAAGCCGGAATTAGAAGAGGCAGGACGGCGTCCCGGTGCAATACCGGGGCGCCTTTTGTTTTATCCTAGTGCTTTCCCCCTAAGCCCACCGCGGATTTCTCCCCCGCGGGATGCGCGCCAAACACACGGGCGAAGATGTCATCGACAAAGCGAAGTTGCCGTTGTAAATCAAAGGTGTGCGCCAGAGCGCTCGCATCGAGGAATTTCGCGATGCGCTCGTCATTGGAAACACGTTCCTGGAAACTGGCGTCTGACTCCCAGGCCGCCATGGCGTTCTCCTGCACCGCCTTATAGGCGTCATCCCGTGGCATGCCCTTCTCCACCAGATCCTGCAGCAATTGACCCGAGTAAACCAGGCCGTGAGTGGATTCGAGATTTCGCATCATGCGTTCGGGGAAGACGCGCATCTGGCCGATGATCATGGTCATTTTCGAAAGCATGTAGTCGACGAGAATAGTGGAATCGGGAAGGATGATGCGTTCCACAGAGCTGTGGGAGATGTCGCGCTCGTGCCAAAGGGCAACGTTTTCGTAGGCGGCGAGCATGTTCGAGCGCACGAGGCGTGCGAGGCCGCAGATTTGTTCGCAGGTGACGGGATTGCGCTTGTGCGGCATGGCGGAACTGCCGCGCTGCTCGCCGCTGAAGGGTTCTTCCGCTTCGCGGACTTCGGTGCGCTGTAGATGGCGAATTTCCAGCGCGATTTTTTCCAGGGTGGCGGCAATAAGCGCAAGGACACTTAGATATTGCGCGTGGCGGTCCCGCTGAATCACCTGTGAAGCCACAGGCGCAACGATTAGGCCGAGCCGCTTGCAGATGCGCTCCTCCATTTCGGGACCAAGGTGCGAGGCGTTGCCTACGGCTCCGGAGATTTTGCCGACCGCCATTTGCCCGGCGGCGGCGCGGAAGCGCGCGATGTTGCGCTGATTTTCCGCGAACCAGTTCGCTATCTTCAGGCCAAACGTGATGGGTTCGGCGTGAATGCCATGTGTGCGCCCGATTTGGGGCGTGTTGCGGAATTCGTGAGCGCGCAGATCGAGAATTTCCCCCAACATCACCAATCCACGTTCGATCAATTTTGAAGCGTCCCGCACCTGGAGGGCTTGCGCCGTGTCCACCACGTCATTCGAAGTCATACCGTAGTGCAGCCAGCGCGCCGCGGCGGGATCGCCGATCGATTCGCCCACGGCCATGGTGAAAGCGATGACGTCGTGCTTGACGCGGGATTCGATCTGATGGATTTGCGCTACGTCGATCCTGGCGCGAGCGCAAATCGCGGCTGCGGCATCCTTCGGGACCTGCCCCGCTTCAGCCAAAGTCTCGGTGGCGGCGAGTTCCACTTCCAGCCACTTGGCGAACTTGTTCGCGTCACTCCAAACGTGGCCCATTTCCTGGCGCGTGTAGCGTGGGATCAATTGCCTCTCCTCGACGTAGATCGAAAAAAGTGGAGATCTTTCTTCAAGTTCCTACTTCTATGATACCGCAGTTGGAGAGCGGATCGCCGGACGGCAGTGGCCGGCCCCGGACTGTCCGAAATTGGGATGAGCCGTGGCGGAAGCGGGCAACCACTTACCACGAGGAAGCGGAAGAAGCTGGCTAAAGCGCTTGCCGGCAAGGGCTTGGCGGTACCGGAAGAGCGGCAAGGGAGTTGCTCGGAACCAGGGGGTAGGGCGTCTACATGCTGGGGGTAGGATGTCGACAGCCTTTGATGGAACAAATGCCCGGCCAGGGACGTCATTACTTAGGACGAAATCAAAATGAAAGCCGGGCGAGAGCATTCGAGCAAACCGCGCGAGACGAGAGTGCCTGACTGAGGGATAAAGACATGGTCGAAAAGAAAGCGCGATACCAAAATCGCATCGAACTCTTGCAGGGAACGCTGGACCTGCTGATTCTGCAGACGCTGCAATGGGGATCGCAGCATGGCTATGGAATCAGCGTCGCGATCCGGAACCGTTCCGGAGAGTTGCTGCAGGTGGACACCGGATCGCTTTACCCGGCGCTGCACCGCCTGGAAAAACAGAAATGGATCAAGGCGGAATGGAGAATCTCCGAGAACAAGCAACGCGCAAAGTTTTATCAACTAACGGCGGCTGGAAAGAGACAGCTGACCAGGGAGCGTTCGAAGTGGTCGCAGCTTTCGGATGCGATTGCCGGAGTCTTGCAACCTGAAGAGTAATGACGACTCAGCGGCGCAATGACGCGGGGAAATGCGGATGTCCGGAAGCGTTGGAGGTGGCACGTGGATTTTTGGCGCCGTAAAAAGCGAGAGGAGGAGCTGGACGCGGAGGTGCAGAGCCATCTGCAAATGGCGGCACGAGAGCGTGTCGAACGAGGCGATACGTCAAACGACGCGGAGCACGCGGCGCGGCGGGAGTTTGGGAACGTTGGACTGGTGAAGGAGTTCACGCGGGACGTATGGGGATGGAGATGGCTCAGAGACATCGCTGACGATGCGCGTTACGGATTGAGAATGCTGGCGAAGAATCCGGGATTCGCGATCGTTGCCATTCTCTCTCTGGCCCTTGGCATCGGGGCCACAACAGCGGTGTTCAGTGTGGTCTACGCCGTCCTAGTGAATCCCTACCCTTACGCTAATTCGGACCGCATGGTTCACCTGGTAGTCCACGACACTAACGGCAACCGCCGTTATGTAAACCTCAATGGGCCGCAATTGCAACAGCTTCGGAAGGCCACCTCGGTCGAGAGCTCTGCCGCCATGGATGGGTGGGACCTCACCACCACCGAAGGTGATCTTCCTGAAAACGTCCAAGGCGTGTATCTCACCTCCAACGCCTTCGTTCATTTTGGCATGCCCACTCTGCTGGGGCGTGGACTGCTGCCATCGGATGCACCCGAAGGTCAGGATCCCGAGAGCGTGGTGGTGCTGGGTTATCAATTTTGGCAGAGACACTACGGCGGAGATCCCCACATCGTCGGCAAGAATATTCAGTTAGTCCATAAGAGCTACTCGATTGTGGGAGTGGTTCGGCCCCGGTTTACGTGGGGAGATGGCGAGGTCTATCTGCCGCTAAAGCTCACCGCCGACCCGGTGCGCACTTACTTCCCGATGATTCGGCTCAAGCCAGGGGTGACACGCGCGGCGGCAAACGCGGAGTTTCAGTCGCTCGTCGAGCAATTCGCGAAGCAAACTCCGACGCATTTCCCCGAGCATTTCCGCATGGCTATAGAAGGATTGAACGATCACTTCGTAACGGATATCGGCGGGACATTGTACCTGCTGCTCGCTGCCGTAGCTTTGTTGCTGCTGATCGGCTGCGGGAACGTTTCGATTCTGTTGTTGGCCCGGGGCACGGCGCGCCAGCATGAGTTGGCAGTCCGGTCGGCTATTGGGGCGGAAGGCTCCCGGCTACTGCGACAGTTGCTCACGGAAGCGCTAATGCTGTCGTTTGCGGGGGCGGTCATTGGCGTGGCACTGGCAAATAGTCTGGTGAAACTGATCGTGAACTGGCTGCCGGAATTCTCTTTCCCGCACGAAGCGGCGATCAGCATCAATATGCCGGTGTTGTTCTTCAGCGTCAGTCTTGCATTGCTGACGGGCATCGTCTTCGGCATCTCTCCGGCCCTGCAATTCGCGCGGCCTGATGTCGCCCGGGTGATGCAAGCGAATACGCGCAAGATTACGACAGGAGTTCGTGGCCGCCAGACTCACAGCGTCCTGATCGCGGGCCAGATTGCCCTGACACTTCTGCTGCTGGCCGGAGCCGGCGTTGCCATACGAGGCTTCGTGGGCATGATGCGGGTGAACCTCGGCTACGACCCGCATAACACCATGTCGGTAGGAATCCCGGTGCACGACAACACCTACACCACGTGGGAGGCCAGGAGAGGGTACTTCAGTCAGTTGCTTCAGAAGGTGGGCGCGATGCCAGAGGTAGTTTCGGCCGGCCTTTCGACAAATGCCACTCCGCCAAGCAACGGGTGGGAACAGCGCTTCGAGATTTCCGGAAAACCAGTGGCAGAACAACAGCGGGCGCGTATCAACTTCATTAGTCCGGGTTATTTCTCCGTGCTCCGCATTCCGTTGCTGCAAGGACGAATCTGGGATGAAAGCGAGACGATGCACGGCTCCAAGCTCGCGCTGATCAATCAGACTCTGGCTCGCCAATATTTTCCGAATGGCGACGCCATTGGCAGCGAGATCCGCGTGCCCGAACTGAAGGGTGAGCCTCCGTTTCAACTGGCGGTCGCCGGGAGTGACAGTTGGTTTCAGGTGGTTGGCATCGTCGGCGATGCCCGCGATGACGGCTTGCGCAATCCCGTCAAACCTTCCGTATTTGTGCCGTACACGATCAAGATGCCGGTTTGGACCCAGATCCTCGTCCGAACCAAGGTTCCTCCGCTCAGGATACTCCGCGCCGTGCGCGAACAGATTCACACTGTTGATCCTGACCAGCAAGCATCGAGAAATGTTCGCGATCTCGACGGATGGATTACAACGCAGCCGGAATGGGAACAGGGACATCTGGTGGCAACCTTGTTTGCTGGATTTGCAATCCTGGCGCTGGCGCTGGCCGCCACGGGACTGTACAGCGTGATTTCCTTCGCCGTTAGTCAACGAACCGGCGAATTCGGCATACGCATGGCGCTGGGAGCCAGGCCCAAAGATGTCCTGTTGATGGTATTTCGGTCGGCAGCGATGAGCGTGACTGGCGGCGTCTTAGCTGGAGTAGTGCTGACAATCACGCTCAATCGTGTGCTCGCGCGCTGGATTCAGGGCAGCTCACTCGATGCCATGATTCTAGCCGGCGTGATCCTGCTGCTGGTCGCGACTTCTGCATTGTCCTGTTTCATACCTGCGCGAAGAGCGTCGTCATTAGACCCGACGGTTGCGCTCAGGTACGAATAGAAATTTGGAAGAAGAGGATCTGCGATGAGCTGGATGAGTGAACTTTTTGGCCGAGGGAAACGAGAGAAGGAACTTGATGATGAATTGCGGAGCCATCTGGAAATGGCGGCGCGGGAGCGCGTGGAGAGAGGCGCCGATGAGGGCGATGCGGAGCGTGCAGCCCGGCAAGAATTCGGAAACGTGGGATTAGTGAAGGAAGTCGCGCGCGACATGAGGCGATGGCGGTGGCTGGAGGAGTTTGTCGAGGATGCCCGGTACGGCTTGAGAAGGATGCGCAAGGCTCCCGGATTTACCGCGATCGCGATATTAACGCTGGCGTTGGGCATCGGAGCCAACACTGCCATTTTCAGCCTGGTGAATGGAATTTTGCTCGCGCCCCTGTCCTATCCCAACCCAAATCAGCTCGTCAGCGTAACGGGCACTTATCCCAAAGGCGCATTTGTGGCGATGAGAGCGCAAATGCGCACGACGGATGTGGGATCTTACGTTGAAGGTCAGGAACTTAACTTGACGGAATTCGGCGATCCCGTTCGCCTGACCGGAACTTCGGTATCCGCGGAATTGTTTTCCATCCTCGGCGCGCGCGCGGAGTTGGGACGAACCTTTTATCCCGGAGAGGACGTCCCCGGCCAGGACAACTTCGTAATTTTGAGCCGCGCGCTTTGGGAGCAGCGCTTTGGCGGCGATACGAACATCCTTGGGAGGTCGATCGAACTGGGAGGAGTAAGCCGCCAAGTGATTGGCGTGATGCCGGCCGAGTTTCGTTTTCCATCCAACAAGACGCAAGTGTGGATCCCCTTGCACAACGATTCGCGAAACGCGGTGAACTTTTGGGCCGGCGACTTCATGCCCGGAATTGGGCGGCTACGTCCAGGTTCGACGCTCCAGCAGGCGCAAGCCGAGATACGAATGTTTCAGTCGCATGTTGGAACGCTGTTTCCCTGGCCCATGCCAGCTAGCTGGAACGCCAATGTGAGCGTTGTGCCGCTGCAGAACGGAATGGTTGCCGACGTGCGCGCAAGACTCTTGATTTTGCTGGGAGCTGTCGGACTGATTCTGCTGATTGCTTGCTCAAATGTCGCCAACCTGACTCTTTCGCGCGCGGCGACGCGAGAGAAGGAAATCAGCATTCGTTCCGCCCTAGGTGCCGGACGGCATCGAATTACCCGGCAGCTTCTGACCGAGAGCGTATTGCAAGCTTTGTTCGGGGGATTGCTAGGATTAGCGCTTGCCAAGGAGGGGCTTGCCCTCCTCAAAACGGTGCTGCCCGCTGACACGCCACGTTTGGCTGAAGCGCACATGGATTGGCATGTGCTGGCGTTTACGGCTGTGCTCGCAACATTGACAGGCGTGGTGTTTGGACTTGCTCCAGCAATTCACTCCGCAGGCGGGGTGCTGACGAAATCGCTGAACTCCGGCGGACGTGGTACCTCGCTATCCGTGTCTCAGCGCTTGCGTAGCGGATTGGTGGTCGCCGAAGTTGCCTTTGCCGTGCTGCTGGTGATCGCTGCCGGACTGATGATCCGGAGCTTCTGGGCGATATCGCACGTGAACCCGGGCTTTCGGCCGGAGCACATCCTGACCGCACGCATCACGCCAAATGAATCATTTTGCAGCGATGCGATGCGTTGCCTGTCTTTTTATCGCAGCGTACAGGATCAGGTTCAAGCCTTTCCTGGCACGAGTGGGGCTGCCCTTGTAAACACTCTTCCTTTGGGAGGAAGGGTAAGCAAACGCTCTCTCGATGTCGAAGGGTACGACGTTCCTGCCGGCGAGGACGTGCCTCTCTTCTGGCTTACCGTCGTGAGTCCCGGATATTTTCGCGTGATGGGCATCCCTCTCATGCAAGGGAGAGCCTTCATCGATTCCGACGTCTCTGCAGCCCCGGTAGCAATCGTTACCGAGGAGACGGCGCGCCGTTTCTGGCCGAATCAAAGCGCCGTCGGCAAACACATCCGGCTGCTCGACGACAAGGACTGGCGCACCATTGTCGGTGTTATTCCCGATGTCCGCGCGTACGATCTTCAGCGTAACGCCCCAGACTGGATCGGCGGCACTGCGTATGTGCCATACAACTCGTTGGCTACTCTCGAAGACCGGCGAATACCAACAGAAATGACCATAGCCATTCGAACCTCCTCGGATGACTCGCAGATTGCGACGATGCTTCGCAATAGCGTTGCCACGCTGAACCGGGAAGTCCCAGTCAGCGAAGTGAAGACCATGCGCGCCGTGATCTCAGAAGTTGTATCCACTCCAGCATCCACGACGGCCCTCATGGTGGTGTTTGCTGTCTTGGCGTTGGTCCTGGGCACCATCGGCATTTACGGTGTGCTTTCTTTCTTGGTATCGAATCGCACCCGAGAGATCGGCATTCGCATGGCGCTGGGGGCGCAAAGAGGGGACGTGTTGCGGTCCGTGATCGGAGAAGGCGCGAAGCTAACTTTGGCGGGGATTGCGTTGGGCTTGGCGGGCGCTTTCGCCGTGATGCGCATCCTGTCGGGTGAATTGTACGGTGTGAATGCGACGGACCCATTCACCTTTTGTAGCGTAGCAATCCTGATTGGACTCGTGGCCTTGTGCGCGTGCTATCTGCCCGCGCGCAGAGCAATGAGGGTCGACCCGATGGTGGCGCTGCGATACGAATAGAAATTTGAGAGTGGAATCGGGAAAAGGGGTGCCGCAATGAGTTGGATGAGCCGGCTTTTTGGAAAACGAGAGCGGGAAGAGGAACTTGAGGAAGAGCTGCAGAATCACCTGAAAATGGCAGCACAGGACCGCGTCGAGAAGGGCGAAACTTCCGCGGACGCGGAGCGTGCAGCTCGGCGTGAATTTGGGAATGTAGGACTGGTGAAAGAAACCGCGCAGGAGATGTGGGGCTGGGGATCGCTGGACCGGCTGGTGCAGGATTTGCGATTTGGCGTGCGGATGCTCGCGAAGTCACCAGGATTCACGGCGGTGGCAATCCTGACGCTGGCACTGGGAATTGGAGCGAACACGGCGCTGTTTTCCGTCGTCAATGGAGTGCTGTTGAATCCGCTGCCCTATCCGGAGCCGGAGCAGCTCGTGGAGCTGCGCGAAAGCAAGCCGAATTTCGCCACGGGCTCGATTTCGTATCCGAATTTTCTGGATTGGCAGAAAGCCAATCGCACGTTTGCATCGATGGCGATCGTGCGAGGCAATCGGTCGTTCATCCTTACGGGCCTGGGTGAAGCGGAGCAGGTGGACGCAGTTTTTGTGAGCACGGGGTTCTTCGAGCAATTGGGCGTAAATCCGGTCCTCGGGCGTGCGTTTGCGCCGGGCGAGGATCGTATCGGAGCCGCGCCTACAGCGATGATTACAGCTGGGTTCTGGAAGCGCAGATTCGGGTCGGCGCAGGACGTTTTGGGGAAGAGCCTCACGCTGGACGGCAAGGATTACACGATCATCGGCGTGATTCCCGCAACGTTTGATCTCCTGGGGAGTCTGCGGACACGAGAGCTGTATGTGCCGATCGGGCAGTGGAACAATCCGCTGCTGATGAACCGGGCTGCGGGGCTAGGCATCGGTGGAATCGGGCGCTTGAAACCGGGCGTCACAGTTCAACAGGCGCGCGCGGACATGGAACGCGTGACACAAAATTTGGCGGCGGCCTATCCGGAGGCCGACAAAGGCATCGGGGCTGCGGTGATTCCATTACGGAAGTGGTTACTCGGATCCGTCGAGCCATTCCTGCTGGTGCTGTTCGGAGCGGTGGGTTTTGTATTGCTGATTGCGTGCGTGAACGTGGCGAATCTGCTGCTAGCGCGCTCGACGGGGCGGGCGCACGAATTTGCAATCCGTGCGGCTCTGGGTGCAGGGCAAGGTCGAATCGTCCGGCAACTTCTGACGGAGAGCACTTTGCTGGCCGCCATTGGCGGAGGCCTTGGTGTGCTGCTGGCAGCCGCCGGGACGCGGGCTGCGCGGGGCGTACTACCGACCACGCTGCCGCGCGCGACGGATGTGGTCGTGGACGGGCGGGTTCTGCTTTTTGCGGGCGCAATATCGTTGCTAGCGGGAATTTGCTTCGGCTTGGTACCGGCGCTAAAAACAAGGAAGCCCGACGTGCATGAAACACTCAAGGAAGGCGGGCGCGGAGGAAGCGGAACGCGTCATCGGGCACAGGGTGCGTTGGTTGCGGCTGAGATGGCGCTGGCGCTCGTGTTGCTAATCGGAGCGGGGTTGATGATCCGCACGCTGGCGGCGCTGTGGAATGTCAATCCGGGCTTTGAGGCGAACAAGGTTTTGACGTTCGGGTTCTCCCTTCCGCCGTCCATGACGAATGCAAGTCCGGAGGCCGTTCGGTCGGCGCTGCGCGAAGTTCACGACAAATTTCAGTCCGCGCCGGGCGTACAAGGTGTTGCATTCTCCTGGGGCGCGGCACCTCTACAGGGAGACGATGAATGGCAGTTCTGGATCGATGGCCAGCCTAAACCTGCAAGCGAGAACGACATGAATTGGGCGATTGACTATGTCGTCGACTACGACTACCTGAGAATCATGGGCATCCCGCTTAAGAGCGGCCGCTTCTTTACCGCGCAAGACGATGAGCGCGCGGCTCGTGTGGCCGTCGTCGACGAGGTTTTAGCGAACCAATTCTTCGCGCGGCAGAGTGCCATCGGCAAGCGTCTACATCTGAGCGGTGGCGAAATCCTGGAGATCGTAGGCGTCGTGGGACACGTGAAACAGTGGGGGCTCGATACCGACGACAAAGAAACGCTGCGGGCACAACTCTACACTCCATTCATGCAACTCCCGGCCAAGGGAATTGGGGGAGGTGCCGGTGTGGTGGTGCGTTCGAATCAACCAGCGATGGTGTTTGAGTCTATCCGCCGGGCGAACAACCAGATGAGCAGCGACCAGGTCGTGTCCGGCGCGCACACGATGAGCGAAGTGATTGCGAGTTCCCTGGCGGAGCGACGGTTTTCGATGATCTTGTTCGGCATCTTCGCGGGGCTGGCGCTGCTGCTGGCAAGCATCGGGATTTACGGAGTGGTGTCCTATCTCGCCGGACAGCGAACGCATGAGATTGGCATCCGCATGGCACTCGGGGCAAAGCAGCGCGACGTATTACGCATGGTCCTGGGAGAGGGCCTGCGGATGGTCGGTGTGGGAGTTGTGATTGGGTTGCTCGCCGCGGTTGGGCTGACTCGCTTGATGGCTAATTTACTTTTCGGCGTGAGTGCTACCGATCCGCTGACGTTCGCCGGCGTGGGCATGATGTTGACCTGCGTCTCGTTGGCAGCGTGTCTTGTCCCGGCGAGAAGGGCAATGAAGGTCGATCCGATCGTAGCGCTGCGCTATGAGTGAAGAAAAACTATGTGAAGAAGTAAGGGCGCACAGATTACCGCGTTCCCGAATTGGCGTTGTGAAGCCGGGTCCGGGCGTAATCAATTCGACTTCGTTCGAGATAAGTGCTGTATCCTTCCTTCCGTTGTACCCTTCGAGAAACCAGACCGCGCTATGTTATTGATGTATAAGGGTTTTAGTCTGGCCTAACCGCGAACGCAAATTCCTGTCTAATGAATCGGATGCAACAGAGCGTCGATAGCACCCAGGCCATCGCCGAGAGCGACGCCATCGCCGTCGAGCGCACGCTCGCGGGCGATCGCGATGCCTATCGCGTTCTTGTTGAGCGGCACAGCCACAACGTTTTCCGGCTGGCCTACCGCATGACCGGCAACCGGCACGATGCCGAAGAAGTGGTTCAGGAGGCCTTCTTGCGCGGGTACCAAAAACTGGGGCAGTTCGCGGCACGCTCGAATTTCGGGACTTGGGTCTACCGCATCGCGGCCAACTATGCGATCGACCGCATGCGCCGGCGGCAAAAAGAAGACGCCCGGCGGGAGGCTCCGAGAACAGACGGCAAGGACGGTATGGAAGACGATCCGTTGAATCGCGTAAAAGATGAAGCGCCGACGCCGGAACGGTTGACGCAAAGCATCGAACTGCGAAAACAGATGGAGCACGCGCTCGCGGCTCTCTCGGAAGCAGAACGAACAGCTTTCGTGATGCGGCATTGGGAAGGCTGCGGGATTGAAGAAATCGCGGCGGTCTTGAAATCCAGTTCGAACGCCACGAAGAACACCGTCTTTCGAGCGGTGCAAAAACTGCGGATTGCGCTGCAGCCTTTTGTGGAAACAAGAGCGCAAGCGCGCGCAATGGGAACGGAATCATGAAACACGTGACGGAAGAAGAGTTGATTGCATATCGCGAAAGAGTCGCCGAACAGCGATCGATGATCTCGGAGCATCTCGCGGCATGCAAAGAGTGCCGCCAGGAGCTGGAGCGGATCGAAGCAGTTCTCGAGGCGCTGGATAGCCTGCCGGTGCCGGATCCAGGAGCTGACTACGGGCGGCAGGTCTGGAAGGAAATTGCGCCGCGGCTGACAGTGAAACCGGAGCGGTGGTGGCAGGTATGGCTCGAACCACGGCGGCTCGCGGCAGCGGGCGCGGTTCTGGCTCTGATTGTTGCGGCGTTCGTTGCCGGGCGCGTCACAAACCGAGGCGGTACGGGCGACAACGTCGCCAGCAAGGAACAGGTGCGAGAGCGTGTGCTGGTGGTTGCCGTCGGCGAACATCTGGGCCACTCCGAAAGAATGCTGGTGGAGCTTTCGAACGCGGCCCCGAACGACCCGAAGCAGAGAGAAGTAAACATTTCCGCCGAGCAGCGGCGTGCCGAAGATTTGCTGCAAGAAAATCGCTTGTACCGGCAGACCGCTCTGCAAGAGGGCGATGCGGGCCTCGCCAGCGTGCTCGACGAACTCGAGCGCGTGCTGCTCGACGTAGCGCACAGCCCCGACCAGGTAACGCCGGCACAGCTCGAAGCCATCCAGAAGAAGATCGAGGCGCGCGGAATTCTGTTCAAAGTTCGAGTGGTCAACAAGGAATTGCAACAACGGCAAGAGGCCAGTGAGCCCGCGCCGTCGCAGAATGATTCCACAAAGAGAAAGAGGAGCAACATATGACCATCGATAGTTCAATTCGAAAGACAGGCGCGGCGTGGATTGCAATCGCAGCCCTTCTGCTAGCGCCGGCTGTCACCCACGCGCGTGTGCTCAAGGCCATGCCCTCGCCATCTACAGACTCGCTGCAGGATCCGCAAGAGGCCCAGGACAAGGAACAGGAACTCCGCGAACGCGAGCAAGAAGCCAAAGAGAGAGAAGAAGAAAAACGCGAGCGGGAGCAGGAAGCCCGCGAACGCGCTCAGGAAAAGGTCGAACAGCTCCAGGAATTGTACGACGACGGCCGCGAGGACCTGGATGAGAACCGTTACGACCAGGCTGCAACGAAGTTCAAGCAACTGGCGGACATGAACGGCCCGCAAACCGATGCCGCCCTTTACTGGATAGCTTACGCAGAGAACAGGCGGGGCAAGCGCGACGCGGCGCTCGCAGCGATCGCTGATCTCAAGCGGCGCTTTCCGCAAAGCCGCTGGCAAAAGGATGCCAGCGCTCTGGAAATTGAAGTGCGGCAATCCACCGGGAATCCAACGCATCCCGAAAATCAAAGCGATGAAGAATTGAAGATGCTGGCGATCCAGGGACTGATGAACAGCGACAGCGAGCGCGCCATGCCATTGCTTGAAAAAGTGCTAAACGGGCCAGGCTCCCCCAAGGAGAAATCGAAGGCGCTGTTTGTACTGGCGCAGAGCGGATCGCCGCAAGCTATGGAAGTGCTGGGGAGGATTGCGAACGGGCAGAGTAATCCGGAGCTGCAACGGAAAGCGATCGAATATCTGGGCACGTTTGGCGGAAAGCACTCGGGAGATTTATTGGCGCAGATTTACGCGAACAGCAATGATCCAAGCGCAAAACGGGCCGTGATTCGAGGTTTTATGATTTCCGGAGACCGGGAACATCTCCTCAAAGTGGCGAAAAACGAAAAGAACGAGGACTTGAAGCGGGAAGCGATCCGGAATCTGGGCTTGACGGGTGGCCGGAGTGAATTGCAGCAGCTCTACCAAAGCGAAAGTTCACTCGAGGCAAAGAAAGAGCTCTTGCAAGCATTATTCCTTTCGGGGGATTCCCAGAAACTGGCCCAGGTCGCGCTGGAAGAAAAGAATCCGGAACTGCGCCGCACGGCAATTCGAAACATGGGCTTGATGGGCGGGAAAGAACCCGAGTTGCGTTCCATTTATGAAAAAGAGA
>DATDGB010000063.1:0-1513 GCA_036522305.1 Candidatus Acidiferrum sp. | reverse complement strand
GAGTTGTGGATGTTAGGCTGTGATCAAGAGCAAGTCAACGTGGCACACCGTATGAGCGGTCGATAACATCTCTTCGGACCACTTAGGCCCGATTGGTAATTATGAACGCGCTTGTGGTCATTGACGGACCAACTCCCGGATTGTCGGCCATCCGGAAGTAATTCGGCAACTTCCGGTTTGCCCCTGATTCTGGCACAATCGCCAGGTCGACTGGCCCGTGACTTCTAGATAAGTCGGCTTGGGTCCCGCGGTGCGCTTGGTTGAAGCGTGCGATCATTCTGCACCAGATCTAGCTGATGTCTTTCGATATGAGCGGCCGAAGCTCTCGGATGTCCTTCACGTTCGCTAATCCAAATACTTTTTCGATAAGCTTCGCACACCTTGCTTCACCGATGGTCGGCGCCATAAGCGTCTGAGATTTAGCGACGACCTCATCCCGGGTCATCGGATTTTCCGCAGTGCCGCGTACCGCCTCTACATGTTCGCGGAGGTGCGTCCCGTCAGCGAGCGTAACCTCGACGATGGCCTCTCGCGCCGGCTCGCGTTTCTCTAGCTCTTCGTCGGTAACGAGCTTCACTTTTGCTCTTTGACGAAGTATTGCAGGATCCTGCATTCGTTGCTTGTCGTGTGCGGCACGAAACGAGACCGTTTTGTCGATTAGCATCACCGCGATCATGTGCTGCAGGCAAACATCCGGCATGCTGCTGTTGTTTACGTTGGTCGTCTCGCTAATGGCCAACCGCACGATCACCTGTTGCGCCTCGTCCGGCTGGAATGGGTGGCGCTTCAGAAGGATCTCCAACGCGTCAAGCGGCGCCTGGATCGGCGATCCTACGCACCATTTCTTTATGTTCGTCCGCGTCACCTCATAGCGCTCACCCAGCTTTTCGATCAGCCCGGCCGGATCGGCCTTCGGCGAATAGGCCAGAAGGAAATTGTCGGCACCCGAGAGGATATCGTCAATACCGACCCAGCCGGAGTGAACGAGCAAGGCAGCGGTGGTGCCGCTGCGCGCCGGCATCCCAGCGAAGACGAAGGCTTTTTCCATATGTTCGGTGTCGCGTTGCCAGGCGAAGATGCCAGAGGATTGCTGTGCAGCGTAATCTATGAGCCAGCGCATCTGCTGACTATTCAGATTTGCCGCGCAGCCGGCGGCAGCTGCGGCGCCGAAGACTCCTGCCACGCTGTGGGTGCTCTTGTGATCCTCGCTCTGAAAGTTGAGAGCGCCGAGGGTCATCGTCATTCGCGGCCCGACGTCATAGCCAAGCGCCACGGCGCGCAGGAGCTGCTTACCGGTAATGCCGAACTTCTCCCCGACCGCCAGTGCGGCGGGTATTACCGCACAACCTGGATGCGATTGCGACGGCGCGTGTGAATCGTCGGTCTCGTCGGAGTGAGCAAGCACTCCATTCGCGAGGGCTGCTTCAATCGGCCCGCAGAGGACATTCGACCCAACGACCGTCGAGACTCTTTCGCCACCATAGGCGCGGGCGAATTCGATGGCAGCGTGCCC
>DATDGB010000062.1:0-1550 GCA_036522305.1 Candidatus Acidiferrum sp. | reverse complement strand
ATAAGGACTATCTTCCGGGATTGTCGCCGGAGCAAAAAATAGCCAAACTCTCGAAGATCAGTTACGCCGAGTACCTCACCGCGCATTGCAAGCTTATTCCGGGGGCGCTTCCGTTTTTCCAGACGTTCACTCACGATCTCTTCTGCATTGGTATCGAATCCGTCTCGGCGATGGCCTGCTACGAAGCGGGCGACGACTACGGCTCATTCACTTACGCTGGTTTTCAGGGACTCGGACTCCCTCAACGCGATAAAGAAGAACCGTACATCTTTCATTTTCCCGACGGAAATTCCTCAATCGCGCGGCTGTTGGTCCGCTGGTTGATTCCGGAAGCGGTTCCAGGATCGACCATGGAGGATCTCGTCACCGCCAGGGCGGGCTACGCCAAGCTGGATCAAACCGGTGCTGCGGTGCGAATCCGACTGAACAGCACTGCAGTGCACGTACAGCACGCCGGTAGTGGAAGGGCAACGAAGGATGTGCAAATTGCCTATGTGCGCGGAGGCAAGCTGCAAACCGTCGCGGCGAAAAATTGTGTTCTGGCCTGTTACAACGGAATGATTCCCTACATTTGCCCCGAGCTGCCGGAAAAGCAAAAGGAAGCGCTGTCCTATCTCGTAAAAGCTCCGCTCGTCTATTCCCATGTAGCGTTGCGAAACTGGACGGCGTTCGCGAACTTAAACGTGCACCACATCGTCGCTCCCGGCGCATACCACACTTACACCGCGTTGGATTTTCCCGTGAGCCTGGGGCAGTACAATTTCCCGAGCAACCCCGGTGAGCCGATTGTGCTGTTCATGCTGCGCACACCCTGCAAGCCCGGCCTGCCCCAGCGCGAACAGAATCGCGCGGGGCGCGCTGAATTAATGCAGACGCCCTTCTCGACATTCGAAAGGAACATTCGCAGCCAATTGACACTGATGCTCGGCAGCGCTGGATTCGATCCGGCAAAGGACATCGAAGGCATTACCGTCAATCGCTGGGCGCATGGCTACGCGTTCACTCCTAATCCGCTTTTCGATCCCGATTGGAAAGAAGGCGAAGAGCCCTGGGTTATCGGCCGCAGGCCTTTCGGAAAGATCGCCATCGCGAATTCGGATTCGGGCGCCAGTGCCTACACGGACGTGGCCATCGATCAAGCCTGGCGCGCCGTCGGCGAAATCCTGCAAAGCTGATCCTTGCTGAGTTCCCAGAGCCGAGATTTGGACCTGAGAAGAAGTGCATCCGTTTGATTGGTATAATGGCGTTACGCGCCCGTAGCTCAGCTGGATAGAGCATCTGGCTTCGAACCAGCAGATGCTAAATTACTAAGTGCCGCGTCTGGTGTCGCTTACGCGGAAACGCACTGAGCAATCAGCCTCTTTACTTGGACCGACGTTGGACTGAAATAGCCCGAAGTTGAAGCTCCGGCTGTCCCTACCGAAAACTCCGTACTGATTGAGCCAATTGAATTTGCGTCCACTTGCCGGTAGTTTGCCTACGACATGTTTGCGATCATCTTCTCGCTCTTTCATTCGATCCGGCAAGGCCTCCGGAGCCGAGCTGCACTC
>DATDGB010000061.1:0-24904 GCA_036522305.1 Candidatus Acidiferrum sp. | reverse complement strand
GAGTGCAGCTCGGCTCCGGAGGCCTTGCCGGATCGAATGAAAGAGCGAGAAGATGATCGCAAACATGTCGTAGGCAAACTACCGGCAAGTGGACGCAAATTCAATTGGCTCAATCAGTACGGAGTTTTCGGTAGGGACAGCTATCACGCTTAGGCGGACAGCATGTTTCGGTACATGCCCAGTTTATTCCCTGGAAATATTTGAAGACGGCAGGCTGCGCCGCCACGGAGATAATTTTGTCGGAGTTACCGGGCTGTTTACTGGTGGATTAAACGCGGCAAATTGTCCCACCCTGTTTGTCGGGTGTAACCGTATAGTAATCACAGTTATACATTATGATTCAGTAGATGTCGTATTGCTCCCAATGAAGCGTGGCGTCGGATTGGATGATGATGTGCTTGTGCGCGGTTTGCTCGAGTTCGTCGATGAGCATGGACTCGCGGGTCTTCAGGGCTTTGGCGATTTCGGGATTCACGCGGATCGTGAGATTTGGCCCTTCGTGATCGGCGGCAGCCATCTTGCGCGCTTCGGCCTGGATTTCGTAGCAGAGCGTGGGGACGGACTTGACCATGCCGGAGCCGGTGCAATAGGGGCACGGCTGGCAAAGAACGCGCTCGAGCGCTTGCTTGGTGCGCTTGCGGGTGATGCAGACGAGGCCGAACTCGTTGAAGGAAAGCGCCTTTGAAGGAGCCTTGTCTTCCTCAAGAGCCTGTTGCAAGGCAGAGAGAACCTTTTCGCGATTGCGGCGCTCTTCCATGTCAATGAAGTCGACGACGATGATGCCGCCGAGGTCGCGCAGGCGAATCTGGCGGACGATCTCTTTGACGGCTTCGAGGTTGGTCTTGACGATGGTGTCTTCGAGGCGCGTGGAGCCTTTGCCGACGAATTTGCCGGTGTTGACGTCGATGGCCACGAGCGCTTCAGTGTGGTTGATGACGATGTAGCCGCCGGACTTGAGCCAAACCTTGGCGCGGAGCGCTTTGTCGAGTTCGTGCTGGATGCCAAACTCTTCGAAGATGGGCGTTTCCTTGGTGTAGAGCTTGACCTTGTTGACGAGCTTGGGCTGGAAGCGGCTGACGAACTCGACGATCTTGCCGTATTCCTCTTCGTTGTCGATCCAGATGCCGGTGAAATCGTCGCTGACGTAATCGCGGAGGATGCGCTCGACGAGGTTGAGGTCGCGGTGTAGCAGAGCCGGCGCTTTGCGCTGTTCGCTGCGTTCTTTGATTTCGTTCCAAGTGGTGCCGAGGAACTCGATGTCGGCGCGAATCTCGTCATCGGTGGCGCCGCCTGCGGCGGTTCGAACGATAAAGCCGCCGGGATACGCGCCGCCGGCCTCACTGACGAGCCGGCGAAGGCGCGAGCGGTTGTCCGCGGAGATGATTTTGCGCGAAACGCCGGTGTGGTGAACCGTGGGCATATAGACAAGGAAGCGGCCGGGCAAAGCGACGTGGCTAGTGATGCGCGCGCCCTTTTTGCCCAGAGGTTCCTTGGCGATCTGGATGACCACTTCCTGGCCGGCCTTCAACATTTCGGAAATAAGTTGCGGACGGCGCGAGGGTCCGGAACGGCCTCCCTGATAGCCGCGGTCGTGCCTGGGGGCACCCGGGCCGGGGCGTCGTTCGAACCGAGGGCCACCGGTGATGGGGCGTCCACCGCGATCGGGACGTCCGCCACGGCTGTCGGGGCGGCCACCACGATCCGGGCGTCCACCTCGGCTATCGCGCCCGCGGTCGCGTCCGCCACTTCGGAACGGCCGTTGGAAGCGTGAACGCGGATTGCCGCCGATGCGTGCGGAGTCGCGCGGGAAGTCTTCGCGAGGAGCTGCGGCACCAGCGACGCGCGGGGCGCGAGTTTCGCCAGGGAGGAGGATCACGTCGTCTTCGATGATTGCTGCGCCCTCGATGACGGAACCGCCGGCGGCAGCGGAGAGGACTTCTTCTTCGGCACGTTCGGTTTCGGCGTGTACATGATCGACGTGCTCATGTTCGATATGTTCATGCTCGTCGTGCTCGGGCTCCTGTTCGCTATGCTCGTGCGCGCCATGTTCGGCGTGGTGTTCGGCATGTTCCTGGGCAACGTCCGCAGCGAATTCCGCGCGGTTGGCAGCGCGTCCGGCTTCGACTTCCGCGACTTCTTCTTCAGAGAGTTGCGAGACGGCGGCGACATTCGTTTCTTCGGTTTCCTCGGCACCTTCGTCCGCCTGTTCGTCCGACTCTTCTTCTTCGAATTCGGCGCCGCCAACAATGGCATCGGCTTCCGCTCCTTCCGAAGTTTCTTCGTGCTTGGCTTCGACGAAACCGGAGGCGAGTGCGGCGACCTGATCCTCGTTTAGCTCAGCATCATTACGGGAGGCTTCCAGCGTGTTGGGAGCCGTTTCTTGGGGAGGCTCGGCGACTGCGCCACCTGCGACGGACGATTCTTCGGCAGCGCCGGCAGACACTTGCGAGGAGGCTGATTCTGCTTCGGCGCCGGCATCAGCTAACAGCCAGCGAGGCAAGCCGCCAGAGAACCGGCGAGGAACGCCGCTGCCGCTCGGAGCGGTGGCCGGCAGATTGCCAGTGGCGCGGGGCGTAATCTCTTCGACAGCGTTCTGCTGTTCGTGAGTTTCATGCTCAACACTGGGAACGGGCGGAGGCGCAACGGCTGGCTTGCCGCGATATTTTGCGAGCGATTCACCTGGGAGAATGATCTCGTCCTCGGGAGCAACAGGAGCGGAAGGTGCAGAGATCCGTGGAGCTTCTGGGCGCCGATTGTCATAACTGCGCGGTTGTCCGCCACGATTGTCATATCCGCGGGACTCGCCGCCTTGGGGAGAAGCATATTTCGAGGGAGGTAAATTGCGCCCGCCGCCTGGAGCACCTTGTGGGCGCCCGCCGCGTGAACGTCCGCCACGGCGCCCCCAACGGCCACCACGGCCGCGATCACCGCCCCGGTCTCCGCCGCGATCATTGCCCCTATCACCGCCGCGGCCAAAATTCTGGCTGGGGCGATCGCTGCCGCCGCGCGAAGGATAGTTCTGGGTGGGATTGTAATGGGGCGCAAAGTTTTGTGGAGCGGAAGCGTTGGAATCGGGCTGGCGTTCCTCGGGCGCTTCGGCGTGCTGGTCTTCCACGGGGGCGGCCTGCAGTTCGCCGTGATGTTCCTCGAGGTGTTCACTTTCGGAGGCGTGCGCCTCCTCGGGCGAGGGGTGTTGCGCATCCGTGTGGTCAGCTTCGTCCTGATGGAACTCTTCGTCGTGCGCTTCTTCGTGATGTTCAGAGGCACGCGCCAGGGATTCACCTGGGAGCAGTTCAACGGGAGAACCATTTGCGGGGGCCAGCGACGGAGCCGCAGCTTGCGGTTGCTCGTGCGGATGCCCGTGATCGTAGTCCTCGAGATTTTCGAAAACGTCGCTGACGTAGAGGAAAGCATCGCCATCGAGACCAATGTCCACGAAAGCGGACTGCATACCGGGGAGGACGCGGGTGACTTTTCCTTTGTAGATGCTGCCGACGAGCGCGAATTCTTTTTCGCGCTCGATGTAAATTTCGACTAACTGACCTTCTTCAAGAATCGCGACCCGCCGTTCGTGGGAGGCCGCGGAAATAACCAATTCTTTCGACATGAAAACTCCTTATGCGTAACCCCGGCATGGCCGGAATCACCCTTCTGTGCGGACCCGGGTTGGCCGGGACCGACAGGACGCATCGCCGCGAGCTTCTGCCCGTCGGAGTTGCCGAAAATCGGCGCCGTCCCGGCTGAAGCCGGAACACGCGGCCACACTTGTAGGGAAGTGGCTTGTCGTTCGAAGCCAGAGGGAAGAAACTTCCTCAGTCTTTCGAGGCTGGTCCGTCGCCGGAAACTAGCCGGGCGATCGGCGGACGATGCTGTCCTCACTCTAAAATCCTTCTTGCTTGCGACCCCGGCCGAGCCGGGATGCACAAATCCAATTTCTTTTCCGGTGCGCTCCGATGAATCGGAGACGTCACGCGGCACTGGCGGCTTAGTCAGTTGACAAAGCGGCGAAGCCGGACATTCATCACCAGGCCAATCGCCAGGAAAACAAACAACGTGGCAGAACCCCCGTAACTCATCAACGGCAACGGGATGCCGGTAACCGGCATAGCGCCGATGACCATTGCCACGTTTACCAGCACATGGAACCCAAGCGCCGCTGCGACGCCCATGACCAGAAACATTCCCGCGCGATCTTTCGCGCGTTGAGCATTCTGCACTAAACGCAACAGAAGCGCCATATACAGACCGAGGGCCAGAAGCACGCCCTTGAAACCCTGTTCTTCAGCCCACGCCGACATGATGAAATCGGAATACCGGACGGGGATGTAGCCCAGTTGATTCTGACTGCCATTACTAAATCCTTTACCCCAAAAACCGCCCGAACCGACGGCAATCTTCGACTGCAAGAGCTGATAGCCGTGGCCTTTGGCGTCTTCTTCAGGGTGCAGGAAAGACGTAATGCGTTCACGCTGATAAGGCTTGAGGATGCGCTTGCTAACGGGAGGATAGAAAACCGCGCCCACGAGCAAAATCCCCGCCAAAGAAAATACCGCCGCGTGTTGCCACTGCAAGCCCGCCAGAAAGGCACCCACCACAAGCATGGGGATCAGCACGAGCGCTGTTCCCAAATCGGGTTGCTTGAGTATCAAGACCAGCGGAACACCTACCAACAATCCTGCCTTAATTAGATCACGAAGATCAAGCTGATCAGAGCGCACTTCCGCGAAGAAGCGCGCCAGCACAATGATTATAATCAATTTGACCAGTTCTGACACCTGAACAAGCTCGCCCAAAGCGGGAATGGAGATCCAGCGCTTGGCGCCGAAATGGGTCCGTCCGACGAGAAGAACCGCGACGAGAGCGGCAAGGCCAATGAGATAGAGGATGGGAGCCTGGTCGAGAATCAGATGATAGTCCAGACGGGAAAGTACGAACATCAAAACGAAGCCTATGACCAGCCAGCGCACTTGCTTCATGTGCATGCCCGAAAGAGAACTGCCATGCGTGGCGGAATAGATTTCGATCACGCCGAGCGCGCAAATGGCGGCGAGGATGGCCAGGAGCCACCAGTCGTAATCGCGAATTCCGGGTGCGTCTTTCATGGGTAGAGTTGAAAACTCATAAAATCCTCTAGTGCTGTGGATCTGTGCTGGCGCGTACTGGCACAACAGCGGCGCTTTCGTCAGGCTTTAATGCCGCTCGAGGAGCACGCGGCACCGCAGGCAGGGAATCTTTCCCGGAATCGGGGCGCTTGTTTTCTACGGTGACCTGACCCTGAGTCTTCTTGTTCTTCTTGTCGTAGTAGGCCTTGATGATGTCTTTCACCACGGGCCCGGCAGCCTCGCCGCCGTGCTTGCCGCTTTCCTGCACAAGGACTGCGACGCAGATTTCGGGATTGCGCTTTGGCGCGTACCCCACGAACCATGCGTTGTCTTCGAATTTCTTTTCCTTGCCTACGCGAGCGCGGGTGTCATAGCCGATGACCTGCGCGGTTCCAGACTTGCCACTAAGTTCAATCCCAGCCAGCCTCAATTGTCCGCCGGTGCCGCCGCTCTCGTTCACGACTCCGTACATGGCGTCGGTTATTTTCTCGATGGTGGATTCCGAGATGTTGAAACGCTCTTCGCCGACGTTCTGCGCATCTTTAAGGAGATGGGGCTGCTTGAAAACACCGCCGGAAGCGATGCCACCGATGGTGTGCGCCAGCTGCAGTGGCGTAGTGGTGACAGCGCCTTGACCTATGGCGACGGAAATCGTCTCGCCCGCGTACCATTTCCGGTGTTGCACGCGCTCGACCCATTCTGGGGAAGGCATCAGCCCGGCTTCCTCGGATGGAAGATCGATGCCGGTCTTGTGGCCAATCCCAAGTTTGCTGCCGTAGTAGGAAAGGCGGTCGATTCCCAGGTGCATGCCCACGGTGTAGAAAAACACGTCGCAAGATTTCAGGATGGCTTCGTGGAGATTGGTGGTGCCATGCGAGCGGGGCCCGGTCTTCGCAGAATAGATATAGCACTTAAACTGACGCCCGTAGAAAGTACCGTAGCCGGGACAGAACGTCGTGAAATTTAGTTCTGGAACGTGGTCCTCTAACATCGCAGTGGCGGTCACGATTTTAAAGACGGAGCCGGGCGCGAGCTGCGCCTGAATCGCGCGGTTCAAGAGAGGATGCAACGGGTCGTCGTTAAGCTGCTTCCACACATCCGCTTGAATTCGGACGGCGAAATCGTTGGGATCCGGAGTGGGGCGGCTCACCATCGCGAGAACTTCGCCGGTACGCGGATCAAGCGCAACCACGGCGCCGGGGCGCTGGCCAAGAGACTGCTCGGCGATTTGCTGCAAGTCGTAATCGATGGTCAGAGTAATTTGCTTGCCGGGGATGGCTTCCTGAGTTGACAAGCGATCCACTTCTTTGCCGACGCTGTTTACGACCACGCGCCGCATGCCGTCCGTGCCCTGCAATTGGTCGTTGTACTGGCGCTCCAGGCCGGTTTTCCCGGCGAAGTCGCCGGGGCGAAGTTTGCCGTTGCTGGCTTCGATCTGCTGCTCGCTGACTTCACCGACATACCCCGCAGCATGAGAGAGGATGCCGCCCGGCAAGTAGCGCCGCCGAGAGACGGAAATCATTTCCAGGACGGGAATGTCCGAGCGATGCGATTCGATGAAGGCGATGTCCGCGGCCGAGGCGTCGGGCTTGATGATGATGGGCTGAAATTTCGGGAGATTCTTGGTGCTGGCAAGCTGATCCCGCAAATCTTCCACAGGAATTCCCAGGCCGTCGGAGATGCCTGCGAGATGTTTTTCCACTTGGGCTGGATCATCGCGAAGGAGGAGGACGCTGAAGGACGGTCGATTGTCCACCAGCACACGGCCATCGCGGTCCAGCATGCGGCCGCGCGGCGCGATCACGGGAATGTAGCGAACGCGATTGCGCTCGGCCAGCGAGCTGTACTTATCGGCGTCAATGACCTGCAGCTTCCAGAAGCCGAGCAGCAACACGCCGATCATTCCCACAATGACGTAGGAAGCCACGGCCAGCCGCCCTTGCGGCAATCGATTGTCGTTGCGGAACCAGTACGACACGAAAACCCCGCGCGCGAGTACTTTTTCTCAGGGCCTGTGGCCCGGTCTGGCACAGTTTGATTCGACTGGCCGGACTAAACTCGCGTCACGAAAAATCTGCAGCGTGGGTTTCGAGTGGACCCTGAAAACGAGCAGGGTCTCTTCGAAAATGTCCGTCGAAAATTTCCTCGAACCTGGGAACCGAAAAAATCTCCCGGAACGCCCGAATCACCGCCGGACTAAAGCCGCGTGAAGCAGCAGAAGTCTTTTCCAACGTACCACCTGCATGAGTGGGCCGCAAGCCGTCCGGGAGGACAGGTTCCAGAAATGCATTGGTTTTCACGCGCGGAGGCGGGGATGCGCTTGTTGCCGTGGCTGCTGGTAACACGCTATCGTAGGCAATTCACTTATGCGCGCTGAAACGAACAGGGAAAAGCCGCTGCGGCTGGCACTGATTGGGATGTCCGGCGCCGGGAAGACGTTCTGGACAAAGAAGTTAGCGGCGAGCCGGTATCCCACAATTTCCTGCGACGACCGCATCGAGCAGAAGCTTGCGCCGCGCCTTGCCGCCGGGGGGTTCGCGGGCATCTGCGGAGTGGCGGCGTGGATGGGCTGGCCGGATTCCGCGACTTACGCTGAACGCGAGTCCGAGTATTTGGCCGAAGAGATTCATACACTGGATGAAATCTTGACGGAGCTCGAGAAGCAGCCGGGGATGTCCCTGGTGCTCGACACTACTGGAAGCGTCATTCACACAGGTAACAATTTGTTGATGCGTTTGCGGCGGCAGATGACCGTCGTGCATCTGGCGGCATCCGCGCAGGAGCAGCAGTTGCTGATTGAAAGATATTTGAACGATCCCAAGCCGGTGCTGTGGCGTGGAGCGTTTCAGCCCAAGGCGGGAGAAAAACCGCGCGAGACGGTGGCGCGTTGCTACCCGGCGTTGATTGCGGCGCGGCGGCAGAGTTATGAAGCGCTGGCGCATTGCACTCTGCAAGTCGCGGCGTTGCGCGATGTTCCCCTGGATGCGGCGGCGTTTCTGAAAATGGTTCTGGATAAAACGGGAAGCGCGCGATGAGTGTGGGCGATTGAGATACCGGAGCACATCGCGGAAGGCTCCGCTCACTTCGCTGCGCGGCGCGGTGCTGCGCGGGCTGGCGCCGGACGGCGGGCTGTACCTGCCGGTGGAAATTGCCAGGCATTCGGCGGAGGAATTGGAAGAGTTTCGCGGTCTTCCGTTCACGGAAGTGTGCTTTAGGGTGGTGCGGCCGTTTGCCACGCCGGATGTGCCGGAAGAAGTGCTCTGGCAAATCGTGAGCGAGGCGATCAATTTTCCGGTGAAGCTGGTTTCGCTCTCGCCGGGGTTGCACATTCTGGAGCTGTTTCACGGGCCGACGCTGGCGTTCAAGGATTTTGGCGCGCGCTTCATGGCGCGGCTGATGGGTTATTTCGTGCGTGGCGAAACGCGGCCTCTTACCGTGCTGGTGGCGACCTCGGGGGATACAGGGAGCGCGGTGGCGCACGGTTTCCTGCAGGTGCCGGGCATTCGCGTGGTGATTCTCTATCCTTCCAAGCGCATCAGCGAGGCGCAGGAGAAACAATTCACCACGCTCGGCGAAAACATCACCGCGCTGGAAGTGGCGGGTACATTCGACGATTGCCAGCGATTGGTGAAGGAAGCCTTTTCCGATGCGGAGCTGAACAAGCACGCCTGGCTGACTTCTGCGAATTCCATCAACATCGGGCGGCTGCTGCCGCAAATGTTCTATCACGTGGCGGCTTACCGGCAATTGCCGGTGGCTTCGGTGCCGCTGATTGTTTCCGTGCCAAGCGGAAACTTTGGCAATCTGACGGCGGGAATTTTCGCCAAGCGCATCGGCTTACCGGTTGCGATGTATATCGCGTCGACAAACGCCAACGATGTGGTGCCGGAATATTTGCGGACGGGAAGGTTTCATCCGCGCGCGGCGCAGGCGACCTATTCGAATGCCATGGACGTGGGCAATCCCAACAATTTTCCGCGCTTGCTTGATTTGTGCCGCAACCGGCTGGAATACGTGCAAAAGGAAATCTGGGGCCACGGTGCCACGGACGAGGAAACGCTCGCGGCGATGAAAATGCTTCACGATAAGTTCGGATATGTCGCTGACCCGCATACCGCCGTCGGAGTGCTCGGTTGGGAAGCGTACAAGCGCGAACACCCTGAACCCGCGCAGGGCTTGGTGCTAGCCACGGCTCATCCAGCGAAATTTGCCGAGGTGGTGATGAGAGCCATCGGCACTGCGCCGCCGTTGCCTGACCGACTTGCTGTTTACTTGAAACGTGACAAGCTTTCGCTGCCGATCTCGAGTTCCTACCTCGAATTCAAGCAGTTTCTTCTTACCCAATAAAAAACGAAGGAATCCAACTGGATCTAGCAAAGATCTAAGCGTGCCGAATCGCTAGTTCTTGCGGAGGCGGTCGAGGAGGAGGAAGAGGAAGACGGCGACGAGCGCGTTGATGAGGGCCGCAACGATAAGGTGCATGTTGAACCATGGCTCGGGCTGCGCGAGGAGAATACGGCGCGTGATGACGATCAGGCCCTGATGGGTAATGAAGAACGCAAAGGTGAGCGCGAAGCGCGCAGCGGGATGCTCCGTATCGAGCCGCGCACCGATCGAAGAGGCTAAGTAACCGATGATGGTTTTTGCGATGCCGTAGAGACCGAGCGGAACTGTCGGGCCACTGAGGCTGTCCTGCAAGAGGCCGATGAACATGCCGAGAAGAAGTCCAGTGGAGGGATTGCGACGGCTGAGGCCGAAATAAATCGTCACGAGGAGAGGAAAATCGAGGACGGCGGCCTTTGCAAAATGAATCGGAAACGAAGACTGGATGAGCAGCGCCAGCAGCGTCGCAATGATGATTGCGCCCGTGCGAAATTTGTGAACTTCGATATGCGATTCGCCGCGAATGTCGAACGCGTCGTTCATCGCCGCACCGCCGGTTTGGAACTAGGTGCGCCGGGCGCGGAAGGCTGCGCGTCGCCGGAACTCTCTTCATTTTTCATTTCCAGGGGACGAAGCGACAAGAGAACCAGCACTTCTTCCAGACGTTCGAGATTGGCAGCCGGCTTTATGCGAATCAGCTTGAACGGATTGCCGGATTTGATTTCCGCCACGGTGCCCACGGGAAGATCGCGCGGGAAGATGCGGTCCATGCCGCTGGTGATGACGCGCTCACCGAGATTAACCTCGTCGTCGTTGGGAACATATTTCATAAGCAGCAGAGGCTCACCTTGTCCCCCAACCGGACTCTGGATGCGGGAATCGGCCAGCATCGCGCCGACGCCGCTTTCCTTGTCGGTCAGGAGAAGCACCTGCGCTGCGTTCGGATAGGTTTCCACGACTTTACCTACCACGCCATCCGGAGTGATCACTCCCATGTTCTTTCGAATGCCGGCGCGCTCGCCGCGGTCCAGCTGAATCGTCATGCTGGCGGTTCCCGCGCTTACGCCAATCACCCGCGCGGCAATCATGGGGACTTCCGCGTGCGATTGGCGGAAATTCAAAAGCGCCGCCAGGCGGTCGGCTTCGGCGGCTTTGCCCTGGAGCTGCGAGAGTTGTAGTTTCAGCGCATCGTTTTCGCGGCGAATCTGCTCATTTTCTCTGGTGGTGTTTTGCAGTGCGAAGTAGTGGCGCCAGGTGTCGCGAACCCAGCCAAAACCGTTGGAACCGGCGCGCTCAAACGGCGAAACGGCGCCGACGGTCCAGACACGAATGAGCCGTCCCTGAGAGTCGCGTTTGATCTGCACGGCCAGCATGAGGATCTGCAGCACGATGACTCCGGCGAGCAGGACCAGTGATTTGTGTCGAGAGGGAATGGCTACCATTGTTCTTGGAGTTCCTCAGCAAACTTTCTGTATCTTCGATCCTCTCAGAAACCCATAAATGCCCGTCAATCGATCGTTTCCAAATGTTCTACCAATTTCAGCTCTGAAACAGTTCGCTGGCTGGCCGTGTTTACTTTTCGGAGATGTTGCCGATGGTAATATTCTCCCGGTTTTGCTTGGCCTCGCCAGATCAGCTCGTAACGAAATTGCGGTGTCTCCCGAATCACAACCGGACTCTCGCTCTCCTGAATGAATCGCCATTCCGGTGGCGGCTGCAACATTTTCTCCCGGTGGTCGGCTGTTTGTGTGATTTCATTCAAAGTCCATTTCGGTATATCGCCCTCGACCGTCAACACCGCAGCACTCACTGTCGAGAGCACAAGAAACTTGTTGTTTTCGGCCCTCTCGACCCTTGCAAAGCCTGGGGGCAGGCGTTTGGTCCTTCATCTGGAATTTTGCAACTAACACAGGGTGAGCCGGAGCATCTAAATCGTAAATCTCGAGGCGATCCCAGGTTAGAACTATCCACTGGTTCTTATAGAAAGCAGCTGCGTCGAAGGCGCGCGAGGTTGAAATCGGGATCCGCCCAGAGATCCTGAGGGCGGTGGCATCATCCAGAAGGATGACGTCATACTCCGGGGTTCCAGTTTTGCCGCAGGTGAAAAACACGACACGATCCTCGTAAGCATAAGCAGTGGAACCGCAGTCCTGCGCGCGGCAGACGGTTGCGGCGTACATAATCACGAGAATAGTCAGCGCCGCTCTGGTTTTGTGTCGAGTGGCTAACGCAGGCATTGGAAAGCTCCGTTAGTCGATGCAAACTTGGCGCAGCAATTTGAAGTCGCTGAGCATCTTGCCCGTGCCGAGCACCACTGACGCCAGCGGATCATCCGCAATGGAGACCGGCAAGCCGGTCTCTTCGCGAATGCGCTTGTCGAGATTCTTCAGCAGTGCACCGCCGCCGGTCAGAACGATACCGCGGTCGCTGATGTCGGCGGAAAGCTCTGGAGGAGTGCGCTCGAGGGCCACGCGCACGGCATTGAGAATGGTGGCGACGCACTCGCTCAAGGCTTCGCGGATTTCGCTGTCGTCGATGGTCACCGTCCGCGGCACGCCTTCAATAAGGTTGCGGCCCTTCACTTCCATGGTGAGCGGTTTTTCCAGCGGGTACGCGGAGCCAATTTCCATCTTGATCTGCTCGGCTGTGCGTTCGCCGACGAGAAGGTTGTACTTGCGCTTGAGATATTGCATGACGGCTTCGTCCATCTCGTTGCCGGCCACGCGCACGGACCGCGAGTAAACGATGCCGCTCATGGATATGACGGCGATGTCGGTCGTGCCGCCGCCGATGTCCACCACCATGTTGCCCGACGGCTCTTCGATCGGCAGCCCGGCGCCAATCGCTGCGGCCATGGCCTGTTCGACGAGAAACACTTCACTGGCGCGCGCGCGATAAGCGGAGTCCTGCACGGCGCGTTTTTCCACCGGCGTGATCTCGCTGGGAACCCCGATGACAATGCGCGGATGCACCAGCACGCGGCGGTTGTGCGCCTTTTGGATGAAATAGGTCAGCATTTTCTCAGTGACCTTGAAGTCCGCAATGACTCCGTCTTTCATCGGCTTGATGGCCACCACGTTGCCCGGCGTGCGTCCGAGCATTTCTTTTGCTTCGCGGCCCACGGCCACAACTTCTCCGCTGGATTTGTTGATAGCCACGATCGAGGGCTCGTTGACGACAATGCCTTTGCCGTGCGCGAACACCAGAGTATTGGCAGTCCCCAGATCGATCGCCAGGTCGGAAGAAAACAAACTGAACACCGACCTCATGTTGTAACCGTTCTTATTCATCCCTACATCCCCCCGCGGAGAAAGACTCTCCGCCGTCCGGCCGACAATAGCGCTGACCTTGCTGCAGCCAGCTCCGACATCTATTGTCTCCGGACACCGCGACCAGCGCAAAGGCGCTTCGGTCTTTCTTCGGATCTCTTACTTCGGAACGACGATGGACACTTGCTTCATGGCCGTTCCGCCCCGGCGATTCGAGCCGATGATCGAAATCGTGTGCTGTCCTGGATCGAGCGGCTCGGTGAAGTGCCGGAACGAGCCGTCCGGTGAAACGTTCGGAACTGATTGACCATTTACGATCAGCGCCGCTCCCGGTTCGGTCCGCCCCACGATTTCCGCAACGCGCCCATGCAACTGGGTTCCGTCAATTTCGAGCAACATGGACTGAGACTTGCCTTGCGCAACGAGCGTAAACTTAAAAGTCTCGCCGACTTCACTGGTCTGCTTCTTTCCATCCGTCGCCGTGACGTTCCAGAAGTAGTCGCCGGGATCCAGCCCAGTAATCTCTACGGCCGTTGAACTAACCTTCGCTTCCTTCACGGTCTTCGTGAACATCGAGGTCGTGCTAACTCGCAGTGAATAGGATACGGCATCCTGAACCGGCTTCCATTCGAAGCGTACCGGAGAGATCTTTGGGTTTTCCGCGATGATCGGTGAGAGGTTTAAAGGCGCCACGAGCTCGGGCGGCGCCAGGACATTGGATTTTTGAAATGTACCGTTATTGGGAATCGTAACTTTCTCAAATGGCGCGAGGTCAATTTTCTCCTGGCCGCGTTGCACCTGCGCACTGCCGCTCGACACTACGATTTCGCTCGACTTATTCTCAGGGTCCGCCTTTACCTTACCGCGGCTGTTCGAGCCCAGTTGTGCCTTGGTGTCTTCGACCCGCACCTGCGCTCTCGACTCGGCCAGGGTGAAGGTTGGGACCGCCCAGTCCACGGTACCTGTCGTGATTCCGATGCCGGAGCTGCTCGGTTTGTTGTTCTCCGAGGAATTTTCTTCCACGACGACCAGCGAGTCAGGCTTCATCGTGTAGGTGGTGCCATCACCGAAGGTGATGCGTGCGTCGCCATCCGAACCTGTCTTTATCTGATCACCTTTGTCGAGCATGGTGCGAAAATCCGCTACCACCCATTGCACGGAATTGACTTTCTTGACTTCGACTTTGCCGTCAAGGTTGACGAACTTAGCGTGTTTCTGATCGGCGGCTACCGATTCGTTTTCGGGATCGCTAACCTTATCCGTGAGCTTCTTGATAACCACCTGATACAAGTCGGGCTTGGCCAAGTAGAGTCCGCCGGAAATGATCGCTGCCGCCAAGAGCGCGTAACCAATTACCGTCTTGTAGGTGACGGCTCTCCAATACACTTCAACGTGCGGCCCTTTTTGGTGGGACTGTGTGGCTTTCGGGTCGATGGGTGTTTGTGTCGTCACGGTTGAGTGTGTTGTGAACGCTCCAATTTTCCAATGTAGCACAGCGGTTTCCGTATGGTTGAATTGCGGAGTCACGCGTAGTCAAACTGCAAATAGCAACGCCGCACCCGGCCCAATTGCCATCGGCCTGTTCCTGGGGGCAGGTCACTCGGCGAATGTGTTTGAGGCGCGCGACTATATCACCTATAATCTAAAGTTTGTCTACTGACGTGGGAGACTCATCGGATGGCTGGCGCAAAAGATAAAAGCAAACTTGGGTATCGCATCCTCCTCGGAGCCGTGGTCCTGGTCCTGGGAGGCAGCATGCTGCTTTACCTCGTACCTCAGTCGCAGGTCAATGGCGAGGTCTCCACGGATACCGTGGCGAAGATCGGAGACGAGTCGGTCAGCGTGCAGGACGTGCGCCAGCAGCTCAACCAAATCGAGCAACGCAATCCCAATATGAAGCCGCTCGAAGGCTTCTATGCCCAGCAGATCATGAGGCAGTTGGTGTTTGAAAAAGAGATCGAATATGAAGCCAAGCGCCTCGGGATTACCGTCTCCGACCAGGAGCGGGCCGATCGCATTCGCCAATATGTTCCCACTGCCTTTAAGGGCGGCACGTTTGTCGGCATGGAACAATACTCGGCCGAAGTCCAGGCGCGTTTTCAGCTGACCGTGCCGGTCTTCGAAGAACTTCTCCGCCAGGGCCTGCTCGAGGAAAAATTCCGCAAGCTGGTAACCGACGGAATCAGCGTGGGACCCGCCGAGATTCAGGACGAGTTCCGCTACAAGAATGAAAAAGTGAAGCTCGACTACGCGATGATCAAGCCGGAAGACCTGGAAGCCAAGATTTCGCCGGATGAGGCGGAAATCCGGGGAGCCTACGAAAAGAACAAGGCGAAATACCAGGTTCCCGAACGGCGCGTGGCGCGCTACGCGCTCGTGGACGTAAACCAGATCCGCCAGAACGTGCAAGTGTCCGACGATATGCTCAAGCTGCAATATCAGGCGAACATTCAGCAGTACCAAGTGCCGAACCGCGTGCATGCCGAGCATATTCTCTTTATGACCGTCGGAAAGACCGACGCCGAAGTCGAGGAGATCAAGAAGCGGGCCGAGGACGTTCTAAAGCAGGTCAAGAAGGGCGGAAAGTTCGAGGACCTTGCCAAGAAATATTCCGAAGACCCCGGCTCGAAGGACAAAGGCGGTGACCTGAGCTGGATCACTCAGGGGCAGACCGTCCCCGAATTTGAGAAAACAGCCTTCAGTCTCCCTGCCGGCCAAGTTTCGGATCTGGTCAAGACGCAATACGGATTCCACATTATCAAGGTGCTGGAAAAAGAGACCGCCCATACCAAGCCCTTCGAGGAAGTGAAGGACTCCCTGCGCGCCCCCCTCTTGCTCACGCAGGCGGACAAGATGGCGAGCGAAACTGCCGACAAGCTGTCGGCAGCCATTCGGCAGTCCAACAAGGTCTCCCTGGACGACCTGGCGCAACAGTGCCATCTGACAGTGAACGAAACGCGTCCCATCAGCGCGACAGACCCCTTGCTGGAGCTTGCCAATTCCCAGGACGCCAAGGACAGCATCTTTCGGTTGAAGCCCCAGGACTTAAGCCTCCCGGTCCGAACCGATCGCGGCTATGTCGTCCTGTCCGTGAAGTTGGTCCAGCCGGCACACCAGGGTTCTCTTGAAGAGGTTCGCGACCGTGTGATCGCCGACCAGAAGCGAGAAAAGTCGACGGAACTGGCCAAGAGTAAAGCCGAAGAGCTAATCAAACGCGTCAAGTCCGCCGAAAAATTCGATGCCTCGGCCCGGGCCCTCGGCCTCGAGCCAAAAACGAGTGATCCCCTGGCGCGCGACGGCTCCATCCCGGGAGCGGCCAGTGGCAAGCAACTCAGCGCGGCATTCAATCTTAAGGCGGGCGACTTAGCTACGCCCTTGAGCCTTGGTCAGAACTGGCTGGTCTACCGTGTTGCTGAGAAGACTGAACCGAACCCGGCTGATTTCGACAAACAGAAGACTCAGTTGACCAAAGAACTGCTCGATTCCAAGCGGAACTTGGCGTTTGAAGCCTTCCGGACGGCGCTGGACACGCGCCTGAAACAGGAAGGGAAGGTCAAACTCATGCCGGAGAAACTGAAGGTCTTCAGCACTTTCGGGTAGTCTAAGTCACGCAAAACAAATGAGTTGCTGTCTTGGAACGGCGGGCTTGTCTTTCCTTGCGCGTCCCGATACCCTATTAGTGTCTCCCTTGATGCCGAGTTCAAGCCCAAGCGACTAATCCGCTCAAGTTTGGGTTCGAGGGTAACACCAAGAATTCGGAACAGAGGCAATCCTGGCAATCCATTGCCAGGACTTCAAAGATCGGTGATACCAACATGGCCTCCCGCACTTCCGCCGTTCATAATGACTACCGCTGCAGTATCGACCGCAACCAGTCTGGGAAATACTGTGTCCGCATCCAAGTACACTATCCCCGGCATGCGTGGACGTTGTGCATCTATTTCCTGGCCTCCTCCTTTGACCGTGCGATGAAGAAGCTCGAAGCGTCCCTGGATTTCCTCCAGCGTCACGAAGAGAAGCTCTGGTTTTGGGGCGTCGATCGCGCCGAAGACATGGGTTTTTCGGCTGAGTTTCTGAAAGATGCGGGGTTGCGCCTAGACCGCCGCACGGAATTTCCTCGAAAAGCTACCAACGTCTCGCTAGCTCCCGAGCGCGAAGTGCCCGCCTTCGTCCTGGGGCCGATGCGCCGAGGCCTGGCTGAATCGGTCGACACAAATCGCGAAATGTCCCGAAGTGCTTCCGCCGGCGACTAAAGCTAAGCCACTTATTCTAGAGTGCTTGTATTCCAAGCGAGGCTCGCTGGATAGCATTCAATCCGCCGCTTTCTCTGGCACTACCGGCAGCGGTTCGCGGATCAGCAGGGGAAATCTCGGAAACGAGAAGCTTCCCGCCACGTCGTCAATCACGTTGACCTGGCACAAGTAAAACCCCGGCTTTAACAACTGCAGCGGTAAATCCATCTGGAAAATGACCGCCTTGCGGTCCGGTGCCGTCACTTCGTTAGCCACCACCGGCTTGGACTCGTAAATCTTGGTTGAGCCCTGCAAAAACTCGATGCTGGTGAACACTCGGATACTGTTCCTGGGCGGCTTTGCCGCTGGGGCATCCTTGGCTGCCGCATTCTGGCCTCCCTTTTGGTCCCCTTTTTGGGCGGGAGCCGCGGCGGGCGCTGGATTCTTTCCCTTTGCCGCATCGTAGACTTCGTATTGTAGATAGAGGTGCTGGTCCGGCGCGAACACGTGGGTAATGCTTGGAACCAGCTCCATCTGGTCCCGGACCAGTGGATTCGCCCCGCTTTTCTTATTCGTGACCGGGGCGCGCAGGCTGCTGAGCACCACCGAACTCATTTTCAGCGGCCACTTGCGCAGGTCGGGGATTTGCACATCCGTCTCGAAAGAACCGATGCGGCCAGTCTGGTTCTCGCGGATGACAAACTTAAGGTGATAGCTGCCTGGAGCAAGCACAAATCCGGTGTTGTACTGCACGTTCTTGCTGCGGACCTGCCTGGTGCTCTCCACGGCGAGCTTCACCGTATCGCGCAACTGTCCAACCGGGAATTTTCCGCCTTCACGAACTTCCCCGATGATATCGATCGTCGCGCTGTCTCTCTCTTTCTCAGTGACGAACGGAATCTGTGAGCCCGGCACCACCAGCGAAACCGCCAGGTAGTAGTGCGAATCGTCCTGTCGAAAGAATGCTGACCCCGCGTAAAGGGGTACATCCACGCGAGGCAGTTGGGCGGCAAGCTCGTCTTCCAGTTGCTGCTCGCGGTCGGCGCGGTTCAAATGCTCGAAATCCCGTCCTGCGTAGTAGCCCGCGCGAAAGTCGAGCTTCAGGTCGGCGCGGTTGACCTGCACCTTCAATCTTCGGAATCTTCCATCCTTGAGCGGATTATTGCTCGTGAAGCCCAGGACGTAGTACACCGAACTGTCCTTCTGGACCTGAGAGAATACCGGGCCGAAATCATTCGAATCGAAAAACGCCTTTCCGCCGGTATCCGCCGAGAGCGTCGCCAGCGTGTCTTGAGAAGAGGCATTTCCATTGAGATCATTCAGTATGGAAGCGCCCGAATAGGCCGATTGCCCATGCAAACTGGCGGACTGCGCTTCGCCCCCTGGCGGAAACGCTTGCAAACCGCGGATATCCAGCGAATAGATCGATACATTGGCTTTCACTGCCGCCGCAGTGGTGGCGCGCAGCGCCGATTGGTTGTCTGCCCCTGATTGCGTGATTCCATTGCTAAAGTAGATGAGGCTCTTTTTCTGCGGGAGCTTGCCGAGCGCCTGCATCAGTGACTGCAGCGCCAGCAGCTTGCGGTCGGCGTTAAACGTGTTGAAATCTGTGTCATCAGCGGAGAAGGCTCCGCTGGTTTCCGCGGCGCCTTCTGAACTGCCCGTGCTTCCGTTGTCGAAACCCTGTCCTTGTCCGGAATTGTAAGCCGTTAGCGCCGCCAATATTTTGGTCTTGTCGTCCGTAAAATCAAGGTCCACGCGCATGTTCGTGGCCAGGGACACCAGCGCCAACAAATCGGCGGACTGCATCTTTGCGCTCACGAACTTTTTCGCGGCATCCACGGACCGGCCAATCTGCTCCGGGTCCATCGCAGAAAAATCGAAAAAAAGCAGCATCAATCGCCGGTCCCGGGCATCCAGGGACGGCGGCGCTTTCTTTCCGGAGCGCAGCAGCGCTCCCGCTCCGGTCACGCCCGAGACGGTGGGTTCCGCCGCGCCGGCGGTTGCCAGTTCGTCGACATTTTCGAAATCGAAAGTGGAAATCTCCTGCTTCTTGCCATCCTCGAATAGAGAGAAGTCGCTCTTTTTCAGGTCCCGAACCAGGTTCCCCTTTTTGTCGTGTGCGACCACATTCACCAGGACAAGTTCAGTCGTCACCTGAATGCGCGCTTCACTCACTCCGCCTTGGCCCGTCTGTTGGGCAAACCCCGCCACTGCTTGCAGGAGCAGCCCTGCTACAGTGACAACCGAAAAAACTTTTCTTGGCAGCTGCATATTCATCTTTACTCTTCAGAAGCGGAAGCGGGCCTGCATGGTTACCCGCCGCATCCCGCCCGTCCCAGTAACTTCCCCAAATGTAAAGGAATTCACGACCGTGTTGATGGAAGTGAACCGCACGGTATTGAACACATTGTTGGCGGTGATGCGCAGATCCAGCGCCCGGGATTCTTTGATGGTGATCGTTTTGTTGAGCGACATGTTCATCGAAACCTGTCCCGGCCCCTCGATAATATTCCTTCCCGCGTCGCCGAAGCTGGAACCGCTCGGGTTCGTGCATGTGGGGCTGGGCGCGCAAAATGCAGCGGTATTGAACCATCTGAGTGTGGTTGGGTCATTTATCGATATGGATTGCCCCGCTACGATGTTTGCGCGAAGGGATCCGCTCACGCCGCGGCTGATGTCCACCCCTCCGCCCAGAACCCGCGGCGTGAAATACAGCCCCGATCCAATCGAAAAATCACCGCTCCACTGCCAGCCCCCGAGAATGTGGCTCCAGGCACCTTTGGGAACGAACCGCCGGTTGTCGCCAAATGGCAAATCGTAAATCCAGTTTCCTGTGAATTTGTGACGCTGGTCGAAGCTGGAGAGCCCGCGGTCACCGGCAATGTCAAAAGGATCTTGCGCTACGACGCTTCCTCCTCCGCCGATCGATGACGCATCGTCGATGGACTTGGAGAATATATATTGTGCGCTCAACCCCAGCCCTTTGGCCATGCGCTTGCGCACGCGCACCGAAGCCGCATGCAAGACGGAGTCCCCCTCCGATGATTCATAGATGAACGGTTGATTGCCGGAGCCGACCAGCGCCCGTTCCGTATCCAGTCGCGTGCCCTTCGCTCCGTTGTAGCCGACATTCATCACCACGCCACCCGGCAATCCCTCCTGAACATCGACGTTCCAGATTTGTACGTACCCCAGTCGATAGTCCGGATTGACGGCAAAGTTGTTGGTTACCGTGCTCCCAGCCGAAGGGAATCCATTGGTGAGCGTCAGCGGGCTCGCGCCGCGGAGGCCGGTGACGTCGGTGGTGTTGGTCCCCGCGATCGCGAAGGGCGGCTGAAACGCGAAGTTTTGGATCATCGTGCTGTATTGCGCCAGGTTGTAGTTGATTCCATAGCCTGTCCTCACCACCATTTGCTTTTGAGGCTTCCAGGCAATTCCGATGCGCGGCGCGAAATTGTTGCGATCCGGCCGGATCAGCGAGGCCGGAAAAGTTCCGTTGAAAGGCCCGCTCTGTCCCGGCAGTACGACTGCGGCAGACGCGAAGCCGGGAGCCACATCCAGATTTGCGATTTGGTTTTTCGCCTCGGTGTAGGGCCCGTTGTATTCGTAGCGCAAACCCAGATTGAACGACAGATTCGAACGGAACCTCCAATCGTCCTGTACAAAGAAGTCAAATGCATTGGCGCGGAAGTCGTAAGAAGTCGCGCCGGACTGCAAAGAGGTTTGCTGCGGGAAGCCGAGCAGGAAGTCCGCGAAATCGTACCCCGTGTCTTGCAAGGCATTGCCCTGTGAGTTGTACATCGACGTCGCAAAACCGGTAAAAACAAAACTACCCTCCGCATTTCTTGCCGAACGGAAGCTCTGCAAAATGCGGCGATAGTCCCCGCCTAAGCGCCAATTGTGTTTTCCGCGATTCCACGAAACGGTTTCGGAGAAGGAGTACGTTTGGTCGAGTTCCCGGCGGGGCGTCGGGTCGCTCAGACCTCCGAAGGATGTAAAGCTGATTCCCGGCAGTCCCCAATCAAAAGGATCATTCGAGATTCCGCCAATTCCTGCGCCACCGGGGCCGGCAACGTCCATTACGTTCGAATAGAGATTCGTAGTGGAAACATGATTGTGGTTGTAGTTTACGCGGAAGATGTTGCTCACGCGGCCCTTGCTGTAGGTCCACCCCGCGCTGGCGTTGAGCCCTTGCGTTCCCGTTCCGCCAGCGAGCGAAGGAAATTGATTCACGATGTTGTTCGAGCCGCGCGACCAGTTCAGCCCGAAATTGATATTGTTCTGCGAACGCCTGCTGCCACCGCCGCCTCCCCCACCCCCTCCTCCGCCGAACGGACCAAATCCGGGACCGCTGCTGGCGCCGAGATTGTGGACCAGCCTCAGGATCACCGTATCGGAACTGGTTGCCGCAGTCGTCACGTAGTGAAAATTCTGGCCGGAAGCTGTCGGCCCTATATTCGGCAAAGGGATGTAGTTCAGAAGCGCCGTCGCTGCCGGACTTATCAACAACGGATCGATCGCATTCTGCGTGAGGTTGAATTGATATTGCTGCCCGGTCTGTGGATTGAAGAGTTGAACGGGGTTGCCGTCGTTGTATCTTGCCCCGGAAAAATCGCCGTTGCGTTCAGGCACCGTCGGCACCGTCGAGAAGGCATCATACGGCGAGCTTCCGCGCGAGCCATTCCATCCGGCGAAAAAAAACCATTTATTGACACCGTTAAAGATCTTGGGGATATTCAGCGGCCCACCGACGTTCACGCCGAAGCGGGACTGGTTGTAATCCGCTTTCGCTGATTCGATTCCCGTCAGCGAATACGACCTCGCATCCAATGCCGATGTATCGTCCGAAAAATACAGGATGCCATGGGGCTGATTAATGTTAAATCCCTTGGGCATCCGGCCCAGGGCGATCACGCCGCCTCCCGGTCCACCGAACCCGCCACCACCGCCGCCACCGAAACCACCGCCGCCTTCGCGTTGCATGCGGTCGCGGAACTCCTGGATCCGATCCTGCAGGTCCTGTTCGCTGCCGCCGCCAAAATCCTGCGTCCGTCCTTGGGCGCCGCTGATGCTCACCGACTCCGTCGGTCCCTCCGCACCAGCTCCGTTCATGGGCAGGCTTGAAAGATCGCTGTTGCCCTGGCCCCCGCCCCCCGCCGCGCCGAAACTGGAACTCCCACCGGCCAACGCAGATAGGGCGCTATCCATCGCCACGCTTTGAAATCCACGGCCTGCCGCTGCCATGGCCGCGATAGCGCTGTTCGATTGTTCCTGCTGGCGAGAAGCCAGGATCAATTCGGCGTCCACTTTCGCAGATGGATTCTCCGGATTGAGCACGACCTCTTGCGTAAAAGCGGCGAATCCCATGAACTCGACGCGCACCACGTATCTCCCGCGTGTCATGCCGGACAATCCAAACTTGCCTTCAGAATTCGTCGCCGCTGAATATTTTTTCCCCGTCAACGTGTTCGCTGCCGTGACACTCACCCCTGGCAGCGGAGTCTTGCCGCTTCGCGCCGAACCATTGATTTCATACGCTGGAACTATTGCAGGGGTCGGTGCGGGCGGCGTTGTCGATGGTTGCGCGGTTTCCTGCGCGAGCGAGCCCGAAACAATAAGGAACGCGATGATCTGAAATAGCAGAAGGGCACGAGCAATGGACTTCAAATCTGGGTCTCCCTGAGAGAACTAGGATTTTGGTGGATTGCTTGGTGGCGCGGTTGCAGGTCTTTTTCCAACTGACGCGCCACCGGCAGGTCCTATTCCGTTCGCCTTCCGCATTTCCTCAAGGCGTTCCCATTGCTCGGGAGAAAGAACCATTACGCTCTTTGGCACAAACGCATTGTTCTGCACCGCTCCTCGCACCACTACATGCTCACCCGGCTGGATATCTGCCATCGTGATGCTCTCGCGCCCTCTACGCAGCGAGGTCTCCTCGTTCAATTCCAAGGCCTGCGTGACATTGTCGGGACGCAATACGGTAAGGCTCGGAGCATCGATCGATTTCACTTCACCCACGACAAAATCTTTCCCAAGCTCCCCGAATCCTCCGCCACCCCCGAACCCTCTGCCACCGTCCGTGGACCCTCCCCCGGAGCGACCGCCGATCAACAGGGCCGTAACGCTATGGTCCGCATTCTCTTCCCCGCGCACGAACACCATGTCGCCGACCTTGAAATCCGCCAATTTCGCGCTTTGCCGGTCCTTGTGGTATTCCGTCTTATCTGTGAGTTTCACGGTAGCCATCGAGCCGTCTGGCTTCGCCAGTTCCATAGATCCCTTGCTGATCGCGGTAATCTTGCCGAGTAGTGGCAGGCCCCGACCGTCATCCGGCCCGCGCCTTTGGCGCTCTGCCGGAGGTGCTGCCTGTTCCTGGGCCGGCGTGGCGGATACGGCCGCTTGCGCCCGGCTAGTCCCGGCAAAAAGAAGAACAAACAAACCCAAACGACTGAATCGCTTTCCGTACGCGGTCATGAAAATCCCCTTGCGAAAATTCACCTAGTTAAAGACGTAAACCCAAGCCTCAAAATAACGCCGTCAAAGGTTCCTGGCCAGCGCAATCTTCCCCGCTTCTTAATTTCCCCCGATTGTGTACTAAAGTTCCCGGCCAACGTCCTCGCCGGTCTACCCAGTCGCGCCTAGAGCAAGCGGGCTCCATATACTGTATATGTGTTGACTTCTCACTTAATTTGCAGCGGGATGCGCCTGTTCCGCCCAGTACCTTGCGCGACGCGCAGCGGCAATCCTCCGTCCGCGCACAACGCCCACGATTCGAACGAGCCTCGCCGATGGATCCGCCGCCGCAAAAGGAGGGATAACTCAAAAATGAAAAACTCGAAGAGAGCCTGTACTGCACTGCTCACGGCCTTGGTGTTTATTGCCGGCAACATGGGCGCACGCCCACAATCGGCGCAAGTGACCGGTGATCAGGCCAAAAACGGTGCGAGCGCAACCAAGCCTGCAGAGAAAAAGAGCGCCGACAGCGCGCCCACTACAAAGAAAAACAATTCAGGCAATGCCGCCTCCAGTACGTCGCCAACTGCTCCCACTCCTGCATCCGCCGCAGCGCCACCGGGCAGTGCTCCTGCGAGCGCACCTTCATCAGCGACTGCGGCCACTCAAAAAAGTTCAACGGCAAAAAATGCGGCCATGGTCTGGGTAAATACCGAGTCCGGCGTGTATCATGGGCCCGGCACACGCTGGTATGGCAGAACCAAGCAGGGCAAGTACATGACGGAAGCCGACGCCATCAAGGCAGGCTACAAGGCTTCTGGAAAAAATTAGAAGCTCGGAGTTTCATCTTTCAATCGAAAAAGGAGAGAAGGAAATGAAAAAACAGTTCGTTCAGAGGTTCCTGGCGGCTCTCGTGCTGTTTTTTGCCATTTCGGTCGCCATGGCGCATCCACAGGCGAATACCGCGGCGCCTGCGAAACCCGACGCGAAGTCAGCGCAAGCCGCTCCCAAGTCCAGTGTGTTGGTGGACATCAACAGCGCAACCGCGGACCAACTCGATGCGCTTCCGGGGATCGGCAAAGCCTACTCGCAGAAAATCATTGCTGGCCGTCCCTATCGTGTGAAGACCGACCTGGTAACGAAAAAGATCATTCCGCAAGCGACCTACGACAAGATCAAAGGCATGATTATCGCCAAGCAGGCTACGGCAGCTGCAGCCGCGCCGAAATAGTCTTGGAATTTACAAATCCGACAGGGGCGGCGCATCAGCCGCCCCTTTTTTTTGGTACGCCGTGCATGTTCGGCAGCTAACGGGTGAAAATCCCGTCCCAACCTGATGGAGGTGAAGGGTAGCGAAGCGCAAGGGCGTCACCGTGAGGTGGGGTCTGAAGGAAGCGTGGAGCAAAGATACGGGCCGATGGACAAGAACTGGATTTGAGGCCTACGGCGTCGGACGAGCGGG
>DATDGB010000060.1:0-57509 GCA_036522305.1 Candidatus Acidiferrum sp. | reverse complement strand
TCGCGGCTCGTAGAGGAATATGTTCGTATGTTCCTTCGCTGATATTCATCCCAGCGCCTGCCACCTAAGCAGGTGGAATTGGCGTCGTCCGCCCAAGTCTTGGGCTGGAAGACGCCAACCCCGCCCTCGCGGCCTCGACCAGCACATTCGTACAGGCCGACTCTCATCGAAGCGGAGTCAGATCACGTAGCCCAAATTTCCCCGGTTCAAATCCGGCTCCGCAACCAAGCGCCAGCTGCAAATGGCAAGTCCGGCATTCGAAAGAATTTATTCTCGGACTAGCCAGTCGCAGCCTAGACTCCAGGCGGCAACGGCGGACCGGCTGCGTTTTCCTGCAATAAAGAGCATTCCGACGCTACCCGCAATAGCAAAGATCGCACCGTAATAAAACACAGCAGCGTGACTGATGTGGTCCCACAACAAACCAGCGACAACGCTTGCGACCAATCCCAGAAGTCCGACGACCGCACTGTACCAGCCGACGGCACTGGCGCGCAGGAGTTCTGGCACGAAATCCGAAGCAAGTGCCTTGCCGACCGACCGAAATATTCCCTGAAACAATCCGTAAGAGAGGAACAAAACGGCAATCGCTATCACGCTTTTAGTCCAAGCAAAGCCAAGATACGCGACGAAAAAGATCACGAACGACGCCAGCAGGATGTTTCTTCTACTCCATCGATCGGAAAGAGAACCCGCTGGATATGAAATCAGTGCGGCCATCATATTGAAACCCGCATAGATCACGATGGTGACCACAAACGAGGCGCCGATGCTCTTTGTCTGGAGAATTAAGAATGAATTGGAGGCGAACCTTGAGCGAACCGATTTCTCCATTCGAATCGAAACTTATGTATAATCCGCCGATGAAAGGAATACCGTGGAGCACAATTGCACTCGGGTCGCTGTTGCTCATCTCGGCCCGCTCAACAGGAGGACAGGAAGTGAAATCTCCGCAACCTGAAAAGTCGAAGCCGCCCGTCAAAATGGAGCAGCGCGGGCGGATCATTGGAATCGGCGGTGTCTTCTTCAAATCCGCTAATCGTGATCAGATGCGCGAATGGTATTCGAAGCATCTTGGACTCGCTGACAAAGGCCAAGGCATGATGCTTCCGTGGCGCGAACACGACGACCCGCAAAAGGAACACGTTACAGTTTGGTCTGTTTTTCCCGCCTCCACTAAGTATTTCGATCCCAGCCCCGCACCGTTCATGATCAACTACATCGTGGACGATATGGATGCTTTGCTCGAGCGCTTAAAACAAGAGAGCGTAAAGATTGACGCCAAACGAATGGATGAATCCTACGGTCGCTTTGCCTGGATCTATGACCTGGATGGAAATAAGATTGAGCTTTGGCAGCCGCTGCCCGCAAAGCCCTAAGGGCCTTCCCCTGCACTTACTCAATCGGTTTTCTGTAGCTACGGTCCCGTAGTCGTAGAATGGCGGAAATGCTTTGCGCCTGGTTATCTCAACCTCCGCATCGGCCGATTCCGCCCAATCAGTCGCGTAGTGTTTACCCATCCCGCTCCCAAATGGTTTGCGTAGGTTATCCGCTTTGCTTGCCCCGACTCTTACGGCGGGTGGCCGCGCCTCTATTCCGAAAAACGCCTTTGGGTGGCGGGTGGCAGAGACGACAAATTCTGAGCGGATTCTGGGTGCCGCATACGCCGGTGGCGTTTACCCCGACCCGGTCGGGGCGTGTGCGGGTTTAGAGTGAACTTCATTCCCAACCTATTACATTTTTCACGGCACTCTTGGCAGAGTGATGACATAATCGGGATATTTGCAGGGGTGCCATAATGTCAATTGTCTCAGACAGCGTAATTGTCCAAGACCCGGAGATCCACAGTGGAGAACCCGTTTTCCGCGGCACGCGCGTCCCTTTCCAGACCTTGCTTGACTATTTGGAGGGGGGAGAAACGCTAGATGAGTTTCTGAAACAATACCCGGGCGTAAGCCGCGAGCAAGCTATCGCCGCGTTAGAAGAAGCCAAAACTCTCCTTTTGGCTCGCTTCGGGAAATGAAGATCCTTATCGATAAATGCCTTCCAGACGAGCTAAAAGAGATGAACGGTGGGGTCGTTCTCCTCTCCTTTTTACTAATTTCCATTTTCTAATTTCCATTTTCCGGCTGTTTACTTCCGCGGGGTGTGCAATTTGAGCGGGAGGATTCTGGCGTAGGACTTGAAGTCGGGGTCGGTGGCGAAGATGGACCAGTCGCGAGCAATGGCGATGGCGCAAATCAGGGTGTCGGCGACGGATACGGCGACTCCGCGAGCGCGGCAGTCGTTGCCGGCTTTGGCGGCGGCTTCGTAGTCGGCCGTGCCAATAGGCTCATCGGGGAAGGAGCGAAGGACGGTGCGGAGCTTTTCGTACTGGCTGGAGGTCTTAATGCCGGATAACAGCTCCTGGCGGATCAAACCGATGATTCTGGCACGGCCCTCTTGAATCAGGCTTGTCAGTTCGGCGACGGTGGCGCGCTCGGCGGGATTGAGGTCGTGCGCTTTGCGGCGGAGCGCTAGGGACCAGATCGAAGTATCGACGAGAACGTTCACACGCCCTTTCTGCTGCGTTCCTTCTTGTGGTGGTAATTCGCCTCGTACTCGATGCTTCCGAAGAGCGGAAGAATGTCCTGCTGCTTGCGGCGTTGGATGTATTCATCGAGGGCAGCCGTGACGGCATCTTTTTTAGTCCGGTGGCGGCCCAGCTTCTGAGCTTGTTCGATCAAGCGGTCGTCGATGGCCAAGTTGGTAGGCATGGTTGGCTTTCGGAACGATTATACACATCTCGATGTGTAGCTTCAAGTAGATTAGAGTGTGTAGACGCGCGCCGTGTCCGTCGCGGTGCTTCGTTTTGATCGCTCTCTTCTTTTTGCAATGAGGTTTTTACGCTGCTTTCTGGCTGTTAACTGTCAACTGTCGACTGTTAGCTTCGTTCCGTTTGGCCTCGGTCAGATAGGAGCACGTTGCGCAGAGTTCGCCGCCGCTGCTCGAAAGCGCATTGGGCTGAAACGATCCCAATCCACACTCACGCGCTGCTCGGTAATCCATTCGCGAATCAGCCGCGCGGTGATGGGCGTGAGCAGGATTCCGCTGCGGAAATGTCCCGTAGCCATGAGCAAGCCATCGATGTCGGTCGGGCCGAGAATCGGAAGGTGATCGGGAGAATCGGGCCGCAAGCCGGCCCAGGTTTCTTCGATGCGCGCATTGGCGAGGCCGGGCGCGAGGTCGATGGCGGCGGAAAGAATTTTATCGATGCCGCCCGCCGTTACACGCTTGTCGAACCCAGCGTGCTCCACGGTCGCCCCGGCGAGAATGCGGCCGTCGTTTCGCGGCACCAGATAAATCTTTTCGGACCACAGCACGCGTTCGAGGTTCACTTCATCGGCGCGCAGCGCGGCCATTTGGCCTTTCGCGGGCCGCACCGGAGCGTACGGCGCAATCCCGTCGATCATCGCCGAAAAACATCCCGCGGCGATGATTGTCCAGTCGGCCTCCACTTTCTCATTTTGCAAAACTAATCCCGCGCAGCGGTTGCCCTCGCGCCAGATGGCCTTCGCGGCGTCGCCGGAAAAAATCTCAGCGCCACGGCGCTTCGCTGCTTGCAGAATTGCAGCCGTCAGCGCGCGATTGTCAATCGAGGCCTCTTCTGGACGGAGTACCGCGGCTTCGACTTCTTCACTCAGGGATGGTTCGAGCTCGCGTGCATCTTCGGCGCGAAGCGGCTCTGCTTTCAGCCCCAAGCCATGGTGCAACGCGATGATAGTGCTGAGCTCCGCTTTCGTATCGTGCGAGAAGAGCGCTTCGAGCGTCCCCTTCGGGCGGAAGCCGGTGCTCACCCCGGAGGTCTCTTCAATCTGCGCGACAAATTCCGGGTAGAGAGACATGCTAGCTTTTCCCAGCGGCACCATGGAAACCACTCCAGGATTTTCCGGCGCGGGCGAAAGGATTCCAGCGCTGGCCCAGGACGCTTCCTGGCCCGGTTGCTGGCGGTCAAATACCGCTACGCTTAGGCCGGCACGCGCCAATTCCAACGCGATGGCCCCGCCAATCACTCCACCGCCTGCAATGACCACTTCGAACTTCTTCATGCCATCATCTTATCTCATCTTCTTTCCGGTCTCAGCCGGAGACGAATCGGCTCAAGGTGTGCTAGCGCCTTCTTTGTGGTTTTGCGCGGGGGTGCCCCACCCTCGGGTTTTTGAGGGTGGGGTTTTTGACTCTTCCTTTATCTTCCGAAATTCGTCTTCAATCCCATTGTCATGCGGGGGGGTGTGCCCCACCCTCGGAGTTTTGAGGGTGGGGATTTTCTCCTTGGATTAGCTTGCGGCGCGTCTGACACGCACTTGGTGTTGCGAAGAATCACCTAACGCGAAGAAAGAACTAAAGCGAACCGGCAAGTTCTTCAGACAACACTTGCGCTTTCTTGGCCAGACTGCGAGCGCGGCTCCAATCCGCAATCTGTGCGGCTTCGCGCGCGTCCTTGATGAAGCCGCGGATCTTGGAAACCAGGTCCGACTGTGCCGCGTTCAGAGTCTTCCCGCGCGCGGACTCCAAATTCTTTTCCGCGATGCTCAAGCTCTGGGTAGTTCGCTGCTGCGCAGCCACCGATTCTTGCGGCGTCAACTGCGGAGCAATCAACGGCGTTTCCAATTTTTCGGCGTCGGTCCCGCCAGCCGTTGATGGAGGCGTGCTAGCGCGCGGACGCGGTGGCGCGGTTCGAACGGGAATCAAATGGCCGGGAAATGGCGGCAAGTCGAGCCGCAGCTCCGGGCCCAAATCCTCGGACGCGTAATCTCCAATTGCTGTGCGTGCTTGCACTACCGGTTTGACCTGTACCGCCGTGGCCCAGGGAATATTCGGCCGTTTCTTCATCGCGCATCCGCCGAGCGCAAACGTGGCACAGCAGAGAAGTACAACATTCGAACGGTGAAAGCGGCGCGGCAACACCAATAGGGACCAGACTGGGTTTTCCGTCATCTCTAGGCCGCGAGTGGCAGTTCGATTCGGAACGTCGTGCCCCGGCCGACCTCCGAAGTAAAGTCTATCGAACCGTTGAGAAGCTGCACAATTCGAAAGGTGCTCGCCAGTCCGATGCCGCTGCCTCCCGGACGCGTGGTGAAAAACAATTGGAAAATTTTCTGACGGTTTTCCAGTGGAATACCTTTGCCGGTATCGCCCACAGTAATTTCCGCCGTTTCGCCGCGGCGGCTCAGCACCAGCCGCAACTGTCCGCCGCTCGGCATCGCTTCCGCGGCATTCAACACCAGATTCAGCACTGCCTGTTTCAGCAGCGCGCGGTCCACGTAAACTTCCGGCACATCGATCGGCAACAATTGCGCCAGCTGAATTCCCGACTTGTGAAGTTGCGGTTGCGCGACTTCCAAGACTTCCCGCAAGAGCTCCGCGAGTTGCGTCGCTTCCAGCCGGATGTCCATCGGCCGCGTGAAATCCAGAAAGCGCTTCACCACCGCGTCCAGCCGGTCGATTTCCTTGTCCAAGACCTGCACGGCCTGCAGCGACGCGCCGTCCGCCTCCGCGGGGAGCGACTCCTTCAAGTTTTCCAGCCACAGCCGCATCGAATTCAATGGATTCTTCACTTCATGCGCTACGCCTGCGGTGATGCGTCCCAGCGCCGCCAATCGTTCGCTTACCTGAAGCTGCGTATTGATGCTTTCCAGCGAATCCAGATCACGCAACGTCACGAGCGCGCCCATGCGTTCGCCATCTTCCTGGATGGCCTGCACCGTAACGCTCACGCGCCTTGGCCCTTCGCTAGTTTGTAGCTCGGTTTCCGCCGCCACTTCGCTCAGTTCGTCGCTTTCGATGTGCAGCGCTTCGTGCAGCGGATGTCCGGCAGGAAAAATCTCCGTGACGCGGCGTCCGAGAAATTGCCCCGCCGGCTGGCCGAGAAATTTCTCCGCCGCCGGACTGATCATCACCGCGCGTGAATCCCGCGTGAACAGCAGCAGCCCGTCTTCGAGCCCGGCCATTACGGAATTCATGTTTTCGCGCATGGTACTGAAGATTTCATGGACGCCGCGCAATTGCTGCCCAACCTGGGTAATCTTCCGGCTGACCGCTCCCAGTTCATCACCACTTCCGCCGATGCCTTTCAACTCCGGCGACGGCACATCGTATTGTCCCGCCGAGATGCGGTCCAACTGCGCGGCGATATCGTGCAAAGGCGCGAGCGTCGCTCTGCTCACGATCGCGGCAAGCATGGTGGAGACCACTACAGCCAGCAGCGCAATCGTTCCGGAAGTCCACAGCGTCGGAGAGATTTCGCTCAACAGCAAGCCGACATTGAGCACGACGCGCACTTCGCCAAACGGCTTCTTTCCTTTGCTGAACGGGTAATCCAGCTCAAAAACACTCAACGACCCTGAGAGCGCCTTGACTTTTTGCGGGAAATTTCGCCCCAGCAATTGCGAAAGCGGCGGTCTTCGTGGGAGAAATTTTCCCGGCAGATTCTCGTCCGTCGAAATCATCACCATGCCGCCTTGATCGGTGATCGACACTTCATAGATTAGCGGATTCTCTTTCGCGGCTTTCAATAGAATGTGGAGCCCTTCGTCAATTTCGAAAGCGTGCCTGACGTAGTCGTGGATCTCTTGAGGAGTGTCCGAAGCCGGCCGTATACCCTGCTGTCCGGCGTCGGTTAAAGAGTGCTGCGCTTGCAGAAAGACCTGGCCCGCGAGATCGCTGGCGCGGTCTTTGGTCGCCTGCAACATCTGGTCGAGCAGTTGGGCCGCGAAGACGCCAGACAAGACGGCCGCGACGAGCAGTACCAGCCCCGTCATAACCAACGTGAGTTTTGTCCGCAGCCGCAGCTGCATTCTGCGTTCCTACTCCGTTTCGGCGCGTTCGCCGCCGTATTCTTTCAGCTTGTTATGAAGCGTTTTCAGGCTGATGCCGAGCAGTTCCGCCGCCCGCGTTTTGTTGTTCCCGGTGGCGCCCAGCGTCTGCAGGATCAGTTCGCGCTCCATTGCATCGACTGTAGTTCCCACCGGAAACTTGATCGCCGAGAGATCGCTCGGCCCCTTCGCGGCTGCCTTGCCAAACTCACCGGGCAAGCACGCGCGGGTAATCAAATCTTTCTCACACATGATCGTGGCGCGCTCCAACACGTTGCGCAGTTCGCGGATATTTCCTGGCCAGGTGTGGCCCATGAAAATATCCAGCACTTCCGCGCCGATCCCGCGTACGTGTTTTCCATGCTTGGCGTTGATGTCGCGGAGAATATGCTCGACCAGCATCGGAATGTCGTCCTTGTGATCCCGCAACGGAGGCAGGTTGATGTGAAACACGTTCAATCGAAAGTACAGATCTTGCCGCAACTGGCCGCTGCTCACGGCCGCCTCCGGTTCTTTATTGGTTGCTGCGAGAACGCGCACGTCTACTGGTGTCTCGCTCTTGCTCCCCAGCCGGCGCACTTTGCGGTCCTCCAGGACGCGCAAGAGCTTCGCCTGAGTCGGCGCCGGCATTTCGCCGATTTCATCCAGCAGCAGCGTTCCGGCATCGGCGAGCTCGAAGCAGCCGATGCGCCGCTCAGCCGCACCCGTAAAGGCGCCGCGCTCGTGGCCAAAAATTTCGCTTTCCATCAATGTTTCGGGGATCGCGGAACAATTAATCGCGATAAACGGTCCATTCGCGCGCGGCGAAAGCTTGTGCAGCGTCCGGGCGACGATTTCTTTGCCCGACCCTGTCTCTCCCGTGATCAGCACCGAAGCCGAACTCGGCGCGGCCATCTCCACGATCCGCATCACTTCCTGCATCGGCTTCGACCCGCCGACGAGGTCGCCCAGCCGTCCCGTTTCGCGCAGTTGCCGCTGCAGCACCAGAAGCTTCCGCGCGTCTCGCGCCTTGCCCAGCGCCCGGTCCAGCAGCGCACGCAACACCGGCCCCTTCAGTGGCTTTTCGATGTACCAGAACGCTCCCGCCTCGATCGCCGCCACCGCGCGTTCTTCGCTGCCTTTGCCGGTAATGATGATCGCAGGCACATCATAAAGTTCCGGCCCGAGCTGCTTCAGCAGATCCAGCCCGTTCATACCCGGCAATTCCACGTCCGCGATCAGAGTGTCCGGCTGGTAGCTCGCAAATTTCGCCAGCGCTTCTTCCGCCGTCGCCACGCCCACCACGTCGCAGCCCCAGCGCTGCAAAAGCTGTTCGTAGCCCTTTCGCGCGTTGTCCTCGTCTTCGACAATCAGCACGCGGTCCTTCCGCTCCACCATTTCGATGGCTCGCACCGCCGCCCGAGTTTCTTCCCCCATGAGTCCTAGCCTTTCTTAGGCCTGCTCTTGCTGAATGGTTGTCGCACTGTTTTGCTGGGTACCCTCGACTCTAACAAGCTAGTCGAGCCTTGCCAAGTTCTCTGGAGGTCCGGTGGTGAATCAGTTTCCAGTTAGCCCGTCCGCCCGCGACCCCGCAGAATTCTCTATGATAGAGATTTTCAACGAGCCCTGCGTGGAAGGGAGAACTTGCGCGCCCGGTTCTGTGGCAAAATGCGGTCGTGCTCCAAACACTGACCGAGCGCAAGGAATGGAAGTTCTTCGGCGTCTTACCGAAGGCGGATCCTCTCCTCGCCGCCGCCTGGTGGACTACCCTGCTTCTCAGAGGGATCCTTCCGGCGGCATTCTCGATTGGGATGGGCATACTCGTCGCCGCCGTGCAACGCGGCCATCCTCTAGCCGCTCCCCTCGCATTTGTCGGTGTGATCTTCGTGCTGCTTCAGGTGCTCAGCCCGATTCATCAAGCCGTCAGCACCAATCTTGGCGACCGCACAGCCGCATGGCTGTACGACCGCCTCACCGAAGCGTGCGTGCGCCCGCCCGGCATGGGACACCTCGAGGATCCGGCGCTCACCAGCGACCTAACCGTCGCGCGGGACTTCGACCTTGGGATGACCGGCCCGCCGCTCTCGATCTCCTTGGATTTCATCGCCAGCGGCATGGTTGAGATGGTTGGCGGTCTCGCCTCCGCCGTGATCCTTTTCAGATACGCTTGGTGGGCCCCCACCGTGCTCGCAGGCGCTTGGCTGGCCACGCATTGGCTTCTCCGCGAGAGCGCTATTTGGCGCGACCGCAACACCGAGGAAGTACGCGGCGCGCAGCGGGACGCCGACTATGCCTACCGCCTTGCCGTCGATCCGCCCGCGAGCAAGGAACTGCGTTTGTTCGGCCTCGCCGGCTGGACAATCGACCGATTCATCGCCAGACGCACTCGCTTGCACGAACTTCAGTACGCAGCTACGCGTCTGCGCGAGCGTCCTGTGATCTGGAGCATGCTTCTCGTCGTCTCAGCGAACGTCCTGGTGTTTTACATGCTGGCGAACGCCGCCGCCAACGGCCGCATCAGTCTCGGGGAAGCCGTCGTCTACGTACAGTGCGCCATCGGCGTGTCGATGATCGCCTTCGGCGGATTCACTTGGGCCCTCGACGGAGCGGCAGCTCCCGTCGCGGCGGTGCTACGTCTGGAGTCGGCCATGAGTCCCGCGGGCGCGTTGCGATCTGGCAATCGCTCCGCGGACGCAAAACCTGCGAGTGAGATTCGTCTCCGTGATGTCTCTTTCGCGTACCCTGGGGGCGCACCTGTGCTGGAGCGCTTCGATCTAACCATTCCCGCCGGCTCGTCGCTCGCCATCGTTGGTCAGAATGGCGCCGGCAAGACCACTATCGCAAAGCTGCTCTGCCGCTTGTACGATCCGCAGTCTGGCGCGATTGAGATCGACGGCGTGGGCCTTCGCGAGTTGGATCTCGCGTCCTGGCGCTCCCGCGTCGCCGCCGTGTTCCAGGACTTCATCCGCCTCGAATTGCCGCTGCGGGACAACGTGGCGCCCGCGGGAGCGCCAGACGATGTCATTCGCGCCGCGCTGGAATCCGCTGGAGCGGCAAACCTGGCCTCACTAGACACTGTGCTTTCACGCGGATACGACGACGGTACCGATCTCTCGGGCGGCCAATGGCAGCGTATCGCTCTCGCGCGTGCCCTGGCGGCCGTCAAGTTTGGCGCTGGCGTCGTGCTGCTCGACGAGCCGACCGCGCAGCTCGACGTGCGCGGAGAAGCGGAAATCTTCGATCGCCTGCTCGCCGCCACGCGGCATTGCACGACCATCCTGATCTCGCATCGCTTCTCGACCGTGCGCCACGCTGATCGTATATGCGTGCTCGAGCGCGGCCGGGTCATCGAGCTTGGCACGCACGACGAGCTGATCGCCCTTGGCGGGCGCTATCGCACGATGTTCGATCTGCAAGCACAGCGTTTCATTGTCCCAGAAGACGAGGAAGGGAAAACGTATGACGTCCTCTCCTAATCGCGATCGCGCGCCTGGAACGCCCGGGAAGATTGACCCGCTGCCTCCTGCCCTCTCCTCGATGTGGCGATTGTGCAAGCTGGGATATCGCCACGAACCGCGCTTGATGCTCGTGGCTTTCGTGCTGTCGCAGCTCGCGGCTCTGCCCGATGCGCTCCTCGCTTTGTGGCTGATGCTGCTCGGCAAAGGCGTCCTCGAGCACCGGCCGCGCATGATGCAAGGCGCGGCAATCGGCCTCGCAGTGTCCGCCGCCGCTACCTGGTTTCTCCGCACCGTCAGCACCCGCGTGCAGCGTCGCTTCCGCGACAGGGTGACCATCGCGCTCGAATCGCATGTCGCTCAGTTGCAGGCTTCGATCGCCACCATCGCCCATCAGGAACGCCCCGAGTATCTCGATCGCCTATCCATGCTCCGCAATCAGATCTTCGTGCTCGACCACATGTACATGTCGGTGTTTTCCACGGTCGGATGGATCCTGCGGTTGGGCGTAACGATGGCGCTGCTGGCCTCGATTCACCCCGCTCTCCTCCTGCTCGCGATCTTTGCGGTTCCTACAGTGTTGACCTCGACTTGGCGGCCTGCGGTAGAGCGAACCGCGCAGGAGCGCGGGGCGCAAAGCGGTCGGCTCGCTCGTCATCTGTTCACCATCGCCACAACCGCACCGCCCGGGAAGGAAGTCCGTGTCACCGGCATCGGAGAGATGCTCATTACTGAGCGGCGGTCGGCTTGGGAACGTTGGTACGGTCCGGTGGCGCGCGCGCGCTGGGGCTCGGCCCTCTGGCACTCGCTGGCATGGGCGATCTTCGGCTTGGCGTATGTCGGCGCAGTCGTGTTCGTGTCCTCCAGCCTCCACGCGCCCGCCTCTGCAGTGCTCCTTGTGCTTGCCGCGGGTGCGCGGCTGTCGGCTTACATCGGCGCCACCGTCGGCGAGATTGGATTCCTCCGTGGATTCTGGATGGACGGCTCGCGGCGGCTTGCGTGGCTCGAGGACTACGCTGCTGCGGTCGCCGCATCGGGCGATCTGCCAGTCCCCGCCGTGTTGCACCGCGGCTTGCGGCTCGAGCATGTGTCCTTCACGTACCCCGGCACGTCGCGCGTTGTGCTGGACGATGTCTCCGTGACACTGCCTGCGGGCGCCGTGGTCGCGATCGTCGGTGAGAACGGCGCCGGTAAAACGACACTGGTCAAGCTGCTCTCAAAGATGTACGAGCCGTCCTCCGGCACGATTTTTGTGGACGACACACCGTTGGCGCGCGTCCCGGGGGCCGAATGGCGTGAGCGTCTTGCGGGCGCCTTTCAGGATTTTTTCCGCTTCGAATTTCGCGCGAGGCACACGGTCGGTTTGGGAGACGTCCCCCGCCTGGACCACGAGCCCTCTGTAGTTGCGGCCCTCGATCGCGCCGGCGCCAGCGAGGTCGTCGCTCGCCTCGCGATAGGCCTTGATACGCAGCTCGGTCCGACGTGGCCGTCCGGTGTCGAGTTATCGTTCGGTGAGTGGCAGAAGCTCGCGCTAGCGCGAGGCTTCATGCGCGATCAGCCGCTGCTGCTGGTCCTCGACGAACCGACCGCCGCGCTGGACGCCGAGACGGAACACGCCCTCTTCGAGCGTTACTCCACCGCGGCACGCGGCACGGCTGAGAGCGCCAGCGGGCGCATCACCATCCTTGTCTCCCACCGTTTCTCCACCGTCCGCATGGCCGATCTCATTGTCGTGCTCGATGGGGCCAAGCTCGTGGAGGTCGGCACGCATGATGAACTGATGGCCAAGCGCGGTCAGTACTCGGAGCTCTACAGCATCCAAGCCGCCGCCTACCGTTGACCACTTGGTTGTAGGTCGGACAGACCATCCGGGAGTTGAGGCGGGGGCTGCCATGAATCTGGGTGGCTTAACTGCATTTCCCAGATGACCACCAGCCTGTCAGCGTGTTCATAAGGAAGAGGTCGATACAGCAGCGCGTTCACGACGCTGAAGATGGTGCTGTTCGCGCCGATTCCGAGGGCCAGGGAAAGAACAACTATGGTGAGGAAGCCGGGATTCTTGCGAAGGCCGCGTGCGGCGTAACGAAGATCTTGCCCGAAGGTTTGAAGCCAGGAAAAGGTCCGCATTTTCGCGTTACCTCCTTGCGCCGAGGGACGCGCGTTCCGGGGCCGCTCGATTTCACCGGAAATCATAGCTGATTCCCACGCTCGAGTGTGCCGCTTCTTGGTTGGCGGCAATTCAGGCGGGTAGAGGGCGCGGCCACGCCCATTCAACGGGCATGCCGGATTTCTCATTTCCGAGCAAACTATGACGGTGATATGGTCTCAATGCTTTTGCGAATGAGGAGTTGTGTCATGTCAAAGCTGATTTTGCTACTCGGTCTTAGCCTGTTGGTTGCATCGAACGCGTGTGCCGATGTCAAAGTAGAAAAAATGGAATACAAAGGCTGGCGCAATTGCTACCGGGTCAGCAATGGAGAAATTGAGCTCGTCGTCACCGGTGACGTTGGGCCGCGAGTGATGCGCTTCGGATTCGTCGGCGGCCAGAATCTTTTCAAGGAATTTGCCGATCAACTCGGTGGAACCAGGGAAGAAAAGCACCAGCTACGCGGTGGAGATCGTGTCTGGAAAGCTCCGGAGGATCCGGTCGCGACTTGGGCGCCCGACAACGTTCCGGTGGAAATCACGATTACCGCAAACGGGCTGATTGCCAGAGCGCCCGTGGAGCCGCTCACCAGCCTGCAAAAAGAAATTGAAGTGCGGATGGCCGCTTCGGGAGCCGAGGTCACCGTCGTTCATCGCATCACCAACCGTTCTCTTTTCTCGCTCGAATACTCCGTATGGGCGCTGACCATGATGGCGCCGGGAGGCATCGCTATTTCTGGCTTTCCTCCGCGCGGACGGCATCCCGCGAATCTGGAAGCTACCAATCCCCTGGTGATGTGGGCGTACACGAATCTTTCCGACAAACGCTGGGTCTTCACGAAAAAATACCTGACGCTGAAGCAGGATCCTGCCAACTCCGAAGCGCAGAAGCTGGGAATGTTCAACTCGAATACCTGGGGCGCATATATTTTGAATGGCGAAGCTTTTGTCAAACAAGCGCACGCAAATTCCGGCGAGCCGTACCCAGACTTCGGTTGCTCGTTCGAAACTTTTACCAACAACGAGTTCCTGGAGATCGAAACACTGGGGCCGCTGACCAAGGTCCCGCCAGGAAAGACTTCCGAGCAAGTCGAGCATTGGAGCCTCCACCGCGGCGTAGTCCTCACGGCGATCACGGACGAAGCAATTGACGCCGTCATCCTGCCTTTGCTGCGCGCAGGTGCGAGCGCAAACAAAAACTGACATCGCAGTGCGTTCGCCTCATTCCTTGGCGAGATACACCACTCGCCCCAACTCCAGTTCGAGTTTTGGGCTTTTGGGCAGGTCTGAATCACATCTTGTGCGGCAGTGAGACCCCGGCACCCGCAGTGCCAATGTTCGGAAGTTAGACGCACCTGCGCCGCCAGTGCATAGGGACAGGCTCCGGGAGAACAAACCGCGCTTCGCCATTGGCATCCGTTTCGAGGCGTAGATTGGCATCGTATCTTGCGGGAGTCTTCTCGTCCTTGCCGTAAAGCAGAGAGACCGAGACATTTTGTTGCGGTAAGCCGTGTCCATTGTTGATGTTGATCACGCGAATTCTTATTGCTTGAGTCTGAGCCTCGGCCGTGAACCCTGCCGCGAACATTTTGGCAACGAGGCTGAGCTTGGACAGGACCGAGATTGAGGAATCCATTCCGTCTCCCTCGCAATAACATCCCAACCGCGCGAAAAGAAGCTTATATCATGGCACCCGGTCAACTCCTGGGTACTCGGCTAATGATCGAGAGCCCCTTATTCCTTCACGAGATACAGCGCGCGCTCCAGCTCCAGCTCTAGTTTCGCGCCCTTCGGCAGATTAAGCTCGTGGCCGCGCCCAGATTCCATGAGGTACGCCGTGAGCGCTCCTAAGGCGGCCCCTTCGGCCGCTTCCTTCTTGTCTTTGTCCTTCACGCCTTTCACGGCGCCGATGGCCGCGCCACCAGCGGCTGCTTCCGCTGCGTCCTGCTGGGTGCTGCTGCGGCCCTCGATGAGACCTTCCTTGCGCGTGCCGGACTTCACGCTATGGTCGCCCGGTACGTCAACGACTTCTGCCACGATCGGCAGATCGCCAAATTTGGTGTGGATTTCATCAAAGGTCAGCCAGAGTTTTGCACGGCCTGCTACTCCCGCAGGTTCGACGTGGCTGATGTGGCCGCGAATCTCCGCTCCTGCCGGCAAATAGATGCCGCTGCCGGCTTCCAGTGGTTCCAATGTTTTCACCTGAAACTTTGCGTTTTGCTGAGTACCTTTCGTGCCCAGCTCTTCCTCCAGCCGCACTAGGAACTTCGTCCCCGGCGCCACGGCGTACGTTTCAATCGGCAACCCGTGCCGCTCGCCGTCCGCCTTCTGACGCGGCTGCTCGGGTGCTTGTCGTGCTGTTTCTCGTGACTGTTCCTGGGTCTGCTCTTGCGCTCTAGACGTGGTTCCCAACGCCAGCATCAAAGTCAGCGCCGCGACGCAACCGAATGCGCCGCTAAGTTTCGTTCGTTCCATGATCTCCTCCCGCGAGATGCTGAGCATTCAGAGAGTGCACATGCTGAGCCACTCCCGGCTCGCGAGAGGGCTGCAAAGGACTGAAAAAGATGCACTTGGAGGTGTTGCCGGACACTCAAAACGGAAGGGAAGCCGACTGTCGGCGAATCACACCAGCGGACGCAAGAGTTTCCCGACACCCAAGTGGTTGGAATTGCAATTGTAGGGGCTATTTTTCCAGGAACCGCCGGATTCGGCGGAGGACTGCGGCATACATGATGGGAGTGACGCGGCCCGTTTGCGTGTTTTGTTGGCTGGGGTGATAGACGCCAAACAATCGAGGAGTGCCGGGCGCGACCTCTGCTTCCGCGCCGTGCGCAAATTTGTAGAGCGCGCGTGAAGCGATCAGGCCGCGTTGCTTCAGGATTTCGAGGTAGGCGTCCCAGGCGATTTTTCCCAGGGCCAGCACGGCTTTGGGTCGCAAAATCTGCAACTCGCGTTCAAAGTAGCCGCGGCAATTGGCGAGCTCTTGCGGTAGGGGCTTGTTGTCGGGCGGTGCGCAGCGGCACGTCGCGCTGATATAAACGTCATGCAGTTGCAAGCCATCATCGCGGTGCAGGGAAGCTGGCTGATTCGCAAAGCCCGCTTTGTGCAGCGCCGCATACAGAAAATCGCCCGAACGATCGCCAGTGAACATGCGTCCCGTGCGATTCGCTCCATGCGCCGCCGGCGCAAGTCCCAGAATTAAGAGCTGCGCGTGAGCGTCGCCGAATCCCGGAACCGGTTTTCCCCAATAGGTCCACTCGCGATACGCGCGCCGCTTTTCCCTCGCGACTTTCTCGCGGTAGCGCACCAGACGTGGGCACTTCCGGCAAGCCACGATCTCTTCGTTCAAAACCCGGAGCGGAGAAGATGTTTCAGGCATTGGCCTCATGGGCATGGCGAGTCATCATGCGCTTCAAATCGATGAATGGCGTGGCTCCAGCGAACATCATCTCGCAAGAACGCGCCTCCAGCATTTCCTTGCCGATGCGCTGCACCAGTCCCATTGCAGCGCGCATGATGCCGGAGCCGGCGCTCACTCGGGCCACGCCTGCTTTTTCCATTTCCTGAATGGAAGGGCAGGCGGGATTCGCCAAAATATTGAGCGGAGCCTCGACCGCCTTCACCAGTTTCTTCATCGTCTCCAGGTCGTACACTCCCGGCGCGAACAGACAATCCGCCCCCGCTTCGCGATAGGCTCGCAACCGTTCGACAGTTCTCTCAAAGCGCGTGGCCTCCGGACCGATGGGAATCAAATAAATGTCCGTGCGCGCGTTCAGCACAAAAGAAACGCCTGCCGATGATGCGGCTTCGCGGATGGCGCGAATCTTCTCCAATTGCAGAGGCAAGTCGACCAGCGAGCTTGCGTCATCGCCGGTGATATCTTCCAGGTTCATTCCGATGATTCCTGCAGCAATCGCGGCCTTGACCGTGTCCGCCATGTCCTTGGCAGTGGTACCATAGCCGGCTTCGAGGTCGGCCGTCACTGGAATGTCCGTTGCTCGCGCGATGCGGCCGGCCACTTCCAGCATTTCGCCCCGCGAAATGCGCTGGCCGTCCGCGTAGCCGAGTGAGTAAGCCACTGCGGCGCTGCTGGTCGCAATCGCAGGATGCCCGCATTCTTCCAGGATTCGCGCACTGGCTACGTCCCAGGCATTGGGAAGCAAAAGCATTTGCGGCCCGTGATGCAGCTTGCGGAATTTCTCCGCCTTTTCCGCTTGTTTTCGAGTGTCCATGGAAGCCTCCTCGGGAAAATGCGCATTGCAGCGCAACTCAGATTGGGGATTCAAAGCCGTTGCTGAAACATCCAATTTGGAGAGCGATTCCTTGCTCATCGGATTTAAGTCCTCGGACGCCTCAGCGCAGAATCGCGAGCACTTCGTCGTGAATGATTCCGTTTGTACTGATGAGTTGCCCGGTATAAATCGTTCGCTCGCCGCGCACGTTCGTCGAGCGGCCGCCGGCTTCTTCGACCATGATTCCGAGCGGTGCGAGGTCCCACGGCTTCGACGTCCAATCGAGCGCGGCTTCGATCGCGCCCTCGGCGACCAGCATGTGTTGCCAGAATCCGCCGAACGAGCGGCTATTTCGCGCCGCGTCCAGCAGCGCGCGGATTTTCGCCTGATCATGAGCGTTTTTGCTCGGGCCCGTTCCCGTCGTAAACACCATCGCTTTGCTCAGCGAAGTCACGTTCGAAACATGAAGTTTCTTGCCATCACGATACGCGCCCTCGCCTCGATACGCCCACCAACGCGAATGCAGCCCAGGCGCGCTGACCATCGCGGCAACGATTTCGCCATTGGACTCGATTCCCATCAGAGTGCCAAACGTCGGAATCCCGCGAGAAAACTCTTCCGTTCCATCAATCGGATCGATAATCATCCGCGCGCGCCCCGAACTGCTTGCGGACTTGGCATCTGCGCCGCCCATTTCTTCGCCCAGAACATCCAGCGCCAGCCCGCTTGCCGCCACGCGTGCCCGCGCCATTTCTTCTACGGCGCGGTCTGCCTGCGTCACCGCCGTCCCATCGCCCTTCCGGTCAACTCGCAACTCGTCCGCTCGAAAATACCGCAGCGCAATCGCATCCGCCTCCTTCGCGATCGCTTCCAACAAAGCCCCGTATTCTTTCCCGTAACCCATTGATTCTCCCTTTTCAAAACGCTACATCGGCCTGGCGTCATCCAGTCACCAGCCACGATTCACCAATCACCGCATTTGACTCTCTCTCCGCGCACCCCTAGCATACAAAGTTACGCCAATGTCTGCTCACGCCAATGCCGGAACCGTGCTGGACCGCATTCTGGAAGCGCGCCGCGCCGAGGTCGATCACCGCAAACGCGTGCTGCCGGAGACCGCGCTCAAGTATGGCGCGAAAGCGGCCGAGCCGCTGCGCGATTTTTCCGCGGCGCTTTGCGGCGACGAATTGAACGTCCTCGCGGAACTGAAGCCGGCTTCGCCCTCGCGAGGCGTGATTCGCGAACCGTTCGAACCGGTGGAGCTTGCCCAGGGCCTGGAATCAGCGGGGGCCTGCGCGCTCTCCGTGCTCACCGAAGGAGAATTCTTTCACGGCACATTGAAAAACCTGCGTGACGCGCGCAAATCGATCAAGCTTCCGGTTTTACGCAAGGATTTTATCTTCGATACCTGGCAAGTGTGGGAAACGCGCGCGAACGATGCCGATAGTTTTTTGCTGATTGTGGCCACGCTGGCGGATGGCCTGCTTCGCGATTTGCTCGCTCTCGGGCGTGAAATCGGCATGGAGCCGCTCGTCGAGGTCCACACCAGCGAAGAACTCGACCGAGCTCTAGCCGTAGGTGCGCGTATCATCGGCGTGAACAATCGCGATTTGAAGACGCTAACCGTCGACGTGAAGACTTCCTTCGAATTGATTGGCCGCATCCCCGACGATTGCATCGCCGTCAGCGAATCTGGCCTGCGTACCCATGACGATCTCGTGAAACTTCGCTCCGCCGGCTTTGACGCGTTCCTCATCGGCACGCACCTCATGCTCGCTCCCGATCCCGCCGCGGCACTCTCCGCTCTTCTCCTTTCGCCGACGGGAACAGTTTAGCCAGCTATGATTCAGGTCAAAATTTGCGGTATCACCAACGCCTCTGACGCTCTCGCCGCCATCGACGCCGGCGCCAATCTTCTTGGCTTCAATTTCTATGAAAAGAGCCCGCGCCACATCGCCGAAGCCGAGGCGGCGAAGATTCGCCCCCGGCTTCCAAGAAAAGTCGAAGCAGTGGGCATTTTCGTCAACGCCCCGCCGGCCGCCGTCGCCGCAATGTGTAAGTCGCTTAAGCTCGACGCTGCGCAGCTCCATGGCGACGAATCGCCGGAAACTGTTGCGGAACTCGCTCGAAAGCTCGCCGTTTGGAAAGTCTTTCGCGTCGAGCCTGATTTTCGCCTGGAGACTCTCGATGAATACCCCGAAGCGAGCGCCTTTTTGTTTGACGCCGCACACACCGGCCAATATGGTGGTACAGGCCGCACCACGGATTGGGACGTCGCCAGGCACGCTGCGTTGGGACACCGTATTATTTTGGCAGGCGGCCTGAACATCGAGAACGTGGCTGCGGCGGTACGCATCGTGCGACCCTATGCCGTGGATGTTGCCAGCGGCGTGGAATCCAAGCCGGGAAAGAAAGATCATGGCCGCATGCGCGAATTTATTCAGGAAGTGCGCCGCGGCGAACGGAAGTAACAGACGCGGCAGAAAATAGAAACTGGAAATCAGAAGATAGAAGATGAGCTCAATCCTTCAATCACCGACGACAGCACCGGGACGCTTCGGTCCCTATGGCGGCCGGTACGTTCCCGAAACTCTGATGGTGCCGTTGTTCGAACTTGAACGCGCTTACGAAGCGGCGAAGTCGGATCCAACGTTTCAAGCGCGCTTGCGGGATCTTTTGAAGAATTTCGCCGGCCGCCCGACGCCTCTGCAATTTGCTTCGCGCCTTACCGAAAAACTCGGCGGCCCGCGCATTTATCTCAAGCGCGAAGATTTGCTGCACACCGGCGCGCACAAAATCAACAACGCCATCGGCCAGGGCCTGCTGGCGGTGAAAATGGGCAAGCCGCGCATCATTGCGGAAACGGGCGCAGGGCAGCACGGCGTCGCTTCCGCTACCGTCGCCGCGCATCTCGGCTTCGAATGCGTCGTCTATATGGGCACGGAAGACATGGCGCGGCAAGCGCTCAACGTCGCGCGCATGCGCATGCTCGGCACGCAGGTCGTAGGCGTCGATTCCGGGAGCCGCACGCTAAAAGATGCGATCAACGAAGCCATGCGCGATTGGGTTACCAACGTCCGCAGCACGCACTATCTTCTCGGCTCCGTCCTTGGCGCGCATCCCTACCCCACGATGGTGCGCGATTTTCAGGCGGTCATCGGACGCGAAGCCCGCGAACAAATTTTTGCCGCCGAAAAGCGGCTGCCCACACATCTGATCGCCTGTGTCGGCGGCGGTTCGAATTCCATCGGCCTCTTTTTCCATTTCCTGCGCGATGCAGATGTAAAGATGATCGGCATCGAAGCCGGCGGCCGCGGCGGTGAACTTGGGGAACACGCCGCTCGCCTAGCTGCCCATCAAGGTTTTACCGGAGCGCGCCCCGGCGTCCTGCAGGGCACGTACACCTACGTTTTGCAGAACGAGGACGGCCAGATCGCCACCACTCATTCGATTTCTGCCGGCCTCGACTATCCAGCCATCGGCCCGGAACATGCCTGGCTCGCTGACCAGCGCCGCGCCGAATATTCCGCCGTCTCCGACCAAGCCGCTCTCGACGCCGCACGCCTGCTCTCGCGCACCGAAGGCATCATTCCCGCGCTCGAATCCGCCCACGCTATTGCCGGCCTCATCGAGCGCATCCCGCAATTCAAGAAAGACGACCTCGTCATACTCAACCTCTCCGGCCGCGGCGACAAGGACATGGACACTTACTCGCGCCTGCTCTAATCTTTAGGTTTCCCGAAATCCAATGCCCGTGGCGCTCTCCAACTCGACCCGCATCTCCAAACGCTTCGCCGACCTGCGCGTCTCCGGCGAACTCGGCATCATCGCCTACATCACCGCGGGCGATCCGTCATTCGATGCCACTCTGAAATATGTTCTTGCGCTCGCAGAAGCAAGTGCCGACGTCATCGAGCTTGGCGTACCATTCAGTGACCCGCTTGCTGATGGCCCTACGATCCAACGAGCTTCCGAGCGCGCACTCAAAGCCGGCGCATCGCTCGCGGGCGTGCTTGACCTCGTTTGCCGCATTCGCCAATCCTCGCAAATTCCACTCGTTCTTTTCAGCTATTACAATCCCATCTTGCAGATGGGCTTGGAAAAATTTGCTGCCGCCGCCGCAACCGCTGGGGCCGATGGCGTTCTCGCTACCGATCTCACGCCCGAAGAATCCGAAGACTACCGCCGCATCCTCGCCGCGCATCATCTCGACACGATTTTTCTTGGGGCGCCCACTTCCACCGACGAGCGACTTGCGAAAATTGCCGCTTGCTCCTCCGGTTTTCTCTATCTCATTTCACGTACGGGTGTTACCGGTGCGAAGGATGCGTTGCCCGACGATCTCCCTGCTCTCCTGCGGCGGGCCCGCAGCGTCACGCAACTTCCCATTGCCGTCGGCTTCGGCATCTCGCTTCCCGGCCATATTTCCGTTCTGGGTGGCCTTGCCGACGCCGCCGTCGTCGGCTCCGCCCTCGTATCCGAAATTGAAAAAGCGCCATCCGTCGAAGCCGCCGCCGCTGCCCTCGGCGACCGCATCCGCGCCCTCAAGCAAGCCGCGCGACATGGCCTCTCACGTCGCGAGGTCGCCCCATGAATTTAAGCGACTGGCGGCGCCGCATCGATGAGATTGACAAGAAACTGGTAGAACTTTTGAACGAGCGCTCGCACTGCGCGCTGGAAATCGGCAAGCTCAAACAGAAGGCCAAGATTCCGCTATACCAGCCAGACCGCGAGAACGAAGTGCTCGAAAACGCCGAACGCAATAATCCCGGCCCATTGACGAACGCCGCGATCCGCCGCCTCTTCGAGCGCATCATAGACGAGGCCCGCGCCGCCGAGCGCAACGCCATGCACTCCGGCGGCAGCCCCAGCAAAGGCGGGAATGAATGACCGGCATCGGCAGCCTAGACACAAAAGGGTTTTGTAGAGGCGACTTTACGCCGCCATCTTCCGTTTCGCGCTCTTGTAGTGGCGGGACTTTAGTCCCGTGCTTCTCTCTTCGAATTTCTTAGAAAAGGAAGCAGGAAATTCTCATGGTCATCGTGATGCAAGAAGGGGCCAGCGACGCCCAAATCCAGCATGTCATCGACCGCTTGGTCGCCAGCGGCTTCAACGTTCACCGTTCCACCGGCGAATCGCACACTGTGCTCGGTGCGGTGGGCGTTCATCGCGATTTCGATCATCGCGATTTTGAACTCCTGGATGGCGTCCGCGAAGTTATGCGCATTACCCAGCCTTTCAAATTAGCCAGCCGCCAGTTCAAGCCGGAGGGCACTATCGTAGACCTTGGACGCGGCGTCAAAATCGGTGGGCCGGAAGTCGCTATCGCCGCCGGTCCATGCTCCGTCGAATCGCGCGAACAAATCTTTTCGGTCGCGGAAAGCGTTTCCAAGGCCGGAGCAAAAATTCTGCGCGCCGGTGCCTTCAAGCCGCGCACTTCTCCTTACGCCTTTCAGGGGATGGGTGAACCCGGCCTCCAGCTGATGCGCGAAGCCGCGGACAAATTCGGCCTCTTCACCATCAGCGAAGTGATGGACGCATCGCAGATTCAGATGATGATGGGTTACGTCGACATCTTCCAGGTTGGCGCGCGCAATATGCAGAACTACTTTCTGCTTCGCGCACTCGGCGAAATCCGCAAGCCAGTTCTGCTCAAGCGCGGCATGTCCGCCACCATGGAAGAACTCTTGATGAGCGCCGAATACATCCTCGCCGGCGGCAATTACAACGTCATTCTGTGCGAGCGCGGCATTCGCACGTTCGAAACTTACACGCGCAACACTTTTGATATCGCCGCCATCCCCGTCATCAAAAAACTTTCCCACTTGCCCATGCTCGCTGATCCGTCGCATGGCACCGGCCGCCGCGACAAAGTGCCGCCCATGGCGCGCGCCGCTGTCGCCGCCGGAGCCGACGGCTTGCTCATCGAAGTCCACAACGATCCCGACCACGCTCTCTCCGACGGCGCGCAATCGCTCGAGCCTGGCCAATTCGCGCAACTCATGGGCGAACTTCGCATCATCGCCCCCGCCATCGGCCGCCGTATCGCCTGACAATGCCGGCTGGTCACCTCATCTCGCGCGTCACGATCCTCGGCACCGGACTCATCGGAGGCTCGTTCGCGCTTGCGCTACGCAAATACACAACCGACATGCACATTGCCGGCTGGGATCGTCCCGACGTCACTCGCGAAGCGAAAACTCGCGGCGCGCTTGACGATGCTTTTTCTGGCGACCTTGCGCCCGCTCTGCATAACGCAGACTTGATCTATCTTGCCCTCCCCATTGCCGCAACCATCGATCTCCTTCCGGAAATCGCGCGCCACGCTCCGTCCCACGCGCTCGTTACCGACGCCTGCAGCACCAAAGTCCGCATCGCCCAAGCTGCCGACGAACTTTTCCCCGGAGAAAAAGGCCCGCTCTTCCTCGGCGGCCATCCCATGGCTGGAAGGGAACTTCCCGGTATCGCGCACGCCGATGCCGACCTGTTCCGCGAAAATACCTACGCCCTGATCGCTAAATCCTCCGAATCTGTAGTGGCGGGTCGGAAGACCCGTTCTTCTTCCCCTGCGAATGAACCCGCCCCCGCTCACGATCCCCGCATTTCCGCCTTCGTCAAGATTCTCGAAAAAATCGGCGCCCGTCCGCTCTGGCTCGGGGCCCAGCAACACGATTACGCCGTCGGCCTGGCCTCCCATCTCCCGCAACTCGTCGCCGTCGCCCTCGCCGGATTTCTCTACGATCGCCTCGACGAAAACGGTCTCCCCATCACGCTAGCCGGCCCCGGCCTTCGCGATTCCCTGCGCCTCGCCGGCAGCCCCTACTCGACTTGGCGCGACATCGTCCTCACCAATCAGGAAGTCCTCTCCGCGGCCCTCGATCTGTTCGCTCGCCGCCTCGACGACCTCCGCGAAAAACTCGCCTCGCGCGAACTCGAAGCCGATTTCGACGCCGCCAACGAACTCTACAAACTCCTCCGTTCCCTCTAGCGTCCAGCGTTCAGGCCGCAAATCGTGATACGCGCTCCGTATTACCTAGACTGTGAACACTCGATCTGTTACGGTACAGAAGGATCTTTCTTTACCCCGGCCCATCCCTCCATCCACTGCAATTCTCAAGATGGGCCATCGCGGACGCAACCCCTCCTTTCGCCGTGGCTCGCGTGGTTGACCCAGTCCTGGTGCCGCACCGAGAGAATCAAAGTGTGCTAGACAGCACAGTAGGAAGAACCTCATTCGTGCTATTCACAGGGAGAGGTTTTTTCACGCCGCACGAAGGAAGTAGAAGTGTCTTGAAGTTTATGTAAATGAGCAATCCTAAGGAATTCTAAATGTCACTGCCGAATACCATCTCCCCTCTCGAAACGGTTGAACGCCTTGGCCTGACTTCGCTCATCCTTGAAGAAAAGTTAACGATTCGCACGCCAGCGCTCCCGCGCTCGATACTCCCGAGCAGAGTCGCAGTGGTGGGGAACTATCTTCCGCGGAAATGCGGGATCGCGACTTTCACAACGGATCTATGCGACGCCATCCACGCCGAGTATGGCGCGACCGAACTATTGGCCTTGCCGGTCAACGACACGCCGGAGGGCTACAGCTACCCGGAGCGCGTGCGCTTTGAACTGTCAGAAGACAGTTTGGCCTCGTACCGCCAGGCCGCTGATTTTCTGAATTTCTGCAACATCGACCTCGTCTGCCTGCAGCACGAGTATGGAATTTTTGGCGGGCCGGCCGGCAGCAACATCCTGGAACTTCTCCGCCGCATTCAAATGCCCGTTGTTACAACGCTGCATACCGTTTTGCGCGAGCCCAATTCTGACCAACGCCTGGTGATGGCGGAGATCGCCACGCTCTCCGACCGCCTCATTGTAATGAGCCGCCAATCCGCGGAAATCTTGCGGGAAGTATTCCAGGTGCCCGCGGGGAAGATCGATCTGATTCCACATGGCATCCCTGATTTGCCTTTTACCGATCCTAATTTCTATAAGGACGCCTTTGGAACGGAAGGCAAAATGGTCTTGCTCACGTTCGGTCTTTTGTCACCGAATAAAGGCATCGAAAATGTCATCAAAGCCCTTCCCAAGATCCTGCTCCGCCACAGCAATGTCGTTTACATGGTCTCGGGCGTAACTCATCCGCACATTCTCAGGCATGAGGGTGACAAGTACCGTGAATCCCTTCAGAATCTGGCCAAGGAGCTAAAGGTTGCGGACAACGTAATTCTTCGCAATCGCTTCGTGAGTCCCCAGGAACTGGTCGAATTGATCGGCGCCGCGGACATTTACGTCACGCCCTACAAACACAAGGGGCAGGTGGTTTCTGGGACGCTGGCCTATGCTCTCAGTGCGGGCAAAGCGATCATCTCGACGCCTTATCTGCACGCCGTCGAGCTCCTGGATGACGAACGCGGTGCCCTGGTCCCATTTGATGATCCCGGAGCTATCGCCTCGAAAACGATAGAACTCCTCGACAATCCCACCGCGCGCCACGCGATGAGGAAGCGCGCTTATCTCTATTCGCGAGACATGGTATGGAATCGCGTCGCGCAGCAGTACATGGGGAGTTTTGAACGCGTGTACAACGAACGCTTGCGAAATCCGCGCGCCACTTTTTCGGCTCAGAACACCGAAAAGGAACTGGACCGTCTTCCCGCCATTAAGCTCGACCACCTTTTTCGCATGACGGATACTACCGGGATCGTCGAGCATGCGGTGTTCAGCGTGCCCAACTATCCGGAGGGATATTCCACCGATGACAACGCTCGCGCGCTGATTGTCACTATCCTGTTGGAAGAGCTTGGAGTGGCCGCGCCGCCGGGTTCCGCCGACCTAGCATCCCGCTATCTGGCTTTCCTGTGGCTTGCTTTCGAGCCCGCCACAAAAAGATTTAGAAATTGTCTGAGCTACGAACGCCAATGGCAAGAGCCGCAAGGCTCGGAAGACAGCCACGGCCGCGCTTTGTGGGGATTGGGAACCGTTCTCGGCAGGTCAAAAGACGCAGGCCTCAGAGGAGCCGCCGGCCGTCTCTTTGAACTAGCGATTCCTGCGGCTGTCGAATTCAAGAGTCCGCGCGCCTGCGCCTTCGCATTGCTTGGACTGCAAGAATATCTCGACTCCTTCCCAGGGGATCGTGCCGCGCTCAATGCGTCGGAGACGCTGGCCAATCGCCTGCTCCAGTTGTACCGGGCTCACCAAACGGCCGATTGGAAGTGGTTCGAAAACGTTCTGGCTTACTCCAATGCCAGATTGCCGCAAGCGCTCATCCGCGCCGGCGTACGCAACTCCAATGATGAGATGGTCGCTGCGGGACTAGAGGCGCTGGACTGGCTGACAACCGAGCAACGCTGTCAGGCGAAAGGCCATTTTGTGCCAGTCGGCTCGGCCGGCTTCTATTCCAAGCGAGCCGAGAAAGCCCGCTTTGACCAGCAACCCGTGGAAGCCTGCGCGGTCGTCTCCGCGTGCTTGCAAGCTTACCGTGCCACGGGAAAAGGACGCTGGCGAAAAGAGGCCTGGTCGGCCTTCAACTGGTTCCTGGGAGACAATGACCTGCAAGTCGCCCTCTACGACCCCAGCACTGGAGGCTGCCGCGACGGCCTGCATCCCGACCGCGCCAATGAAAATCAAGGCGCGGAGTCCACGCTATCTTTTCTGATGGCTTTGTTGGAAATAAGGAAGCTGGAAGAATCAGACGGCACTCATAACAAGTCTTGAGAAACCCGCGCTCGCATCCCCTGGCGAGCCGCCTTGTTCTAAATCTAGTTCGGTTTTTGCTTTGAAATCTTACGCAAGAGGAATAATGAACCACTACGAAACACTTTTTCAGCGGCATTCTTCAAACCCCATCTTGAGCGGCAAAGACTGGCCTTACTCCATGAACAGCGTTTTCAATGCTGGGGCCACCATGCTGCCGGACGGCACCACGCTTTTGCTCTGCCGCGTCGAGGACCGTCGCGGACACTCTCATCTGTGCGCGGCTCGTTCACAAAACGGCGTGAGCGGTTGGCAAGTCGATCCTGAGCCCACGCTGCTGCCCGACCCCGATGGACATCCTGAAGAAGTGTGGGGCATCGAAGATCCACGCATTACTTATGTGCCGGAGCTCAAGAAATATGCTGTGGCTTACACCTCCTACTCGCGGGGTGGTCCGGGAGTTTCTTTGGCGCTCACGGAAGATTTTCGCAGCTTTGAAAGATTCGGTGTCATCATGGTGCCCGACGACAAGGACGCCGCTCTGCTGCCGCGCAGGATCAACGGATTCTGGGCCTTGATCCATCGTCCCATGACCGCTCTTGGAGCCCACGTCTGGATTTCCTACTCACCGGATCTGCGTCATTGGGGAAACCACAAACTCATGCTGGAAGCTCGCCGCGGCGCTTGGTGGGATGCCAACAAGATTGGCATGTCACCTCCGCCCATTGAGACTCCCAAAGGCTGGCTGATGATCTATCACGGCGTGCGCAGGACGCCTTCGAGTTCCATCTATCGGCTCGGTCTTGCTCTCTTCGACCTTAAACAGCCCGAGAAGTGCCTGAACCGCGGCGACTCCTGGATGTTTGCGCCCGAAGCGGACTACGAACGCCAGGGAGACGTCCAGGACGTCGTATTTCCTTGCGGCTATACCATCGCGCCGGATGGAGACACCGTCAATCTCTATTACGGCGCTGCCGATTCAAGCATCGCTTTGGCGCACGGCAGCATTCGCGCGCTCCTGAGCTGGCTGGACGCCAACGGCCATTCGGAACACAGTGGCGACCGGCGGCAGAGACAATCAGCTTAAACGCGGACAGGTTTCCTACTCTGCCCAACGGTAAGGTGCCGCGCGCCCTTCAGCGTGGTGAAGGCGATTGCGCCTACCAAGCGCCTTCTTTTCTGCCAACCCACCAGATCACTCCGACCGTGGCGGTCTGCTGTTCTTTGCTTAACACGCCGTCTCTATCGGTGAAGAAGGATGGCTGGTTCGAGAAGTCTCGGCGCCATTCGTAGCGCATCAGGAATCCCTCGCCAAATTTGTAGTCGAAAGTCGCGGTGGTTTCCTTCAACGCCTGCGTGATCCCGCTAAAGAGACCGCCCCGGTCGGAGAGATACTCTCCCCGGCCGCCAACTGAAATTCTCGGCGTGAACTGGTAGCGCACATAGGCCGCGCCCCCAATGGTGTGGGAAGGCGCCGAGGAATGCCCCGGCGACGAACTTCTCCACTCGCGCTGGATCACATAGTCGCCTTCCAAAGCGAAAGTGAATTTCGGCGAGGCTTGCCAGCTCACGTAGCTATCAAAGATGTGCAACCTGCCGTCCGGAGCCGGCCGGATCGCCGCAAACGACAGCCCTGGTTGAACTGGGATCGGCCCGTTCGGCGCTACAGGAGTGCGGTCCGGGTGCTCTTGCCCGAGGTAATAGTTCACGTTCCAGCTGATCGTTTTGCGAGGTGTGGCCGTGAACCCGAACAACTCGTCTTTGAATCCATTGGTGGCTTCCGCCTGATTCGTCCCGTTCACCAGCCAATAGTTCAACGTCATCTGGTCGCTGAGTTTGTAGCTAGCGCGCACCCCCATGTGATAGAACGGCAGGAAATCAAACCAAAACGCCCGGGAATAGTTGATCTGGTCTTTCGTGTAATTTCCTTCGATTCCGATCGAGCTTCCCCATTTCCCCACGTCCAGCGTCAGCCCTTTGCCGAGCGGCGCGACATACGTTCCATAAGCCTGAAAAATATTTCGGTAGATTTGCGGCCGTGGTTCGTTCAAGGGATTTCCCTGCAAGGTATCCGTGGCCTGGCCGAATTGTAAATCGAGGCGTACTCCGAACGGCCGTCCCGCGCCAGTATCGGGAGCGCGTTCGAACACCACGTCTGCCTGATTCAAGCTGATATTGTTGCTCAGGACGTCGTACGCTCGCAGCGCATTCACCCGGCCCACGGGGCGGTTGAAGTTGAACGCGTAATATTCATCCAACGCGAAATTCAGCGTTGCCCCGTGCAGGTAGTCCAGAATTCCGCGATCCCCAGCGATGATTTGCTCTTTCGTCTTTTCCAACGAAGCGCCCGGCGCGGGCGCCGCTGCCGGCGTACCTGCCGCAGTGCCCGTCGCGACGGACTCTGCGTTCGAATCGTTCGGATTTCCTCCCGGTTTTGTCGTGGAAGCGGGCTGCCGTTGCTTCAGCTCGCTCTCCAATTCCGTTACGCGCGCCAGCAAGCTCTGCACCACCTCTCGCAACTGTTTGACCTCCTCGGCCGATGCGGGAGCCGGAGCATTTGCCTGCGCGCGGCCCGCAGGACACCAGGCCGCCAGCGCGAGGCACATCCCCATCGTGTAGCGCAGCGCGGCGTTGCGAATTAGAATCTGACCGTTTTGTGAGGTCTGGTTGTTCATAGGCAGGCGTCTTTCCCGGTTGGCCTTGAGTAGCCCAACCGTGTTGTCGTCCCGGAGTGTTAACACGAAAAATTCAGCTACTTGGACGAAAAATGTTCACTTAGGCTTTGAAACAGGCTGGGCAGCCTCTCATTCCATTGCGTCCAGTTGTGATCTCCCGGAGCAGCGTGGAACTCGTACCTAAAATGGCGTTGCTCGAGCAGCCCGGCGAACTTGCGGTTAACGCCCATCAGCCCCTCCTGTTCGCCACAGGTGAGAAAAAGGTACGGCGTCCTCGCCGTGTCCGTAGACTGTGCGAGGACAAAGGGATCATTTTCCTTTTGCGTCTGGCCATCCCATTTTCCGAAAATCGCTCGATGGCGATGCCACTGCTGCAGTCTCTTAATCGAAAATGGGCGGCTGGGAACATCCAGCGCCGCACTGAGGCCGCCCGCGAATGCGAATAACTCGGGATGACGTAGCGCCAGCTTGACGGCGCCGAATCCTCCCATCGACACCCCCACAATCGCGCGATTCGCACGCCCCACGGCTGCCGGGAATTTGGCCTCCACATCGTCAATGAGATCGCTGACGATGTAATCTTCATACCGGTCCTGTGGCCGCTCGGAAGCATTCGTGAAGTACGACGAGTAACCCTCCGGCATGATGAGAATTAGTCCACGCTCGGCAAATCGTGCAACATCGGAATAGTTCGACCAGTCTCGAAGGCTTCCTTCGCCGCCATGCAGCAGGTAAACCACAGCGAACTTCTTGTTCGAGCTGACATTCGCAGGCAACACGACCCGATAGGGCATGTCGCGGTTGAGGGCAGTGCTATGAAATGTGACGTCAATCATCCTGACGCTTGGTGTAAGCCGCGGGGAATCGCGTTGTGCTTCCTCCGTTTTTCTGTTGCAAGACGCAAGGAACAGCAGAAACGCACAAAGAAGAGTCGACGCCAGGTGTGGACGCACGACAGCCTTTATCCAGGAAGCAAGCATCACCGAACGACTATACTCTCTCAATCGACGACGGCCTTCTCAAGTGAAGCGCAATGCTCCATCAGTTTGCGCGTGTGCCCCGCACTGACACACTTTGTAACCCCAATTTCTTGACAACTCTCCGGCCGCCATACAATATGGCGTTTCATTGAGCTGCCCTCAGGCGAATTCTTGACTTCAGAAAACGAGGTTTCGCAAACGTGCTCACTCGAAGACTTTTTCTCGCCAACGCCAGTGCTTTGCTTGCCGCCGCAGGCGCGCGTGCGCCCCTCTGGGCGCTTTCCCCCGCAGGCAAACCCGATGCAACAACTCCTTCCACAATTCTCTTGGGCGTGGACTACTATCCCGATCAGACGCCCGAATCCCTCTGGGAAGAAGACGCGCGCATGATTGCGGAGACGGGTTTCACCAATGTCCGCGTCGCCGAATTCGCTTGGTCCTTGATGGAGCCTTCCGAAGGCAAGTTTGATTTTGCCTGGCTCCATCGCGCTGTCGTCACCCTCCAAAAGCATGGCATCCAGGTTATTCTCGGCACTCCTTCAGCAGCCCCTCCACCGTGGCTCACCGCAAAATATCCGGACGTGCTGATGGTCAACGATCAGGGTATGACCGTGTCTCCGGGAGGCCGCCGCTTCACTTGCCCCACGAACAAAGTCTATCGCCGCCTGTCGCTGGACATCGCCACGGAAATGGCGCGCTCCTTCGCCGACACCCTCGGCGTGATCGGCTGGCAAATCGATAACGAGTTCACGCTCCAGCGCTGGGGCCGCTGTTACTGCAAGTTCTGCCGCACCGGTTTCCAGGATTGGCTCCGAACAAAATACGGCACGCTCGACGAAATTAACACCAAGTGGGGAACCGCTTTCTGGAGCCAGGTCTACACCGACTTCACCCAGATTCCCGTCCCGCTTCCCTCCAATGGCGATCCCAATCCCGGTCTCGCTCTCGATTACGATCGCTACCAGTCTTACGCCAACGCTTCTTTCCTCGAAGAGCAGCTCACAATGTTCCGCAAAACCTGCCCCAAGCACTTCGTCACCACCAACAACGTCGGCGCTCCTTTGGACACCATTGATCTTCACGAGCTCTACAAAAATCTTGACTTCGTCTGCCACGACAACTACCCCGGTTTCGCCCAGATGTTCATGCAAGGCGCCTCGCCTGAAGCTGTTGCCACGCTGATCTCCCTCGGCCACGATTCCATGCGCGGCGTCAAAGACGGCAAGCCCTTCATGATCATGGAAGAACAGTCCGGCAAGGCCGGGCAGAGCTTTTTTTCTCCGCCGCCCCACAAAGGTCAAATTCGGCTTTGGACCTATCAAGCCATCGCCCATGGCGCCATGGGCCTGAACTATTTTCGCTGGGACACCACCAATTTTGGCGCTGAGGAATACTGGCACGGCATGCTGAATCACGACCGCTCGAAGAGCCCCAGCTTCGAAGAAATCCAACAAACCGTGAAGGAATTGAAGACCCTAGGGCAGGAAATGCTGCAATCTTCGTACTCGGCGAGCGCTGCGGTTTTCTTCGACCTGAACTCGGCCTGGGCTACCGCCATCCAACCGGGAAACACCAAGCTCACCTATGCTTCCCAATTGACCGCCTGGTACGCGTCCATGGCTAGCGCCCACGTCGGCATCGACGTGATCAATCCCGAGTCCGATCTCTCCCGTTACAAAGCGGTGTTCGCTCCGCTACCGTATGTGGTCTCATCGCAGGAGGCTGCCAATATCCGGAAATTTGTCGAGGCCGGCGGGCTCTTCGTGGGCGGCTTCCGCCTTGGGGTCAAGGACGTGAGCAGCCAGATCGTGCGCACGCCATTGCCCGGATTGCTTCGCGACGTCATGGGCGCCACGGTCAAGGACTACATGCCCATCTACACCGAAAAGATTGGCGTCAAGTTTTCTTCGCTGTTGCCTGGGCCCGACGCCGACTGTGCCTACTGGGCAGACATCCTGCAGCCTTCCTCGGCCGCCGCACTGGCGACCTACACGGCTGGTCCCTACTCGGGCGAACCCGCCATCACCATGAACTCCTTCGGCCAGGGCAAAGCTGTCTACCTCGGCGCGGATCTCGATCCCATGAGCCTTGCCAGAGTCTTCGCCGCATTGCTCGAGTCCGCTGGACTTAAATCCTCCTTCGACATTCCACGGGGCGTCGAAGTCTGCACCCGGAAGTCCGGCGCCAAACAGTGGACCTTCCTCCTGAACCACACCGGTGCCACTCAGGCTGTCACCGTTCCCGGCCAATTCAAAGACGTGCTTACCGGGGCAGCCCACACCGGCAAGATTGGCCTCGACGCCTACGAAGTCCGCGTCCTCCAGCCGGTCTAATCCACAACTCCAGCGATAGCCAATCCTTCGAGGCAGGGCCTTGTAGGGCCCGCTCCGAGGCGAGCCGCTCTTCTTGCCAATTGAGTTTTATCCGTTGACAACAGGGTCACTATCCCTGTATATTAGTGGCGTGGATTGCTTCGCCTCGACCTTGCAAGATTCCCTTTCAGTTTGAATTCTGATATTCCGGAGCTGCCCGAGACACCCAATAGCTGTTCAGTTCACGAGTCTGCGGTTTGTTCGCACCTGGACGGTGCGTCGGCGTATCTTTCGGTAACACACTTAGAATCTACACTCACAAAAATGCGGTGAAAATGCGTCTCTAACTCTCTTTAGAATCAACACTTGCAAAAGTGAATCAAAACAAAGGGCTTCATCCTTTAGAATCAACACTCACAAAAAATATAGGGGGTGGGGTCATTATGGTTAACTAGAATCCTCCCGCCCGCCGCTTCACGTTCCAACATCGGATGAAGTAAACTTCCCCCGAACACTCCGGAGCATCCCATGGATAAACGCATAGCCTCCGCCGACGCCGCCATCGAGAAAATTCATGACGGCGCCACCATCCTCATGGGCGGCTTCGGCCTCTGCGGAATCCCGGAAAATCTCATCGCCGCCATCCGACGCAAGGGCACCAAAGACCTCACCATCGTCAGCAACAATGCGGGCGTCGACGATTTCGGCATAGGTGTCCTGCTCCAGCAGCGCCAGGTCAAAAAAATGATCTCGACTTACGTGGGCGAAAACAAACTCTTCGAGCAACTGGTTCTGAGCGGTGAATTGCAAGTCGAGCTGAATCCCCAAGGCACCCTGAGCGAACGCCTCCGCGCCGGAGGCGCCGGCATCCCCGCGTTCTACACCCCCACCGGCTACGGCACCATGGTCGCTGAAGGAAAAGAAACCCGCGAGTTCGGCGGCCGCCATTTCGTCATGGAGTGCGCCCTCCGCGGCGATTTTGCGTTCATCAAAGCCTGGAAGGGCGACCGCTGGGGCAATCTCATCTATCGCAAGACCGCGCGTAACTTCAATCCCATGATGGCCACCGCCGCCGACTACGTCATCGCCGAAGTCGAAGAACTCGTCGAACTCGGCCAGCTCGACCCCAATCAAGTTCACACGCCCGGCATCTTTATCGACGCCATCTTCCACGGCCAAAACTATGCCAAGCGCATCGAGCGCCGCACGGTGAGAAAGTCTTAGAATGTCTCTCTATCTGATCATTTGTGTTGCGCTGCTAGGAATCGTAGCTTACGAACTCGTCTCTGGAAACTTGGTAACCAGGTATTGGAAGCCCTACGTCAAGCGTGAGGAGAACCCTGCACGCTATTGGTTCAATATCATTTGGCAGATATTGGGAGCTCTGGTGTTGGCCTACTTGGCCATTCACCATCTTCTGCCAACTCTCCAATGACGTGAAATGGTGAATTGCTATGTTGACGGATGACCAAAAACGCGAACGCATCGCCCGCCGCATCGCTCTTGAACTGCGCGACGGCTACTACGTCAATCTCGGCATCGGCATGCCCACGCTCGTCGCCAACTACGTTCCCAAAGGCATGGACGTCATTCTGCAATCGGAAAACGGCATGTTGGGTGTCGGCCCCTATCCGCTGGAGTCTGAGGTCGATCCCGACCTCATCAACGCTGGCAAAGAAACCGTCACCGAGCTTCCCGGCAGCGCGTATTTCTCTTCTGCCGATTCCTTCGCTATGATTCGCGGCGGCCACGTTGATCTCACCGTTCTCGGCGCGCTTCAGGTCGATGAAAAGGGAACTCTCGCCAATTGGGCCATCCCCGGCAAAATGCTGAAAGGCATGGGCGGCGCCATGGACCTGGTCGCCGGCGCCAAACGCGTCTTCATCGCCATGGAACACGCCACTCGCGACAATAAGCCTAAAATTCTGAAAAAATGTTCGCTCCCGCTCACCGGCGTCGAAGTCGTCGATCACATCGTCACCGAACTCGCCGTCATCGACATCACTCCCGGCGGCCTTCTCCTCCGCGAACTCGCTCCCGACGCCACTCTCGAGCAAGTACAATCTCTCACTGAACCCAAACTCCTTCTTCCTCCCGGTGGTCCCAAACTCATGCCCGTATAGAATTCGACCGCATGAATTGAAGTGGTGTTCCATGAAATCCAAGAAAAAAACTGCCAAGCCAAAATCCAGCCGCTCCCGGATGCCGAATTGGTTTCCTCTGGATGAGGAGATGAAGGAACTTTCCGCCATGCTCGAAGGAGAAGTTTCCGGATGGCCAGGGATCTCAAAGAAAAACATGTTCGGCTACCAGGGACTGTACCGGAATGGAAAAATCTTTGCCGCTCTGCCGCGTTCCCGTGCCATGAAATCGCCCAGGTCGCTCATGCTCAAGTTCGCAAACGTGTCGCCAACCATTCTTAATTCCTTGGAGAAAGATTCCAGGGTTGATACGGTTTCGGGCATGTCCGGTGCACGATGGTTTTTCTTTGAACTGGACGATGCTTCGGCTATGAAGGACGCTCTCGGCTGGCTAAGCCGCGCTTACGAAGCCGCCAAAGAATAACCGCTTGCCGCTGAATCAAATTTCACTTCGCTTCAGGAGTGGAACCATGAAGGTGCCGGGCCGTGCTGAACGAATAGTGAAACCCGGACACAATGCTCAGAACCGTAACCGTATAAATGAAAATGCGATCGAGAACGCCGATGTGGTAGTTGGGATAAGCCGCGCCCAAGACGATCAGGAACACGAGAATGATCTCAGCAGCAGTCGTAAGCTTGCCGTAAATGCTGGGCGGAAATGGCCGGTAGCCGGATGTCAGCAGAATCACGACGGCGACAATCAGGATCAGAACGTCTCGGCTGAAAACAAGAATGGTGAGCCACCATGCCAGCTGTTTCTTGAAAGCCAGAAGGACGAACGAAGAAGAAAGCAAGAGTTTGTCCGCGATGGGATCGAGATACGCGCCCAGCGCCGATCGTTGATTCAGGCTCCGTGCCAGCAAGCCGTCAATCCCATCGGAGAGCCCGGAGACCACGAGGACCAGCAGCGCCCAACGATAGCGATCGTAGGCGATAAGCATGAGAAAAATCGGCAAAAAGCCGAGGCGCAAAAAAGTAATTTGATTGGGAACCGTCCAGATGCGGCCTTTCATTGTGATTCAGGATAGCGCAATTCAGGCAAATTGCGCGAGATAGTCGGCAAGCGTACGCCCCACCTTGCGGGCGAACAGTTCATTCATCGAGGGGATGGAGCCGGAGGGTTCATCGAGCGAAATACGCTCGACGCGGTTCATGGGAAAGAAAATCGTGGGCAGCCCCATGCGCTCGCCATCCGGCTCATTGATCTGCCGGATGAAATGATCAAACGAATTCAAATCGATGCCCCGGAGCGTAATTCCCGAAGGGACGATGGCCAGGAGCTCGCCCCACACCTTTTCCTTGGGCGTATGCAGGCTGACGACGACGATGGAGTGTGGGTCCATGAGAGAGAGCAACTAGAGTATCGCAGATTTCAGGGCGTTCGGCGTTGGACTCTCATAGATTGCTCTCGAGTGCCACTAGCCCAGCCTCGCCCCGTTCTTCCAGGATTTCACCACTACCTGCCGGGCAACGGATCGCGATAATGCAGAATCATCAAAGCAAAGCACGCAACCACAACTAGACCTGTCAGCCAACCCAACGCGTACGCGGTCCGGCGCTCGCTCGAATTCATCGGCTGGCGATCGGCAAACAATTTGCCAAGCCCAAACCCAGCTGCCAATCCAGCAAAGTGCGCATAGTTGTCGATTCCCACACCCGAAAATCCGAGAACAAAGAGGATGGCCACGGAAGTGACCAGCCTGGACCGGAGGTCGCGCATATAAGCTCCACCGCGCTTCGTGGTAATCGCCAGCATCACTCCAACCAGTCCCAAGAGTCCGCCGCTTGCTCCCAGCGAATAGTTGTGGAATGTCGCGCTGACCAGAAAACCGAACATGCCCGTGAACATGTACATGAAAAAGTACCGCGCGGAACCGTAGAGCTCCTCCAGCGCGGGACCGAGTTGCATCAGCGACATCATGTTGAAACCGATGTGGATCAAGCCGCCATGCAAAAACATGGCCGTCGCCAGCCTCCACCACTGGTGTTCATAAAATATCGGGTACCAGTGGCTCGCCCCCAAACGGTAAGTCGCCTCGCCGCCCATCCCCCACAGAATTTTAAAACCGCCGCCTCCCGATTCGTTCGCGAGCGCGACCCAACTGATGCCGAACATCAGAAAGTTTGCGACCAGGAGCGCCGTGGTCACCGGAGTTTCCTGCTCGCCGAAGAGGCCGGAGAATTTCTTGCTCAGCGCAGCGAGAGAAAATCGCAGGCTCGCGCCACATTCGTGGCAGCGCGTGGCCGTAATTCCTACCAATGTGCCGCACGCCGGGCAAATTTTTGGTCGAGGCTGCTGGTCGCCTCCGCCAAAAAAAGCGCGCAGGGAATTTTTCCATTTGTCCACGCGCCACTGCCACCGATAGGGAAGCGCCAATTCTCCTCCTTGCGACCCGCACACTGCGTTCCTATAATACCCAAGTCGTCGGTCTTCTTCTCCTTCCGGCGATTTTTCCGGGGGACTGGCACTATGGACAAATTTGAAGAGTTCGGCAAGCGTATCGACCAGGAGTTTTCGAAGCTCAAAGAGATCAAGAATTTCGAGGATTTCGGCAAACGAGTGGACGAAGAACTCGATCGCGTGAAGAGTTTTGTAAAAGAAGAGGTCGCGCCGGAAACAGAAAAGCGCACCGCGCAGTTTTTGCGCGAAGTTTCCGAAAAGCTCGCCGAGGCCGCGTCAAAGATTGAAGCGCGCAACGCCGCGCGCACTTCTCAGAATCCGCCATCTTCATGAAGCAGGAAGCGCTTTGAAGAGTTCAGCGGAAACAGCTTTCGTCAAGTTGGGTTCGCGCGAGCGCGTTTTCCTGCGGCAACTTGGTCGTCGCTCGTATTTTTCAACTCCGCCCTTTTCTCTTCTCTGTGCCCTCTGCGCTCTCTGCGTTCTCTGTGTTCATTCCACCGGCTGTGCTTCGCGCAAACCGGTCGCTGACCGCCGCCAGCCGCCTCCAGTGCAGCCCACCGAGACTCCCCCAGCAAGCACAGAAGCCGCGAAGCGATCCACCGACGCACCGGAAACTCCTGCGTCTCCGCCAACAGCGGTGCCGACTCCGAAGCGCACCAAGCCCGCTCCCCTGCCTGCCCCTTCCGGTTACACCGAAGAAGGCAACGCTTCCTGGTACGGCGTGCCGTTTCACGGGCGGCACGCTTCAAACGGCGAAATCTACGACATGTACAGACTCACCGCCGCGCACCGCACGCTGCCGTTTGAAACCATGGTTCGCGTCACCAACCTCAACAATGGCAAATCCACGGTGGTGCGCATAACTGACCGCGGCCCCTTTGTCGACAATCGCATCATCGATCTGTCGCTTGCCGCTGCGCGCGAAGTGGATTCAGTTGGCGCGGGCGTCGTGCCCGTCCGTGTGGAAGTTCTTGGCGGGGTCGATCCCACCGCCGGTTTCTTTACGGTGCAGGTCGGCGCTTTCCGCGACCGCGCCAACGCCGAGCATCTCCGCGACCGACTTGGCGCCACCTACTCGCCCATCTTCATTCAACAATATGATTCGCCTGACGGGGTGTTCTATCGCGTGCGCGTCGGCAAAATCTCCGGCGAAGATGCCGCGCACCAATTTGGCGAGCAACTCCACGGCCGGGAAGGTTTTACTCCGTTTGTGACGCGTCTCGATGAAGGCCCGCCCGCAGGAGGGAACCGATGAGCGCCGACTGCCTGTTCTGCAAAATCGCCGCGAAGAAAATTCCGTCAAAGATCGTCTACGAAGACCCCGATCTGTTCGCCTTCGAGGACATCAGTCCCCAAGCTCCTACACACATCCTCATTTGCCCGCGGAAGCACTTCGAATCGCTGACCGACGCTGCAACCGAAGATCAAGCCGTGCTCGGCAAACTGCAACTGGTTGCCGCTCAGTTGGCACGTGACCGCAATCTCCTTGCCGGCTACCGCACTGTCCTCAACAACGGCACCGGCGCAGGCCAATCCGTCTTCCATCTCCATTTGCACTTGCTCGGCGGACGCCAATTCCGCTGGCCACCGGGATAGTCACAGCCCGAGAATTTTGTTCTTCTCGCCAGTCCAGCTTAGACTAGCGACCGTTCCCAGGAGGATCGCATGACCCTGCGGTGCCGTGTTTCGTGTTTCTCGCTGCTTCTTGCCACCTTTTTATTCTCTGGACTCTTCGCGCCTTCTACTGTGGCCCAACAGCCGGCCGCTGCAGGAAAAGCTCTTACCGTCGAGCGGATTTATTCGCAGCCGAGCTTGAGCGGGCGGTTGACTCGGGGCTTGGCGTGGACTCCCGACGGCAAGCAGTTCAGTTACTTCGAAACGAAAGGATTGGGCAAGGAGGCGAAGACGGAACTTTGGGCGATGGACGCCGCGTCAGGGGAACGGCGACTTCTTGTTGCTGCTGACAAACTCGAAACTATTTTACCGGCGGAAACCTCGAGACCCACGCAATCCACCGGGCTTGGACGCCGCGCGCCTTCACAATATCAATGGGCGCCTGATGGCGCTGGAGTCCTGTTTCAAGGTCCCACGGCGCTTGCGTGGCTGGATGTGAAGTCGCAAATCGGGCGCACGCTCGTTTCCGGGAAGGCGGCAATAGCCGATCCAAAAATTTCTCCCAATGGCGGGTACGTGAGCTTCGTGCGCGATCACAATCTCTGGGTCGTAAATCTTGCTGATGGCAAGGAACGGGAGATCACGCATGGTGGCACGGAGGAGATCCGCAAGGGCGAACTCGACTGGGTTTACCCCGAAGAGTTGGAGTGCAAGACCGGATATTGGTGGGCGCCGGATTCCTTGGCGATCGCCTATCTCGAAATGGACGAGCGCAAAGTTTCGCAATATCCTTTGGTCGATTTTTCGTCGCCGAGCGGGGAAGCGGAGATGGAGCGTTATCCTACGGCTGGTGGCGCGAATCCCATCGTGCGCGTTCTTGTGGCTCCGCTGAACGGCGGGGAACCGCGAGTGATGGACATCGGAGCGGAAACCGACACTTACATTCCACGCGTGAACTGGCTCACCGATTCGAAAAACATTGCGATTCAGCGGCTTAATCGCACGCAAACCACGCTTGAACTCCTGATTGCCGACACCAGCACGGGCAAGTCCCGTACTATCCTGAACCAAAGTGATGCGAATTGGATCAACATCAGCGACGATCTCTATTTTCTAAAGGATGGCAAGCGCTTCCTGTGGTCGAGCGAGCAGAGTGGTTATCGGCACCTGTATTTGTATGATCTTGAGGGCAAACAACTCGCGCAGCTGACCAAGGGCGATTGGGAAGTTTCGGCGGTCGATGCCGTCGATGAAACGAAGGGGCTGGCTTATTTCACCGCGACAGAAAAATCTCCCCTCGAGCGCCACGTCTACCGTGTTGCCCTCGACGGCACCGGATTCAGACGTGTCACCAAGGACGAGGGCACGCACGCCGCAATTTTTGCACCCAATGCTGCCGCGTTCTACGACACCTACTCAAACGTCGCGACCACCCCAAGCCAGGACCTCAAACGTGCCGACGGATCGCGGATCGCGACGATAAACGAAAACAAGGTTGCTGAACTTGCGGACTACCATTTCTCTCCGCTGGAGTTTGTCACCGTGAAATCGCGAGACGGCGTCCTGCTTAACGCCAGTATCATCAAGCCGCCGGATTTCAATCCGCAGAAGAAGTATCCCGTGCTGGTTTACACGTACGGAGGGCCGCACGCCCAGGTGGTTCGAAATGCCTGGGGCGGCGCCAATTTTCTGTGGCACGAATTGATGACACAGAAGGGCTACATTATTTTTTCGCTGGACAATCGCGGCTCGGCGGGACGCGGCCATGCATTCGAAACCCCGCTGCACTTTCGCATGGGCGCGCAAGAGCTTTCCGACCAGCGCGACGGGGTGCAATATCTCAAATCGCTTCCTTATGTCGATGCGAATCGCATCGGCATCTGGGGATGGAGCTACGGCGGCCACATGACCTTGCACGCCATGTTTGAAGCTGGCGAAGATTTCAAAGTGGGTTTCGCCGGCGGGCCGGTGACCGACTGGCGCTACTACGATTCCATCTATACGGAACGCTACCTTGGCCTGCCGCAGAAAAACGAAAAAGGGTATCAGGATTCTTCGCCGTTGAAATATGCCGCGCAGCTCAAAGGCAAGCTGATGATCGCCCACGGCACCGGCGACGACAACGTGCACTTTACGAACACGCTCGCAGTGATCAACGATCTCATCGAAGCAGGGAAGTACGTTGAAGTTCTGGCGTTTCCAGGACGCGGCCACGGTGTGAGCGATCCGCCGGCTCGCCGTGTGCTAATGCAGCGCGTTACGCAGTTTTTCCTCGATAACCTCTGATTTGCGTTATCACGGCGAAGCGCTACGGTGCACGCTGTTCGCTCCTTATGCTGGTGAGAATTGAGAAGGGGTAAAGCCATCCGGCTTTGCCCCTTGCCCACAACCTAAACATCTATTCAACTTTTGTTTGGCCCGTTTTATTCAGTTCACGCCGAAATATTCGACGTGGACGTAGCGGCCGAGGCGGGCGTTGAAGAGCAAGTACCAGCCAGGGTGATGATCGTCGTCGTAGACATAGACGCGGTCGCGGTCCCATTGCCAATCGCGGCAGCGGTCGAGGTCATAGGAAGCAACCATCCAATTCGAATTGTCGTAGAGTACGACGTGGCGAGTGTGGAAGTCTATCCGTCGAGCGACGTATTCGCTTCTCACATGTTCGTAACGGCCGTGGGGATAAGCCCGCCCCGGTTGGATGCGGTCGTGCTCGGAATCCCAGTTGGCGTACGGGTTGTGCGGGTTGTCCCAACCCTTATGTTTGCCGTTGTCATGGTGGTCTTGATCTTCGCCGCGATCATCGTGCTTGTCCTGTCCTTTGTGCTTCCCATTATCGTGGTGATCCTGGGATGGTGCGGCGACGGAAAGCGTTCCGGTCAAGGCCATGAACAAGATTCCAGTCAAAATTGTGCGCATAAGTAGTCTCTCCTCAAATTGCTTGCTGGCCGATTTTCCTAGCTGAATTTCTCCATGTGGATCGTTACAGCATTCCGCAGGCCGGGGGGACCTGTAGGTATTCTCGCGCTTTCGTCCCCTTCCTTCCATGGTCAAGAATCCTGCGTTTCACGTTAGGCACGTCCCCGTCCGGCCAGCGCTTCCTGAGTCTTTCCAACTAGTTGCCGGTGAGTTCAGCTTGGCGGATTTTCGCGCTCGCGCCCATTCGGCCTTATAATCCGGCTGACCCGGAGGTCACTGTGCTGAAACGACTGTGCGTTCTCGCTTTGCTCGCCGCCGCGATTTTGGCGCCAGCGCCGTCTGGCGCGCAGCAAGCCGCTCCAGAAAAAACGGATAAAGCGGCGCAGGAGAAAGAGCAAGTCCTGTGGCAGAAGCTGGAAGCGACTATCAATGGGGTGGACCACAATCTTGACGGAGTCCTCGGCGTCGCGATTCTGGATCTCACAACGGGGCAAAAATATTTTCTCCACGCCGATGAAGTGCTTCCTACCGCCAGCTCCATCAAGATCGCGATACTTGCGGAGCTCTACCGCCAGGCGCAACAGAGTAAAATCAAGCTTGGTGATCTTTACACGCTGCAATCGTCCGATCTTGTTGCGGGGAGCGGCATCGCGAACGCACTCACTCCCGGTGTTACCCGTCTGACGATCCGCGACGTGGCCGCGCTGATGATTTCCGTGAGCGACAACTCCGCCACCAATATCATCATCGACCGCATCGGCATGGAAAACGTGAACGCGCTGCTCGATTCGCTGGGCCTGACGCACACCCGGCTCCGGCGGAAGATGATGGACGTGAAAGCCGCGGCGGAAGGCCGTGAGAACATCGCCACGCCGCGAGAGATGGTGATGCTGCTGGAAGATTTGTACCGTGGAAAAATCTTGAACAAGAAGATGACCGACGATTTCTTTGAGCTCCTCAGCATGCACAAAGAGAGCTACATTCCGCGCGAATTGCCTGAAGATTTGCGCATTGCCAATAAGCCCGGAGAGCTTGAAGGCGTGCGCAATGACTCTGGAATCGTTTTCACCGGCAACCGGCCGTTCGTGATCAGCGTGATGACAACTTATTTGCGGCGCGAAAAAGACGGAGGGGACGCGATTGTCCGGATCGCGGCGGCGGCGTACCAGATGTTTGACCGCCTCAGCCGTGCTTCCCAATATGGGCGCGTCGTTTCAATTCACGACACGGGAAATCCCTAAGAAAACACCCATCTAACGAATTGTTTCGCTTCGGCACAGCGTGCTGGATTGAATCACGCCCGCGCGACCTAGCTTCGAGCCTTCTAAAACAAAGATCGCAGGAGTGTCTGTCCCCCTAGAGACCCACAACTAAAACGAAACAGAGAACTTTTCCGATCCGCCACAAGCAGAAGTCTGAACTACACGGCCCTCCACGTTTGATGGGCAGAGGATTGCCATGTAAATCGAGGTGTCTTCGAGATGTGTTAGCGAGTCCTTATGATATATCGAGGCTTCCTGGGCTCGGCGGTGGTCATCGCGTTTCTTTTCGCAACGGACGGCAAGGCGCAGATGCATTCCGATGAGCCCGTCTTCCGGCCTGAACTGGAAAAGTTGGGAAATGGGGCACTCCAGAAGATGGCATAAGCTGGCGGCCATTCCGCAATTGCTTGCAATCGGCGGCAACACCCACGGCTACACAACCAATCGTTTCAACTGAGGTGGAAACGGGAGTTTCTGAAGCTATTGCGAATTAAATCCGGAATTGAACTGAAGCTGCAACCACCAGCCGAACAGATCACTCCAGTCGATCAGACTTCAGGGAGCAACAACATCCTTCCATTTCGGCTTGACTTGCACGGCTGAGAGGCTGGAGGCATCCCAGCCGCCGCCGAGAGCCTTGATGAGGAGCACGCTGGTCACTAGCCTTTGTCCGTGAATCACAGCGAGTTCCTGTTCGCTATTCAACAAATTTTGTTGCGCGTTTACGACATCCAAATAATTCACCAGGCCGCCGGTGTAGCGGCTGCTGGCGATGTCCAGGGTGCGCCGCGCTGCATCGACAGCCTGCTGCTGCGATTGATTTGCCTGATCGAGGACGGTCAAGCCCGTGACGTCGTCCTGTACTTCTCGAAACGCATTCAGAACGCTGTCGCGATAGGCCGCCACATTGGCGTCGTAGCCTGCTTTGGCGAATTGCACTTGCGCCCGCCGGGACCCGCCTGTGAAAATGCTTTCCGCAACGTTGGCGCCGACCGCCCAGAACGTGCTCTGCACGTTAATCAGCTTGGCGACATCCGCGGCCTGCCACCCGCCATTTCCAAACAGATTCAGCGACGGATAGTAGGCGGCACGGGCAATTCCAATTTGGGCGTTCGCCACGGCCATCTGCCGCTCGGCTTCCGCTACATCCGGCCGCCGCTCCAGCAGATCGGAAGGCAGCCCGGCATCCAGCGCAGGCGGCGCATCCTGCAGTTCCTTTGGCGAAAGATGAAAGTCCGGCGCTGGCTTTCCAACGAGAACAGCGATCGCGTCTTCGAACTGCTTTCTTTGCTGTTTCAGCAGAATGGCCTGCGTTCGCGTGGTATTTAAGAGCGTCTCTTCTTCCGCAACATCCAGCCCGGAAGCCACGCCGCCTTTGTGCCGAGAATCCACCAGTTGCAGGCCCTTTTGCAGCGTCTCCACGGTGCGGTTCAGAATTCCCAGCTCGGTATCAAGCTGCCGCAGCGTGAAATAATCGGCAGCGAGTTCCGCCGTGATCACCAGCCGCACATTTTCGAGATCGGCCGCGCTTGCTTGATAGGACGCCTGCGCTGCCTCAATGCTGCGGCGGCGCCGCCCAAACAAATCCACTTCGTAGCCGGCGGTGAAAGGCAAGACAAAATTGGATTGCGACACGGGTGACGCTACCGGGAAGTTGCTGTTGGCGGGCCGGTTTCCAGAAAGCCGCTGACGTTCGGCGCTGGGAGCGGTCGCAAGGTTGGGAAATTGCGTCGCGACCTGGACCGCAGCGGAGGCCCGCGCTTGTTCCAGCCGCGCCGCAGAAATCTTGATGGTCTGGTTTGCGTCGAGCGATTGTTTTTCCAGCGCGGTCAATTCGTCATCGTGAAACGCGCTCCACCACTCGCCTTTGGCAACCCCGTCTTTCGGGGAACTTTCGCGCCAAGGCTCGGAGACATCCCATTTTGCGGGCACGGGCGCGGTGACGCGCTTATAGTTCGGCCCGACGGTGCAACCCCCGGCGAGGGCGCAAACACCCAGCCCCGTCACAACGAGAAATTGCTTGATACGTTTCATTATTGCTTCTTGGCCGCTGGAGCGGGAGGTTGCTGTCGAGCTGGCTGGCTCGGCGGGCGGTTTATCGCAATTTCTTTCACCCGGACTTCCTGCCCGTCGTCAAGCGAATCCGCAGGATTCAGCACGATCCAGTCGCTGACGTCGAGCCCCTGCAGGACTTCGAGAGTGGTGCCATAGTCGCGGCCCACGGTGATCGCCCGGAGGTGCGCTCGATGATTAGCATCCACCACCACCGCGCGCAGGCCTTCCGACCGGAATAGCAGGGCGTTTACGGGCACGGCGAGGCGCGCCCCGGTCACCTTCACCTGCAGGTGAGCTTGGGCGTAACCGCCGGGCAGCAGCGCGGCAGTGTGATTCGGCACGTCCACTTCGGTGAGCAGGGTTCGCGTGCCGGGGTCTATAGACTCCGCGGTACGCACCACTTTGCCGAGAAATTTCTGGCTGGGATATTGCGTGAGTTCCAGGAATGCGCCGAGTCCCGCGCGAATCGAGGGCGCGTAAGCCTCGGGAACGCTGACATAAACGCGAATGGGATCGGTCTGCGCGAGAACGAAGAGCTGTTCCGAAGCGCCGCCGTTTCCGGCATTGATCAGCGTGCCGGTATCTACACTGCGCTTGGTGATGACGCCGCTGAAAGGCGCATAAATATGCTTGAAGGATTCCAATTCCTCAAGCCGCCGCACATTAGCTTCCGCGGATTTTACGTTGGCTATTTTGGCTTCCAGATCACCGACGGCATTGTCGACTTCCTGCTTGGAGACGCCGTCGGTTTTGATGAGTTCCTGATAGCGCGCCGCGGTGATCTTGGACAGATTCGCGTTGGCCTGCGAGGTATTCAGATCGGCGCGCGCCTGAGACAATTGCTGATCCACTTCCGGTGTATCGATGTCCGCGAGCAAATCGCCTTGACGGACGCGGCTGCCAATGTCGTGGTACCACTTTTTCAGGTAGCCGTTGGTGCGCGCATAGATAGGCGATTCGACGTAGGCCTGCATGGCGCCAGGAAGGACAAGGTCCTCCTCCGCCGATTCCACGGCGGCATGAATCACGGCCACAGTGGGAATCGCCAGCGTTTCCGTTTCCTTGGCCAGCGCTTGATACTGAGTGCGGCGCTGGAAGAGCGTAAACGCGCCAAGAACCACCAGTACAATCACGACCAGGAAAAGAATCGTGAAGACCCGGCTGCCCTTTGCCCTATGTTGGCCCTGATCTGCAGGATCCATCTGAACTCCGCGTTCCATAATTACCTATCACCGCTTTCAGTTCCAGAAAGAAAAATGTCAGGCCGTTGCCGGCGATCCCTGCTGGGCCGATCTGCGCGCGCGGCGTCCGTGAATCATCGAGAAAACGCATGGCACAAAGAAAAGCGTGGCAAAGGTAGCAAAGACCAGCCCGCCAATTACCGCGCGGCCCAGCGGGGCATTTTGCTCACCGCCTTCGCCGAGGCCCACGGCCATCGGCACCATGCCGATGATCATCGCCAGCGCGGTCATCAGCACGGGCCGGATGCGCACGAAGCCGGCTTCGATGGCCGCATCCCGTGCATTCTTGCCCTCATCCAGCTGTTCGCGCGCGAAGGAAACCATCAAGATGCTGTTCGCCGTGGCCACGCCCATGCACATGATCGCGCCGGTCAGCGACGGGACGTTTAGCGTGGTATGCGTCAGCAGCAGCGTCCAGCAGATGCCGGCCAGCGCTCCGGGCAGCGCCGTAATGATGATGAACGGATCGAGCCAGGACTGAAAATTGACGACGATTAGGAGGTAGGCAAGCACGATCGCCCCAATCAAGCCAATGCCCAGGCCGGCGAAGGAACTCTTCATAGTCTGGACCTGGCCACGAATGACGATATGGCTGCCCTTCGGCAAATCCTTCTCGATGGCCTGAACGCGCTGTTCAACCACGTCAGCGACTCCGCCGAGGTCGCGGCCATCCACAGACGCATAGACGTTGATCATGGGTTGGGTGGTGTAGTGCGACACTTCGGCCGGGCGGGCGGTCGTCGAGGTGGTAACCAGGTTTCCCAGAATCTGCGGCCGTGCACCCGGCATGCTGCCGCTGATGGGTGTATTTTGCAGCGCCTGGTAAGAATCCACGCGATACTGCGGCGCCTGCACGGCGACGGAGTACTCCACGCCATTTTTCGGATCCAGCCAGAAGGCCGGCGCGGTCTGGAAGCTGGAGCTGAGCGAAACGAGAACGTTTTGCGCCACGTCGCGCGACTGCATGCCCACGGATTGGGCGCGGGACCGGTCGATTTCCATGTAAAGCGTGGGGTTGTCAAAAGCTTGCTGGACGTGCACATCCACCGCGCCAGGAATGTGGCGGAACTCACTGGCAAGTTTCTCTCCAACTAAATAATTTCCGCGTTGGTTCATGCCCGTGATTTCCACGTCGATCGGCGCGGGAGTCCCGAAATTTAGGATTTGCGTCACGATATCTGCGGGCTGAAAGTAAAATTGCACCCCGGGAAAGCGTTGCGGCAGTTTCTCGCGCAATTCATTGATGTACATCCCGGTGGGCTTGCCGCGCACTTCTTTCAGCTGCATAAGAAATTCCGCGTCGGAACTGCCGATCGTGCCGGAATTGCTGTAAGTCAGGTTGATGCCGCTGTACGGCAAGCCGATATTGTCGAGGACCGTGGTCAGCTCTTCCTTAGGGATGGTTTCACGGATGACGCCGTTCACCTGGTCAGCAAGCCGCGCCGTCTCCTCGATGCGCAGGCCCGTACGGGCGCGCATGTGCATGCGAATTTGTCCGGCATCGACCTTTGGAAAGAAATCGCGGCCCAGGACGCCTACGAGCGTGACCGACAAAATGCAGAAAAGCAGAAAGCAGGTGGAGAAAATTCCTGGCGAGCGCAGAGCGGCGCCCAAGGCTCCGCGGTAACCCTCACGGAATTTTTCAAAACTCCGCTCAAATCCCTGTTGATAGCGGCGGAAGAAGCCCATCTTTTCTCCGATGTGCTCCTCGGGGTGATACTCGTCTTCCGAACTCAGAAGATACATGGCCAGCGTCGGCACGATGGTGCGGGACCACATGTAGGAAGCCAGCATGGCGAAGCTCACGGCTTCCGCCAGCGGCACAAACAGGAACTTGGCCACGCCGGACAGAAAAAACATGGGGATGAACACGATGCAAATGCACAGCGTGGAAACAAACGCCGGCACGGCAATCTGCTGCGCGCCGTCGAGGATCGCCTGGACCGTTTCCTTGCCCATCGCCAGGTTGCGGTTGATGTTTTCGATTTCCACCGTGGCGTCGTCGACCAGGATTCCGACGGCGAGCGCCAGGCCGCCGAGGGTCATAATATTGATAGACTGGCCCAGGGCGCTGAGGCACAGAATGCTCACGAGAATGGACAGTGGAATCGAGACGGCAATGATCAGCGTGCTTTTCCAGTTGCCGAGGAAGAGCAGTATCATGGCGGCCGTGAGGCAGGCAGCGATGAGGGCCTCGCGGATGACGCCCTGGATGGAAGCGCGCACATAGAGCGATTGGTCAAAGAAGGTAGAGATGTGCATGCCTTCGGGGACCGAGCCTTTGTTGTACTCGAGCATGCGCTTCACGCCGTCAACGATGTCAATGGTAGAAGCGCTGCCAACCTTGTAGATACTCATCAGCACGCCGCGCTGGCCGTTCGATAGGACGATATTGGTCTGCGGGGAGAAGCCGTCGCGCACGTGCGCGACGTCTTTCATGTAGATCGTCGCGCCGTTCACGGTCTTGACCGGCAGATCGTTCAGTTCCGCGACGGATTGCGGGCTGCCGTTCATCTCCACGTTGTACTCAAGGGTGCCTAGTTTCGCGGTGCCGGTAGGCAAAATCAGATTTTGCACGTTTACGGCGTTTACGATATCAACCGCGGAAAGTCCTTTGGCTTGAAGCGCTGTCGGGTCGATGTCGACGCTGACGATCCGCTGCTTGCCTCCGTAAGGGAAAGGTGTGGCCGCGCCCGGCACGGTAGCCAACTGCGTGCGGATAAAAAAGTTACCGAAATCGAAAAGCTGCTGCTCGCTGAGAGTATCGCTGGTCAGGCCGATCTGAATGACCGGCACGGTCGACGCCGAATAAATGATCACCAGCGGCGGCGTGGTACCGGGTGGCAAGAATCGCAAAAAGGTTTGCGAGATAGCGGCAGTCTGGGCCAGCGCCGTCTGAATATTGGCGCCTGGCTGGAAGTAGACCTTGATAATGGCGATGCCATTCAGCGATTGCGATTCGATGTGCTCGACATCGTTTACCAATGTCGTCACGCCGCGCTCGACGTTGGAGGTGATGCGTTGCTCCATCTCCTGAGGTTGCAGGCCGTTGTAAGTCCACACCAGAGAGATGACCGGGATATCGATGTCGGGGAAAATGTCGACAGGCGTGCGCAGCAGCACCACCGGAAACAGCAGGATGATAGCGAGCGCCATCACCACAAACGTGTATGGCCTTCGCAGTGCTAGCCGGACAATCCACATAAATTCTTAGTTCGCCACCTTATTTGGGGAGGGCGAAAGCTCTCGCTTGGCTGCCCCTCCATCGCCAATTTCAGTTAGATTCCTGAAAGCGTTTGTTTGGGTACGGCCCTAATCGGGCTGCGAGGGGTCTCCGATTAAGTCTCACGCTTTGTATCAGTTAGTGATCGAACGGCAGTGCCCCCTAAGGCCACGCCCGTTCCCTGCAGTCATTCTGCCACAAGGCACATAGTCCGCTCCATCCAATTTGGACGGCGCTCTTGCCTTAGGGTAGGGTGGGCCCAAGCGACGATGAGAGTCGCGATAAAAATTATTTGTGGGTCATGGTAAAGACGCCATCCCAGCCGGAAGGTGGTTCATCGAAGAGATAGTCCTGGCAGCGCTTCCAGTACGTGCGCGAGGGACCGTCGTCGGGCCACCTATCCAGAATCGCCTGGAAAGATTTCTGCGCGTCTTCCCAGCGGCGCTTGCGGTAGAGCTCATGGGCCTCGCTAAAGAGTTCGAGGCGCTGGCGCACTTCTTGTGGCGCGCCGTACACCGAGTTCTCGGCCGTGCGGCCAATTAGCTCGCAAATAGTGACCGGCTGGAGCTTGCCTTTCACACGGATTAGATCGAGTTCGCGAAAGAGAAAGCCGTCTTCCTTGGCGGCGGCATACGTTGTTTCGTTGACGAGAATGTGCGTGCCGTAATCTTTGTTCAGCCCTTCAAGGCGCGAGGAAAGATTTACGGTGTCGCCGAGGGCGGTGTAGCCGTAGCGCAGCACTGAGCCCATGTTGCCTACGCTGGCGACGCCGGTGTTCAGCCCGATGCCAATATCGAGTTGCGGCTTGCCCTCAGCTTCCCATTTCTTCTGCATCTCGCGAACGCGCTCCATCATTTTCAGCGCCGTGTTGCAAGCTCGGCCCGCATGGCCGGGTTCCTCGAAGGGCGCGCCCCAAAAGGCCATCACTGCGTCGCCGATGTATTTGTCGAGCGTGCCGTGATTTTCAAAAACGAGTCCGGTCATATCGGAGAGGTATTGGTTGAGAAAGAGGGCCAGGTCCTGGGCGTCGAGCTTTTCGGAAATGGTGGTGAAGCCGCGGATGTCGCTGAACATCACGGTGATGTCGGTTTTTTTCGGTTCGACAAGTTGCGGATTGACGAGCAGCCGGCGAATCACTTCCGGGCTGAGGTACTGGCCGAAGGCGGAACGCACGCGGCGTTTTTCCTTTTCCTCAAACAGCGAGCGGTACAGAGAAACGAGGAGAACGTTGGTGGATAGAGTCATCGCGGGAACAATTAGATTCAGCCACCAGCCCTGGAGGAAGGCCCAGAAATTAACCGCAATCATCGGCAGAAATAATGCGACACCGAACCACATCCATCGCGGTGAAACAAGCGCCATCCAGATCCCCAGGGGGATGCCGAACAAGAGAATCAGAAAAGCGTCCGCGAGCGCCTGGCGGAAACCATGTTTCAGGAATCGCTGGTTCAGGATGTTGTCAATGACGTTGGCATGGATCTCCACGCCTGGGTAGTCCGTGCCGCCGTAAGGAGTGCCGCGAAGGTCACCAATTCCGGTGGCTGTGGCCCCGATCAAAGCGATTTTCCCCGCGAAAGCGTCTGGAGCAAATTTTTTCTGGAGCACATCCACAATGGAATAGTGCGTAAAGGTGCTTGCGGGCCCCTGGTAGTTGATCATCATCTGCCCGCGGCCGTCGGGATGAATGAGAAGTTCCCGTCCAAATCGAATTTCGACGATCCCCTGTGGGCCGTAGACCAAATTCATGTCTTGAGCCCCAGGACCGATAAAGGCGCGCGCAGTCATCAAGTCCAGCGAAGAGTAAATATCCCACTCGTCGGGATTCTTCGAACGGCCATACGGGAGAACCAGAGTCGCCCTGCGGACAATCCCGTCCGCATCCGGTGGCGCGTTGAAAAAACCGGTCCAGGAGAAGTCCCCGTTGAGGGCGGCAGTCAGTTGATCGAGATTGGCCTCCGCACCCTGGGGCACCAGGCCGCCAATCGAAAATGCCTCCAGCATTCCGACTTTTTCCTGTTTCTGAGCGCTGGGATGGAGAGGATGCGCCGGTGGATAAGCAAAAAACGCGATCTGATTGGCGTAAGTGTCCAAAGTAGAAGCTTCAATGCCGCGGAGGTCCGCGTCCGTGAAGAGGAAGTAGTTGCCGAGAATGACAGGACCAAAGCGCTGAATCGAAGCCGCGAATAGTTTGTCGGCGTCGTAGGAAGCCGCGAGCCGCTGAACTTCGGTAGCTAGCTTTGGATCGACTGATTCTCCCCTGCTCTTGCGAGCTTCTAGTTCGTTCCACAAAGCGCGGATGGGAGCGGCGGATTGATCGGGTTTGCTAAAGGTGATGTCGAAGCCTACAACTTTGGCGCCACTTTCATGCAAGACGTCCAGCGTTTTGGCGAAATTTGTACGGGAGAACGGCCAACGCCCGAGAACTTCTTGCGCGCGCTGATCAATGTCCACGACAACAATTCTGGGATCTGGGTGTGAAAAACGTTGAGGCCGGTAGCGAAATCGCGTGTCCAGGGTGGCAAGCTCCAGGCGCTGTACAAATTCGAAAATGGGCGTGGGACGCTCACCGACAAACGTAAAGACATAAAGAAAGAGCGCGAGAAAAGTGATCGACAGGCTCAGGAGAAACGAAACGCGGTGGCGCCACCACGTGAGAAGCAATTCGTAGAGGCTGAGTGCGCCCCGCCGTTGCCAGAAACCTGCTGACGGAGCGGCCATCGAGTTTCGCGTGCTACTCGCGGATGATGAAGTTCAGCCGGACGCCGGAGACTTCGACGAGATCGCCGTCGTTCAGGCGCACGGGGCCGGAAACAAGATTGCCGTTGACGGTGGGCACCTTGTCGCCGGGACCAAGATAAAAGCCGTCATCGCGCTGGTTGATCTGCGCCGCCATCTGCGGTTTGAACCAGCCCTTCAATTTAACCGTGGCCATGGCGGATTTTCCGATGACCGTGAGTTTGTTGGTCAGCACATATTCTTTTTGATCGGTGTTGCCGCTGAGAATGATAAGCGTAGGAACTTTCATGCGCGCGCCGGCAAACTGCATGGATTCGCCCATGGCGGCGGCTTGTTGGAGCATCTGACGGCGTTCCTTGGTGTCCAGCACCATGGTTTCATCGATCCGCGGCGCGGCAGTTTTGCGGCCGGTGTCCCAGGTCAGTGGTGCATCGCCGCTGGTATCGACCTTGATTTTGTGTTTGCCGATGTGGATGTTGTCGCCATCGTGCAAGGTAGCGCGCTCCACGCGCAGATCGTTCACAAAAGTGCCGTTGAGGCTGTCGAGGTCTTCGATGACCATGCGGCCGGCTTCATAGTAGATTTTCGCGTGATGATTGGACACCGCGAGGTTGTCGACCGGGATGTCGTTGTCCGGGGAACGGCCGATGGTTACGGGCCGGCTGCCCACGGGCACCTCCTTCACGATTTTGTTGTCAAACATGAGGCTGAGCTTGGGCATCTTAATTTCCTCCAACCCTTCCATTCGATCCTGGATTTTTTCGCGCCTTGGGGCGCAACCACGAAAACCATCCTTTGGATTCTTTCTCAAGCCGCACGACGATGACGGTGATGTTGTCCGGGCCGCCGCGTTCATTGGCCATAGCCACGAGACTTTCCGCCGCCCTGGAAAGGTCAGACTCGACCTGGAGCGTTCCCGCAATCTCGGGCTCGGTCACCATGCGCGTCAACCCATCGGAGCAGAGCAACAGCACATCGCGGGGGAAAAGCGTGTGTTCCTCGGCGTCCACTTCGATTTCCGCTTGCGCGCCAAGCGCGCGCAGCAGCACGCTTTGCATGTCGCTCTCTTCCGCCTCGGCGGAAGTCAGAATGCCGCGCCTTACCTGTTCCGCGACCAACGAGTGATCCCTTGTGAGCTGTAGCAAGGTGCCGCCCCGGAGCAGATACGCCCGGCTGTCGCCAACGTGCGCGACGCTGAGTTTTGTGCCATTGATCCACACCGCAGTCAGTGTCGCGCCCATGCCGTGTTGATCGGGATTCTCTTCGGCGGACTTGAAAATATTTCTATTCGCCAGATGGACGGCCGTGGAAAGACGTTTTGTGAAGCTGCTCCAATTGGGCTGAACCGCGCCGATCACCGTGGCCGCGGGATTGGTCTCCAAGTCGAGGCAATGCTTCACGACCGTTTCGACAGCCATGGCGCTGGCGATTTCGCCGTGCGCTTCACCTCCCATGCCGTCGGAAAGCACGTAGAGGTTCAGCGGCTCAACGATCTTGTAACAGTCTTCGTTGTTCGAACGCACGCGACCCAGATCGGTCACGCCGCCACTGGCGATTCGCACGCGAACTCCCCTTGCCCCCGAAAAACTACACCCCTGCCCACACGTGTACCGGGCAACTCTGCTCCCACGCTAACAGAGCCCCGAGGCCCGCGAAAGGCTGTGAACCCTACTAATTACTCGCTCTTTCGCTACACGGTGGCGGGGAAGTGGCACGTCTTCTTTGGGTTAGAGGCGAATGTGAGCAGTTAGGCATTCCCGCGTTGACACATTGCGTGCCTACCCTGCGGGCTTTTCGCTATACTCTCGGTTTCCGTGGAGCGCCCCGCCTCTGCGGTTTTTTGCCTCTCTTCCATGGATAAAAACAGAAAATCGCCGCCTAAGAGTGCTCCGAGAGCCCGAAAAAAGTCGCTCAGCGCGACAAAAGCAACGCGTGAACTCGAGGAACTAAACCGCGTCGGGATTGCTTTATCCGAAACCCGGGATGTGGGGCAATTGCTGGGCCTGATCCTGACGAAAGCCAGGGAAATCACGGGGGCGGACGCGGGTTCACTCTATCTCGTGGAGAACGGAGGAGCTTCCGCGGAAGCTGGATGGCGCTTTCCTCTCTTGCGTTTCAAGCTGACGCAAAACGACAGCGTGCAGTTTCCCTTCAGCGAACACACGCTACCCTTGACGGAAGATTCGATGGCGGGGTATTGCGCGCTGCATGGCGAAGTGATCGAACTGGCCGACGCGTACCGCATTCCGAAGGCGCGGCCATTCCACTTCAATGCCACGTTCGATGAGCAGGCGGGCTACCGCACGCGTTCGCTGATCACGCTGCCGATGAAAAACGGAAAGGGCGAAGTCCTTGGCGTATTGCAATTGATCAATTGCAAGCGCAACCCGAAAGCGCAACTGAGCGATCCCCGCGCGGTGCGGCGGTGGGTGCACCCGTTTCCGGAACGCGCGGTGCGGCTGGGACTGTCGCTGGCCTCACAGGCGGCGGTGGCGTATGAGAATTCAAAGTTGTATCAGGAAATTGAGGATTTATTCGACGGATTCGTGAAGGCGGCGGTGAAGGCCATCGAGCAGCGCGACCCGACTACGTCCGGCCATTCGCAGCGCGTTTGCGAAATGACCGTGGCGCTGGCCGAAGCAGTGGACCGTGAGCCGCGCGGGCCATATGGCGACTTGCGATTTTCGCGGGAGCAGATCAAAGAACTGCGCTACGCCGCTTTGCTGCACGATTTCGGCAAAGTGGGAGTGCGCGAAGAAGTCCTGGTGAAAGCGAAAAAACTCTACCCGCTGCATTTTGTGCGCGTGCTGGACCGTTTCGATTACATCCGCAGGGACATCCAGGCCCGCGTCGCGGAGCAAAGGGTGGAAGCGCTGCTTTCGCTCTCGAAAAAACAGGCTGCGGAGCGCTTGCGCGTACTCGACGAAGAATCACGGCGGCTGCACGGCGAATTGGACCGTTATGCGGAGTTCATCGCCAAGGCCAACGAGCCGACGCTTCTGCCTTCTTGGGACTTCGAAGTGCTGACCGAAATTGCGCAGAAAACGTATCGCGATGCGCGCGGGATGGAGCACCCTTACCTTTCCCCCGAGGAAGTGCGGTTTCTTTCCATTCCTCGCGGCAGCCTGGATGACGACGAGCGTCGCCAGATTGAATCGCACGTGGTGCACAGCTTCAACTTTCTGGCGCAAATCCCGTGGACGCAGGAATTCCGAGCCATCCCGGCGATTGCCCGCGCGCACCATGAGAAGCTCAACGGCAAGGGCTATCCGTTCGGGCTGATTTCCGGGCAGATTCCGGTCCAAGCAAAGATGATGACGATTTGCGATATTTTCGATGCGCTCTCCGCTTCGGACCGTCCTTACAAGCGCGCGATTCCCACCGATCGCGCGCTGGATATTCTAAAGCTCTGTGTGCGTGACGAAGAGATCGATCCCGAACTGTTCCGCGTTTTCCTGGATAAGCAGGTTTACCGGCTAGCCGCGAAACCTTCCTAGCGTTTATCGCGGTTTACTCATTGGAGCTAGCGCCGCGCGACGCGGGAAATGCGCGTCAGCATCTTTTAAACTGAGGAGAGGCTGCTTTGCCGTGCTGACCTATCTTCTTGGCCCACTCCTGGCCCTGCTACCGCAGAGGTGGCGCAAATCTCTGTCCATCGGCGCCGATGTGGATTGGCACCGAGCGACGGCGCTCAGCGGTTTTGCGGAGTCATTGGTCGCACTCATTTCCGCAATGTATTGGTATTCGCACTACATGAATCTTCTGGTGAGCAACGGGCTGGATTCGGCTCTTAGCGGAAAAATGGGGCCGGGCGTGACGGATATGGGCATCGGATTTACCGCGCTGCTAGTCTGGGCGATGCACCCGCTGACGTGGCTCCTCGCTTTTGCGGGAATCGAGGGAGGCGTTCGATTAGTTGGGGCCGCGTTCACGGAGAACAATCTGGGGACTCTCCCGCTCTTCCTAGCTGACAAGGTCTTCCTGAAACTTACCGGGCAGAGCCAGCCGAGCTCCGCCAAGGCCGCCGGCTATTCGGCAGGGAATTTATCGTCCTACGCGGGAGCTATCCGGGAGAAAGCGGTATTCAAGCGGCTTCCGCAGGTTCCGGATGAACTTTTCATCAGCGGAAATGGGCCGGACGAAATGCTGGAGATTCGCGCGTGCCGTAGAAAAGAAGATTGGAATCCGCCGCGCACGGTGCGCTATCACGACACGTTTTATAGGCTGGAAGCTCGTAGCGAAGGGATGCCGCCGCGCCCTTTCCGCTACACGCTGCGGAAATTGTCAGCCGGAGTGATGGGCCGAACGGTGCTGGTCTATAAGCCGGAGGAAGCGCCAGTCCTCGCGAAGAAGTGAAGCAGGCGATGTTCCGGAACTGGTCCCTGCTTCGCTTTCATCGGCATGGGTTTCTCCACTACAATTCCCCGCATGCCCTTGTTCCGTTCCGGCTTCGTGTTGCTCTGCTTGTTTCTGATTGCCGGCGTTTTCGCGTTGGAGGCCAACGGCCAGCAGCCGGCTGCCGCTCCGGCAGCCTCCGGGGCGCGGATGTTGCTGCTGCCGCGGCGAATTGTTTCGGGCGAGCGAGCCACGCTTGCGGTGCTGGATCTGAACGGGCGGCTGACTCCCGGTGTCACCGTGAGTTTCTCGAACGGGGACCGGTTCACGACCGATGCGACCGGTAGGGCTATGTTCGTCGCGCCACTGAATCCCGGGGTTATATTTGGCTCGATTGCAGGGCGCACCGGGCGTGTGGCTGCGGCCGTTCTCACGCCCGGCGAAGCAGCCTCAGCGACGATCGAAGTTTCCGCCGCGCCGCGAGTGGCTTCGCTGGCAGATCGTTTCGAGATTCTTGGAAAGGGATTTTGCGGCGATGCGGATGCCAACCAAGTGACGATCGCGGGGCAAGCAGCGATGGTGCTCGCGTCTTCGCCCACGGCGCTGGTCGTGCTTCCTCCGCCGGATTTGCAAGCTGGCAGCGCGGCGGTAGCGGTTTCGTGTGCGAAACGCCAAGCGCCGCCATTTTCGCTCAACCTGGTCGTGCTCGAACTGCAAGCCGATGCCTCGGCTTTGAAACCGGGAGAACACCGAGCGCTTGCGGTCCGAGTGCGCGGTACGGCGGCGAAGATCGAACTGGAGGCGCGGAACCTCGCGCCGGACATCGCTGAACTGACCGGAGGCAATTTCGTACGGGTTACCAGCAATGGAGGGACGGAAAACTCCGCGCGATTTGAAGTCGTGGGACACAAAAACGGCAGTTTTCTGATTTCGATCCGGCTGGTACCCAGCCTCGGGCGGCCGCAGCCCTGAGGGCAGGGCGAGCCAATGGCCAGCAGTTAGGCGCTTTTCTTGATGCTGGCTTCGGGGGGAAGTGGAAGAACGCCCTGGGGGTTCTCGAAAGGAAGCTCCGGAACACCGGCACCGAGCATGGTTTCGAGAGTATTTTGAGCCCTCTCGAATAGTTTGTCGGACTCGCTGTAGCTTTGCTGGGCGTTCTTCAGGTGCGTGCCCAGAACACCGAACTTGTCCGCGAATTTTTCCAATTGTTTTTCCATGCCCGAAAGACTGGCCAGGAGACGCTTGGCATTTTCTTCCATCTGCATG
>DATDGB010000059.1:0-72196 GCA_036522305.1 Candidatus Acidiferrum sp. | reverse complement strand
GGACTGTGCACAACCAGTTGATCCGGAATCACCGTTCTCTCGCCGTGCAAAAAAAGGGACTGCTCCGGCGACAGGTGCCACTGTTCGCCAAAGCGCTCGTCGCAGTAGCGCGCGCAGAATTCCCAGAACGACGCATGCCACGGCGTGCTTTCGCCGGGCTCGGAGTCGGGGCTTGAAGAGATGAGCCAACCCTTCATGACTTCTTGCAGGAAGCCGTTCTCCACCAGGCGCTCACGGTGAACGCGGCTCAAGTCGTCGGAGCGAAACACACGCCGGTTGCCTTGCTGGAGCGCTTCGAGGACGTCGAGAGATTCAGCCAATTTTTCGTTTGGCGAGGGCATGAAGCCTCCGATCCTTCGATGGTCATCACAAGTTTATTGTGGCGAGTAAGTACAAGTATATGGTGCTGCGTGCCTACAAGTCAATTGAGCCGTGTAAATACAAGTATATCATGCCGTATTAATACAAGTCAATTGTGCTGTGCAAATGCAAGTATATAATGCTTCTTGTAAAGCTAAGAACTTTATTTTCAGTCAGTTACTAACGATACTTCTTACGAACTATGATCCAGGGCAGGGTAGAACAAAAACCTAGCAGTGGGTATCCCCGCCAAAGAACGCCAGCTTGGGGGACCCCGTGATTTCATCCACCACTTGGAAAACGAGCGATCGCATGAATCTATTTGAGGGCTGCGCTCTAGACCCTCGCTGTGGCGGCGCTATGGCTCCACGATACGATGGACTTGATTGGCGGGAAGACCTCTCAGAACTTGGCGAGTGCCGCTAGGCCAGCGAACTTCGAGTTGCTTCACGGTCTTGAATGGGCCCAGACCAAAGTGCGGGCGCGCGTCCCGCGAAGCTCCGAAGCCTGCGCTTGTCGAAACAACATCGTACTGGCTGGCACCGTCGTCGGTGGTCAGCTTGAGCTGCGTTCCGATTGCCATTCGGTTGTTCTTGGTGCCCACCAATTGAAAGGCTACCCAGTTATTGGCATTCGAAGTCACATTGCGGAGAATCCTTGTTTTTCCATTCAAGACGGTGACAACGATGTCCATGTGTCCGTCGTTGAACAGATCGCCGATAACTGCGCCGCGATATGGTTCCGCGAGTTGCATGTCGGGACCTGCTTGCGCCGTCACGTCTTGGAATGTCATTTTGCCAAGGTTTCGAAAGATCGAGTTAGGCTCGCCATACGTTCGATTAGTGAACTCGGCGACGTTGTCAAGAACGTTGCCTCGGGCAACGAAGAGATCCTTCAAGCCATCGTTGTCAAAGTCGGCGACCCCGTTTGACCAACCCGACATTTCCAAGGTAGGCCGGGCGAGCCCACTCCGGCCTGTGACATCGATAAAGATATTGTTGCCGCGATTACGGAACAGGGGAAACGTCTCCAGCTCGGTCGCGGTGTGCCAGATGTCCGGCAGGCCGTCGTTGTCCAGATCGCGAAACTCGGCTCCCATCCCTGAGACGGCCTTGCCGTTTTCCGAATAGGCCACCCCTACATCCATGGCGACCTCTTCAAAAGCTTTGCCCTTGAGATTGTGAAAGAGCGAATTCGCCATGTTGTCGTTGGCGACAAAAATATCAATGTAGCCGTCTCCATCATAATCATTGAAACCCACACCCATCCCCTTGCCTAGCCTTTTGGAGATGCCAGTCTCGTCAGAAACGTCAGTGAATGTGCCATTGCCGTTATTGCGGTACAGTGTGGACGGGAGCGGCTCGTAAAACTTAGGGTGGCAGTAAGCCCGCAGTCGCCCTCCGCTTAGACATACGGGGTCCTTGTTGACTTCCCAGCGGCAGTAATTCGACACAAACAAATCCAGCTTGCCATCGTTGTTGTAGTCCAGCCAGCCGGCCGCCGCGCTCCACATCTTCTGACCCTTATAGATTGGTGTGCCGACGCCGGCCTTGTCCGTGACGTCGGTGAAGGTACCGTCCCCATTATTTCGATATAAATGATTCTTGGTAACGCTGGCGACGTAAATATCCTGCCAACCGTCGTTGTCAAAGTCGCCGATGGCGACGCCCATGTCATAGCCATCGCCGACCAGTCCGGCTTTCTCTGTGACGTCCGTGAATGTGCCGTCATGGTTGTTGTGGAAAAGGCGGTTGTAGTATTTCGGCGACTCTTTCTTGAGGGACGGAATCGCCGCTCCATTGATGACGAAGATATCCAGATATCCGTCGTTGTCGTAGTCGATCAGGCCAATTCCGGAGATCATCGTCTCCGGTTGGTTTTTGTTCGGAGTTGGACTGCTGTCCGTTATAAAGTCCACGCCCGATCGGCCAGTGATGTCTTCGAAGCGGATGCTGCTGTTCTTGTCCGCTTGTGCTCCGATGACGATCGTTACCGCCAGAGCAGCAAGTGCTGCCGTTGAGAGGACTACAGAAAGAAGGAATCGAATCATCGTTGAAGCTGAGTTTAGCATGGCATGTCTGGGGTTTTCCTGCGATCACTCCGCAGTGTCGGTCAATGCTTTCAGGCGCTCGAACTCTGCTCGTTCCCGCGCGGCCTCGCCCTTGCGTCCTGCCTCAGACAGAGCCTGGGAAAGAGCAAAGTGTGCGTCGGGGCTGCCGGGAGCCAGCTTGACTGCCGTTCTCAGCTCTTGCAGCGCCGTATCGGTCTTTCCGAGTGCCAGCCAAAGCCTGCCGCATGCTACGTGCGCGACGAAGTTCCCCGGCGCCAACGCAACCGCTTCTCTGGCATACCTCAAGCCCTGCTCGTAATCGGCGGTGCGCAGAAATTCCAGGGAAAGTTGAATCCGAGCTGCGTCATGAGAGGGAGAGAGTTCGATTTCGCGGCGAAATTCGTCAATGGCTAGAGGGGGATGCTCCTTAAGCAGAAATGCGCCATACATGTAATGCACACCGGGTTCGGAGGGGTAGAGGGCCAACAGCTGTTTGAATTCCGGTTCAGCGGCCACGCGGTCCTGTAAGGCGATCAACGCCTGTGCCCGGCCAGCCAGACGAACCATGGAGATTTGAGAGACTGCGAGATCGGAAGGAAGCTTCGGGATGCGAAGCGCAGCAATTCCGAAGGCATTCAGCAGTTCCAGGTCCACCAATACCGTATTTTGAGGAGCCTCCGGATGTGCGGCGGCGATTTGGTTGGCGGCCAAAGTCAAGCGCTGGAGGGCCATTTCTGGTTTGCCCATCAGAGCGGTCAGGATGCCATCGTGAAACAACACGTTGCGTACGAAATCTGGATCGGTCCCTAAGCCGAGCATTCTGCCGCGTTCCAACGCCGGAAGTGCCTTAGTGTAATGCTTAAGTTGAAATTCGCTCAGGCCCAACATCGCGAACCCGGGACCTGGCTGTTTTCGTTCGACAAAAGTGAAGTGCGCGAAGGCCTCGCGGGCTTCCTGGAAGCTCCCGGCATCGAATAGGAGAGTTCCGAGATGCCACCAGCCTTCCGGCCAGTCAGGCCGAATCGTAGTGGCGCGGGCATACAACCGGATGGCTTCCGGGATGCGGTCAGAGTCCATTGCAGCCTGCGCGCGCCCCGCCAGCTTCTCGAAGGATTCGGGATTCGCGTTCTGTGCCTGTTTGTTGTCAGTTGTTACCAAGGACTCGGGAATCTCGCCGAGGGATCCCGATGCCTCGCAATGCGGGCGCGCGATAATCAAGGTCCTATACGGTGCGATCCGGCAAAACACGAAAATGACAGCAAGAGCTATCTTTTGATTCCCGGCGTTCATTTCGAAGAGTGTGCGGCCTCCGTTGTGGAGTTGCGTGGAACTGGGCTTTCTAACCTCTCTAACATCTAACAATCGGTGGGCTACTTCAAGGCCGTGTCAGGTGACCGCCATCCGGCAATAAACAGCGCTCCGGGGGCTGAACGTTCCTGGAGAGTACTTCTAGGACTTGAAATTTCCCAGAGAAAGGTAGAAAAGATTGTTCCCGCTGTATTACATTGTCCCAGCAACTATTCAGCAACCTTCCGGCGGGAGGTCTAAATTATGAAACGGCAATTCGTTTTTCTCACTGCATTTCTGCTCGCTGCTATGAGCTTGGTGGCCCAGGCGCAATCCCAGCAAGACACTTCGGGGCAGGCCACTCCCCCCGCTGTTCGTTCGACCGCAGAAGAGGTGGTACTCGACATGGTCTTCCGTGACAAGAAGGGCAGAGCAATCAGGGATATCCGACCCGAGGAAATCCATGTCTCTGAAGATGGCGTCGAACAGAAGCTGACATCGTTCCGGGTAGTGCGAGGAAACAGTGCCGGGTCATTGAGCGCCCCCAAATCATCTGCGGAAAGCGGGGCACTCTCATTAGACCCGATGCGGGAAGTCCGCCTGGTAACACTCGTCTTTGAGGGACTGGACCAAGAAGGGAAGAGGTTCTTTCGCCAGGCACTGAAGGACATTCTCGACATGGCGCCGGAGCAAAACCTATATTACTCGATCCTGACAGTCGATCAGAAGTTGCACGTCATCCAGCCCTTCACCGCCGATCACTCCGCGTTGCTGAAGAGTGTCGATAAGTCGTCCATGTGGTCCTTTATGCAGTACGCGAACAATTCAGCTGAAGTGAAAGCCGAATTAAAGCAGATACTCTCCCAGGGCGAGCCGCAGTTGCAGGGCACCTCCGGAGCCGGTTCAGGAGGCGGGCCGAGCCAGTCCCAGGTGCAGAGCTCTGTCAATTACAGAATGGCGAAAATCCAGTACGACATGCTTCAGGCTGCGGATTCCGCTGACCGCGAGTACAACGCCCGCGCGACGATAGATGCATTGATGGCCTTGGTGCGTGCGCAGTCAGAGCTGCCGGGCCGCAAAGTGATTTTGTATTTCAACCCTTGGCTGTTCATCCCGGAGGCTGTTAAGGAACAATACAGCAACCTGATCAGCATGGCGAATCGCGCTAACGTCAGCTTCTACACAGTTGACCCCAAAGGGTTGGTAACCTGGAGCCAGGGCGGCAATGGCCGCGACTGGCTCAACGGCGCTACTGGGGAGATCCGATCGCAGCAGATGAATGGAGGGGTAGGGGCGGTATCGACCGGGCAGGCCCGTGCCTCGGAAACGGCGGAAGGCGCCCTGCGCGCAAATCCGCTGCTCTGGCTCCGCGACCTCGCCCAGCAGACTGGCGGCACGGCCATCGCTGAGACGAACGATTATAAGGCACCCCTTCGAGTTGCCATGGATGAAGTACGTAGCTACTACGAGGCCGCCTACGCTCCTCATATAGCGGTGTACGACGGCAAATTCCGCAGAATCTCTGTCCGCGTGGACCGGCCAGAAATCACTGTCCACACCCGCAGCGGATACTTCGCCTTGCCACAGCTCAAGGGTGGGCAGCAGTTGTACGCCTATGAGATGCCGCTAATGAATGCCTTGAACGCCGCGTCGCCTCCTCTGGATGTGGCCTTTCAGGCGGGGGCAGAGCGGTTCAATGATCATGGACCGAAAGTAGAATACATGGTGACGTTGGAAGCTCCCCTCAATGGACTGACTTTCGCGCCACAGCCAGATCAAAAGAGCAGCGCGGTCGATGCAGCGCTGCTCGCCGTCTTGAAAAATTCCAACGGCGAAATCGTTGAGAAGTTTAGCAAGGACTTCGCCGTGCAGGTCGCGCTCGACAAGGTGGATGCCTACAAGGCCGGAAACCTGGTTCAAACGTTCCGGACGGAATTACTTCCTGGGGAATATTCCCTGCAAGCGGCCATAATGGACAGAAACGGCAGCAAGATTGGAGTAACCAAGAGCACCGTCATGGTCCCACAACCCTCCAGCAAGCTGTCCATGAGCGACGTGGTGGTAATACGTAGGACTGACTCCCTAAAAGATAGCAATCAGACCCTGGATGCGTTTTATTTCCCCGGCGGCAAGGTGGTGCCGGCTCTTACTCACACTCTCAAAGGCGGTCCCGGAAATGTTCTGCCTTTCTACTTTGCCGTGTATCCGGATCGCGGAGTTAAGGATGCTCCCAAGCTCACGATGTCCTTCTACAGGGAAGGACAATATCTGGGCGCGGCAGAGGCGCCGCTGCCAGACATGCAACAGGACGGACGAATCCCCTACATCGCAAACTTGCCTGCGGATAAATTCACCCCTGGTGCATACGAGATCCACATCGGCGTCACTCAAGGCAGCTCCAAGGCGGAGGAGAAACTTACACTTCAGGTGAACTAACGGACTTGGAGAACGTCCGACAATGACGATCACTCGCCGCAGGTTTGCGCAGTTGGGTGTGGGGACTGCGTTTTCCCTCGGCAGTCAGTGGCTACTGGCTCAGGGGCTTTCCACGCACAGAGCTAAGCCATTGCCGAGGACTGCGCCCTCCGGCCGCCCTTTCCATGCCCGATTTGTGGATGTAGCGCAGGATGCGGGTCTCCACGCACCGGTCTTCTATGGCGGCGTAGAGGAAACGAAGTACATTGTCGAAACGACTGGGTGCGGCTGCGCGTTCATCGACTACGACAACGACGGCTGGATGGACATTTTCATTTTGTCGGGCACGCGGCTTGAGGGCCCACCCGATGGTGCCACCAATCGTCTTTACAAGAACAATCGTGATGGCACTTTCACGGACGTCACAAAAAAAGCAGGACTGCATTCGGTTGGTTGGGCGTGTGGCGTTTGCATTGGTGACTATAACAACGACGGGTTTGATGACATTTTTTGCACACGCTTCGGGCAAAATATTCTCTACCGCAATAACGGCGATGGCACGTTTACGGATTGCACCAGACAGGCTGGGCTTTTGAGCCCTGAGCAGCGCTGGGGCGCAGGTTGCAGCTTTGTAGACTACGATCGCGATGGAAACCTCGATCTCTTCGTCTCCAACTACGTGCGGTTTTCCTTTGAACAGGCGCCGGTTCCTGGGCAAAGCAACAACTGCATCTGGCTCGGAATTCCCGTTGCTTGCGGGCCGCGCGGCCTACCCACCGGCAACCATTGGCTCTATCGAAATAATGGCGACGGAACGTTTACGGATGTAAGCGAGCGCGCAGGCATCGCGCAAGCGACTTCAAGTTACGGCCTGACGGTTGTAGCAGCAGATTTCGATGAAGATGGCTGGCCGGACATTTACGTCGCTTGTGATGCCACTCCGAGCCTTCTTTTCATGAACAATCACGATGGAACCTTCAGCGAAGAGGGCGTTCTGCGGGGCGTCGCGCTGAACGATGACGGCATGGCGCAGGCGGGCATGGGTGTCGGAGTCGGAGATTACGATCTGGACGGGCATCTCGATCTTTTTAAAACGCACTTCGCCGACGATAGGAACATTCTTTATCACAACGATGGAAAGGCTTACTTTCAGGACGCCACAGCGTCCTCACGCCTCGGCGTCGAGACTCGTTACGTGTGCTGGGGCGCCGGGATTGTTGATCTGGATAACGACGGCCATCCAGACTTATTTATGACCACAGGCCATGTGGATCCGAAGATTGAAAAAAAGCTCTCACAATATCCCAACAAGACTCCGCGGGTGGTCTTCCGAAACTTGGGGCAAGGCATATTTGAAGAGTTGATCGACGAAGCAGGTCCAGGTGTTGCAGCCCAGCATTGTAGCCGCGGCTGTGCTTTCGGAGATTTCGATAATGATGGCGACGTGGACATCGTCGTCGTCAACCTTAACGAACCGCCGTCGCTTTTGCGAAACGACCTTGGCGGAAAGGCCAACTGGATCAAGGTTAAGCTCGAAGGCACAAGATCCAATCGCAGTGCGATCGGAGCTCGTGTCTTGACGCACTATGGCGGTAAGACCCAGGCGCAAGCCGTACTCAGTCAGTCCAGCTTCTTCTCTTGTAACGATCCCCGGTTGCACTTCGGGCTGGGAACATTGGCTTCAGCTGATGTTGAGATATTTTGGCCGAGCGGACTGCATGAGAGTTACAAAGGCCTGTCGGCCAATCGACTGCTGACAATTCGAGAAGGCGTGGGCATAGTGCCCAATCGCGGTTGGTCCAAATCGTGAAGGAACACGAGCGGATCCCGTGCTAGCCGCCAACTCTTCACATTGCGCGCGAGGGCGGGGGGGCGTTGCAGTCAAATGACGGCCATCGGGCTATGCTCCGGTTATACTGCCTTAGGAGCCACAACAGTGATGCGTTGGTGGATGCTGGGGTGCTTGCTTTGGGGATGCTTCGCGCAGGCACAAGATGAATCTGGGCAGCAGGCACTGAGCCGGGCCGTTGAGCTGCATCAATCGGGGCACTACGCCGAGGCGATTACCGAGTATCAGGTGTATCTGAAAGCTCATCCGGAAGCCGCGGCGGTCCGCTCGAATCTGGGTGCGGCGTTGGCTCATGAGGGGCGTTACACCGAAGCCGTAGGGGAATACACTCAAGCCTTGGCGGCACAGCCAACCAACTATGGAATCCGCTTCAACCTTGCACTGGCCTATTACAAAACGGGCGAGATCAAACAGGCCGTAAAAGAATTCGAAACCGTTTATGCGATTCAGCCGGGCGACGCACCCGAGCGGATGCGGCTCACCCTGCTGCTTGCGGAATGCTACCTTCGCCAAGGCGAAGATGGACGTGTTGTGGCGCTTCTGGATCCGCTGGCCGACACCGATCCGAACGACCTCACTCTGGCTTACCTGCTCGGTACCGCTTTGCTGCACCAGGGGAAAGACGAACGCGGAGCGCTCATGATCGAGCGCATCTTGCGGAATGGAGATACCGCCGAAGCTCACATGCTGATGGCTTTCACCCGCATGAAAGGGAACGACAAGAAGGGTGCTATGGAGGAGGTAGACCGGGCTCTCGCGCTGAACCCGAATCTGCCGGAAGCGTACAGCCTGCGAGGCAGATTGGCATTTCTCGTGGCCGACATGGATGGCGCCGAAGCGGCGTTTCGCAAAGCGTTGACTCTGGATCCGACTGCCTTTGACGCGCTTCTGTGGCTGGGGACACTTCTCCGGCAGGAGGGTAAACTTCAGGAGGCACACGCCCGTCTGGAAGCAGCCACACAGTTACAGCCGAAAGATATCCGGATCCGTTATCAGTTCGCTCTGATGCGCTCAGACGAAGGAGATGACCAACGCGCCGCGGCGCTCTTGGAGGCTCTGGTGAAAGATGCGCCTGAGTACATGGAGGCGCATCGCAGCCTTTCAACGATTTACTTTCGTCTGGGACGTGTGGCGGAAGCCCGGCGAGAGAAGAAGATCGCCGAAGAAATGGACGCCGCCATCCAGGCCAAGGATCAAGCGCGGGGCCGGAGTTTGCAGAAATGAACCTATGCTTGAGCGTCTTTCTGCTGCTAGCGATGGCCACGGGGCAGAGCGAGCCCCAGACATTTGAAGAGCTTTCCACCAGGGCACAGCAGGCTTACGAAGCGAATCATCCAGACGAAGCCGTGCAACTCTACGGCCGAGCCGTCGAGCTGCGCCCCGGCTGGGCTCAAGGGTGGTGGGCGCTCGGAATGATTGAATACGAGCGTGACCGATACGCTGAGTGTCGCGATGCTCTGACGCGAATGGTGCAACTGGATACCTCGGCCGCCCCGGGTTGGGCGCTGCTTGGGCTGTGCGAATTTCGTACCAAGCAATACGATGTTGCATTCGATCATCTGAAAAAAGCCCACATGTTGGTACCGGTAACACAGGGCGGAGGCCCGTTGCTGGATATGGCCGACTACCATTTGTCCTTGCTGCTGAATCAGCAGGGCGCTTTTGAGGTGGCCCAGGAAATTCTCATGCGCATTGCACGAAGGGTCCACAATAACCCCGAGATTATATTTGCCGCCGGTTTGCCATCACTGCGTATGCCCATCCTGCCTTTGGATGTGCCGGCGAACCAGCGGGACGTCGTAGCGATGGCCGGCAAGGCTTTTTGGGATCTGGCGACTCAGCCTCCTGACGAAGCGGAAGCTGACTTTAACGCGCTGGTCTCCAAGTACCCTAAATTCCCCAACGTACATTATTTTTATGGGACATACCTGGCGGCCCGGGATCCCGAACGGTGCGCGCCAGAGTTTCTGGAGGAGCTGCGTATCACTCCCGATAGTGTGCCCGCGCGAGCCCAACTGACTCTGCGCTATATTCTTGATGGCAAGCTGGACGAGGCGCTGAAATTGGCTCTCGAGGCAGTGGCGCTAAGTCCTGATTCTGTAGGAGCACAATTGGCGCTTGCAAAGACGCTCCGAACTCAGGGCGACAACAAGGGTGCGCTGGCAGCCCTGTTGGCGGCGAAGCTCCTCGATCCGGTAAGTCCGGCAATCCGCTTGCAGATTGTCAACGAGTATCGTGCCCTCGGCCGTATCGAAGATATGCGGCGCGAAAATGCTGAGTACACGCGCCTCAAGGCGGAGCAGGTAAACTGGCCCTAAGTGCCATTGCACTTGTTAGTTGACACCCTCCAGGACGCGCCGGAAATCCCCGAATCACAAAGACCTAGTACCCCTACGACTCGCGGCTAGTGTTGTCCTTCAAGAGAACCTATAGCGGAGATTGCATGGGCGGAGCATTGCCTTTTTTGATTCATCCGAATCACGGGAGCGGCAGTAACTACAAAAACTGATGTGAAATATGAAAAAAACGCTTGACAAGCTTGCCGAGCGGGTAGTAGAAAACCACTATCGTGAACGTTAACGGTAAGCGCTTTCTCTCCCGAGAGAGCGTTTGCTGATGATTTTGGGGACCGTGGTGGTTCTCAGGTTCACACAAAAGGGGGATGCTCTTCGATGACTCCTATCGTGCGACTCGCTATACGTAGTATCGATTTTCTTCTAAAAGCCCGGCTGCTGGCAGTTGTGCTCTTTGCCACGGCCTTTGCAGCTCTTGTTTTGCCGATTCAGCCGCTGGCGCATGCGCAGACCACTAGCGCGACGCTGACCGGAACCGTTTTTGATGCGTCCGGCGCAGTCGTTGCCAATGCGACCGTTAGCCTGAAGAATGAAGCGAGCGGTGACTTGCGCTCGACCGTAAGCAATGGCGAAGGTTATTTCACGTTTGCTGCCGTCCCGCCTGGCGCCTACTCGGTCATCGTGGAAAAAGACGGTTTTCGCGCCTGGGAAGCAAAATCCGTTGCGCTCAACTCTGACGATAAGCGGAATTTGGCGGGAATTAAACTCACACCTGGCGCCAAAACCGAGACGGTAGTTGTCGAGGCCGCCGACACCCAGATCACTCCGACGGACACTGGCGAGAAATCAACCCTCATCAACCAACATATCCTGCAAAACGTCGCCATCGTGGGTCAGAACGCTGCCGAGTTCGTTAAGATCATGCCGGGCATGGCGTTTACCGGTGGTGTTCTAAACCAAAGCTCTTATGCAGCCCAAGATGAGCGCACTGGCCAAGGTCCGGTTGGCAGTTTTTCGGCGAACGGCACCCGCACCGCTGCCCTCGACATCACCTCGGACGGCGCTCACATCATTGACCCGGGTTGCAATTGCGGCCAGGCGATGAATACGAACGCCGATATGACCGCAGAGTTGAAAGTGATGACCTCGAACTTTGGTGCCGACGAAGCCAAGGGACCGGTCACGATCAGTGCGATTGGCAAGTCGGGAGGCCAGCAGTTCCACGGCGAAGCTTACATATACTTGCGGCATTACGCTTTGAACGCCAACGACTGGCTGTACAACGCGAAGGGCAAGAACGGTCTTGGCGTTCCTAATGCGGCCCGCCCCGAGACAAAGTATTTCTACCCGGGTTTCAACATCGGCGGCCCACTCATCATTCCGGGCACGAACTTCAACCACAACCGTGACAAGCTCTTCTTTTTCTTCGGGACGGAGTACTACAAGCAGGACGTGGATAACGGTATCTATCAGGCGGCGGTTCCGACCGCCGCAATGCGCCAGGGCGATTTTACTGCGACTTTGAATGATCTTACCACTGGCAAGCCCAAGCCCTATACGAGTTTTTTGAACGGCTACGCTGTTACTGGTACGCCGGGGGGTAGCAATTTCACAAATGGGAAGATTAACTCTTCCAATCTTATCGATAAGAATGGTCTAGCCTTGATGAATACTTATCCGCTGGATAACGTAGATCCCAGATACAGTCAGGGCTTCAACTATGTCAACGCCCAGACCCGCTACTCGAACATGCTGCAATTCCGTGGGCGCGTGGACTACAACATTACCCAGTCGACGAAACTGTACGTCACTTATAACCACCAGAACGACAGCGCTCTCAATAGCGTTGACACTCTCTGGACCGGAAATGCCCAAAGCTGGGCGTCGCCGACAACACCCTACCCCACGCCCCTTGCTGAGAAAACTCAATCCGATGTCGTAACTGCAAATGTGACGAAGGTATTCAGCCCCACCCTCACCAACGAACTGGTCTTCAGTTACACGTACCTGAACCTCCCGAACAGTTTTAAGGATCCGACCAAGGTGGAGCGCGGATCGCTGGGTATCAACTACAACCTGCTCTTCAGCCACCCCAATCCGGACAAACTCATCTTCCCGCAGATGACCGGCTGGGGCGATGGCATCTCTAATATGCTCAACACTGGATTTGAGCTTAACGGCACTGTTTACGCCAAGAAGACTTTGCCGTCTGTCGCGGACAACCTTGTCAAGGTCTGGAAGACCCACACCACCAAATTCGGCTTCTACTGGGAGCGTGCCTGGAATGAACAACCCGGCAACGCAGCTGTCAACGGTGTGGCCATATTCACCAACTGGGGATCGAACGGCACCGGCAACGCATACTCGGACATGCTCCTCGGCCAGACCACTCAGTACTCGGAGCAGAATTTCAACGTCGTTCCCGCATTCCGTTACATAGCGGCGGAATTCTACGCGACGGATTCATGGAAGATTTCCCGTCGCCTCACTTTAGATTACGGTATGCGCTTCTCGCACCTGGGGCCGTGGAGCGACACAACCGGCTATGGCTTTGCCTCGTGGTATCCGAACTTGTACAGTGCCGGGAAGGGCGGTTCGGTGAACGGAGCTACTTTCCCCGGCATTGAGTGGAACAAAGTGAACTCCGCGACAGCGCTCTCTGGATCGGGAAGCCGGTTGCTCTTCTACAATCCGCGCGTGGGTTTTGCTTGGGATATTTTTGGTACCGGTAAGACGGTGCTGCGCGGCGGATACGGCATGTACCACTTCCACGATGAGCAGAACGTGCAGAACGGTGCCTATGGCATCGTTCGGGGATCGTTCTCGTCTCCGACTTTGTGGAGCCCGAAACTTTCCGCGCTTCCAGCCGTTAGTGCCAATGCGCCGAGCGGAGTCACGGCCTTGGATCCTAAAGACAGTCAGGAGCCGCGAACCCAGAGCTACAGCTTTACGGTGGCCGAGCGGCTGCCGTGGAAGAGTCAATTGGAAGTTGCTTACGTCGGCAGCAAGTCCGACTACCTGAGCAACTGGAACAACAACTTTGACCAGATCAACGATGTTGGCCCAACAACGATGTTCAATGCAGCTGTTTGTGGTACGCCAAATAACACCGGAACGAACGTCTGTGGCTGGTTCCCGAATTGCGATCCGACACTCGCGAACGGTAGTGGTGGTTCTTGTGACCACCCGGATGGCAATCATACGAACGGATATACAAGCGGTCAGATACAAAATGCACGCCCGCTCCAGCCTTACGGCAGCCTGAAGATCATTGACCACAAGATGTATTCCAACTTCAACAGTCTGCAAGTCACTTGGAACAAGCAGGCCGGACACCTGACCTTCCTCACCAACTACACGTTCGGCAAAGCGCTAGGCATTCGAGGCGAGGGCGGTGCAGCAACCGGCGATCCCACAGTCCTCCGCAACAACTACGGAACACTGCCCAACAATCGCACACACATTTTCAACGCCGCTTATGTCTATGAGTTCCCGACGGTAACCAATGCCAATCGGCTTGTGAAAGGGGCCGTGAACGGTTGGCAAATCTCCGGCATTACTCAGTACCAAACCGGCGCGGACTTGCAGGCTTCAGTCAGCTCTAACTTCGGCTACTCAGCTTTCATCCAGAAGGGTACGACGTTCCTGGGCCAGACCACCGCCGTGCCGATTCAGGCGAATAGCTCAAACATCTTTGGGACATCGGACATCACCCTTATGCCCACACTGACCTGCGATCCCAGAAGAGGGCTGAAGGCAAATCAATACATAAATGGCGCCTGCTTCTCGCCGTTCGCTACTCCCGGTCAACAGGGGAACTATGTTTTCCCGACATTGACCGGCCCGGGATTCTGGAACAGCGACTTGTCGCTGTTTAAGAATTTCACGTTTGCTAAGACCGAGAACAAAAAGCTCCAATTCCGCTTCTCGGCCTACAACTTCCTCAACCATCCCAATCGTACCTTCATTGCGAGCGATCCAGGATTGAGTCTCACCTTCGACAATACCGGCAAGGCCGTGGCGAACGGTGGGGTCCCGTTTGGATATGCTACGAACAAGGTTGGCCATCGCATCATGCAGATGATGGTCAAATTCTCCTGGTAGCCATTGCATTCCGGGCTTGACAGAAAGGGCGGCTTCCAAGCCGCCCTTTTTTTTGAACACAGCCCCGGGCCGCGCGGAACTACCTGACTAGGGTGCACGCAGATCGACCGCCAATTCGATTACAGGCATTCCGTCCCAGGCTTCGTCTTCGCTGACCTCATCCATCGAGGGATGACTCAGTGAGCATGAGCTGCGGGGTCTGAGCGAGTATAAACTCGCCTCGATTCGCAAGTACGCTGAGTCCTGAGTTCTCCATCGCTCGGCAATGAATCTGGGCACAGGTTTGGGAACAAAACCCTGCCAAACACCATCAAAAACCGTGATATACGACGCACGGAAATGCAAGAAAAGCCAACTACATAGCGTTTCTGGATTTAACAGCGGGTTGGAGGTTCGAGTCCTCCCCGGTTCACCACTTCTTTTCAATGAGTTAGCTACATCAGGATTTTCGCTCAAGGGAAACTGTGGCCTGTTTTGTGCCCACACAGGTGCAAATTCTATTCCGCTGAGATCATCAACCGCCCTGCGTTTCGCTTCCATGCGGATGAGGCTGTATCTTTCCATCATGGCTCGGGATACATGCCGTACCAACGCCATGACTGTCGAATCCGATGAATCCAATCCGATAACTTCCTGTGATTCGGATTTTGGCGAAGTGATTTCCCTTCGGCGTCCCAATGCAACCCGATGGAATTGAGCGTCCGCGTCCTAAGCGAATTGGAACCAATTTGAACGTGCCGGGCTCAGGGCGCGTCTTGCCTTGAGCGGCCTTACTTGGCGTGGGACTGGGCCGGGTGCGGATACCAATATTGCTGATGACAGTGTTCGCAAGCGTTGTCGATCTGCTCACCGCTCTCCAGCACTTCCGCGGGGTCCTTGGCGTCTGCCGCATTGATCGCCAGCGTCGCGGCGTCATGGAGACCATGAGCAAGGGTGATCCACGCATGGCGGTCCCGATTGATTAATGTCTCGATCTGCTCCGGCTGGAGCTCGATGCCCTGCTCGTTTCGCTGTCCGGGCTTTGCAACGTGGCGGCCGGGAATCTGTAGAAGGTTCGAGGCTTCGAGCAGTTGAATGGCGCTGCCGCGAACCGTGGCCCACTCTTCGTCGGAGTGAGGCGCCTTCTCGACTTTGCCTTTTGTGGTTATGGTCGTTGCGACGGAGTTCCAGATGGTGTCCGCGGCGGGATCCACGAGGCCGTTCATCAAATCCTTGATTGTCGTTGTGGGACGGTATTCGGCTTCGGGCTTCTGTTTAGCCGAAGTTCGTCACTGAAACCCCGATTTGAAGGTTTTCGTTCTGATTTCTTTGCCGAAGTAATTCGTTTTCACCACGGGCAATGAAAATGGCGTTGTAGTGCAGACCAAGCCTCTTGCAGCGTTGGTTTTCTGCTGACATGATCGCGGCAGAATGTTTCTTCGCCAGCATGAGCGAATAAAAGACGGCAAGGAGCACAGCTATTGGTCGTTGGTCGAGACGGTGCGTACCGCCGATGGTCCGCGGCAACGCACGCTTTGTTATCTCGGGGAACTGAACGGTTCAGCTCACGCACGTTGGCAGAAGACCGTGGAGGTCTTCAACGAGCACGGCGAGAGCACCCAGCTGAAGCTGTTTCCTTCTGAAGTAGAAGCGCCCGATGATCCCAACGTCGCACGGGTGCTGGTGAAGAAGGTCCGCGTGGAACGCACCCGACGGTTCGGCGACTGCTATTTGGGACTGGAGTTATGGAAGCGGCTGGGGCTCGACGAATTTCTTGCGCAGCATCTCGACGGGAACGGTCCCGATGTGGCCTGGTCGCGGGTTGCCGCGGTGTTAGCGATCAATCGGTTGTGTGCTCCGGGCAGCGAACTAGCCGTGGAGCAGCACTGGTATCCGTCCACCGCACTGGACGATCTGCTGCATATCGGAAAAGGCAAAATCAACGACACACGACTCTATCGTTGTCTCGACCGTCTGCTCCCCCTGAAAAGCAGAATCGAACAGCACTTGAAGCAACGCTTTGGGGAGTTGTTCGAGGCGGAGTTCGACGTGCTGCTCTATGACTTGACCAGTACGTATGTGGAAGGAGCTGGAGAAGAGAACCCCCTGATGCGGCGGGGCTATTCGCGGGATCATCGTCCCGACTGCAAACAGCTGGTGCTGGCGTTGATCGTGAACCCAGAGGGTTTTCCGTTCAGCTATGAACTATTCGATGGGAACCGCGCTGATGTCACGACGGTCGAAGCGATCCTACGCACGGTGGAGCGCAAACACGGGAAAGCACGACGGGTGTGGATCTTTGATCGCGGGGTGGTGAGTGAGGAGAACTTGGTGGCCATCCGCAAGCGTGGCGGAGAGTATCTGGTGGGCACGACACGCAGCAAGCTGAAGCAATTCGAAGCGGAGTTGTTGAAAGATGATTTCGAAAAGATTCGCCCGGACGTGGAGGTCAAGCACATCCAGATTCCGGGCGGTGCGGAGACTTACATCCTGTGTCGTACGGTGGGGCGAAAGGAGAAGGAGAAAGCCATCCGGAGCCGCTTTGTGGCCAAGATCGAAAAAGCTCTTACGGGACTGGAGAAGCGCATCGTGGAAGGCAAGCTGAAGGATCGTGACAAGATGCTGATGCGCTTGGGTCGCATTCAGGCTTCCCATCCACAGGTAGCCGATCTTTATGAAATGGCCATCCGGGATAGCAAGGAAGGGGCCCGTTTAGTCTGGCGGCAAAAGCCGGAACAGCAACAATGGCGGGAGGCCAGAGAGGGAGCTTATCTGCTGCGCACAAATCTGACAGGCAACGGTGCTGCAGATCTTTGGAAGAAGTATATGCAGCTGACCGAAGTGGAAGCCGCCTTCCGCACACTCAAGAGTGAGTTGGCCATCCGGCCACTGTTTCATCAGCTCGAAAAACGGGTGAAGGCGCACGTGCTGGTAGCGTTTCTCGGTTATGCCCTGCTGGTGACCCTAAAGCATCTGCTGAAGCGAGTTGCTTCGGAATACTCACCAGCGAAAGCGTTGCAGCGGCTCTCGGAGTTGTACAGCGTGGACATCGTGCTGCCAACGATCGAAGGACGAGAGATCTGGTTGCGACGCATCAGCAAACTCGACGAAGAGCAGCAGAAGATCCTTTATCAACTCCAACTGCAGTTGCCGGAACGGCTGGAGCCGATCCAGATGCAAAAATGTAGTGCAGACTCGGCCATAGCCTGAACTGATTTCAAAAGACTTAACCCTGTTTTGACCCGCTTAGTGACGAACTTGGGTTAACCGGAGCAGCAACGGAACAGCGGCCGCGAAGCACAAAACTTGGAAGAAAAGGAATACATCTGAAATGGATCGTTTTCCCATGATCGTCCTACGCGCTTTGTTTTTCAACGAAGACTAGCTGCAATCGTCTTGGGGCCCCTGAAGGTCTGTGGAAGTCGTGAGAAAACCGGCGAAAAATCAGTCGTATCTTCTTTCGCCACGAAAGCCGCTTGGTGGAACGCCCCCGCTCGGACGCCAGCGTTAAACCGATTCCCATGCCATCGTTTATGGAGATCCCTGGGGCGCACCACCGGTGTCCCCGCCCATACGATCTCCTCTGGATTCGGCTATAAGATTCTTGCTTCGTAGATCCTCTAGTACTTCCAGGATGTCCGTCTCAATCATTTCGGCCGGCGCGTTATATTCCTTCGCCAGCACGCAAACCATTTCCGCCATCCCATGTCTTCCGTCGCAGAGTTCCCAAATTCTATTGCCTACCTCGTTCAGCGCGTAGTAGCTCCCGTCATCCATATTAAAGAGCAGTACCTCATCCGACCCCTTCTGCGCGATGATCTGCTGCTGACGTCTGGGGCGGCCACCGAAGTTCGTGTTCTCTTTCATTGTTTTTCTCGGCCACGCAGTAGCTGGCGGTTCTTGGGTGAGCTTTGACTATTCGGCGGCACACAGTTATGCCGACGTATACGAAGGCATCCCTATGCGCCCACTACATCGCTCTTTCGAACGTTTCCGCTTTCCGAAGGCAAGGAGTCGGTTCGGGACAGATAAACCAGCCTCCTTGCTCTCGTCCCAAGTCCGTTCAAAAACTGAACTTGGTAACCAGCCTCAGGAGACCCAAACACCTCAGTCTCGGCTTGATATACGTCTTCATGTTTAACGCTCCCTTTTCTTTTTCGCCTTCTCCACCTACAACAGGTTAAGAACGTCTCTTCGACTTAGGAAAACTGCCTCGGTGCTCTTTTAGTGTTCTCGACGCTTTCGATGTAGGTGGGGTAAGCAGTCTTCGCAAATACGGCCACAAAACTTGCCATCAAGGACGCCACCATCCACGTTTTCACACCGTGATCTGAAACTATCACTGGTGTCGTTGAATGGCCTCTCCCCATGGCTCCCACGACGCCTCACGGAGGCGCCTGGAATCAAGCGGCTGGGCTATTTGCAAACAAAAAACTCCCGCTTTCACTACACAGGATGGAAATGCTAGAAGGCCCAGGAACATCTGTCGGTTCCGTTTTGCACACGATGGTACCGACGGAACAGATTCACGCACTCACGCAAAAACTGGACTTCACATTACCTGCGTCGAGGTCGCCGTCCCGTTCACTCCCGGCACCGGCGCCATCTTCGTCCCCATCCGCATCGTCTTCTCTCAAGCCATCCCCTCCGCCGGCCTCTTCCGCCACGGCGCCGCTTACATCAAGCCCCCTCGACACCTGCTCCGTTTTCTCCCTTGTAGGGGCGCCCTAATAGCCGTTCGACCCTCATTTTCGACCATTCGCTGTAAAACACTTAACATCTTCATTAAGGTGGGCTATGCTCCCCCGTGTTTGTCGAACGCCATCCCGGCCGATCTCTTTCCAATTTCCGTTTCCCGATCCCTGCCCCCGTTCTCCTAATTCCTAACTACCATCGAATCATATCGTTTACCGACCCCCACCCCATAACCACAATCGAATCATATCGTTGCAAAAATAGGGGAGGGAGGGTCTACCCGTTAGGCCCTCAAGTATTACTCTTATCTAAACTCAAAGCTCCGATAAGTCACGCAGAATCAACACTTTTAGAAGTGTTCATTCTAAATAACCTAAAACCCCTTGAAATCAACACTTTTGAAAAACAGGGGGAGGGGTCCCCGTTACGGTTAACCAATTGTTCTAAGAAAGTAATCCTATGCTGCGAACTGTCTGCCCTTGCACCTATCGTCTCTTCCCGTAGTCTTTTGCCCATTTTCCATTTTCACTTTTCCATTTTCCACTTCTACCTTCCATCTTGCGTACGCTCTTCCAAGTTCCGTATCCCGCAACTCCTTTGTTTGTCACTCACACCCGGGGTGTGGGGGTGTTCTTCCCGTTTTGGAACTCGAACCGCCACTCGTCCGCTACGGCTCAATTTCCCAAATCGAAATACTGTCCCATCTTCCGGAACTTCTCGTACCGCGCATCCAGCAATTCCCGGATGGGCTGATTCGTGAGCGCCGCCAACTGCCGGTCCAGCACTTCATCCAGGAACCGCGCCGCCGCTTCAAAGTCCGTGTGCGCCCCGCCTTCCGGCTCTTCCACGATTTCGTCCACAATCCCCAGCTCTTTCAAATCCTTAGCCGTAATCTTCATCGCCGCCGCGGCCGTCTCCGCTTTCGTCGAATCGCGCCAGATGATCGAAGCGCATCCTTCCGGCGAAATCACCGAGTAAAAACTGTTCTCCAGAATGTTCACGCGATCGCCGACGGCAATCGCCAGCGCCCCGCCCGAGCCGCCCTCGCCCGTCACGGTGACAATTACCGGCACCGGCAGCCGCGCCATCTCGCGCAAATTGCGCGCGATCGCTTCACCCTGCCCGCGCTCCTCCGCATCGATCCCCGGGTACGCCCCCGGCGTATCAATAAAAGTGAAAATCGGTCGCCCAAATTTCGCCGCCAACTGCATGATACGTAATGCTTTACGATAACCCTCCGGCTTCGGCTGGCCGAAATTTCGCACCAGCCTCTGCTTCATGTCGCGGCCCTTCTGATGCCCAATCACCGCCACCGGCCGCCCGTGAAATTTCCCCAAACCCGCGATGATCGCTTTATCGTCCGCATACCCCCGGTCGCCGTGCAGTTCTATAAAATCGCTGAACAGTAATCCAATAAAATCCAGCGTATAAGGACGCTGCTGGTGCCGCGCAATCTGCGCGCGCTGCCAGGGGCCCAGGTGGGTGTAAAATTCGCGGCGCAATTCCGCGACTTGTTCGCGGATGCGTTCGAGTTCGGCGTCGGCATCGGCGTCGCCGGCGAGGTGACGCAATTCTTCGACGTCTTTTTCCAGGCGTTCGATTTCCTTTTGCCGTTCGCTCTCTTTCGAATGAGCTACGGGCTGCGCGCCGGGTTTGTTTTTTTCTTTTGCGCTCACTCGGGCACCGTTGGAACGGCGGGATTGCCACAGATTTCACGGATGGCTTCCACCAGTTCAGGGGTGTTTTTCACGCGCTGCTGGGCCTGCAGTACTGCAACAGAACCTTCGGGGGAGCACAACTCAAACACCACCGGGCACGGTCCGGGCGAAGCGGTAAACAAGTCTTCCAAACGGTCGAGAGCATCTTCACTCGTGGATTGCATTTCGATTCGAACGCGAAGCTCGCTGGATGCAGTGCGCTCAGCGAGTTCGTCCAGCTTGCGTGCTTCCTGCAAAGATAGGCGCGTTCCTGCCTCCTCTACCTGCACGCGAACTTTCAAGAGTAGCGGATTGCCGGGCTTCAAGACGAGCTCGAGGCGTGAAAAGCTCTCCGGAAACGCGAGCAACTCCTGGACGCCGGTCATATCTTGAATGGTGAAAATTCCCCAGCGTGCGCCTTTTTTTGAGCGCATGGGCCGCGTGCCAACAATCAGCGCGGCAACGGTAATTTCTTTTCCGTTGCGCTGGCCTTCAACCTGATCGAGAGAAACCGTTTTCAAGTCCATCAGGCGGGAAGCATATTTCTCGAGTGGATGGCCGGAAACGTAAAAACCGAGCATGGCATATTCGCTGGCGAGGCGTTCTTCCTCGCTCCAGGGAGCAGCTTCACGCAATTCGAATGGCATGGGGGCGGGAGCGGCGGCGGTGCCGAACAGTCCGTGCTGGCCGGATTCGCGGGTGCGCGAAGCGCGCTGCAAGGCAGAGACAGCATCGTCCACCGATGCCAGCATAGATTCGCGCGGTCCGAGCGAATCCACAGCGCCGGATTTAATGAGGCTTTCAAATACACGTTTGTTCAAGAAGCGTGACTCAATGCGTTCGCAGAAATCGTAGAGCGACTTGAACTCTCCCTGGCCGAGCCGCGATTCACGGATTGCCTTGGCGGTGTTTTCACCCACATTCTTGATCGCGGCAAGGCCGAAGCGAATAGATTCGCTGACGGGAGTGAAGTAGAGATCGCTCTCGTTCACATCGGGCGGGAGAATGGAGATGCTCATTCCGCGCGCTTCATTGATGTATTTCACGACCTTCTCGGTGTTGCCGGCTTCGGAGGTAAGCAGCGCGGCCATGAATTCGACGGGATAATGCGTTTTCAGATAGGCGGTCTGGTATGCGAGTAAAGCATAGGCGCAGGAGTGCGATTTGTTAAAGCCGTAGCCAGCAAACTCCTCCATGAGATTGAAAATGCGCTCGGCCTTTTTCTCCGGAATTTTGTTGGCAGCGCAACCCGTCATGAATTTTGCTCGTTGCGCGGCCATCTCTTCCTTTTTCTTCTTGCCCATAGCACGGCGAAGGATGTCCGCTTCCCCGAGCGAAAAACTCGCCAGGAGATTGGCGATTTGCATCACCTGTTCCTGGTAGAGGATGACGCCGTAGGTTTCCTCGAGGATGTCTTTCAACTGCGGAAGTTCGTAGGCGACCTTGGTCTTGCCCTGTTTGCGGTTGATGAAATCGTCGATCATGCCGCCCTGGATGGGGCCGGGGCGGTAGAGCGCGTTGAGCGCAGTGAGATCCTCAATACGCGTCGGTTGATAACGGCGCAGGATGTCGCGCATGCCGTGCGATTCAAACTGGAAGATCGCTGTCGTTTCTCCGCGGGCGAAGAGCTTGTAAGTTTCCACGTCGTCCAAGGCGAGATTTTCAATGTCAATTTTCACGCCGCGGTTCTGCTGAATCATCTGCACGGTGTCATGGAGAACGGTAAGCGTCGTCAGGCCAAGAAAATCCATTTTCAGCAGGCCGATGCGCTCGAGCGCGTTCATGTCATATTGCGTCGTGATTTCATCCCGGTTTGACTTGTAGAGCGGAACGATGTCTGTGAGCGGCCGCGGCGAAATCACCACGCCTGCCGCATGCGTGGAGGCATGCCGCGACAATCCCTCGAGTCGCAACGCCACGGCCATCAAATCCTTGAGACGCTGATCGCTATTGACGGCGGATTTGAGCTGGGGGGCCTCTTCCAAAGCATCTTGCAATTGGATGCCAAGGGTCGTGGGAATCAGCTTGGCCAGCTTATCGACTTCGCCGTACGGAATGTCCATCGCGCGGCCAACGTCTTTCACCGCGGCCTTCGCAGCCATGGTTCCAAACGTGATGATTTGCGCGACATTTTCGCGTCCGTACTTTTGCGTGACGTATTCGATCAACTCGCCGCGCCGACGCATGCAGAAGTCGATGTCGATATCCGGCATCGAAACGCGTTCGGGATTCAAGAAGCGCTCGAAAAGTAAGTTGTACTGCAAAGGGTCAACGTCGGTGATGCGCAGGGCGTAGCTCGCGAGGCTGCCCGCCGCCGAACCGCGCCCCGGCCCGACTGGAACATCTTGCGCGCGCGCGTAATGAATAAAATCCCAAACAATCAAGAAGTAGCCCTCGTAGCGCATCTTCTTGATCATTTCGATTTCCGAAGTTAGCCGGCGTTCGTATTCAGCCAGTGAATTTCGCAAGAATCCTTGCTGCGCCTGCCGCTCAAGCTGTGGAACGCGCGCGGCGAATCCTTCACGCACCACGGATTCAAAATAGCTCGCGGAAGTATGCCCTTCCGGAACTTTGAACTCCGGGAAAGGATTGGGGATGCGCTCGACTTTCACATTGCAGCGCGCGGCGATATCCACGGTACGGCTCAACGCTTCCGGAACCTCCCCAAACACCTGCGCCATCTCAACGGCAGACTTGAAATAAAACTGATCGGTCTGAAACTTCATGCGATTGGTATCGCTCATGGTCTTGCCGGTCTGGATGCAGAGCAGCACTTCCTGGGCATGAGCGTCGTCGTGATGGAGGTAATGACAATCGTTGGTGGCAACGAGGGGAATTCCCGTCTCTTTCGAAAGCCGGACCAATTCGCGGTTGACGTCTTTCTCGACCGGCAATCCCTGATCCTGAATTTCGAGAAAGAAATTGTTTTTGCCGAAAAGGTCGCGCAACCGATAGGCATTCTCGCGTGCCAGCTCATATTTTTGATCCACAACCGCTTCGGTCACTGGGCCACGAAGGCAAGCCGAGAGCGCAATCAAGCCTTTGCTGTGCTTGGATAGCAAATCGTAGTCAATGCGCGGCCGATAGTAAAAGCCTTCCAGAAAACCGGCAGAGACCAACTTGATTAAATTGTGATAGCCCTCGAGCGATTCGCAAAGGAGCACGAGGTGATTCGAGCCGCGCATTCCGGGTTCAGCGTCGCCGCGATCCTGGCCGTTGCCAGCATTGGTTTTCTCCCCACGGTCATGGCGGCTGCCCTTGGCGAGATAGACTTCGCAGCCGATGATGGGCTTAACGTCCCGCTTGCTGGCTTCATAAAAGAAATTCGCGGCGGCAAAGAGATTGCCATGGTCCGTGATCGCCACTGCGGGCATCTTCTGGCGGGACGCTTCATCCAAAAGCTCGGAGGTCTCGCAAGCTCCGTCGAGCAGACTGAAATCCGTATGAACGTGAAGATGAACGAACTGCGGATGGACCATGGAACTCCATTTTAGAACGCTGTGAGAAGAATTGCATTACGCATTCTGGCGTTTCCCACAGGCAGATATCATTCGGGGAGCCGTCGCCACCTGCCGCCCGATGCTCACCCTACAGCTACGACACGGAGACGGCCTTGGCGCCGCGAGCGTGGCGTGCGCTTTATGACGATTTCAACATCGCGGCCTAGCAACGTCAGGAATTGCATAAGCCGCTCCGCAGAAAAACCGGAAAGCTGCCCGCGCAGCAAGCGGGATATCTTTGGCTGGTCGATCTTCAGGAGGCGAGCTGCCCCAGCCTGAGTGAGCCGCCGCGCACGAATAACACCGGCAATGCGAAAAGCAAGTCCCGCTTTAGCGAGACGCTCTTCTGGATTTGGCAACCCAAGGTCGGCAAAGACATTGCCGCTTCCCTCTTCGACTTCGAGTTCACTTCCTTTAGCCATGTTGTTCCGCCCCTTTGCGCCGCTCCAGCCAAGCTGCGTGTTCTACCTCGGCCCGCCTGAGGCGCGACTTAATCAAGTTGATCTCGGCTTTCGGTGTTTCGACGCCGGCCCTGGATTTTTTCTGGAAAGCGTGGAGCACATACACGCGGCCAGCCAACCGCACGGTGTAGACAGCGCGAAATGTGTCACCCCGATGGTCCGTGATAACTTCCAAGACTCCTGCGCCGCTGAAGCCTCGCAGTGGTTTCGCGTCCGCATGCTTTCCACCCTGCTGGGCCACGTAGAGGGCAAATCCTATCGAATCCATGACCTCTTCTGGAAAAGCGCGGAGGTCCGCCCTGGCGCTGCCAATCCAAACGACCGGTTTAATGGTGGGCAAAGCAGGCGCCATAATCATCGTATGCCCAAACAAGCATAGCGCGCAATCAAATTTCCGCCGGATGGTGGTTCTCGCATCGCCTGTGCCGCGAGTTTCTAGTCCCAGTGCTTGATTCGCGGCCACAACTGCTGCATGGAAATCTTGGGCTGGCGGCAGTAGTAGATGGTGAAGTGCTCGTTGGGCATGGCATAAGGATGGCCGACCTGGCCCGCGGATTCGACGGAATTGAAGAACAGCTCTAGAGCCGGCCGGGTTATACCCACGGCGATGACGCTCTCGTCTTGGTAGTCCCGGGATCCCCATAGAAAATAGCTTTGGTGAGCGCTAATGGATTGTGGGAGGCCGTACTTTGGCCCGAAGAGATCAATCGCCGCGGCCTGGCCGTAGTTGTCGGCGAGGATCGCCGTTTGGGGACGGACCTCGGGTGGAAGCGAATTGTAGATGCGCGCGACTTCCACGGCCATCTCCTCCCATCCGAACATGTCGGCGTAGAACTGCGGGAGCGGCCCGAGTTCTTCCTTCTCAATGGGTGGGGGAGTGAAATGCAGGAGCTGCGAGTAACGAATGTAAGTTTCGGGCGACAGCAGCGGCACCGCCATTGGCGCCCCAATCGCTCCGGAAATCAGCAGCAAGAGCACGTACGCGGGCTTCATCCATTGCAGTCCGCGGCGGGAAAACCACTCTTCCAGTGCAACTCCTCCCGCGGCAAACAACATGGGATAGGCGGGAGCGACGTAATAAGGCCGCCCATTCGCGGAAAACACAATGACCGCGATGAGAACCAACGAAGCCCAACCCAAAACGCGAAACTGCTTGCCCTGGGGATGCACAAAGTAGAACCACAGCCCCGCTAGGGCTAATGGGGCGGAGGTAGGGAGCATGTGCAGCACCAGTTGGCCGAGAAACTGCAGATGAGTGAGCGGCACGTTGCGCCCGTTGCGGCGGATGTTGGCGAGCAATTCGAAAAACGGGAAGTGATGTTGAATGTTCCAGACGAGATTCGGTAGAAATATCAGCAAGGCAATCAGGCCGCCGAGCCAGATCCACGGCTTGAGGAACATAGTGCGATGGTGGGTAAGCAACAGTCCCGCGACTACACCTGTTGCAAAAAAAACGATGCCATACTTATTCTCGAGCGCCAGGCCTGCGACGAGCCCGAACCACAGCCACAATTTCTGATTACCCGTCTTGATTATGAGGACAAGAATGAGCGCGCATCCCGTCCAAGCAAGCGGTTCGAAGGCGTTCATCGAGATGTAGTGATTTATCGATAGGAAGACCCCAGCGACGAGCACGGCCAATGCGGCTAGAGCCTGGGCAAACCTTTTTCCGCCGAGCTCGCGGGCGATCCATCCGGCGAGAAGCACTGTGCAAGCACCTGCGACGCCGGCAAGAAAGCGGATGGACTGCAGTGAGTCGCCAAGAAGCATCCGTTCGATTCTTAGAATCAGGGCGATGAGGGGAGGCTGGTCGACATAACCCCAGTCCAAATGCCGGCTGCACGCCATGAAGTAAAGTTCGTCTCCGAAATATCCGTAGAAACGCGCGGCGTAAAGATGGATCGCGAGATTGGCGAGCGCGATGTAGAAAACTATGGCCGGGCCGGTGGTGAGGCGCGCGCGGAGTGGGTCGGCAGCCGATGTTTCGTCAACGAATTGCGGCATAGCGTCGCCCGCGACCTCCCGGGAGTTTTCCTGACCAAATCGGCAGGACAATATATCCCAGCCGCACACCCTTCGGCGGGGCAAATTAGTCCAGCGCTACTTGCGCGCGTGGCTCTTCTTCTTGCTTGCAGCGGCAGCCTTACCGTGGGAGGCCGGGGCGGCGTGTTTCGCGGCGTGTTTCGCGGCGTGTTTCGCAGGAGCAGGCTTGCCCTTGGCGGCATGTTTCGCTTCGGCCGTCGCTGCCGCATGTTTGTGCTTGGCGGCATCGCCCATGGCTGCGGCGGCGTGCGCTTTGTCGGTGCCCTTGGCGGGTTTCTTTTCCTTCTCTTTCTTCTTCGGAGGTTCCTTGATGCCACTCAGCTTGCGCAGGATTTTTTCGCGCTCTTCCTTGGTTTTGCCGCGGCCGGTCAACTGCATGGCGAAGACTTGCTCGACGATCTGGTCGAACTTTGCGCCACGAGCCATACCCAATGCTTCGAGCTCCGTGACAACAATGGGAAGTGCGTTGCGAACCGGGCGCCACTTGTTCAGAAACGCGCGAATCTTGGAAAGCGCGCCCGAATTATTGGACTCGGCCATCAGGTAGGCGATCTGATCGAGCGGAAGCTTCTCCAGAAAATGAAACGCGTCAACAGGGGCTTTCATTTTGCGCCCAACGAGCTCTTTCTGTGCTTCCAGCGCTTCTTCCTCAAACCCAAGCGCGGCTTCTGATTCAGCAGAACGGAAACCGGCCTTCGAGAGCACGTTGGCCAACTCGCGATCCTTCAATTTTCCCAGAACGGCGAGCAGCATCGGAGCGGCGAGACGCGGACGGAATCCCGCGGTGAATAAATCTTCGCGGACCTTCATGAGGTGATTAATGGCGTCGTAAGCCGGATGTTTTTTCGCCAGCACAGGATTGACGGCCTCCAGCAGGTCGTGTTCTTCCCATTCCTTGAGCACCACGCCGGGGCGTTCCTCGCGTGCGACCGCACGGAGCTCCTCTCCGGCGTCTTCCGGAGTGATGGTTTCTTGCAGCTTGCGCTCGATGGCCAGATCAAACCATTCCTGAGTGCGCTGCTCGATTTTAAAGCCCATACGCGCCGTGTAGCGCAAGACGCGCAGCAGACGGACCGGCTGATTGGTAAAGCTGTGAATGGTAAGCGCGCGCACTTCGGCGCGCTCGATGTCGGATAAACCATTCGTGGGATCGAGGAGCAATCCCCGCGAGGCAGGGTTCAACGAAATAGCGATGGCGTTAAGGGAAAAATCGCGCCGCCGCAAATCCTCCATGATGGTGGACCAGCGAACCTCGGGGCGCGTCCCTGGGCGGACGTAATGGTCGTCGCGAGCGGCGGAAATGCTGCCTTCGCAGTCGCCGGCAAAAAGCACCTCGATATGGCGAAACTTCTCATCCTCGTGGAGGATTTTGGCGCCGCCCTTTTCGAGTTCGTGCGCGATCTTCGAAGGGTTGCCCTCCACGGTGAAATCCAGGTCTCGCAGCGAAGCGCCGGTAACGAGGTCGCGAACCGTTCCGCCCGTCAGATAGACGTTGAAACCGAGTGCCGCGGAGAGTTCCTGAACGCGCAACATCACGGCACGTTGTTCCGGCGAGAGCCGGCTTTCCAACAAAAACATATAGTCTGGCATTGCGCTCCTTCTGCTTCAGGGTGTCCGCGCCGACCGCCGCGGAGGCACCCGCAATGAGTGTTCCTGGCCTGCCGCGTTATGCACGCGGGTGATGCGCCTTGTAAATCTGCTTCAACCGCTCCTCGACAACATGGGTGTAAATCTGCGTCGTCGAGATATCGGCGTGCCCCAGCATGAGCTGCACGGATCGGAGATCCGCTCCGCGCTCAAGCAAATGCGTGGCAAAACTATGCCGCAGCATATGCGGCGTAAGCGCCACACGCATTCCGGCGAGCCTGCCGTAGGCCGAAAGAATCTTCCAAACGCCGACGCGGCTGAGCGATGCGCCGCGGCGATTCACGAACAACGCCGGATTGCCGGTGACTTTGCCCAGCAGTTTTGGCCTAGCGTCGCGAAGATACTTTTCGACGATAGCGAGTGCTTTTTTGCCCACGGGAACGATGCGTTCCTTGTCGCCCTTGCCGATGCACCGGACGCAGCCAACCTTGGCATCGAGATCGGTGATGCGCAGCCCGATCAGCTCGGACACGCGCAATCCGGTGGAGTACAAGACTTCAAGCATGGCCCGGTCACGCAAGCCGATCGGAACCTTCACATCGGGCTGGTTGAGCACGCGCTCGACTTCCTCGAGGCGAAGGTAGCCCGGCAAGTTGCGACGGATCTTCGGAGATTCCAGATTCACCGAGGGATCTTCCGAGATCAAATCCTGGATCTGCGCATAACGGAAAAAATTGCGCAGGGTAACAAGATGCCGCGCCACGGTTTTGCTCTCGAGCTTTTGGCGATAAAGCCCCGCGAGGAAATCGACAAGATCATCGCGGCTGACGGCTTCCAGGCTCAGCTTGCGTTTGCGGGCAAATTCATCGAATTTCACGAGATCGCGCCGATACGCGGATACGGTGTTGGTCGAAAGGCCCTTTTCCACCCGCACGTGAGTCAAAAACGACGAAATAGTTGCCGATATTTCCATCAGCTCCCCACGTATCCATCACCCGCGCCGGCGCCAGACGTGCGTCGCGTGGCAATTCCATAAACTTCCTCGATTTCATGGCAGCGGAAGAGCCAGGCGAGGCCGAGATAGAGTGCAGTAGCCCCAACAATAAGGCCGGAAAAGACGAGCAGCTGCACGAGGAATCGCGAGTGGATCGTAAAAACGGTGTAATAGTTTCCGAACCAGCAGGCTACGCCCATGATGCTGGCGCACAGAGAAACCTTGAAGAAGGAGCGCAAGATATCTATGGTGCCCATCGGGCCGTAGCGGAGACGAAAAATAATAAGAAGCGCAAAGAAATCGAAGAATGTCGCTAGGGCCGTGGCAAGCGCCGGTCCGCCATTCTGGACGCGTTTGAAGAAAAATTGCAAAAAGATGACATTCAAGACGATATTCAGGACCAGGGAGATGGAAGCAATGATGACCGGCGTCTTGGTGTCACGAGTGGAATAAAACGCCGGGACAACCAGCTTCACGGTGGCCAAGGCCGGAAGGCCGATGGCGTAATAGAGCAGGGCGCGGGCCGTCAAGCGCGTGGATTCCGCTACGAATTGGCCATGCTGGAAGAGCACGCGGATGATCGGTTCGCGAAGGATCATCAGGCCAAGAGCCGCCGGGATGGTGATGAAAGCCACAATGCGTACTGAGAACGAGAGCGTCTTCTTGAGCGACTCGTAGTCCTTGGCGGCCGCCTGATGAGACATCATCGGCAGAATGGCCGTCGCCACGGCAATCGCGTAACCGCCAAGCACCAGCTCCATGACGCGATCGGCGACGTATAGCGCGGCGAGGCTTCCGGCAGGCATGCGTGCAGCCGTGGCAAACCGCGTGTCGATCAAGAGATTGATCTGGCCGATGCCGATCCCGAAAAGCCGCGGGATCATTAAGCGCGCCACATCCCGAATCGCCGGATGCGAGAACGAGATTCCAAATGTAAACTTCATGCCCTTACGAACAAGGGTCGGCACCTGAATCAGGAATTGCAGGACACCACCGACGAGAACACCGATTGCGAGAGACTTGGCTGGGTCTCCGACATAATGCCAAACTATGCCCACCGAAAAGAAAATGGTTGCGACATTCAAAAGGACTGGAGTCGCGGCTGGCAAACCAAAAATGTGGAAACAGTTGAGTATTCCCATCGCCAAAGCGGCCAGTGCGATAAAAAACAGATAGGGGAAGATGATGCGGTTCAGGTCAACCGCCTCACTACGAGCAACATTTTCGCCGGAGAACAAGTGGACGACTGCAGGAGAGAACACCATTCCCAGAATGGTAATGACCGCCACGACGAGGGAGAGGGTCCAAAATAGGCGGTTGGCAAAGTCCCAAACCTCTTCTTTGGACTTCTCTCGCATATACGAGGTGAAAACTGGGATGAAAGAGGCCGTCATGGAGCCCTCGGCAACCAGACGGCGGAAGAGATTGGGTATACGATAGGCGAGGACGTAGGCGTCAGCGGCGAAAGAGGTGCCTAGCAGGAGTGTAATGCGCTGGTCGCGGACATAGCCGAGGACGCGGCTAGCGATGGTGACCAGGGAGATGATCGACGCCGATTTGAGGATATGCTTTTTATCGGTCAAAGGGCGGTGCTCCGGGGCCCTAACCCTAATGAAAACAATAACTTGACAGGAAAAACGTGCTTAACATAACATACATTTTGCCGATTGGCAAATCTGGGCCTTCCGGACCGGGAAACGCGGAAATTTGAAAAACCGAGCCCCAGCCTCAACGCACAAGAAGGTCATTGTTGTGCTCGCCGACAAGAAACCCTTGCGCGGCTACCTGAACCCTGGCCGGATAGGGCAGGCCGATCACATCGACCTGCTGACACCCGAGGGGGAGCATGTGGAGATCCCGCTGGCTCGCGTGCGCTCGGTCTATTTTGTGCGCGAGTTTTCCGACGACTTCGAGCCGGAGCGCAAGGCGTTCCTGAGCCGGCCAAAACTAGACGGATTGTGGGTGAAGCTGCGTTACAACGACGGGGAAGCGCTGGAAGGCGTTGTGCCGAACGATTTGCTGTCGCTCCTCGATAACGGACTGCAAATTACCACGCCGGACCTGAATTCCTCAACGGACAGGATATTTGTTCCGAGGGCGGCGCTCACGGAAGTGACCGTTCTTGGTGTCGTCGGCATCGCGCGCCGGAAGCCCGCCGCTGCGGCTGCCGCGGCTTCACAGCCCCGCCTTTTCAACGAGTAAGCCCCTTCTCCCGGCTGTACTTCCCTCTTTGGCCTGTGCGAGACTCGCAGACAGCCTGACAAACACCCCACGAGAAATAGAGGAGCCTTTTCATGAAACTTGCCGATGTTGCGGAGAAATTGGGATGCCGATTGGAAGGCCCGCCGGAACTCGAGATTCGCGGGGTGGCAGGCATTGAGCTTGCCGAACCGGGACAACTTACATTTTTCACAAATCGGCGGTACTTTGGTTTACTGAAGACGACACGCGCCTCGGCGGTTCTGGTCGAAGAAGGAGTTACGCTGGAGCGGGAGCCATCGTTGCCAGCATTGGCAGCTTTGCGCTCGGCAAGCCCCTACGCTGCCTTCGCGCGGGCCCTCGAGCTTTTCTATCAGCCGCCGCGGTATGCGCCAGGGATTCATCCGACAGCGATCATCGCGAAGGGCGCCAAGATTGGCGAGGGCGCGCATATTGGGCCGTACTGCTACCTGGATGAAGAAGCGGAAATCGGGCGGAATGCCGTGCTTCATAGTTTCGTCAGCATCTATCGCGGTGTGCAGATTGGCGATGATTTCTTCTCCCATGCGCACGTGGTGGTGCGGGAATATTGCCGCATTGGCAACCGCGTAGTTTTGCAAGATGGGGTAATTGTCGGAGGAGATGGATTCGGGTTTGCAAAGCAGCCCGACGGCAGCTACCGCAAAATCCTGCAAACGGGTACCGTCGTGCTCGAGGACGACGTCGAAGTACAGGCAAATTCGTGCATCGACCGGGCTACCATCGGCGAGACGCGTATCGGACGCGGCGCCAAGCTGGACGACCTGGTTCTTGTCGGTCATGGTTCACGGATCGGCACGAACACGTTGCTTTGCGGACAGGTCGGCTTGGCTGGATCAACGAAAATCGGCAGCGATTCCATTCTTGCCGGGCAAGTCGGAGCGGCAGGGCACATCACCATCGGGGACCGAACAGTGGTCACGGCGCAGAGCGGGATACCAAATGACCTTGTCGGCGACAAGGAGTACGCAGGCACGCCCTGCGTGGAACGCAGGCAATGGCTGAAAAATTCAGCTGCACTCAATCGCGCTCCCGAACTTCAAAAGCGTGTTCGTGAACTGGAAGCCGAAATCGAGAAGCTAAAATCTCGCTGAAAACGCCCAACGTACGTTCGGCGAGTTAGGCCTCGGCAGGTTCTTCGATAGCTCCTGGAGAGTCAAGGGGACGCTGGTCAGGGGGCAGCGCCGCGGCCATCGCCGCCCGAATCTTCTCGTTCAACTCGTCCCGCTGTTCTATCGAATACCCTGAACTCTCAATCGGATCGAGAAACTCCACCATAATTTCGCCGCGGTGAATCACCAGCGACCGTTTTTCCATGATGCGGTGAGCGCCGGAACAAACCATGGGGACAATCGGCACCCCCGCGTTGATGGCCATCACTACGGCACCCTTCTTAAAACGCTGCAGGCGCCCGTCGGGACTGCGCGTGCCTTCGGGATAAATCAAAAACGATTGTCCCGCTCGGAGAATTTCGGTAGCTTTCTCCACGCTGGCCACGGCGGAATCATGAGCGCCTCGATCCACGGGGACGAAATGCGCCGAGGAAAAGGCTTGCCCCACGATCGGGAACTTGAAGAGTGATTCTTTCAGAATTAGGGCGACCCTCCGAGGAATGGCGCCGACAACTGCCGGCGCATCCGCCGAGCTGGTATGATTCGCAACAAACAGGCAAACGCCCGGCGGAATGCGTTCAAGACCAAGCACGCGCACCCGCACTCCCACGGCCCGCACAAAAAACATCACGCCTTTCACTCCGGCCCAGTAAACCGGATCAGGATTTTTTGTAATCCACGCGTACAGGATCAGCGGCGGCCCGACGATCAGAATGTAAAGTGACAGGAAAACGACAACAAATAGTGTGCGCAGCATGGACAGGCAAACTCTCTCGAATCCCGCAGTGTTGGTCAAGCGAATCGTGAATCGGCCACGGCCCTAGTGAACGGCGGCTGCGCTGGCCTCGCCGCGAAGCATCCCATCCCGGATATGGCGCGCCTTTTCGCTGGCATGCGAATCCTCCACGACCTGGTAAAGAATTTCCTTGGTTTCGCCGAGCCGGAATTCAATCGTCAGCTCCTTGTCTTCCCGGCGGACGCGCAGCTTCAGCGGATCGCCCGCTTTCTGCCCTAGCAACCAGCGGTCCACACGCCGGGGCGCTTCTCCACCGTCCCAGTTGACGATCACATCGCCAGCTCGCAAGCCCGCCCGCGCCGCTGGTCCCTCGGAATCGACCCCGCTCACCACAAACGGTCCGTTCTGTTCGTGTTCCAGGAGAAACCCAAGCGCCGGTTTCCGGTGCTCCACGGTTCGAAGAGTCAAACCTGCCAACGCCAAAATCGGCTGGTACGGAAACGGCTCCGCCCCCGCTACATATTTCCTGAAGAACTCCTCGAACGATCCACCGGCAACGCTCTCGGCGGTCAATTGAACATCTATGCTGTCACGATACGTTTTTCCCTGCTTGGCAAAATTCGCATTCATCGCGCGCAAAACATCATCCAAACTCTTTTCGTTTCTTGTGCGATCGCGAATCAGAATGTCCAGCAGATCACCCAATACCTGCCCCTTCGTGTAATACGAAACGCTGTATTCCGGCTGATTGTAGAGCCGATATTTCTCAAACCAAGCATCGAGACTTGATTGCTCCGCACTCTGCCAGCGATTCGCCGGGCGGTCTTCCAGTTCGGTGATTTGTTCGCCAAGGTCTCCATAGAACTGTTCTTTGCTCCAGATGCCGCTGCGCACCAGGGTGAACGAACCATAAGTATTCGTCACGCCCTCGGCGAACCACAGCGCTCGCGTATATTGCTCTTTCGTATCGTCCACGGGATCCAGCGATGCCGGCCGGAGGCGCTTCACATTCCACAAATGAAAAAATTCATGCGCCGCGACACCCGGCAAATATTCATCCGAGTAGACGCCAATCGCTGTTGAGTTCGCGTGCTCCATCCCACCGCCGCCGGCTCCTCTCCCAATGTGAAGAATGAACATGTAGCGTTCGAATGGCGTTCCATCCATGAGCTTCAATTCGTATTTGCAGATGCGCCTCAGGTCTTCTTCGACCCGCTTCTTGCTCCAGTTCTCCCCGTGAATGACTACTGATACTCGCGGGGATACTCCTTCTAGTTCAAACTGTTCGATTCTCCCAACTTCGATTGGCCCATCCGCCAGCGCCTCGTAACTGGCTGCGTCGAAGGTGACTGATTGATTCCGGCCAAACTCCGCATACCCTGTCAACGTGGGGCCGGCCGCGCGCCACGTGGATGAGGATAATACGACATTCAAAGACACATTTTCATCACGCCGGGATGGCACATAGAGGAGAATCATCGCCGGGTTGATGAAAGCATGCTCGTTGTTCAGCTGCGATGCAAAAGGTCCCGCCTCATCCCAATATGTAGCGTAAGAAATCTTGATTGTTCCAGTCCCCTTAATGCGCCATGTTTGCTTGTCCATTTTTTCAATCAAGCATTTCTCAGAACCAGCAACCGCTTCCACTTGTTGGACGTGGCTGCTGAAGTCGCGGACTTGGTAAAGCGCATTCCACGCGGCCATTCGCACTGTCACTTCACCTGCCACGCCGGGTATGGTCATCGTCACGTGAAAAAGATGTTTCTCCGGATGATCCAGCCCCACCGTGTATTGAATTGTGGCGCGGGCCGAAGAACCAATCGTCAGGGTAAGCACGAGGCAAATACTGGCGGCGAGCAGGACTCTGCTTCGAGCGAAAGAAACGGTCACCGAGACTTCGCCTCGCCAGTAAGCTGCGCAACCGTGCCCAGTCTCTTCAGAAGTTTCTCGCAAAGGCCATCAAAACTCCCGTTGGACATGATGAGCAGCAAATCTCCCGGTTTTGCCTCGCTCCCAAGATGCTCTGCAATAGCGTCGGAACTCGGAAACACGCGCGCGTCTTTGCCTAAGGCACGGACACTTTCCGCCACGTTCTCCGGGTCCAGTCGATTTTCCCCGCCCAATTGCTGAGCGCGAAAAACGCCTCCTAGAATGACGCGGTCACTGAGGGCCAGCGCCTTCGGCAGCGCATCCTGAAACACTTTGCGTCGCATGGAATTCGACCGCGGCTCGAGAATGGCCCACAACCGCCGCCCCGGCCAGCGCCCCCTCGCCGCTTCGATGGTCGCCTTCACTGCCGTGGGATGATGAGCAAAGTCATCGACCACCAGCACTCCTCCGATTTCGCCCCGCACATCCATTCGACGCTTCACGCTGCGAAACGTCGCGAGCCCTTTGGCGATAGCTTCAACCGCTATACCGCGTCCCTGCGCCACAATGATCGCCGCCATGGCATTCAAAACGTTGTGCCGTCCGGTGGCCACCAACTGAAATTCCCCAAACGGTTTTCCCTTATGCGTCACGCGAAACCTCATCGTTTCGCCGTCAATCGCAAAATCGCTCGCCACCCAATCATTCCCCGATCCGAATCCGTAGGTCTCCACCGGGCAAAATGCTTTCTCTGCCGCGCGCCGCAACGCCGGCCCCGAATCTTCCGCATCGCCCCAAATCACCACGCGCCCGCGCCTTGGAACAAGATTGACCAGTCGTCGGAAAGCCAACTGGTAAGTCTCAAAGTCAGGATAAATATCGGCGTGATCGTATTCCAGCGAAGTCACAATCAAATCATCCGGATGGTAGTGAAAAAACTTCGGCCCGCGGTCCCAGAATGCCGTTTCATACTCGTCGCCCTCGAGAATGAACTCTTCCCCGCCGCCCAGCCCATAACTCTTGCCAAAATTCTCCGCCACACCGCCCACCAGAAAATTCGGCCGTTTCCCGGCAGTCTGAAAAATCCACGCCAGCATCGCCGTCGTGGTCGTTTTTCCATGTGTCCCGCTGACAACGATGGAATGCCTCCTCGGAAGAAAGACTTCTTCGAGTATCTCCGGCATCGAGCGATAAGGAATCTTCCGATCCAGCACTTCCTCCAACTCGGGATTTCCGCGCGCGATGATGTTTCCCACTACCACCAGGTCCGGCGCCGGCTGCATATGCGCCGCGTCAAAAGTATTGAAAAACGAAATTCCCAGGCTTTCGAGCAACGTCGACGCCGGCGGATAAACTCCGGAATCCGACCCGGTCACGCGAAAGCCGTGCTCGCGCAGCATCCCAGCCAGCGGCGCCATCGCCGATCCGCCAATCCCAATCACATGCACATGCTTCGTTTCGCTCAAGCCACCACCGCCGATTCCAGAAATTCGAGCGTGCCTTCCCCATCCGCATCCAGTCGCGCCTTGATGCCCAGCGGTATCGTCAGCATGGGCCGAACGGTATGCCCCACCGGAGCGCCGAATACAATGGGGACTCCAAGCGGACGCAGAATCCGCGAGCAGACTTCCCGCACGGTTGGTGCTCCCGCCACGGCCGGCTCGCTCTCCGGAAAATCTCCCAGAACAATCCCGCGCACTCCTTCAAATTTCCCAGCTTGCTTTAGATGCATCAGCACGCGGTCCACCTGATAGGGCTTCATCGCGCGATCTTCCAGCACCAGGATCGAATCCTTGGTATCTAACTCCCACGGCGTCCCGATCGTGGCCTCCAGCATAGTCATGCATCCACCCAGAACTGTCCCTGTAGCGTTCCCAGTCAGCACCGGTTCTCCGCGCAAACGCAGCTTCCATCCACTTCCTATCTTCCGAATTGCCTGAACAAACGAATCTTCATCATAACCTTTGCGCATGCCAGCGCCAGCGTTCAGGCCCCCCACGACCATCGGGCCATAAAAGCTTACCCAGCCGCATCGCTGCCAAAGATAAATTTGTAAAGAGGTAATGTCGCTAAACCCCATCACGCACTTCGGGCCGGACAGGCTCTTTTCCAGCGCATAGTCCAGCAAGTAGTTTGAACCGTAGCCGCCCCGTAAGGCGACCAGCCCGTCCACTTGATCGGAGAGCACAGCGCTTTGAAATCCGCCTACTCTTTCCAGGGACGACCCCGCGAAATACCCCTCCGCGTTGCTGTCTTGATTCACTGCCACTAAAAGCCCGAGGCGTTTCAATTCCGCCAGCCCCGCGATCATTTCCACGGATTCCGCCGGAGACGCCGGGGCAAATATTCCCAGCCGCGAGCCGGCGGCCAGTGCCTTGGGCTTTCGAGGGGTCCCGTTGCTTCCGCTCATTCTTGACGGCTCTCGACGGGAGCCACCTCGGTGATTACGCCCTGACGATTGAGCTGCGCGAGAATCGCCTCTTGCTGTTTGTGGGTCACGTCAGCCTCGAATTCTACGATCGAAGTTGCGCCCGCCATCGAAACCCGCAAGTGCTGCAGGAAAATTTTCAGGCTCGACATTAGCTGCTGTACTTCCGTTGATACGCTGTCCGAGTGGGCTGTCGTAATTCTGAATATCATGAGTCGGCACTTCAAATTGAAGTATTGCTCCGCCCAGCCGACCGCCGTCAAGCCAAACAGGACAATCCCCGTTGAATAAGCAGCGACGGCGTATAGGCCGCCCCCTGCCGCCATACCGATGGCGGCCTCCACAAAGATCGTTGCGGCGGTGGTCATCCCCAAGACGCCTCCCGAACCGCGCAGAATGGCGCCCGCTCCCAGAAAGCCGATTCCCTGCACGATATTCGAAGCAATCCGAGTGCCGCTCGTGTCGCCGAGGCGGTGCGCAATTTCTCCGGACAGAATTGTAAACAGCGCGGTAGCCAAACAAACAAAAAGGCTAGTGCGCACGCCGGCTGGCCGCCGCCGAAGGACGCGTTCAATGCCTATGATCGCGCCCAGCACCGCCGCCACGGTCAATCGTGCAAATATTTCTTGGAGAGAGAGCATCGTTTCAGCGCCCCATCGCGCGCCTGAACGAAATTCTAGCCATTTACAATTTGAATTGCGTCAATTTCGCAAAGTGACGTGCCCTGGCGTGTATCTCGCTGCGCTTCAGGTGCCGCAGCCGGTCCAGGCCGAATTTTTCCACCGCAAAGCTCCCCAGCACCGAGCCGTAAACCATGGCGCGGCGCAGCGACGCGTCGCTCTTGTCCCCACATCCCGCCAGGTACCCCATGAAGCCGCCGGCAAAGCTGTCGCCCGCTCCAGTAGGATCGTGCGGCTCTTCAAGCGGAAATGCCGGCACGCAAAAAACGCCGCGCTTATCCACCATCATGGCGCCATATTCCCCGCGCTTCACTACCAGCGTCGTTGGCCCCATCTTGAAAATATGCTTGGCCGCGCGCAGCAGGTTGTGTTCGCTAGAAAGCTCCCGTGTTTCCGAGTCGTTGATCATCAGGATATCGACGTGCTTCAGTGTCTCCCGCAACTCCGCGTTTGAACGCTCGATCCAATAGTTCATGGTATCCAGCGCCGCAATTTTAGGGCGCTTTTTGACCTGGTGAAGGACGTCACGCTGCAAATCCGGCGCGATATTCGCGAGAAAAACATATTTTGAGCTGCGGTATTTTTCCGGCAGGCGAGGCTTGAATTCCGCGAATACATTCAGTTCTGTCGTCAGCGTCACGCGCTCGTTCAGGTTCTGTGAATAGCGCCCGGCCCAAAAAAATGTTTTTCCCGTCGCACGTTCCAGCCCCTCGATATCGATGGTTCGCCCATGAAAAATCCGGGCGTCCACTTCCGTAAAATCGTCTCCCACAATCCCCACGAGGTTTACGTGCGTGAAAAAACTGGCCGCCACGGCGAAGTACGTGGCCGCGCCGCCAAGCGCGCGATCCACTTTTCCGTACGGACTCTCCAGGGCGTCAAATGCCACAGATCCCACAACGAGTAAGGACACGCGTCTCTCCTATGAACTATATTTTCCGATGATTGCTGCCAGCTTCTTCTTGGTGGCCTTGGGGACGATCTTCAAATCCGTCACCAGCGCATGTTGCAGCGCCGACCCGCACTTGCAGGATCTCGGCGCAGGCAACTCGCGGACGGCGGTGCGTAGCACCTTCTGCGCGTTCTCCGCGTTTTGGCTCAGCGTGGCCATGATCTGCGACGCCGTAACCGACTCATGCTCTGGATGCCAGCAGTCGTAATCAGTGATCATCGCGATCGTTGCGTAGCAAATCTCGGCTTCGCGCGCCAATTTCGCTTCCGTCACGTTGGTCATCCCGATCACCTCAAAGCCAAGCTGCCGGTGCACCTCCGCCTCGGCTAATGTCGAAAATTGCGGCCCTTCGATGCACACGTACGTGCCGCGGCGATGCACCATCACGGCTTCATGCACGCAAGCATCGGACAGAACGCCCGACAATTGTCCGCATGTGGGATGCGCAAACGCCAGGTGCGCAACAATTCCTTCGCCAAAAAAAGTGGAGATGCGATTCTTCGTGCGGTCGAAAAACTGGTCGGCCACCAGAAATTCTCCGGGCCGCAAGTCTTCCTTCAGCGAGCCGACTGCGCTTACCGAAATAATCCGTTCCACGCCCAGCAGCTTCATCGCGTAGACGTTCGCGCGATAGTTGATCTCGCTCGGCAGAATGCGGTGTCCTCGCCCGTGCCGCGCTAAAAACGCCACGCGCTTCCCTTCCAGAGTGCCAAGCACAAGCGCATCCGAAGGTTCGCCGAACGGCGTTTTCACGCGAATTTCGCGCGTCTTCGTCAATCCATTCATCGCATAAAGCCCGCTCCCGCCAATGATCCCGATTGCGGCCTCGGACTTCCCCGTTGCGCTCTTCAATTTACTAGCCTTCATTGCCGCCATCGTCTTCTCCTTCAGCCTTGAAGGCCGCTCTTCTTCAGGATTTCGTTCACGGCCGTGAATGGATCCTTCTTCCGGTCCGCCACTTCTCCTGCAAGCTCCGCCAAGCATGCTTCCCCGCCAGCCCCACCTAACACCCGTTCAAGCAAACGCGATTCCAGTAGCTCTACCAAACGTTTTTTCCAATGCTCAACGTGTTTCCGCCGCCGCTCCCCGCTCAATTCAAAATGTTTCTGGAATTTCCCCACCGACTCCGCCAATACCTCAATTCCCTTGTTCTCCGAAGCCACCGTGCGCACCACCGGAGGGTGCCAGCCATCCCTCGGCATCACCAGCGACATCATCGCCAACAGTTGTTGCTCCAGCCGGTCAGCGCCTTCTCGATCGGCTTTGTTCAAAACAAAAATGTCGCCGATCTCCATCAGACCGGCTTTCATGTTCTGGATGTCGTCGCCAAGCCCTGGCACCAATACCACCAGCACGCAATCCGCCAGCCGCACGATGTCGATTTCATCCTGTCCCACTCCGACCGTCTCGATCAGCACGTGCTTCTTTCCCGCCGCATCCAGCAGCAACGCCACTTCCGCCGTCGCCCGCGCCAGCCCCCCGAGAAATCCCCGCGTAGCCATCGACCGAATAAATGTCCCCGCATCCCCCGCATGCCCCTGCATGCGAATCCGGTCGCCCAAAATTGCGCCCCCGGAATACGGGCTCGTCGGGTCCACCGCAATCACGCCCACCTGCTCCTGCCTCTTGCGGTGATAGCTCGCCAGCCGGTCAACCAGCGTGCTCTTCCCCGTCCCCGGCGCGCCAGTGACTCCAGTGAGATACGCCTGACCCGTGTGCGGAAAGAGCAGCCGCAGTAGCGCCTCCGCTTCCGGCTGATGATTTTCAATCGCCGTGATCGCTCGCGAAACCGCGCGTACATCGCCCGAGCGCACTTGTTCCGCCCACTTTTCAACGGGTAACGTCATGATTTGTCTGTGGAGCTTTCGGAAGCGGGCAGGCGCATCACCCTATTATTTCTTTCCAAGCAACTGCCGGGCAATCACCAATTTCTGAATTTCGCTGGTGCCTTCGCCAATCGTGCAAAGTTTCACGTCGCGGTAATACTTCTCCGCGGGATAGTCCTTGATGAACCCGTATCCCCCGTGAATCTGCACGCATTCGTTTGCGACGCGCACCGCCACCTCGCTGGCAAACAATTTCGCCATGCTCGATTCCTTCGTGAATCGGACGTCCTTGCGATCCGCCAGCCAGGCCGCTTGGTAGACCAACAGCTTCGCCGCCTCCACCTCTGTCGCCATCTCCGCCAACTTGAACTGGATCGCCTGAAATTCGCTGATGGCCTGCCCGAACTGCTTCCGCTGTTTCGCGTATTTCGTCGCCGCTTCCAGCGCTCCTTGCGCCATTCCCAGCCCCAGCGCGGCAATCGAAATTCGACCGCCATCCAGAATTTTCAAGCTCCCTACAAACCCTTCACCTTCCGCCCCGAGCAAGTTTTCGGCCGGCACTCGGCAATCTGAGAAAATCACTTCGGAAGTGTCGCTCGCGCGCAATCCCAGCTTGTTTTCCTTCTTGCCCGGCTTGAAGCCGGGCATCCCCTTTTCCAAAATGAAGGCGCTGATTCCGTGCGAATTTTTGGACTTGTCCGTCACCGCCATCGCCACGCACACATCCGCATAGTGGCCGTTCGTCGTAAAGGTCTTCGCGCCGTTCAGCACCCAATGCTTGCCATCCCGTACGGCAGCCGTTCGCGTGCCTCCCGCATCCGAACCGGCTTCCGGTTCCGTCAGCGACCATGCACCTATTTTCTTTCCCTGAGCCAGCGGCACAAGATACTTCTTCTTCTGTTCCTCGCTTCCAAACTTGAAGATGTGATTGCTGCACAGCGAATTGTGCGCCGCGACGATGATCCCCACTGATCCGTCTACTCGAGACAATTCCTCAACGGCTATCACGTACTCCACGTAGCCCAGTCCCGCCCCGCCATACTGTTCCGGAAAAAGTACCCCCAGCAGCCCCATCTCCGCCAGCTTGGGCATGATCTCAATCGGAAAATGCGACGCCTCATCCCACTCCATCACATGCGGAGCGATTTCGCCTTCGGCAAATTCCCGCACACTCTTGCGCAGCTGCTGCTGTTCCTCAGTAAAACTGAAATCCACGTTTTCTCCGGTGCGACCGTGTGCTCTCGCTACACTCAGCCCAAATATAATTTATACCACAGTACTCGTTCTCCCCCGTTTGCCGGGGTATCAAGCGTGCTGGTTTCGTTCACTGCCCTTCACCGAAAATCACGATTTCCTCTTTTCCCCTCTCGCACCTCTGGTACACTCCTGCCGATGCGCCGCCGCCATTTCCTCACTCTTTCTGCCGCAACCCTCGGCGGCGTCCTCGTTTATTCCCTCGATCGCAAAGCCTCTCTGCTCGCCTCCGAGCAAAAACCAATCCGCATTCCTCTTCGCTTTTTCACCGAGACCGAAGCCCTGATCGTCGCCGCCGCTGCCTCTCGCATCTTCCCCTCCGATGACTCCGGCCCAGGCGCGCGCGAAGCCGGCGTTTCCATCTACATTGACCGCCAGCTCGCCGGTTCCTACGGCCGCGATCGTTTTCGCTACACGCAACCTCCATTCGAAGACGGCCCACCCGAACTTGGCTATCAAGGCAAGGAAACTCCGCGCCAAATCTACCGCGAAGGCCTGAAGGACTTGAAAGGTTTTCATCTCCTTCCGCCCGCCGGCCAGGACGCTGCCTTGCGGCAAATCGAATCCTCCGTTTTCTTCGCCCTCCTCCGCCAAAACTCCATTGAAGGAATGTTCTGCGATCCAATCCACGGAGGTAACGCCGGCATGGTCGGCTGGCAGCTCGTCGGCTTCCCTGGCCCCCGCATGAGCAACTTCGACGAGATCGAAAAGTATTACGGAAAACCCTTCCGCCCCAAACCCGCAAGCCTCAGCCAAGTCACCGGCAAAAAAATCCGCCCCAGCGAGGGGGAGTCATGAAGACTCTTCCCGCTGTAGACGTCGTCCTCATCGGTGGAGGTTGGGCCGGCCTCCTCATGGCCAAAGAGCTAGGCTCCCGTACTTCGCTGTCCATCGTCGTTCTCGAGCGCGGCCCCTCCAGGGAATCCGCCGACTACGCCGACGCCATGGACGAATTGGATTACGCCATCCGCCTGCGCATGATGCAGGACCTCTCGCAGGAAACTGTCACTCTTCGCCACAATCCGAGCCAGCGCGCCCTTCCGTTACGTCAACACGGCGCGTTCCAAATTGGCGCCGGCGTTGGCGGTTCCGGTGAACACTGGAATGCACAGTGCCCCCGCTTTCTTCCCGACTGTTTTGAATTGCTCTCTCAAACCACCACGAAACACGGCGCGGCTGCACTCCCTATAGACCACTCCATCCGCGATTGGGGCATCACCTACGACGAGCTCGAACCTTACTACACGCAAACCGAAAAATTGCTCGGCGTTTCAGGCAAAGCAGGCAACCTCAAAGGAACAAAAATCGACGGCGGCAACATCTTCGAAGGCTGGCGCAGTGAAGAATACCCGACTCCACCCACAAAAGTTCCTTACTACGCCGCTCTCTTTCGCGACGCCGCAAAATCGCTCGGATATCATCCCTACACCGCGCCTTCCGCCACCATCAGCCAGTCTTACACCAATCCCGATGGCATCTCTCGCGGCGCCTGCACCTACTGCGGATTCTGCGGAAGATTCGGCTGCATGGTTGGCGCCAAAGCCCAGCCCACCAATCTTCTGCTCCCCATCATCCAAAAACGAAAAAATGTCGCCTTGCATACCGGCGCCTGGGTTCGCCGCATTCTCTTTGATTCCGCTCCGATACCCGCGGCCCGCGGCGTCACTTACATCAACGATCGTGGCGAAGAAGTTTTTCAACCCGCCGCCCTCGTTTTTTTAGCTTCCTGGACTTTCAACAATACCCGACTGCTCCTTCTCTCCGGCATCGGCGAGCCCTACGATCCGGCCTCCGGCCGCGGCACCGTAGGAAGCAATCTCACTCACCAAATGAGCATTCCCGCTGCGACCGCTTTTTTTAGCAAGCCTCTCAATCGCTTCATGGGTTCCGGTTCCGCAGGTTCGCTCATGAGCGATTTCGACGGCGACGTCTTCGATCGCGGTTCCCCTCCCTTCTTGCGCGGGGGGTATTTCGCAGCGCGGGCGTACGGCTTCCAACCCATCGCCAGTTTCGGCGTGCTGCCGCGCTCCGTGAAAGCCATTTGGGGTGCGGAGTGGAAAAAAGCCGCCGTTTCTTATTACGACCGCACGGGCTCTATCACCTTCACCGGCGAGCATCTCGCCTACAAAAACAATTTCATGGATCTGGATTCCACTTATAAGGACAAGCTCGGCGATCCGCTGCTCCGCCTCACTCTCGACTGGCGCGACAACGAGCGCAACATGGCCGATTTCGCCATCGCCAAAGCCGTCCAAATCGCTCGCGCCATGGGCGCCGAGGAGACCAACCCGTTTTCAGGCCTGCGCCATTACGATGCAACGCGCTATCAGAGCACCCACGTACAAGGCGGCACGATCATGGGCAGATCCCCCGAGCACTCCGTCGTCAACCCTTACTTGCAGCACTGGCAGTTGCCCAATCTCTTCATTCTCGGAGGCTCCACGTTTCCCCAGAACGCCTCCGCCAATCCCACTCCCACCCTTCTCGCCTTCGTCTATCGCACCGCCGACGCCATCGTGAACCGCTACCTCAAAAATCCCGGCCCGCTCGCCTGAGCAATCCTTCATGCCCCCGCCTTTTGCGTCTTGGCAACCACTTCCTTCAACACCACCAGCGCACGCTCGATCCCGGCCTGGTCCACGTCACAGTGCGTAACCACCCGCACCGAATACGCCGCCGTATCCTGCGCCCAAACTCCATGCGGATGCAGCGCATCGCACAGCTCCACCGCCGTCTTCCCGGTCTTCGAGCAATCAAAAATCACAATGTTCGACCGAACCTTCTTCGGATCGATCGTCAGCCCACGGATTTCCGCGATCCCTTCCGCCAGCCGCTTGGCATTTTCCTGATCGATGTGCAGCCGCGCTGGCGACTTCTCCAACGCAATCAACCCCGCCGCCGCAATCACACCCGCCTGGCGCATCCCGCCGCCAAACATTTTCCGGTACACTCGCCCCTTCTCGATGAACGCCTTCGTCCCCGCAACCATCGACCCCACCGGCGCTCCCAATCCTTTCGACAAACAAAACATCACGGAATCCACTTTTCGCGTCATCACCGCTACGTGGTCTCCCAACGCCGTCGCCGCATTAAAAATCCGCGCCCCATCTAGATGCACCTTCAACCCCATCTTGTGCGCGTGGTCGCAAATGTCATCCACTTGCGCCGTCGGATACACCGTTCCCCCTGCCATGTTGCTCGTGTTTTCCAGGCACACCAGCGCGCTCTGCGAATCGTAATAAATCTTCGGCCGGATCACCGCCTCGATCTGCTTCCAAGTCAAAATCCCATCTTCCCCGCGCGCCACGCGCGGCATACATCCCGCAATCGCCGACATCGACGCCAGCTCATACAAATTCACATGCGAGCGCTCTTCGCAAATCACCTCGTCCCCGTGATGCGTCCACACCTTAATCGCAATGAGATTCCCCATGCATCCGGTGGGAACAAACAGCGCCGCCTCTTTCCCAAAAATCTCCGCCGCGCGCTTCTCCAGCCGGTTGACCGTCGGATCCTCTCCATACACGTCATCCCCGACCTCCGCCTCCGCCATGGCCCGCCGCATCTCCGCCGTAGGCCGCGTCACTGTGTCGCTCCGCAGATCCACCACCCCCGCCGGAGTCTTCCCCGCCTCCGCCACCTCATCCGGATCCACCCGCTGATTCCCCTTCGCCACCGTATAACTCATATTGTCCTTCTCTCTTCTTCTCTGCGATCTCCGTGCTCCGACCTCAGTGCCCTATGTGTTAAATCCTTTTCTTTCTGAACTCTGCGCGACTCAGCGTACTCTGCGTTATCCTTTGTCCTTGGTTCTCTACCTCATCAACTCCACAAACACCTCATTAGAAACACTCAGCTTCTCCGGCGCCAGCCTCACGATGCTTCCGTCTCTTTTCACCAAACCCGCCGAAGCCAATGGATCGAATCTTGCCGCCAAACTGGCTCCGTATTCCCTCTCAATCCGCCCCACATCAATCCCATCCAATTGCCGCAACCCAAGAAACAATTCCTCCTCCAGCGCACCCTCCGCCGTCAAAACTTCATGCTGCTCCACCGGCAATCGCCCCCCCTGCACCGCACTTACATAAGCCGCCGCATCATGCGCATTCGCCCACCGCTCCGTCCCCGAAAACGAATGCGCCCCCGCCCCAAATCCCAAATAAGGCTCCCGCCTCCAATACTTCAAATTGTGCTTCGACTCATGCCCCGGCTTCGCCCAATTCGATATCTCATAGTGATGATATCCCGCCGCCCCCAGCCTCTCCTGCGCCATCTCATAAAACTCGGCCATCTCATCTTCGCTAGGCACCGCCCCAGCACTGTACTTCTTCCCGCCGCCCAGCAACTCCGCACCAAGCCGGCTCCCCTCATCAATCTCTAGCAAATAAACGGAAACATGCTCCGGCCCGATCGCGATCAATTCATCCAAGGACTGCCGCCAACTATCCCGAGTCTGGTACGGCAACCCTGCAATCAAATCAAAACTGATATTCCGAATCCCCGCCGCCCGCAAAATCGGCACCGCCCGGTAAATATCCTCCCGCCGGTGCATCCGCCCCGCCGCCACCAACTCCCTATCCACAAACGACTGCAACCCAAAGCTAACCCTGTTAATCCCCGCCGCAACCCAAGCCTCCGCCTTCCCAGCCTCCACCGTCTCCGGATCCGCCTCCAGCGTCACCTCCGCAAGATCGCCAGCAAAGGTTTCGCGAATAACATCCAACAGGTTCTGCAAATGAACAGGATTCAGTAGGCTAGGCGTCCCCCCACCAATGTAAACTGTGTCCACCACAAACTCCGGCCCTTCCTGCTCCCCACTCGCTTGCCCGCCGTGGCGGGTCACTCGCCACTCGTTTACCCCGAGCGAAGCCGAGGGGCCACTTCCCCAACTGATTCCCGCCGCCCTCAACAACTCCCCATGCCCCCGAATCTCCCCGCAAACCGCCTCCACATAAGGCGCAAACCGCGACGTCGCCACCACCCCCGTATGAAAATTGCAATAAGTACACTTCGTCTGACAAAACGGCACCTGCACGTAAATCCCAATCTTCCTCATCACCCAAAAACTCTAGCACACCCCCGCCTCAATCCAGTCACCCAGCGTTAGTTAGCCGAGAGCAAGTCGATTTCCGACATCTACGCAGTCGGAGAGTGGTAGCCTAACGCCGCGAATGGTGGTCAATGTTTGAATCAGCAAGTCGCACAGCGGGTCCGAAGTGGCTATGGCTCCTGACTTGTGCCTTCGCAGCTCTAGTCCTTATCGCCGGGTTCATGTGGATTTCACGTGTGACTCGCATGCCGCTCAAGTCCTTCCGAGGACCACTCTCCGCTCTGTCCCCTGCGCAATCTGAACTCGCTGCTCGCCTGGCAGCCCACCTGAAGATCCTCTCCGACACTATTGGGGAAAGAAACGTCAGGAAGCCAGAATCGCTACACGCTGCCATCGAGTACGCACGCGATGAACTACACCGCACCGGCTACGAGGTGTCGGAGCACTCCTATTCCTCGGATGGTAAGAACGTCAGCAATCTCGAAGCAATCTTGGTCGGAAGTCAGAGCGCAAGTGGCACAGTAATCGTGGGCGCCCACTATGACTGTGTGGTTGGCACCGTCGGTGCCGATGACAATGCCACTGCCGTGGCCGCCGTATTAGAGCTAGCACGAATGCTGCAAGGCAGCAAGTTGCGCAAGAGCATCCGCTTCGTTCTTTTTGTGAATGAAGAGCCGCCTTTCTTTCAAACTGACACGATGGGCAGCCTCGTATACGCTCGGCAGCTCAAGAGGGATAACGTAGCGGTTTCAGCGATGATTTCCCTCGAGATGCTCGGCTATTATTCTGACGCACCGTCCAGCCAGAAATACCCAGCCATTGCTCGGATGGCTCGACCCTAGTCGGGGCGATTTCATCGGTTTCGCAGGTAAATCAGACTCACCAGATTTGGTGCGCCGCGCGGTTCGCCGCTTTCGGGAGACGACAAGTTTTCCCTCCGAAGGCGTTGCTGCCCCAGCCGAGTGGCCTGGCGTAGGATGGTCGGATCACTGGTCTTTCTGGCAAGCAAATTACCCAGCCATTATGATTACAGACACCGCCATCTTCCGAAATCCTTACTACCACACTGCAAATGACACCCCGGACAAGCTGGATTTTCCGAGAATGGCCCGAGTGGTGGAGGTCGTTCGGCGAGTGGTCAAGACTCTGGCTAGCAACCCGTGACATAGGAGGGTTGGTCTCCTCTGAACTGGGCAAGGCATTACCCCCCTAGCTGGGACTTTCAAAATCCTCTTGACTGGAGGTACTAACTGTGGTATTTAATTACGTAGGTACTGTTGTAGCTACCTTTGATCGAGGGAGTTTCTTGCGGCCCATGTGGTTAGTCCAGTCGCCTTGTTCGGCTCCGAGCGGGCATCGTACTGGCAGTCCGCCCTTGCGAGAAGTGATCGATTCTGCACAATTTTGGTGCAATGTAAGCCTCTTTAGAATAAACACTTATAGAAGTATTGATTCTAAATAACTTTATCTCCCTTTAGAATGAACACTTTTGAAAAACAGGGGGAGGGGTGGGGGAGTTCCCAACAAGTATACTCCGCGCCCGCGCTCAATCCGCGACAACTTTTACCTGTAGCCGCCGCGCCCGCGGACCGTCGAACTCGCAGAAGAACACGCCTTGCCAGCGCCCCAGAACCAGTTTCCCAGATTCTACGTGGATAACTTGACTTGCACCGACCAGCACCGCCTTCACATGCGAGTCCGAATTCCCCTCGCTGTGACGGTACGGCCCCGTCGCTGGAACCAGCCGGTCCAGCGCCCCTTCCACGTCGCGTGCGACATCCGGGTCCGCGCACTCATTGATCGTGATCGCAGCCGTCGTGTGCGGCACGTACAAATAGCAAATCCCGGTGACCACGCCCGACGCCGTAACCGCCTTCTGCACTTGCGCCGTCACATCCACAAGCTGCGTCAGCCGATCGGTCTTCACGCTGAGTGTCTGCATGAAAGGTTCTCGATAGCTGCCAGTGCTGGCACCCTTGACGGCCCCGAATTCTCGGCGTTACGGAAGTTGAAGAATGAAGTGATGCCCGATTTTCTTCCCACTCGAAAGCTTTTGCAATTCGCTGAGTCCGCCTGATCCCCATCGCGCCAGAAACGACAGCAAACACAGTTCGCGCTCCTGCAGCACCTTGTGCGGATTCAGCAGCGACTCCAGGTGCTGTTCATGCGCGGCAATGAGTCCGCTCTTCTGATCTTGCGCGCGGCCCGCTTTTCGCCGCAGCTTTTCAATGTGATATTCGATTCTCTTCCGCGCTCTTTCCACTGTGCCTTTCAGAGTCGGATCGAGCTTTTCCATCTGCTTGCCGAGCTGCGCCAGCATCTTCGCCACCTGTTTTTGGTCGCGGTCAAAGTTCTTCGACAGCGCGCCCGGGACCGACTGCCTCTCCATCTTGTGCCGCAACCCCTGCGAGCCAGACCAAACATCTTCAACGGTCAGGTCGTAGCGGCGCAAAAGCTTGGTGGCCTTGGTATCCACCAAGGTAAATCCCGACCGCGGCAGCATCACCGGCATCCTCCCGAGAAGCTGCCGGTAAACCACTTCCGACTGCGCAAAATAAGAAATCTCCGCCGGACCGGCAATATACGCCGCCGTGGGCAGCAGAAAATCCTGCACCACCGGCCGGAAAATCGCATTGGGGCTGAATCTCTCCGGCTCGGTGTGCGTCAAGTGCACCAACTCTTCGCGCGGCCAGGTCTTTTCCCCGGCCTGAAATTTCTCCGCGCTCGCCGTGACCACCCGCCGCCCGCCTTCATCCATGCGGAACAGCAGCGTGCTGCGCGAAGTCACCTTGACTTGCGCATCGAATCCCGCGCGGTCCAAATCTTTCCCGCGCTGCAAGAGCTTCTCATTCAGCGTATCGCGTTCCGCAAGCGCATGCTGGTAAAGCGGCGCGGCAACTCTGTGCAAACCCTCATCCAGCGGGTCCATCAGTATCAAACCTTGCTGCGCAAACAAACGCGCAAATAATTTCCCGAACGCGCTCCCGTACGTTTCTTCTGGCCGATAGCTTTCGATCAGGTACTGCGCCAGCAGGTCGCTGCCTTGATTCGCCAACAATTCCGCCGCTTCCTGCACCAGCGGCTCAATTTCCGCGCCGAGTGGAATCCGTCCCACTGGCTGTTCTGTATGCGCTGCAGCAGGCAACTCAAATCGAACCAGTTTCCCGTTGTCGAACCACGTTGTGTGGCGCACTTCATCCAGATCGTGATCCTCCGTCGCCATCCAAAAAACCGGCACCGCCGGAGTTCCGCTCCGCGTCAATTCCTCCGCGATCTGCACGGCTGTCAGCGCCTTATAAATGGCGTACGCCGGCCCGCTGAACAATCCCACCTGTTGCCCCGAAACAACGGCAACCGCACCCTTCTCAAGCCGGTCTAAATTGGAGAACGTCTCCTCTCCAGTCCCGAGAGAAATGTTCTGTTTGCGCAAAATAGAACTGACTTCTGCTCTCCGATCCTCTGGATAGTCCAGCTTCCGAGCCGCGCGCGTCGCCGAGGGCATCACTGGCGGATGAACATAGAAGGATTTCACTTTCTCGAAGTGATCGAGGTAATCGAGGAAAAGGATGGGTTGGTGCGGAAGCTGGCGAAAGGTGAGGGCACGGCAATCCATGAGCCGTTAGATGATACTCGCGACAAAACGTCTCATCAATTGAATCGATTTCCTGATATTAGGCCCGTACTGCGGCCGGTTCCAAAGTCGCTAGCAATTCGGTAAGGCGTTTCTTTTGTTCATGGTGCAAGGGTAGAAGTGGGGGGCGCGGAATGCCGCCGCGGTAGCCGCGCTGGTCCATGGCGTACTTGACGCCGGCGATGCTGAGCTCGGAAACAATCAATTTCGAGGCGCGAACCAGAATGGCTTGCAGTTCGCGCGCTTTTTCGTGGTGACCCTGCTGGAACAATTCGTATAACGCCACGCACTTTTCCGGCAACGCGCACGCCAGAGCTAGAATTGCACCTCTTGCGCCAATCGCCAGCGACGGATACACCGAGGCTGCCGAACCGACCAGGACCTGAAATTTTGTGGGCGTCGCCGCAATTGTTTCCGCGACGCCTAGCACATTTCCGGAACTATCTTTGATGCCAATGATGTTGGGGTGCTCGGCGAGAGCGGTTACTTCCGCGGCTGTCAGCGTTATGCCGGTGAATTGCGGAATCGAATAAAGCATGACGGGAATCGGAGATTCGTCTGCCACGCGCCGGTAATGAGCTAACAGCACGTCTGGTTTGTACGCGGTCTTGTAGTAGTACGGCGTCTTTACCAACGCCGCGTCGTATCCGAGTTCAGCGGCACGTTTCGTGCGTTCAATTGTTTCCGCGGTTGACTCCGCGCCGGTGCCGGCGAGCACTTTCTTCCCTTTCGCCGCTTCCTTGACGGTGATGAGAATCCCATCCATCTCCGCTCGCGAGAGCAGTACGGATTCTCCGGTTGAGCCCACCGCGACGTAACCCGCCAGATCGGTCTGGTTATATTGCTGAACGTTGTGCTTCAGGTCGGGAAGAGAAACCGACCCGTCGTGCGCATACGGCGTAGTCAGAGCGGCAAAAACACCGGAGAAGATCATGGCTTAGTCTCCTGAAGCAGGCACGCCGGAAGCTGCGGCTTGCCCGCGGTGCAAGTCTTGCAGCGCGGCGACTTCCGTTCCCTGCTCGAGCAAGGCGCGGATTCCGCGCGCGGCAGCATTCGCGGCGGCAAGCGTGGTGATACACGGTATGTTGTAGCGAATCGCCGCACGGCGAATGGATTTTTCATCGTAAAACGATTCGCGGCCCAGGGGTGTGTTGATCACCAAATCGATTTTTCCCGTTTTCACCAGGTCCACAATGTTCGGGCGGCCTTCGTTCACTTTGAATACCGATTCGGCTTCGATGCCGGCGGATTCGAGCGCTGCGGCAGTGCCGCGCGTCGCAAGCAAGCGAAAACCCAGGGATGAAAGTTCTTTTCCAAGAGTTCCGAGATGTTTCTTGTCGCGATCGTTCACGCTTAGAAACACCGTGCCCTTGCGCGGCAAGCGCTGCCCTGCCGCAAGTTGCGCTTTCGCAAACGCCAGTCCGTAGGATGTCGAAATTCCCATGACTTCGCCGGTGGAGCGCATCTCTGGGCCAAGAATCGTATCGACACCCCGGAATTTATTGAAAGGAAACACCGGTGATTTCACCGAATAAAATTCGTGCACGGCAATTTCAGCGACTTGCTTGTGCCACACAATCGGCAAGTCCAGATTGGCCAATTTTTTTCCCGTCATCAATCGAGCGGCAACTTTTGCCAGCGGCACGCCGGTCGCTTTGCTGACGAACGGCACAGTGCGCGAAGCGCGCGGATTTACTTCCAGCACAAAGACGGTGTCGCGCTGAATTGCGTACTGGACGTTCATCAAGCCTACGACTTTCAGCGCCAGCGCCAAACGCTGCGTGTATTCACGGATGGTGTCGAGAATCGCGGGCGACAAGCTTACTGGTGGCAGCACGCAGGAAGAATCGCCGGAATGAACTCCCGCTTCTTCGATGTGCTCCATGATTCCGCCGATGACCACGTCCGTTCCGTCGGCCAGAGCGTCCACATCGATTTCCGTCGCTTCCTCGAGGAATTGATCGATCAGCACGGGCCTCGCCGGGCCCATCAGCGCGGCCTGAGCGACGTAATCCTGCACGGTGTTCACGTCGTAGGCGATCACCATGGCTCGGCCGCCGAGCACATAGCTCGGCCGGACCAGAACCGGCAGTCCGATTTCTCCCGCCACGCGAGCGGCTTCTTCCGGCACCAGCGCGGTGGCGTTGCGAGGCTGCGGGATTTTCAATTCGTCGAGCAAACGGCCGAAACGGCGGCGGTCTTCGGCGAGATCGATCGATTCCGGAGCGGTGCCAATGATCGGTACACCGTTGCGTTTCAGTTCCAGGGCGAGATTCAGTGGTGTTTGGCCGCCGAATTGAACGATTACGCCCTGCGGTTTTTCCTTCTCAACAATTGCAAGCACGTCTTCCAATGTGAGCGGTTCGAAATAGAGGCGGTCGGAAGTGTCGTAGTCCGTCGAAACCGTCTCCGGATTGCAATTCACCATGATGGTTTCGAATCCATCTTCGCGCAGTGCAAACGCGGCATGGCAGCAACAATAATCAAATTCAATTCCCTGTCCGATGCGGTTCGGCCCGCTGCCCAGAATCATGATTTTGGGCCCCGCATGGGCATCGGACTCGTCTTCGTCTTCGTAAGTGGAATAGAGATACGGAGTGAAGGACTCGAATTCCGCGGCGCAAGTGTCCACGCGTTTGAACACGGGAGTTACGCCGTAACGCGCACGCTGCAAGCGCACTGACGCAGACGTCGTTCGCCAGATTTGCGCCAATTGCTCGTCGCTGGTACCGTTGCGCTTCACCTCACGCAGCAACTCCTTCGAAGCCGTCTCGACGGTCACTGCCGCCGCGCGACGGTTCATCGCCGTCAACTCTTCAATCTGGTGGATGAACCAGGGATCGATCTTGGTGATCTCGCAAATTTCCTGGGCCGGCAGACCGCGCTCCATGGCCGTCAACAGCCAGTGGATGCGATCCGGCCGTGGCGTAGCTAATTTTTCGCGCAGGAGCGAATCCGGCGTTTCCGAAGGGGCGCGCCACGGTGTGCTCGGTTCGAGCGAACGAATTCCCTTCTGCAGCGCTTCTTTGAAGGTCCGGCCGATGGCCATGACTTCGCCGACCGATTTCATCTGCGTTCCGAGTGTGCTATCGGCACCGGGAAACTTTTCGAACTGCCACTTGGGAATTTTCACCACCACATAGTCAATGGTAGGTTCGAAGCAGGCGGGCGTTTTCTTGGTGATGTCATTGGGGATTTCGTCCAGCGACATTCCCACGGCCAGGCGCGCGGCGATTTTGGCGATCGGAAAACCCGTGGCCTTACTGGCCAGCGCCGAGCTGCGCGACACGCGCGGATTCATTTCAATCACTACCATCTTGCCGTTTTCCGGGTTCACGGCAAACTGCACGTTCGAACCGCCGGTTTCGACGCCAACTTCGCGGATGATCGACGCGCTCGCATCGCGCATGCGCTGAAATTCCTTGTCGGTGAGCGTCTGGGCGGGTGCCACAGTGATCGAATCGCCAGTGTGCACGCCCATGGGGTCGAAATTTTCGATGGTGCAGATCACCACGAAGTTGTCACGAAAATCGCGCATCACTTCGAGCTCGTACTCTTTCCAGCCGAGCACGGACTCTTCAACGAGCGCTTCGTGCACCGGACTCATGTCCAGCGCGTGCGCGATGGCTTCGCCAAACTCTTCCTTGTTATAGGCGATGGATCCGCCCGTCCCTCCCAGCGTGAACGACGGACGAATCACGAGTGGAAAGCCAAGTTGATCGCAAAGACGTAGAGCGTCCTTAGCGTTGTTCACCAGCGCCGACGCTGGCACTTCCAAGCCGATTTTGCGGCAGGCATCTTTGAACCAGAGCCGGTCTTCCGCGACTTTAATGGCACGCAGCGACGCGCCAATCATCTCTACCTTGTATTTTTCGAGAATGCCACTCTCGGAAAGCTCGACCGCCAGATTCAGCGCGGTCTGTCCGCCCACGGTCGGCAGCAATGCGTCCGGTCTTTCGCGCAAGATAATTTCCTCGAGATATTCTTTCGTGAGCGGCTCGATGTAAGTGCGATGCGCGAGTTCCGGGTCAGTCATAATGGTCGCCGGATTCGAATTGACCAGCACGACCTCGTAGCCTTCCGCGCGCAGCGCCTTGCACGCCTGGGCGCCGGAATAGTCAAACTCGCAAGCCTGGCCGATAATGATCGGTCCCGAGCCGATAATCAGAATCTTCTTTATGTCTTTGCGCTTTGGCATCTCTAGTAGGGCGGCTCCGCCTCCTGCTTCCAAAAACCGCCTCGGTCGTCAAGCCACCAGGAGGTTTGTTCGCAGGGTTGTTCAGGCTTCGTTTTCGGATCATATTGAATCAACAACCGATATGGGCGACCGTGGGCCTTAACGAAGATCCAACACCGTCCAACCGCCAGGCTCGTAGCCTCCAAGTGGAAGGAACCCGATTTGCTGGTGGTCGTTTGTGCGGCAAGCGTCAAGCCGGCACAACACTTGCGACCGTCTCTAGCCACATAAAGATACATCGGCACGTGCCTTAGAACTGTGGACCTCTCTGCAAAACTATTCCTGGCTGTCGGAGTGTGTTCTGAATATCCCAAGCTCCCACAGATCTCCGGCACGGTCGGCGGCAGGATATTCTGGGCAGTCTGCGCGGCCACACAATTCGCCGCTAGAGCCAGCGCGCCGAAAACGTTCCATTTCATCGGCGCGAACTCCCGGGTTGTGCAAATTCTTTCATCATGTCGGTGAATTGGGTGAACAAATAGTGCGAATCGTGCGGGCCGGGCGAGGCCTCCGGGTGATATTGCACGCTGAAGAGCGGCTTCGATTTGTGGCGCATGCCTTCGTTGGTGCCGTCATTCAGATTGACGTGAGTAATTTCGACTTCGCTCGATGGCAGGGATTCGGGATCGACGCAGAACCCATGATTTTGGGCGGTGATTTCCACTTGTTCGGTGAGCAGGTTCTTTACTGGATGGTTTGAACCGTGGTGGCCGAATTTCAGCTTGAAAGTCTTTCCGCCGAGCGCCAGGCCGCACAACTGGTGTCCCAGACAGATGCCGAAGACCGGGACGTGGCCGAGGAGCTTTTGAATATTCTCCACCGCGTAGGTGACCGGCTCCGGATCACCCGGTCCGTTCGAAAGAAAAACTCCGTCAGGCTTCATCCCCAAAACGTCTTCGGCAGAAGTTTGCGCGGGGACGACATAGACTTCGCAATGATGGTCCACGAGCAAGCGCAAAATATTCTGCTTGATCCCGTAATCGTAAGCGACGACGCGATGCTTGTGCGTCTCGCCTTGCGCGTCGGATTCGCCCATCTGTTCCGACCACGGCGAGATGGCAACCTCAACGGAACCTTTGTCCCAGCCGTACGACTTGCCGCAGGTGACGCGGCTGGCGAGTTCCTGCCCAGCCATGCTGGGCAATTGCTTGGCTTCGAAGATTAATTGGTCAGCAGGCGTTCCATCCGTCGCTACGAGGCCGCGCAAAGCGCCGACGTTTCGAATATGGCGCACCAGCGCGCGAGTATCGATATCCCAAATCACCGGAATCTTGTGGCGATTCAAATACAACTGCGCCGTTTCCGCCGATCTCCAGTTGGATGAGACCTGCGAGAATTCCCGCACGATGAGCGATTCAATGTAAGGCCGCGAAGATTCTTCATCTTCGAGGTTCGCACCGACATTTCCAATGTGCGGATAAGTCAGGCAAACAATTTGGCCGGCGTAGCTGGGGTCGGTAAAAACTTCCTGATAACCCGTGAGGCTGGTATTGAAAACGACTTCGCCGCCGCGGCGCGTAATCGCGCCTGCCGCGCGTCCGTTAAAGACGCGCCCATCTTCCAGCGCAAGTGTCGCGGGTCGGTGCTGAACTTCGGTCAGTGGGTCCTCCCATGATTATCATCAAAATGTGCCATTCACTTGGTGTTGGCTTCGGTGGCCGAAAGCGAACCGAAATGATCCACCGGCCAGTAAGCAAAAACAGCGCGACCATAGATGAAGTGGCTGGCGACCGCGCCGAACACGCGGGAATCGTTGGAGCTGATGCGGTGATCGCCCATCACGAAATATTTGTCCTTGTCCACGCGCACGGGGCCGAAATCGCTTAGATCTTCGTACTGCGGCGGGACGTAAGGCTCGGGCACAATTTTTCCGTCGACGTACACAGCGCCTTGGCGAATTTCCACGGTTTCGCCAGGCAAGCCGACTACACGCTTGATAAAAGATTTTGAGTGGTCCAGCGGATACCAGAAAACCACGACGTCGCCGCGTTGAATGGGCTCGAAGCGATAAACAAATTTATTTATGAAAATGCGTTCCTGGTCGGAGAGCAACGGAGCCATGCTGGTGCCTTCGACTTTTACCGGCTGGTACAAGAAGACGATAATGACCAGGGCGAGGCCGATGGCGATGAGCAAGTCGCGAGTCCAGACGCGAATTTCGTTGCGCAAGGAATGCAGCGGCGCGGAGCGCTCAGCGGGAGCGCTGGAGTCTGGCGGCTCGGTTTTCAGATTTGGAGCCGCTAGTTGGGTGGTCACAACAGAAGATGCGGCCGGAACCAGGGTTTCTGGTGAGGTCGGGCTCGCGAGTTGTTTCTCGTCCAGTCTGTCCATTTTTTGCTGCCTTGTATTTATAGCATGCCCATCGCGGCCCGCGCCAGATGCGAATTAGTGTGGTGACACTGGGAGGGCGAAGGCTGCCACGATTTCTTGCCCTTATTGAGATTCACCAAGCTGGGCGGTTCGTTGCACGCCCACTATAGATATTTGGCCAGTGGCGAATGGAATTCTGGAAACAGGCTAACGATTATTCGCCGCCGAGAGCGAAGTTCAACGAAGCCAGGGCCGCGACAACTGCGGTCTCTGTTCTGAGGATTAGATTTCCGAGCGATGCTTCGCTAAATCCCGACTGCCTGGCTACCTCCAGCTCACGATCTGTCCAGCCCCCTTCGGGACCGATCGCCAATTTGGCAGACTTATCTGCCTTTCCTGCAAGGACGTCACGCAATGGCGGCGCGTCGGAGCGTTCCGAAAGAAGCAGGCGCAGGCCATCCTTCTCGTCAGAGAAGGCGTAATCGGGAAGCCGGATGTCCTCCAGCATGGGAATCCGAACTCGGCGGGACTGTTGCGATGCTTCGCGGAGGATTTTCTTCCAGCGCTCGGAGCGCTTCTTTGCTGCGGCGACGAGAGCATGCTCGCTGCGCTCGGCCGCGAGCGGGACGATGGTGCTGACTCCCAGTTCGGTGGCTTTCTCGATCGCCCATTCGAAGGCGTCAAACTTCACTACGGAAAGTAGCAACGTGACATCCACGCGGGGATGAATCGAGGACAATTCTTCGACCAGAGCGAACTGGACGCGGTCGCGACTGACGCTTTCGATGCGACCGAGCCACACTCGCTCGCCGTCGCTCAGTTCATAGAGCTGCCCGGTTTGGGCACGCAGGACGCGCCCGAGATGATGGGCGGCTTCGCCTTCCATCACGGCAGTGCCGCCAGCAAATTGTTCAACGAAGAATCGTCTTCGCACGCGGAGATTCTAACGCAGATGTGACCCTGGCCGTGTGCAGCAAGAAAAAGATAACAGGGAGACGCAGCGAGCCCCGAGGCATCGCAGAGAAGAATTAAGAAAGCGCCTACCCGAAGATATCTTTGACTTTGTCGAAGATCGAGGAGTTGCGATCCGCGGGCTTGTTGTCGACTTTTATGGTGTAGCCGAGTTGTTCCATCAATTTGCGCTGTTCACGGGTGAGCTTCGTGGGGGTCAGCACACGCACGTGGTAGTACAAATCCCCTTTGCCGCCGCCGCGCGGATCGGCTAATCCCCTGCCCTTGATGCGGAAGACGGCGCCGCTCTGCGTGCCCTCGGGAATTTTCAGTTTTTCTTCCCCGGTTAGACCGGGCACTTGCAATTCCGTGCCAAGCGTCGCCTGAGCGATGCTCAGGGGAATCGTGCAATACAAGTCCGCACCGCGCCGTTCGAAGAACGGATGCTCTTTGACTTCGAGGACGACGTACAAGTCGCCCGCAGGTCCGCCATTTGGCCCGGGCTCGCCTTCACCGCCTACGCGCAGGCGCGTGCCCGTATCGACGCCCGGCGGAATGCGCAGCTCGATGGTTTTTTCGCGCTCCATGCGCCCCTGCCCCCGGCATTCCTGGCAGCGTTCTTTCACAATTTGTCCCGCGCCCTGACAAGCCGGGCAAGTGCGCGTGATGGTGAAGAAACCCTGCTGATAAGCGAGTTGTCCTCGGCCAGCGCAAGTTTGGCAGGCTTGAACGCCAGTGCCCTTTTTCGCGCCGGTGCCGTTGCAGGCTTCGCAGAATTCCTGGCGCGGCAGCTTGATCTTGGTGGTGACGCCTGCGGATGCTTCCTCGAACGTGAGCGTCATGTCGTAGCGCAAATCGGAGCCGCGCTGCGCACGGCTGCGCCCACGGCGAGCGCCGCCTGCTCCGAACAAATCTTCGAAGCCAAAGAAATCTCCGAAGATGTCGTGAAAATCCTGGAAAACAGTGTTGTCAAATCCCTGGCCGGCGCTGCTGGAAAGACCCGCGTGGCCGTAGGTATCGTAAATCTGGCGCTTCTGCGAGTCGCTGAGCACGCTGTAGGCTTCGGTGCACTCGCGAAACTTTATTTCCGATTCAGCTTTGTTCTCTGGATTGCGGTCCGGATGCCACTTCAGCGCCGCCTTGCGGTAAGCGGACTTGATTTCGTCGACGGCCGCGGTGCGCGTCACGCCCAGAATTTCGTAGTAATCCCGTTGGTTCCCCTTCGGCATGAAAACTCTCGCTCTCCTTTAATTTACTGCTTCCTTCGATGCGGCACTCGGATGCACCGCTACACGCACCATGGCGGGGCGTAGCACGCGTCCGTGAAAAACGTATCCTGGTTGGAACACTTGCAAAATCGTGCCGTCTTCATGGTCCGTTGTTTCAGCGCGATCCACGGCCTGGTGCAGGTGCGGGTCAAATGATTTACCGACGGGATCGATCCGCTCGGCTCCCAGCTTGGCGAGGTTATCCAAAAGCTGCTTGTAGATGAGCTCGAAGCCCTTGCGGTAATTGTCGTATTCGGCTTCGCGGTGCGCCGCAAGAGCGTGCTCAAAACCGTCAATTACCGGAATGAGCCCTTCGATCACGCGAGCGGTGGCGCGCTTGGAGTCTTCGAAGCGCTCTTTCTCGATGCGTTTGCGGTAATTGTCAAAGTCTGCTTGCCGGCGCAGCAATGTCTGGCGCAATTCATCGAGGTCGGCGCCCAGTTTGGCGACTTCCGCGTCGGCTTTTGCGGCGTCCGCGGCAACGGCTTGCGCTTCCGCGGATTGTTCCACGTTCGCGTCATCATCCTTATTAACGTTCACATTGATCTTCACTTCCGGGTCACTCACTTTCTCATTTCTCCTGTTCCAAAAGTTTTTCAAGTCTTGCTCAGTGCTTCGCTGAAGAGTTGCGCCACGTAGGCTACGGCGGTCATCGCCCGTTCGTAATGCATGCGCGTTGGCCCGAGCACGCCGAGCGAACCCTGCACCAAATCATGCCGCGTGTAAGCGGCGCTGATCAGCGCCAGATTTTCGCCGGCTTCAGAGATTTCCTTGACACCGATTTGCACGTGCACGGGCTCCGGCGTCTCAATACAGGCGTTCAACACAGTCACGAGCCGGTGTTTTTCCTCAATGGCGGCGAGCAAATCTCGCAACTGCGCCTGATCCACAAATTCGGTAGCACCGATAATCTGCGCGGTGCCTTCGACGTGCACGTGCAAGGCAGATTCGTCTCCCAACACCGCGGGATCGCACAAGGTCAGCGCGCTCTGCGCCATGCCTTCGTAGCGTTCGCGCTCGGTGGCCAGTTTCTGCAACAGATCGGCGCGAATCGCTTCCAGCGTCCACCCGGAATAGTGGCGATTCAAAAAGTCGGCGGTTGCGTCCAGCTCCGTTTGGGTGAACAACCGCGCAGGCCGCAGAATCTTGTCCCGCGTGTTGCCGCCGGGCGAAATAAGCACCACGACGACGCGGCCGTCCGGGAGCAGCCACATGCGCGCGTGTTCCAAAACAGTCTTGCTCAGTGGCGGCGAGACGATGATGCCCAGGCCGTTGGAGACTTCCGCCAGCACGTGTCCGGCACGCTCTGTGATTTCCGCCGCGCTGGTGGCTCCGCCCATCTCCCGTTGGATCCATTCGCGATCCACCGTGGTGATGGTAGCCTGCGAGGCGATTTCTTGAGCGAAAAACCTGTATGCCGCAGCCGTTGGCACGCGTCCTGCCGACGTATGCGGCTGGTACAAAAACCCGCCGTCTTCCAAGTCCGCCATGACATTCCGAATCGTAGCGGTGCTCAACGACTCCTCAAAACCTTTCGAGATGGCTCGCGAGGATACCGGCTCGCCCGTCTCAATGTACGCGCGCACGATGTCCGCCAGAATCTGGCGGTTCCGCCGTTCCTGAAGGGCTGAATTCCTCATAGCAGCACTCTACTCTATGTGCTAAAGAGCGCTACTTATATTGTAGAAAGCGTGTCAAGCGGGGTCAACGTGAGCCGCCTCCCGCATTGCCGTAAGAATGGAAGGAGCAGAATATGTCCCGCATCAATTGTTGTCGATCTGCGCGCGCTGGAGCTTGTCGGAATAGTCGATGTAGACGGTCTTCCACTCGGTGAAGAAATCGATGGCCGAGATGGCGGCTTCGCGGTGGCCGTTGCCGGTTTGCTTGGTACCGCCGAAGGGCAAGTGGGTTTCCGCGCCGATGGTTGGCGCGTTCACGTAGACAATTCCAGTGTAAATGTCGCGCGTGGCCTGGAATGCACGGTTAACGTCGCGCGTGTAAATGGAAGCGGAGAGTCCGTAGATCACGCCGTTCGCGACATCGATAGCCTGCTGCAGGCTGTCGATGGGAATAACCGAAACAACGGGGCCGAAAATTTCTTCCTGGGCAATCCGCATGTTCGGCGAGCAGTCTCCAAACACCGTTGGCTCGTGGAACCAACCCTTAGCATGGGCTCCACCGTCCAGCCGATTCCCGCCAGTCAGCAGCTTGGCGCCTTCATTTTTCCCGATCTCCACGTAGGACATCACGGTTTTCAATTGCGCCTCGTTAATGCATGGGCCCATGTCCGTAGATGCATCCAGCCCATTGCCAACCTTTAGCGATTTCACCCGCTCCACAAACCGGTCAACAAATTCTTTGTACAGACTCTTGTGGACAGCCACGCGGCTCGCCGCCGTGCAGCGCTGCCCGCTCGTGCCGAACCCGCCCCACACCGCTCCATCCACCGCCAAATCAAGGTTAGCGTCATCCATCACGATGATGATGTTTTTTCCGCCCATTTCCAGGCTGCAGTGCTTGAATTCCGGTGCACAGGTTTGCGAAATGATCCGGCCCACTCCTGTCGAGCCAGTAAAGCTGACCACCGGCACATCGCGGCTTCCCGCCAGTGTGGCACCCACGGTCGAGCCGCCTCCACTCACGAGGTTAACCACTCCGCGCGGGACGCCCGCCTCAGTGAGCACTTGCACCAGGTTGTAGACCGAGAGGGGCGTATCCTGGGCTGGCTTGATCACCACGGTGTTGCCGCTAATCAGCGCTGGCATCATTTTCCAGGACGGGATGGCCATCGGAAAGTTCCAGGGCGTAATCAGGCCGCACACGCCGATGGATTGCCGCACGCTCATGGCAAACTTGTTCGGCAGTTCCGAAGGAGTCGTCTGCCCAAAGAGCCGCCGCCCTTCGCCTGCCATGTAATACGTCATGTCGATGGCTTCCTGGACGTCGCCGCGCGCTTCGGGCAGGACCTTGCCCATCTCCCTCGTCATGTCCTTGGAAAACTCTTCCTTACGCTGTACCAGCAGCTCCGCCGCACGGTACATAATCTCCGCACGCTTCGGCGCTGGCACCAGCCTCCACTTCTTGTAAGCTTCTTTGGCGGCATCAATAGCCTGGTTGGCGTCCTCTTCCGTTCCGGAAACAAACATGCCTACCAATTCATCGGTATTCGCCGGATTGCGGTTTTCGTAAGCTTTCCCGCTCCGCGAATCCACCCATTCGCCGTTGATAAAGTTCTTGAAAATCCGAGGCGCAACTGACGTGGCCATACTTCCTCCTCAATCCCTGAAGCTTGCCGCTTTTGCTGTTCGTCTGGTCCTTTGCGGAACTGAACGCGAGACACAACCGCGTGGAGTCTAAATTCTACCGTTGCCTCACGATGCGGTCAAACACGGTCCTGCAGCACCAGTGGCCAGTAAACTCCCGAACAGCTTTTTCCGGCCTGTCCAAAACCTGTCCCTGGGGCCGTTGTTTAGAAGGCCTTTTTCAGCTACTAATTGTGCAGATCTTTACCGGCGGATTGCTGTCCCCCACCGCCTGCTCGGGCGAATTCTTTGCTTTACGAATGGAGCCCCATGCCTAGCCACTTCAGAACCGTCTCATTCGCAATCGGTGTCTTCGCTTTCTGTTTTCCGTTCGCCGCTGCCAAAGCGCAATCCGGTACCGGCAGCCACGCGCGGCAATTGGTGACCCAAAATATCGATGACGGAAAGCTCGTCGAGCTGCACGGCAACACTCGCCCGGAAGCAAACGCCGAACATGATCGCGGCGCCGTGGACGACGACATGGTTCTGGAGCACATGCTGCTCCAACTGCGCCGGCCCGCCGAAAAAGAAGAAGACCTTCAGGAGTTCATCGAAGAGCTCCATACGGCAGGCTCGCGAAATTTTCACCACTGGATTAGCGCGCGCGAATTCGGAGAGAGGTTCGGTCCATCGGACCGAGATCTAGACCGGGTTACGGACTGGCTCGAACGGCACCACTTCCAGATCAACGTGGTCTATCCCAGCGGCCTGGTTATCGACTTTACTGGCACTGCCGGACAGGTGCGAAAAGCCTTTCACACGGAAATTCATCATATTCATGTCCGAGGCGAGCAGCACGTCGGCAATACCAGCAACCCGCAGATTCCTGCGGCACTTTCGTCCCTGGTGGTGGGTATCGTCTCCTTGCACGATTTCTCCCCGCACGCCATGCATCAAATGCACCAGGCGCGCCATCAATTCACGGTTCCAAATCCGCTCGGCGGCACCGATTTTGCGCTGGCGCCGGCAGATCTCGCCACCATTTACAATTTGAACCCGTTATTTAGCGCTGGCAACTCAGGGCAAGGCCAGACCATCGCACTGATTGAAGACACCAACGTGTATAGCCTGGCGGACTGGACTTCGTTCCGCGCAGCTTTCGGTTTATCCAAATACACAGGGGGAAAGATTTCTGCCGTTCATCCCGCGCCTCCGAGTGGAATCAACAACTGCAGGAATCCCGGCATTGTGGCTCCCAATGACGCGGAAGCAATCTTGGATGGGGAATGGGCGAGCGCCGCCGCGCCGAGTGCCGCCATCAGCATGGTTTCTTGTAAGGATACAAACACCACGTTTGGCGGCCTGATTGCCGTACAGAATCTCATCAACTCCAAAAGCGGCCCCCCGCCCATCATGAGCATCAGCTACGGCCAGTGCGAGGCCGTCAACGGCGCAGCTGCCAACGCAGCCTATAGCGCGGCCTATCAGCAAGCCGTGGCCGAAGGCGTTTCGATCTTCGTTGCTGCCGGGGACAGCGGCGCAGCTGGCTGCGACAATAGCGTTTCCGAAGCGACCAGCGGCATCGCGGTGAATGCTTTTGCCTCTACGCCGTATAACGTTGCTGTAGGCGGCACGGACTTTAGTGATACCTATTCCGGCACCAACTCCAGCTACTGGAATTCCACGAACACTTCCACCTTTGGCTCGGCCATCTCCTACATTCCGGAAATCCCCTGGAATGACTCCTGCGCCGGTGCACTGGTATCGAATTTCGAAGGCTATAGCCCGACTTACGGCTCTACAAGCCTTTGTAACGACCCCAATATCGGACCATTCTTGCAAACGACAGTTGGAGGTGGCGGCGGTCCAAGCGGATGCGCCACCGGCACACCTTCCGTCAAAGGCGTCGTGAGCGGAACTTGCAAAGGCTGGCCCAAACCTTCGTGGCAATCCGTTCTCGGGAACCCCCATGACGGCGTGCGCGACACTCCTGACGTTTCTCTGTTCGCGGCTGACGGCCTCTGGGGCCACTTCTATGTATTTTGCTGGTCAGACCTGGCTAACGGAGGAGCTGCGTGCACCGGCGACCCTAGTAACTGGACGGGGGCGGGCGGAACATCGTTCGCATCCCCGATCATGGCCGGCATCCAGGCCTTGATTAACCAGCGGGCTGGCGCTCGCCAGGGCAATCCCAATCCCACGTACTATCAGCTGGCTGCCACAGAATACGGCTCATCTGGAAACGGGTCTTGCAACTCCTCGAACGGCGCCGGCGCGAGCAGCGCTTGCGTTTTCTATGACGTCACTCTGGGCGACATGGATGTGAATTGCACCGGTACTCACAATTGTTATCTCCCTTCCGGCTCCGTCGGCGTGCTTTCCACCTCCAATACCTCTTTCGCCCCGGCGTATGGCACCTCCACGGGCTGGGACTTCGCCAGTGGCATCGGAAGCGTCAACGCCACCAATTTGGTCAATAATTGGCCTGGCGTTGCCCCCATTCAGGGCTTCCTGCTTGCCGCTACTCCGGGCAGTCTGACGCTCGTGCAGGGCACTAGCGGCACCAGTACGATTTCTTTCGCGCCCCAAGGCGGGTTCTCGAGTAGCGTCAGCCTGTCGGCAACTGGGCTGCCCAGCGGCGTGACTGCTTCCTTCAATCCCAGCAGCACCTTGAGCACCAGCACACTGACGCTCTCAGCAAGCAACACGGCAATGTCTGGGACGGCAACCATCACCATCACGGGAACTTCGGGCAGTTTGACCAACTCCACCACCCTCACCCTCACGGTCAATGCTGCGCCTGACTTTGCGCTTTCAGTCGCGCCGGGCAGTGTGAGCCTCACCCAGGGTTCCAGTGGCTCAAGCACCATCACGGTCACTCCCCAGAACGGATTCACCGGTAGCGTCAATTTGAGCACGTCGGCGTTGCCAGGGGGCGTGAACGCCTTCTTGAGCCCCTCCAGCACTACGGGAGCAAGCAAGCTCACCTTCGCGGCTGGTAGCACCTCCGCCGTGGGCGGCTTCACAGTCATCGTCACCGGGACCTCCGGCAGCTTGACGCACACGGCCTCGGTTACGCTTACCATCATTGCGGCGAGTTCGCCTCTGCCGCAAGGCTGGTGGGACGGCGATGTTGGCGTAGTTGGGCCGGCTGGCAGCGCCGGTTACTCTGGCGGAACCTTTACGCTCAATGCTTCCGGGCAGTGGATCTGGGACACCGTCGATGGCCTGAACTTCGCCTATCAGCCTTTGTCGGGCGACGGCACGATCATCGCCCGTCTCCTCAGCCTGCAAGGTAGCAACCCTTCTCAGTCCTTTGGTGTGATGATCCGCGAAACGCTGGGCCCTGGCTCAGCCCACGCCTACGCTACTTTCGCAGGCGGTTCGGCGATTTATTTCGTCGAACGCCCCAGCACCGGCGGCATGAGCACGTACCAAACGAACTCCCTCGTGGTCAGCTTCCCCATCTGGGTGAAGCTGTCTCGCAGCGGCAACAACTTCAGCGTGTATTCGTCGGCGAATGGCGTGAACTGGTCGCAAATCGGCACTACCCAGTCCATTCCCATGGCGCAAAACGTGTTCGTTGGCTTGGCGGTATGCGCAAACACCAACTCCGCGCTGGCAACTGCCACCTTCGACAATGTCTCCATTTCTTCCGCTGCGGCTCCGGCGCCAAATATCTCCGGCATCTCGCCGGCTACCGGGCCTGTCGGCACCCAGGTGGTTGTTACCGGCACTGGCTTTGGAGCTTCGCAAGGCGCAAGTAAGGTGACCCTAAACGGAACTCCCGTGTCCATTAATTCGTGGAGCGCCACGTCCATCACCATCACCATTCCGTCAGGAGCTAGCTCCGGCCCCATGGTTGTTACTGTGGCGCCCAGCATGACCAATAGCAATCCCGTGACGTTTACGGTGAACACACAGCCCCTGCCTCCTCTCTGGTCGGATCTGGACATCGGCCCTGTGGGACCCGCCGGGAGCGCCGGCTATTCGAACGGGACTTTCAATGTCTCCGCCTCCGGGCAGTGGATCTGGAACTTTGCTGATGGCATGAACTATGTCTATCAGCCTTTGTCGGGCGACGGCACGATCATCGCCCGTCTCCTCAGCTTGCAAGGTAGCAACCCTTCTCAGTCCTTTGGTGTGATGATCCGCGAAACGCTGGACCCCGCTTCGGCCCACGCCTACGCTACTTTCGCAGGCGGTTCGGCGATTTACTTCGTCGCACGCCCCAGCACCGGCGCCATGAGCACGTACCAAACGAACTCCCTTGTGGTCAGCTTCCCCATCTGGGTGAAGCTGTCTCGCAGCGGCAACAACTTCAGCGTGTATTCGTCGACCGATGGCGTGAACTGGGCGCAGATCGGCTCTACCCAGTCCATTCCCATGGCGCAAAACGTGTTCGTTGGCTTGGCGGTATGCGCAAACACCAACTCCGCGCTGGCAACTGCCACCTTCGACAATGTCTCGATTTCCACTGTTGCGGCTCCAACCCCGACTATCTCGGGCATCTCTCCGACAACCGGCCCAGTTGGCACTCAAGTGCTGATCAGCGGCTCTGGTTTTGGAACCTCGCAGGGCGGGAGTGTGGTGAACCTTAACGGCGCGCCGGTGACCATCAACACCTGGAGCGACACTTCGATCTCCGTCACCATTCCCTCCGGCGGGACCACCGGCCCTCTCGTGGTATCCGTGGCCCCCAGCATGACCAACAGCAATCCCGTCACCTTTACGGTGACCACGACAGCGCTGCCTCCCCAGTGGACGGATCTGGACATCGGTACGGTCGGTCCAGCGGGCAGCGCAAGTTATGCCAACGGCACTTTCACCGTCATGGGTTCCGGCAATTGGATCTGGAACTTTGCCGACGGCATGAACTTCGATTATCAGCCGCTGTCGGGCGACGGTACCATTACCGCCCGGCTCCTCAGCCTGCAGGGTAGCAACCCGTCCCAGTCCTCCGGCGTGATGATTCGCGAGACGTTGGACCCCGCTTCGGCCCACGCCTACGCGACTTACGCAGGCGGTTCGGCGATTTACTTCATCGCACGCCCCAGCACCGGCGCCATGAGCACGTACCAAACGAACTCCCTTGTGGTCAGCTTCCCCATCTGGGTGAAGCTGTCTCGCAGCGGCAACAACTTCAGTGTGTACTCGTCGACCGATGGCGTGAACTGGGCCCAGATCGGCACGACCCAGTCCATTCCCATGGCACAAAACGTGTTCGTTGGCTTGCCGGTGTGCTCCGATACCAATTCGGCATTGGCCACCGCCACCTTCGATAACGTTTCGATTCAGTGAGTTCTTGGCGGCAGAGCTGCCAGGAGCTTCTCGCGTGAAATTGAAATATCCCCGTCATCGGGCGCAGAGCACCGCCGTTGACGGGGCCATCGCTGGGTATCGTCGCTAGTTCTTTCTTGCGAATTCCACGCTTGGACTAATTGTCTTCCTTGTCGACGACTACAGCGCCGCTCTTACCACGTCCTAAACTGCCTCTCTTCAAGAGCTTAAAAATACATCATTTGTTACTTGACAATTCGTTCATTAGTCTGGTAGAATTGTTGAGTAGAAAAGTGTGCCCCGATGCCAGTCGGGGCCTTTTCTTTTTTTCTTTTGCAAGTGGCAAGGCTTGCCACGCGCGCCGGTTTCTCCTCGCTCGCGTTTTCCCCGTGGTCTTTGTGCTCTGGCCTCTGGGGTCTCTGCGTTACGTCATTTTTTCCATTCCCGCTTAGCTGTCGGCTCAACTCGCAAAGACGGGTCTAAAGACCCGCCACTACAGAGGAAAGGATTCGGCCTTTCTTCTTTCAGGAACTAAAATCATGAAAAATAAAGACATCGACGCCGTACAGGTCTGGAAAGATTTTGAAGACCGCCTGGCGCCCCGGCTAAACTTTTCCGTGACCGACCGCGCCGTCTACTCTCATCTTCTCCGCCACAGCCGCCTTGAAGGCAAGCTCCGCATCCGCTTTTCGCTGTCCTGGCTCGGCCCCCGTATTCGACTCTCCGCGAGAACCGCTCGCGAGTCCGTTCGTCGCCTGATTGTTTGGGGGAGTGTTGCGCTTAGTCGAACGCAGTTGCCAGGCCCATCATGTCGTTTGTGTCCGGCTGCCGCAGGAAGTCCAGGCTGCGCGTGCTGCCCGGACCGCAGCCCAGGGCTCAGCCCAACCTTCAGGCGCAAATAGCTTCGGGGAGATCGACTTCCTCCAAATTCAGCCGCGCCGGCACGCGATCCACGCCCGCGAGGGCGGCCATTGCTTCTATTTTCTGCGCCGCCTCATTACCCAACGACGGTGCCTCGATCACGTCGTCCCGCGGGCCAGCCTCGGCAGCAATTCCTACCGCAACCTCGTCTCTTGCTGTCTGGATTGCAACTCACTGAAGGCGGACCGCGACGCCGTGGAATTTGTACGCTCGCTCTACCGCGACCGCCGCTTGAGCGCCCACGAGCTCACCGGCCGCCTCCGCGCCCTCGATGACCTCGCCGCCGGTAAACTGATTCCCCCACTCCCGTCTAGCGCAAGAACGGAAATGAAAGTAAGGAGCGATCCTAGTGGTCCCCAGGGTGAAAAACCGGTCGGCTAGCTGGCCGCTTGCTCCGCGGTTTGTCCCCTTGGTTCCGTAAAGCATGGTATCCTTACTGTAAAGGAGGTAGGTAAAGATGGCGCCTTCCAGCACAATCAGCAGCAAGGGGCAAATCACCGTCCCTCTCGAGATTCGCAAACGGCTTGGACTGAAGAAGGGAGACCGTGTGGAATTTGTGGTCGACAAGGATCGAACCACCATTCGTCCCGCACGCGCGCCGGAAAATCCCTTCGAGAAGTATGTCGGGGCGCTTCCTGCTTTCTCCAGCATCCATGAGGCAAATGCGTGGGTGCGCACTTTGCGTGACGAAGAAAGTTGAGCAACGGTGAGAACGGCAATCGATACTAACGTCCTCTCCGCCCTCTGGTCCAAGGAACCGTCAGCTTCACACATCGCAAGAATTCTAGGCACTGCGAAGGCGGAAGGAGGTCTTGTCGTCTGCGGTCCGGTGTATGCGGAATTGCTGGCCTATCCGAAGGCCACGGAATCCTTCGTGAATGATTTTCTTGCAGACACGGGCATCACTGTGGACTTTGCGTTTGAACAGCCCGTGTGGGTTGAGGCCGGCCGTCGTTTTGCGCGTTATGCGAAACGGCGTCGCCGGTCTGCGGGTCAGGGAGCGAAGCGTTTGCTGGCTGATTTCATCATTGGATCACATGCCATGGTGCACGCGGATCGTTTCATGACGCTCGATCCCAAGCGATATGCGCGGGATTTTCCGGAACTGAAACTCACCTAGTCTATCTTCGTCACTTCGCAAAACCCACGCCCTGAGGAAAGTTCAAAATGCCACACGCAAGGGCGGCCTGCAGGGCACCCAGCAATCAGCCCTCCGGGTCGTCCCAGGTGCCGCGCCAGCCGTGTTTGGTAGCCTTGATTACGGGCTAATAAGCCGCAGCTGAGCGGTCTTCACCGCAAAGTAATAATGATCAGGAGCTCGGGCTACGGTTCGGTCTGATGGTTCGGCGGGAGGCTCGTGATAAAACCTGAGGGTGCCAGTCGCCTCGACGAGTTTGCCCTCCATTTCAGAGTAGGGTTTACCCCACGTAAACGTGCCCGGCCCCGTGGGAACGAGATAGACTCCCTGCTGATTGTCGAGCACGACATAAGCGCCAAACTTGCCGCGCAATGAAAATTTCCCGCGAATGGTGATCTGCTTTCCGATCAGTGCGTGCGATACCTCATTGGCTACAGTTGCACCTTCTGGGGTCGAGCGCGGATGTTCACAGCCTCCGGCTAGAAGAACGATGGTGATCGATAAGAGAGTAGCCGCGCGCAAGCCCTTCGAGAGACGACCAGTCACGGGTTCTCCTCCACGGCCTCATTATAAACTAGCGAAAGGCAGCCCCACGTCCCACAGTCGCCCTGATTGGCTACGAACATATCGACTATCAATATGCCTATTGACGACCAACGATAAATACATTATCGTTAATCAATAATACGATGCGGCTCTTCCTGAAGAGCCCGAGGAGACGATCTCATGACCAAATCTTACCCTGACACTCTGACGATGTCGCGGAGGGTCCTCCGGGTCCTAACCAAGCTAAACCTGCTCATGGGCGGCCTCATCCTGGCGTTGCTGATAGCCAGCCTGATTGCTGAATCCTGGGTCATGCGAGCCCTTGGTGCGCGGCCTGCACCCGGCAATTCGATGCTGTTCGTGGGTATGCGCCTAATCATGGTGATCGGCATTTGCTCGGTTCCCATAGCGCACGTTGTTCTGGCACGGCTACTGGCCATCGTCGAGACGGTCAAGGTCGGGAACCCCTTCGTTATGGCGAATGCCGTCCGCCTGAAGACGATCGCCTGGGCGATCCTCGGACTTGAGATGCTGCATTTCACGGTTGGAGCAATTGCTGCGGGGGTGTCGACGGCGGCCACGCCGCTCAACATCAGCTCGGGCTTTTCACTGACGCGATGGCTCACGGTGCTGCTGCTCTTCGTGTTGGCGCGGGTCTTCGAGCAGGGCGCGCGCATGCGCGAAGATCTCGAAGGCACGGTCTGACCATGCCGATCATCGTCAAGGTGGACGAGATGCTTCACGAGCGTCGAATGACGCTTACGGAGCTCTCCGAGAGAATCGGAATCACGCTCGCCAATCTGTCGATCCTGAAAACCGGAAAGGCTCGCGCCGTCCGGTTCTCCACGCTCGAAACCATTTGCGAGGCACTGCAGTGCCAGCCGGGTGATCTGTTGGAGTTCAGGCGCACGCAGGAGAAGGAAACGATATGAATGCAACTGCAATGGTGAGGCGACTGGAGGAAACCTCGCCGAAGGTGAAGGCCAGGGCGGGTGGCGTACAGATCGACCCGCGAGACGATTCTCGGGTGCCCTCCCCTTTCGTCTTTGGTTTTTGAAGAGTGTGGGTCCCTCTGCGGTTCGGTTTTTCACTAGCGAACTTGTCCCTTGCTCTTGTCCGCCACCACCGTGTGGCGCGGTCTCAACTCGTGGCGAATAGAGAAACCCACGCGGCCCAATCACTCTGCGGTACATTGTAATCGGCACATAACAA
>DATDGB010000058.1:0-14909 GCA_036522305.1 Candidatus Acidiferrum sp. | reverse complement strand
CAGAAAATTCCGCCCGACTTCCGGCCCCGCGGCTCGTCGCGTTCGCAGCGAGCGGCATAATCCGCACTCGATCGCTACACTCCGGATCAAGCTCGCCAGATTTCTGCTCAAACAGCTTCCTTGCTGTCCATTTTGTTGTGTTCATCGTTTATGACACAGTAGTACTAGTGCCTGGTAAGTCGTGTGGCCGGACTTGTCGCTCGGTGAGATAGGAACAGCACCACGTTCCGGTCTGAGCGCGCCTGTATAGTAGGAATAGGGACAGGCCCGATGGCAAGACCACTCACGTCAGACGAACACCTCGACTATGTTGCCGCGCTTCTGGACGATATGTTCCGGATCCCCAGAACGCAGATTCGATTTGGGCTGGACGCCTTGATCGGCTGGGTGCCGGGGATCGGAGATGCCATGTCTGGCGTCGCCTCATTCTTAATCGTGTTCGCGTCCTGGCGTCGCGGCACGAAAGCGGTCACTCTGGTTCGCATGATTGCTAATGTGCTTCTGGAAACCGCAATTGGAGCAATTCCGGTAGCGGGCGACGTCTTCCACGTTTTTTGGAAGGCGAATCGACGGAACTTCCGCCTGTTGATGCGAGAGAAGGAGCAGCCCGGCGCCAACACCCGGCGGGATTGGATGTTCCTGGCCGTCATCCTATTTGCAGTTGTAGCTGCGGTAGGGATTCCGATCGTCATTTTAATTTGGATTCTGCGGCCTTATTTACAGTGACAACGGTGAGATTCCAGCGAATCACGGGGGAATCGAAGCTATCCACTTGGCCAAGCATCGTAGATGAATGAATACAGTGAGTTTTGGCTTGGTCTACACTGAAGTTGTTGGGCACAAAGATGACGGTTGAAGATACACCTCTCGCTGACGAACAGGCCACTCGCGCAACGCGAGGAAATTCTCGGAACTGGCGCTCCTGGGTTCTGGGCATCCTATTGGGCGCGATACTTACTGCCGTGTTGGTAGGGGCGCTGGTGTGGTTGTCGACTGGGCTCGGGCTATTTCACTTGATAAGCAATTTGCGCGGAGGACGCGCGCAGATCAATGTGGATCAGCCAACCGTGGTGCGTCAAATTCAGCAACTCCAGCGATTGGAAACCGTGAGCTACACAATGGATAAAATTATTTCGGGTGAGCACGGCAATGCCTACCTGCCGAAGTTTCTGGCGGGCGATCGCCTGCTGCTTGTGGTGCACGGAGAAGTGGTTGCGGGGATCAATCTGGCGGGGGTGGGGCCTGGCGATGTCCTCACCCAGGGGCAGAGAATATCAATCCACCTGCCGGCCGCGGAAGTCTTCAGCACGCGCATCGATAATGCGAGGACGAGAGTCTATTCCCGTGACACCGGCCTATTCTCGTCTCCGGACCCTAACCTCGAAAGCGAAGTCCGCGAAGAAGCGGAGCGCCAGCTCCGGCAAGCAGCGCTGCAAGATGGAATCCTCAAGACTGCTGCCGACAACGCGCGAAGCACAATCTCGGGCATGCTCAAGGGTTTTGGCTTCCACGAAGTGGAGATTCGGTAGGTTCGTGGCAAGAGATTCACTGACAGCATCGCGCTTGAAACGCATAACGGTAGCAGCCAATTCCTGACACGCTGACTTGCCTGAGACGTGGCGCTGGGGTTGCTCTTAACTAGCACACGCCGCTGGGACGAATTGCGCTTCCGGCTTCCTGAGACGGAGCAGTCTGAGTGGTTGGCACCGGGTATGGCGTCGTTCCAGCCAGGTTCGCGGAACATTGCACAATTGCCTGCGGGATGCCGGGAAGTGTGGACGGTAGATTCGGAAGCGATTGGTCGGGTTTCTTGAAATTGAGCGCGCTGGTCAGATCTCCAACCGCGGCGCGTCGCCAGGCGCTCAAATTGGGCACTTCGGCACCGAAGCGGGTCTCTAGCAACCTCAACACGGACGTGTGATCGAAGAGGTCCGAGGAAACGAATCCGCCTCGACTGAACGGCGAGACGATCAGCATGGGCACTCGAAAGCCCAGCCCAATCGGGCCCGTTATCGCCGGGCTGCCGATTACCGTTGGGTCCGGCACGGCGGGAGCGGTCACATATTCGCCGGGCGTGCCTGGGGGAGCCGTCACCGGCGGAACGTGGTCAAAAAATCCGCCGTTCTCATCGTAGGTGACTAGCAAGAGTGTCTTGGCCCACTGTGCGGGGTTCGCCGCTAACGCGCTGACGATAAGCGAAATTATGTTCTCGCCAAAGACGGAAGGCGAAGGCGGGTGATCCGAAGTGAGCACCGACCCAACCAGCCAGGAGACTTGCGGTAGATTTCCGGAGGCCACATCGGCCAGGAAGTCGATGGGAAACTGCGGACCGAAGGCATTCTGATGTAGCACCGAAGCGGGATCCTGAAAGTTTTTGAAGTAAGAAAGAATATTGTCCGAGAGAATCCCGCCGAGGATAGTTTCATCCGGCGACGAGTACACTTTCCAGGAAATTCCCCGGGCCTGCAGCTGTTCGGGCATCGTCGTATAGGTCAGGCGCCCGTAAATGGCGGTGCGATTTGCGACGATGGTCTGCAAAATCGGACCACCATTTTTACCATCCGGGTCGAGAGAAGCTGCCATGGTGTAGAGGCGGTTTGGATCGGTCGGGCCCATCACCGAGCAAAAATAATTGTCGCAAATGGTGAAGCCATCGGCCAAGGCGTAGTAATAGGGGATGTCTGAGCGCGTGTAGTAACCCATGGTCAATACAGCGTCGTTGGAATCGACCGGAAGATGAGAAGTAACAAAACCGTTCATCGCGCCGTTGTTCCAGCTCTGATGCTGTGGCACCCAGGCATGGTTGATGTCGTGCGTGCACGCGGCATTCGTTGTGGAGGTGTCCAGGTGGAACGGCAATAGTGTTCCGACGGGGGAGATCGTGGTGTTCGCTGGATCGGGTTGCTGGAATGCCATGCTTTGATCGGAAAATCCGCGGACGCCGCGGTAGCTCCCAAAATAATGATCGAACGAGCGGTTTTCCTGAATCAGAATCACCACATGTTCGATGTCGGTTAATTTGGAACAAGTCGTGTGAACTGGGGGAGGAGTGCTGGATGTGCCGCCGCATCCGTGCAAACCAAAGGACGTCAGTTCTGCAACGGTTGTTGCCGCACCGAGCTTTAGTAGTTCTCGGCGAGTAAAATTGCGCATAGGCTTTAAGAATTTAGATGCGCCGCAGACAGCAAAGGTGGGACAGGGCAGCAAGTCCTCGAACGAATGCCGGATGAGCGCAAACGGAAGCCCTTGTGAAGGTTACGCACAGTCGTGGTAAGCAGATATGACGGATAACTTTCCGTAGGTCAGCTGAGGGTGTGGGTAAGAAGGCCGGCGAGCGTGCCGAGGGCTGCGACGGTGGCGTAGGCAGCGACGGCTACTTTCCAGGAGATGGTCTTGCCGACGACGGAAAGTGAAAAGACGCTGACGATGCCAAGGGTGCAAAGAATCGTGACGACGTAAGGAAGCGGGACACCTTTGGTCATGGCAATGTAGGCGATGGCGACGTCGAAGGCCATGGGGACGGGAAGAAACGCTCCGACCAGGGCAACGAGAAGTATGCTGCCAACGGTGGCTTGCGCGATGAGGGCTTGGGGTGGAAGAAGTTCGATGACGAGCGCGCCGAGGACGGCGGCAAGAATCATCAACGGAAAGGCAACGCGGAAGACGTACCAAAAACTCTCGAGGAAAGAGCGCGCGGTGGAAACAAGCGCTTGCGTCCAAGTCTCCGAGGCGGGGATCTCGATGGGGCAAACAACGGCGGGGGCAGAGGCGCCTTGACGCGAAGCCACTGCCGGCGCAAAGCCGAAGATTAAGAAGAGAACGGTAGCGAGCTTGAGCAACGCGATCGAGGCGGGAAAAAGCGCGAAGGTCATAGCGACGACAACGACGTTGAGCGCGGGGGAAGCAAACATGGCAGCGAGAACGGATTCGGTGCTCATGCCGGAAGCGTAGAATCCGCGCGCGATGGGGGCGATGCAGTTGGTGCACACCGCCAAGGGGACGCCGGCGGCGGCGCCGAAAAGGGTATTCAGATAACGCGAGCCGGTGCGGCGGCGAGGGAGCGTACCAAGAAAGACAAGCGCGGCGGGACCGAAGAGGAAGGAAAACGTCATGCCAATGCGGTTGGCGTCGAGCCAGTTTACCGTGGTTCGGTAGACGCGGGACGAGAGGGGCATGGTGCGATCCACCTGGTAAACCGTGCCAAACGTGAGGGCGCCCGCGGCCTTGACCGAAGTGCCGGCGCGGTAGCGCTTGAGCAAAGCGGGGTAGCGCGAATCCACCCAGAAAATTCCGGCAATGGCGAACATGAGAATGACCGCAAGCGTGCGGCTGCGCCAAGCATTGGTGGTGACCAAGGACGGCTGAAGGTTAAGAGCAGAAGCTTGAACGGACATGAGACACCCCGTTGTCGCCAGAGAAGAAGGCGAATCGCTGAAATTTGATGGACAGTACAAGGTCAGGCGCGGGGAGGGAATAGTGCAAAAGCATTAGAAGCAAGATCGCAAGCGCCTACGGCGTTCTGAGCCAAATCCCTAGGGATGCGGCGCGCCCGTGCGCTTGGTTCTGCTAGAATCGCGGCGAAATGGCGGCGGTTGAACATTTGCGCTTTGCAGTGAGTGACAAAGGTGAGGTATCGGCGTTGCTTTGCCGGCCTACGAAGGCGCGGCGGCTTCTGGTGCTGGCCCATGGAGCTGGGGCAGGGATGAGTCACCCGTTCATGGAGAAGTTGGCGGCCGAATTGGCTGGCGTTGGTGTGGCGACGTTGCGCTACCAGTTTCCATACATGGAGGAACGACGGCGGGTTCCCGACGCGCCCGCCGTGCTGACGGCGACCGTTATGGCAGCTGTGCGAGCGGCGGCGGAGGTGGCTCCTGGCTTGCCGTTGTTGGCAGGAGGCAAGTCCATGGGAGGACGGATGACGTCGCAAGCTGCGGCACAGCATCCACTGGAGGGGGTGCGAGGATTGGTGTTCTTTGGTTTTCCGCTGCACCCGCCGAAGCAGCCGGGAACAAAACGAGCCGACCACCTTGCGAAGGTTACGACACCGATGCTGTTCCTGCAGGGAACGCGAGATGCGCTTGCCGATCTCAAGTTGCTGCGTCCGGTTTGCGTCAAGCTCGGGGCGCGGGCAACGCTTCATGTTATTGAAACCGCCGATCATTCGTTTCACGTGCTGAAGAGTTCGGGAAGAACGGACGAACAAGTGCTGCGGGAATTAGCGGAGATAGCAGCGTCTTGGGCGGAGGCAATCTAAGGTTGAAGTCCAGGCTAATATTATGACGCTAATCTCTCCGATGTTGGCTGTGAGCGATGGAAGTGCTGCGATCGAGTTCTACAAGGCTGCATTCGGCGCAGAGGTGCTATGGCATTTGGGAAGCGGTCGGGAAGTTGTGGCTGGACTTGTGATCGATGGGGCGCGGTTCTTTCTGGCGCACGAAGAGCTTAATTGCGGGACGCGGGGACCAGACTCCGCAGGTTTTACGACGGTGAGAATCGAGCTGTGCGTGGACGATCCCATCGCGATGCATAGGCAAGCGGTGGCAGCCGGAGCCACGGACAAAGATACTGTAGTGGAGCACCAGCACGAGACGATGGGACCGAAGCCGATCAAAAGGATGCTCCAGGGCGCGGTAGTAGACCCGTTCGGACATATGTGGCTGATTGGAAAGTTTCTCGAATAGCGTTCGAGTGTACTTGGGCGGAGCGAAAGGTTATTCAGATCGCAGCGCGACCATGGGATCGACGCGCATGGCGCGGCGCGCTGGGACGGCGCAGGCGGCGAGGGCAACGATCGCCAGCAGGGCCATGACGCTTGCCAAGACCAGCGGGTCGAGCGGGCGGACGCCATAGATTTCGCTGGCGACCGCTTTTTGCAAGAACACGGCGCCGACGACTCCCAAAACCAAGCCCAGGGCAACGAGCTGGAACCCCTCTCGCAAAACAAGCTTCAGAATGCCACCGCCAGAGCTGCCGAGCGCGACACGTATGCCAATTTCGCGAGTGCGCCGGGCGACCAGGTACGCCAGCACGCCGTAAATGCCAAGCGTAGCGAGGAACAAGGCGACTGCCCCGAAGGCGTTGGCGAGGAGCATGGAGGTGCGGCGGGAAGCCAAGGAGAGATCAATCCGTTCCGACATGGAATGGATGTCAAAGACCGCGATGTCCGGATCCAGGCGGGAGATTTCCGCACGAAGAGCGCGAAGGATGGAACCGGAATCGGCGGCGGTCTTGAGAGTAAACGTAAAACCGCCGGCGGGCTGCTGAGAATTAGGGAAGTAGTAAGCGCCGACGGGCGCGCCTGAGCCGTCGAGATTTTCGTAGCGCAACGTTCGCGCGACACCGACAACGGTGATCCAAATGGTGTGCTCGTCAATTTTCAGGAGATCTTTGGGGTCGCCGGGCATGTACATGCGCCGGCCGATGGGATTGCGGTCCGGCCAGAAATGCTGGGCCAGGCGTTCGTCCACAATGACCACGTGAGGGCCGGTGTCGTTGTCGCGTTCATCGAAGCTCCGGCCCCGAACCATCTCGATGCCCAGGGTTTCAAAATATCCTGGAGTCACAGAGATGTTTAGTGGCGAGACGAGGGACTCGCCGGGCTTCATCTGATAGCCTTCGGCGAGAATCACGCTGTCATTGTGATTGCCGCCCAGGGGAATGGCTTCGGTTGCGCCGGCGAGAGAGACCCCGGGGATGGCGCGGACGGCGGGAAGCGCGCGGTTCATGAAGTCGCGCCTCTCTTCAGGCTTGGAATATCTGGAACGCGGCAGGGCGACGGAGGCGGTGACCACGCCGTTGGAGTTAAATCCTGGATCGACTTGCGAGAGCAGGCGGAAGCTGGCGAGAAGCAAGCCCGCGCCCATGAGCAGGGCGAATGCAAATCCGATTTGGGCGGCGACGAGCAGTTGACGGACGCTGCGCGATTTCTTGCCGGTAGTGCCAGTGCGGCTGTCCTCATGCAGAGCGTCGCTGATGCCGATGTTCGAAATGGCAGCAATCGGGAACAGCCCGACGAAGAGTCCAGCGGCTAGCGATAGGGCGAGAGAGACGAGAATGACGGTGCTGTCCATGCGGACTTCGCCGGCGCGCGGAAAATGTTCGAGGCCGATAGCGGTGAGAGTTCGCAACAAGCCGGCACCGAGAGCGATGCCGCCAATGCCTCCAAGTAAAGCCAAGCCCAAATTCTCCAGAATCAGCTGGCGCATCAGCTGCACGCGGCCTGCACCCAGAGCAATGCGGGTGGCCAATTCCTTGCGGCGAAGAGCGAGCCGAGCGAGCGCGAGGTTGGCGATGTTGAGTCCGCCGATGAGCAGGACGACGAATGCGCCGCCCCACAAGAGATACAGAGTCTTCTTGACGTCAGCGGTCAGCATGTCCTGAAGGGGTTTGACGATGGTGTGAAATCCGGCGTTAAGCAGGATTTCTTTGAACTCGGGCATGCGCTCGAGATTCTCGCTGTTCAACGCGTTGACCTGTGCCTGAGCCCGCTGCAGTGTCGCGCCAGGCTTCAAGCGTCCGATGTGATACCAGTTGTTGCTGTGATGGACGGTTTTTTGTTCGGCAGTGAAGGCGAGCGGAAGCCAAAGGCGAACTTCCGGCTCAATAAACGTAAAATCGGGAGGCATCACGCCGACGATTTTGAAAGGCCGGCCGCTGATGCGGAGGTCACGGCCGAGGGCGGCTTTGTCTCCGGCATACAACTGCTGCCATAGCCCATGGCTGAGGATGACCTCCTGATCTGCCCCGATCTCGCCTTCTTCGCGCGTGAAAGCGCGGCCGAGGGCGGGAGATACACGAAGCAGTTCGAACCACGAAGGTGTGACCAGCATCCCGCGAATCTGCTGCGGAGAACCGTTCAGCTCCACGGTTTGATCGTGTGTCCGGAAGACAGCTTGGCTTTCGAAAATGGTCATTTCTCGAAGACGGTCGAAGTAGTCACCGGAGCTGCTGTTATTGCCTCCGCTGGCGCCAGCTTTGGGGTATTCGTTGGACATGAGCAAAATGGAATTGGCTTCCGCGACCGGCAAAGGACGCAAGAGGACGGAGTTAACGATGGCGAAGAGAGCGGTGTTGGCGGCGATGCAGACGGAGAAGGTGAGGAGAACAGTTAGGGCAAAGCCTTTGTCGCGCCATAAAGAACGGATGCCGTATTTCAGGTCGAGGAGAAATGCGTCCATGTTTTGCTATCCCTCCGTCGCGGAGATTGAATTCTGCCGAGGCTTGAGACGGACCGGGGCCTAAGATTCAGTACGCAGGCACGGAGAACAAAGTTCCCAGTCACTTCACGCTAGGAGGAGAACGGGTTTAGGCGCGAGCTTTGTCGATCATTTCTTCCCAGATGCCTTTGGATTTGAGTATGACTTCGACGAGTTCGCGGGCGGCGCCCTTGCCGCCGGGGGCCTTGGTGGTGTAGTGCGCGGCACGCCTTACTTCAGGCAGTGCGTCAGCCACAGCGACGGCCAGCCCCACGCGCTTCATTATGGTCAAATCAGGCAGGTCATCGCCCAGGTAGGCGACTTCTGATTCCTTTGCACCGGTCTTGCGCAAGACGTCTTCGTAAGCGGCAATCTTGTGACCCTGTTTTTCGTATACGAACTCGATATCCAGCTCTTTGCAGCGCCGGCGAAGGGCGGCGCTGCCGCGCCCGGTAATGACCCCGGTGCGCAACCCGGCTGTAGCCGCGAGCGTGAGCCCCTGGCCGTCGTGGGCGCTAAAATTTTTTATCTCCAGCGCAGAGCCGTCGGATTGCGAAAGTAACGTGACGCTGCCGTCGGTGAGGGTGCCGTCCACATCCATCAGCAGGACGAGAATTTGCTTGGCACGCTTCGCCAGTTTTCTGGGAATCTTCTTTCCTCGCTTGGCCAATGGGCTCTCCTGTTTTCTTATCCTGGTTTTACTCTCTGCTCCCACACGGGCGGGGCCCTTCGACTGCGTTCAGGATAAACAAGCCCCGCCCCTACAACGCGAATGAAAGAACGGGTCTAAACGCCCGCCACTACATCAGCTCCAGGGTCCACAAATCGTGCAGATGGACCACGCCAAGGACGCCTTTTGCTTCATCCACGACGACGATCGAAGTGATTTTGCGCTTCTCCATTAAATTCAAAGCTTCGCTGGCAAGCACGTGCGGAGCAATGGTCTGCGGATTCTTGGTCATGCCATCCGCAGCGCGCATTTCCAGGACGGCGCCGCGGTGCTTCTCCATCAAACGGCGAAGGTCGCCGTCCGTCAGGATTCCCGCGAGACGCCCGTCCGGTTCGAGGACAGTGGTCATGCCCAGCTTTTTGGCCGACATTTCGTGGAAAACGTCGGGCATCGGTGTGTCTTTCGAAACGCGCGGGAGCGCTTCTCCGGCATGCATCAGATGCTCCACACGCAGGAGTTTTTTGCCGAGGCTTCCGGCGGGATGCAGCGCGGCGAAATCATCAGGGCGGAAGCCGCGGCGTTCCAGCAGCGAGATGGCCAGCGCATCGCCAACAGCCATCGCCACGGTAGTGCTTGCCGTTGGCGCAAGATTCATGGAGCAAGCTTCTTCTTTCACGCTGACGTCCAACACCACGTCGCTCGCCTCCGCCAGCGTGGAATGAATTTTGCCGGTCAAGGTGACCATGGGCATTTCCAGGCGCTTCAGCGCTTCCAGGAGCCGGACGATTTCTTCCGTCTCGCCGCCGTAGGAGACCGCCAGCAGCGCGTCGCCGCGGGCGAGCATTCCCATGTCGCCGTGCAGAGCCTCCGCAGCGTGCAAAAAGAGCGACGGAGTTCCCGTGCTCGAAAGCGTTGCCGAAATTTTTCGGCCGATGAGGCCGGATTTTCCCATGCCGGTGACCACCACGCGGCCTTTGCAGGCGAAGAGTACGTCGACAGCCTTTTCAAACGTGCTATCCAACCGCGCGAGCACGTCCTGAATCGCCTGCGCCTCAATGCGGAGCACGCGCCGTGCCGTCTCGAGGCTCATTTCTCGCTCCAGCGCCGCACGACCGAATTGAGTCCCTTCAATTTCATGAGCAAAGCATGGAGTTCCGATAGCGGCAGTGCATTGGGCCCATCGGAAAGCGCTTTGGCAGGATTATCGTGGGTCTCCAGGAAGATCCCGTCAACCCCGGCAGCCACGCCTGCGCGTGCCAGCGGCTCGATAAACTGTGGTTGCCCTCCACTGGAATGGCCCTGCCCGCCGGGAAGCTGCACGGAATGCGTCACGTCAAAAACTACAGGGTAGCCCGTCCGCTGCATGATGGGGAATGAACGCATATCCACGACAAGATTCTGATAGCCGAAGGAAGCGCCGCGCTCCGTCAAAATGATCTTCACATTTCCGGTGCTCTCCAATTTCTCCGTGACGTTGCCCATGTCCCATGGCGACAGAAACTGCGGCTTCTTCACGTTGATGATCCTGCCGGTCTTGCCGGCCTCGAGCAGCAGATCCGTCTGCCGCGCCAGAAACGCGGGAATCTGCAGCACGTCGCACACTTCCGCCGCGGGTTTCGCCTGTGAGGCGTCGTGAATGTCAGTGAGTATCGGCAATTTCAGTTCCGACTTGATCTTGCCGAGGATACGCAAGCCCTCCTTGAGTCCTGGGCCGCGGAACGCCTTCAGCGAGGAGCGGTTGGCCTTGTCGTAGGAAGCCTTAAAGATGTACGGCATCCCTGCGTCGGCCGCGATCTTGGCAATTTTTTCCGCCATCATCCGCGCGTGCGCTTCACTTTCAATCACGCACGGCCCGGCAATCAGAAACAGGGGATTGCCGCCGCCGAGGCGCAGCGAACCAAGCGTGATTTCACGTGTCAGAGTCATTTGCGATGTCAATCGTATTGCAAGCTTATAAGGCTACGCAGACCGCGCCGCGTTTGCAACGCCGTAAAGATACAAGAAGTTGCTCAGTTTCTTCCCATCCTGACTTACAATAGGCCATTGGTGCTTCGAAACAGCGATGTACCGCTAAGGAGAAGCTGCGATAGTTGTGTTGCCGTATTGAAAAATAAGCACCCTTCACCCCCAAATTTACATCAAACATCTATATATGGGGCCTGTCACTCCAACTCCTAGTCTTGCTCCGCGCCAGATGATGGCCGCCTGGTGGCGGATTTTGCGTGGCAAGGTCCCCATGCTGTCTATCGAAATCACTCGGGAATGTCCGCTGAGTTGCCCTGGTTGCTATGCCTATGGCGAGTCGCACCTGGGTGGCGAGGTCACCCTGCGCGAATTGAGTGACCTACGCGGAGATGCGCTTGTTGACGGTGTTTTGGGACTTGTGCGAGAGCATAAGCCTCTGCACGTCTCGTTAGTGGGAGGCGAGCCGTTGGTCCGGCACCGCGAGCTGGGCCGGATTCTGCCTGCCCTGAGCGAGTTGGGCGTATTCACACTCGTTGTCACCAGCGCTGTCATCCCCATCCCGGTGGAATGGATGAAGATTCCTCGTCTGCGGGTGGCCGTTTCTGTGGACGGGCTGCCGGAGCATCACGATGAGAGGCGCAAGCCGGCGACCTACGAGCGCATCCTCAAGAACATAGAAGGCCGCGAGGTCAACGTCCACTGGGTAATTACGCGGCCGATGCTGGAGCGGCCTGGCTACCTGGAAGAGTATGTCTCCTTCTGGAATGCGCGGGCTGAGGTCAACCGTATCTGGGTGAGTGTCTATACTCCTCAAGTTGGGGAAGAAAGTTTGGAAATACTGACTCCAGCGGATCGCGAAGTAATGGCGCGAGAACTAGTTGCGTTACAGCGCAAATACCCGAAGCTCCTCATGACCGAGGGAATGGCGCAGGCTTTTGTCCATCCTCCGAAGAATCCGGATGATTGTCTTTTCTCCAAGATGTCTGCCAACTATTCAGCCGATTTGAAAAGTCGCGTGGAGCCTTGCGTTTTTGGGGGTACGCCCGACTGCTCGCAGTGCGGATGTTCGATCAGCGGCGCTCTTCACTGGATTCGAACGATCAAGTTGGCGGGGCCTGTAAAGATCGATCATTTCGTGAGAGGTTCGATCGGCATCGGTTTGTTGGCGAACCGCCTCCGCTTGCATCCAACGCGGCCAGCGCGGTGGCAAGCGGGCGCGCCAAGAGTGAAGCCTCAAGAAGGTCTGGTCCAAATCCAGCAGTGATCAGCTACTCTCGGACACCGCCAATAATCAAGTGAAGGATGACCGTCGGATCAATGGCCACGGTGTTGCCGCTCCAGCGCGAACCGAGAACGCCGAATTCGCGGCGGTCGATGTTGAAGGTGGTCTCGAAGCCGGCAAAGTCGCCGATCCCTGGCATCACGCGGACGCCGATCATCTTCACGGGCACGGTGACGTGCTTGGTCACGCCGTGGATGGTGAGGTCGCCTTCGACGTCATAGATGCCCTTTCCCGTGGCTCTTATGGCCGCGCTGTGAAAGGAAAGCGTGGGGAATTTCTCGACGTCGAAGAAGTCATCGGAGCGCAAAACTTTATCGCGGCCGGAACTGCGCGTGTCCAGGCTGGCCGCCTGAACGGTCACGTCGATCCTGCATTTCGCGGGGTCCACGACACTGTAGGTCAGTGTCCCGCTGAAATCTTGAAACAACCCCTCTTCTTTGAAGACCATCCACTTTGTCGCCGTGAAGGATAACGTCGAATACGTTTTGCTCAGCGTGTAGGTCTTTGCAGTGGACGGCGATGCTCCCGGCGCCGGATTGCGTTTCGCACGGTTTGTCAGTGGAAGGACCGCAAGGATTATCGCTGCGGCGGCGATTCGAATTGTCCTCATGAGCATTCCCTCCAGGAAGAGACTGGTTGCGTGGCTTCGCGGCCCCCTCATACCCCGTCAGCGAACGCGAACTTGAAAGGAAAGACGCGCAGTAGCGCAAAAGTGTTAACGCAATCGTTGCAAGGCGGAGCCCCGGGGGCGGCTTGTTAACAATCGTCACTGCCAATCCGTCTGGAAGCACAAGGAGAAAGCCGATGAAACTTCAGAACAGGGGGCGACGCGAATTTATTCAACGAGCGGCCGGATGGGGAGTAGTCTGCGCCACAGGTTCATTTTTGGCGCCAGCGCTTGCTGAGGGGCAGAATCCGCCGCCTCCGGAGCCTGCGGACACGAAGTGGACGGCAATCATTGTGCCGGCCGGCGAACCGGGTGATCCGCTGACCGTCACCGGTCACGTATTCACGCCGGACGGAGAGCACACCGTCGCGGGAGTCGTCGTCTACGCCTACAACACCGACAAGGACGGCTACTATTCGCCGGACGGCAAGGTCGGCCATCCGCGACTGAAGGGCTATATGAAGACCGACGCCGAGGGGCGATTCGAGTTGCACACCATCCGCCCGGGTCGTTACCCCGGAATGCATATCCCCGCCCACGTCCACTTCAACGCGTGGGGAGCAGGCTATCCGGTGCAATGGACGGAAGAATTGCGCTTCGAAGGCGATTCGTATTTGACGGAAGTGATGAAGAGCGAGTCCAACGCCCTCGGAAAGTTCGCCACAATTCGGCCACTTTTGCGCGACAAGGACGGCGTTTACCACTGCGAGATCAATCTGCGCTTGCAGGAAAAATCAAATTACCCGGGACATTGATATTTCCCCATACGCGTTGGGACACTGCCGGCAGCCTCCACACGCTTCTGAAAAAAGCAGGTTAGGCGCTGGCGCGTGGGGCCGCGCGCAGCGCGGGCGCGTGTTGCGGTTCACTCAGAGCCGCCGCAGGTCGGGACTTCTGTTTCTTATGTTCCAGAGCCGCCCCGATGAATGCCGCGAATAGCGGATGTGGCTCCAGCGGCTTGGATTTGAATTCCGGGTGGAACTGGCAGCCGAGAAACCATGGATGGTCCGGCGCTTCGACAATTTCCACGTAATTTTCGTCGGGCGTGCGGCCGGTAATTCTTAAGCCTGCGGCGACCAGCGTTTTTTCGTAGTCACGATTAAATTCGTAGCGGTGGCGGTGGCGCTCGCTAATTTCGAGTTTGCCATAGGCCTTGTGGGCGAAAGAGCCGGGTTCCAACTTGCAGGGCCACGCGCCCAAGCGCATGGTGCCGCCCATTTCGTCAACGCCGAGCAGTTCTCTCAATTTGTAAATCACGCGGTGCGGCGATTGCGGATCGAATTCCGTGCTGTCCGCTTGTTTCATCCCGGCTACGTCGCGCGCGTATTCAATGGTGGCGCACTGCATGCCCAGGCAAATTCCGAAGAACGGCACCTTGTGTTCGCGCGCGTACTGAATCGTGTGGATCATTCCCTGAATGCCGCGCTTGCCGAATCCGCCGGGAACCAAAATGCCATCGTAGCCGTGCAGACGCGCCGCAGCCGTGGCGGGCGAATCAATCTCTTCGGCTTCGATCCATTCGAGAACGGTCTTGTGATTGTGTGCCAGCCCGCCGTGAAGAAGAGCTTCGCGCAAACTCTTGTAGGCATCTTCAAGCTGTACGTACTTCCCGACAACCGCGATGCGCGCTTCACCCGCCGGGTGATGCATGCGGTAGACGAGGTCGAGCCACGGTTTCATGTCCGAAGGCCGGGCCTCCAGCTTCATTAGCCGCAAAATCTGCTCGTCCAGGCCTTCTTTGCTTATTTCCGCAGGCACCGCGTAAATCGTGTCCACGTCTTCCATCGAAATCACGCAAGCTTCCGCGACGTTACAGAACAGCGCAATCTTTTTCTTAAGTTCGGCGGGGATGTGGTGGTCGCTGCGGCAAAGCAATATGTCTGGCTGAATCCCGAGGCTCAGAATTTCCTTCACGCTGTGCTGCGTCGGCTTGGTTTTCAGTTCGCCGGCCGCGGCGATGTAGGGAACCAGCGTGACGTGCACAAAGAGTGTGTTCTCCGCGCCGAGCTCCAGCCGCATCTGGCGGATGGCTTCGAGAAAGGGAAGCGATTCAATGTCGCCGACGGTGCCGCCAATCTCCACGATCACCACGTCCACGGCGTCGGAAACTTTTTTGATGGTCGCCTTGAT
>DATDGB010000057.1:0-104354 GCA_036522305.1 Candidatus Acidiferrum sp. | reverse complement strand
AACGTCACATAAGCCCTACTCCGATCCTCGCCCGAGCTCCCGGAAGACTTGCCGTCCACAGTAAGCGATTTTCCCGGCATACCCACTAGGGCGCTCACCCCTGCAGGAACCGTGAGTCAAGGGCTCTGGTGCCTTTTCCGTTGACCGTGCTCTTTCCAGTTAGCTGCACGCCCTGAAAATCGGTATTTGCAGCCATCAAAAGAAAGGCGTCGGCTAGCGAAGCGGCCTGTCGACACTCTTCTCAGGAGAATTGATGCTACGGAGATTTTTCTCACGCGTTGCAGTAACCCTCTTGCTCCTGAGTGCCTCCGGTTGTCGCTCGAATTCCCCCGCCCCCGCGCCGCCCCCACCTGCTGCTGTCGACGCCGCGCGCCTCACCCGTGCTGACGCCGATCCCGGCAACTGGATGAGCTACGGCCGCACTTACAACGAACAACGCTTCAGCCCGCTGAAGCTGATTAACGATCAAAACGTCGGCCAGCTGGCCCTCGCTTGGTACGTGGATCTCGATTCTCGTCGCGGTGATGAAGCCACTCCCATCGTCGTCGACGGCGTAATGTACTTCACCACCGCTTGGAGCAAAGTCTTCGCGGTGAAAGCTGCAACAGGCGAGAAACTCTGGTCTTACGATCCCCAAGTTCCTCCCGAGTGGGCCATCAATGCTTGCTGTGATGTCGTAAATCGTGGCGTCGCCGTTTGGCAGGGCAAAGTGTTCGTCGGCACCTTGGATGGCCGTCTCGTTGCTCTCGATGCCGCCTCTGGAAAACCCATTTGGGAAACTCTCACCATAGACCCGCACTACCGTTACTCCATTACCGGTGCTCCCCGCGTCGTGAAGGGCAAAGTGCTAGTCGGCAATGGTGGAGCTGAATTCGGTGTGCGCGGTTACATCTCCGCTTATGACGCCGGCACAGGAAAAATGGTCTGGCGCTTCTATACCGTCCCCGGCGATCCGACGCAGCCCTACGAATCCCCCATTCTCGAAAAAGTCGCAAAAACATGGCCTGGCCCTCGAGGCAAACTCGGCGGTGGCGGCACCGTTTGGGACTCCATCTCCTACGACCCCGATCTCGATCTCGTCTACTTCGGCACTGGTAACGGGACTCCTTGGGACCGCCTCACTCGTAGCCCTCGCGGCGGCGACAATCTTTTTATCTGTTCTATCGTTGCGCTCAAGGCCGATACCGGCGAATACGTCTGGCATTATCAGGAGACTCCCGGCGACGCCTGGGATTACGATTCCGCTCAGTCCATCATCCTTGCCGACCTCACGATCAACAACTCGCCGCGAAGAGTGCTGCTCCACGCTCCCAAAAACGGTTTCTTCTACGTCCTTGACCGCGCCACCGGCGAGTTGCTTTCCGCGAAGCCGTACGCCGCCGTCTCGTGGGCCGGCTCTATCGACGTGAAAACTGGCCGCCCCATCGTCAACGCCGCCGCCGTTTACGAAAATCAAAAATCCGGTTCGCCTCTCGCCCCCGGACCGGATGGCGCGCACACTTGGCACTCCATGTCCTTCAGCCCGCTCACCGGCTTGGCCTACATCCCTATCTCGGATAGCGGCTTCCTTTACAAATCCGCGCAACATCCCCGTCAGAGCGATCTGGCCTTCAACGTCGGTATCGATTTCGTTGCCGCAGGCATGCCCCAGAAGCCGGAGATCAAGAAAGCCGTCCTAGACAGCATCAGGGGGCACCTTTCCGCCTGGGATCCCGTGCAACAAAAAGAAATCTGGCGCGTGGATCGCAAGACCCCAACGAACGGCGGACTGCTCTCCACCGCGGGCAATCTGGTTTTTGAAGGCACCGCGCAAGGAAATCTCGAAGCCTATCGTGCCGACAACGGCCAAAAGCTATGGTCCGCCGACGCGCAAAGCGGCATCGTCGCCGCTCCCATGACCTACACCGTCAACGGCGAACAATACGTCGCCGTCCTGGCCGGCTGGGGCGGCGTCTTCACGCTCGCCTCTGGCGAAGTCGCTCTTTCCGCCGGCCGCACGCAAAATATTCATCGCCTGCTCGCCTTCAAATTAGGCAGCAAGGCCAGTCTGCCACCGCTTCCGCCGTTCACACCGCCGCAACTCAAGCCACCTAAGCCCACCGCCAGCGCAGCAACCGTCCACAAAGGCGAAGCTCTCTTCCAGCGCTATTGCTTCACCTGCCACGGCGACGTCGCTGTCAGCGGAGGCGTCCTTCCCGACCTCCGCTATTCCGGCACGCTCGACAACGATCAATGGTTTGAAATCGTTCTGAAAGGCCAGCTCAAGCAAGCCGGCATGGTTTCCTTCGACAAGGAAATGTCACATGACGACGCTGCGGCCACCCGCGCCTACGTCATCTTCCGCGCCAATCAAAGCCTGGCAGAGACCAAGCCGGCTCCCCAATAAATGTCCTCTGAATCCTGAAAAGACTCCATTGCAATTCGGCAATCTGCTTCCCGCGCTCAGTGCGCGGTTGCGGCCCCGCCGCCAAGAAATCCTGTGACCGCCGCAAGAAACTCTTCCGTCTTCTCAATCGCCGGCACGTGCCCGCACTTTTCAAAGCTCACCAGCTTCGCCCCGGCAATTCCAGCCGCGTATTTTTCCCCTGCCGCGATCGGCAACAATTTATCCTGTTTTCCCCACACTACCAGTGTCGGCACTTTAATGCTCCCCAGCCGATCGTCCAGTCGTTCCGTCCCCAGCGCCGGATTTGCCATGATGCTCCGCACCGTGTACCCGTCCTTCGCCGCCAGCTTGTCCGTGAAAATCTTCCTTAGCTCATCTTCATTCAGCCAACTCGTATCGTAGAACACCACTTCCATCATCACTCTCATGCCCTGCAACGAACTGGGATTCAGGTTTGGGATTGGCGCGTCTTGTTTCAGCCCCGCCGCATCCACAAGCACGAGTTTCTCCACCGGTATCAAATGCGCGCCGCCACCGATCTCCGCCACGTATAGCGCCGCGATCCACCCGCCCAGCGATTCTCCTACCAGGCTCGCCTTCTCCACTTTCAATTGCCGCAAAAACTCATTCAGAAAATCCACATACGTCTGAATGCTGTAGTCCAGCAGCGGCTTGTCCGATTTCCCGAATCCGATTTGGTCTGGTACCAGCAACCGGTATTTCTGCGCCATCGGTTCCAGCACCGATAGCCAATCTTCCTTCCGGCTCCCCAAACCATGCAGCAGCACCACCACCGGCCCCGAGCCCATATCAAAATAATGGATCGATTGTCCAAACACAGTAACCGTTTTGTCCGCCGGCTGCCCCTGCCCAAACGCCGGTACCACAAACACCGCTAACAGTAGGATGAGCCCGAATTTCATTTTTCCGCGCATAATCCCTCCTGCTCTTGCGGCCCCTCTTTAACACACCACCGCCTCGAATACCACACGCGTGCGCTTTCACTTTAGATCGCCCAATCATGCATGGGAATTTCCGGCCCTCCTGGTGTAACCTCTGGCCCTGCCATGCCAATGACGCTACAAGCATTCGACGATTGGCTTGATTCCTACAGCCACGCCTGGGAAGCGCGCAATCCCGAAGCTTCCGCGGACCTCTTCGCCGAAGACGGCACCTATCAAGTCACCCCGTTCCTCGAACCCATGCGCGGAAAGCAAGCCATCCTCGAATATTGGACCCACGTCGCCCAGACCCAACAAAACATTCAATTCCGATACGAAATTCTCGCCGTAACTCCCGAGCAAGGCATCGCTCGCTGGTGGGCTTCCTTTGTCATTCGTTCCGCCCGGCCTCCAAACCAAACTCGACGGCATCTTCCTTATCTCTCTTGACGAAAATGGCCGCTGCCATTCCCTCCGTGAGTGGTGGCACAAGCAACAGGCCTGATCGCGCGCTCACTCTTCCTTGGGACTTGCCAACAAAGTAATTGACAGGCGCTCCCGTCTTTTGTTTACATTCCCTTCATGAAGGCGCGAACCCTCCTCCTGCGCGTATCACTTTCCTGCACCCTAATATTCGCGGGTCTCTGCGCCCTCGCCGCTCCCAAGGACAAAGAGCCCGCCCCGCGCTTCAACGCCATCACCACCACCGGCGAAAAGTTCACCAACGAAACCATCAAAGGCAAAGTCGTCCTCCTCGAATTCTGGACCACCTGGTGCGGCTACTGCGCCGACGAAGCCGCCTTCGTCGACAAAATCGGCCACGAGCTCGCCGACAAAGGCCTCATCCTTCTCGCCATCGACGTCGGCGAATCCAAAAAAACCGTCAAGAAATATCTCGAGCAGCATCCCCGCAACTGCAAGCTCGTCATGATGGAAGACACCAATCTCGCCGCCATGTACCAGGCCAACGTCTATCCCATCTACGTGGTGATCGATCGCGACGGCTTCATCGTCGGCACCCAGCGCGGCGCCGGCGGCGAAGAAGCCCTCCGCCGCCTCATCGCCCGCGCCGGCATCGAATCCCCCGACGACGACTCCGACTCCAACTAGTTGTAGCGGCGGGTCTTCAGACCCGTGCCGTTCGCGCCTTTGTCTGTCGTAGAGGCGGGGCTTCTTGATCCTGAACCCCAATCGAAGAGCCCCATCCGCAATCATTCCCCTCTGGACGATTCCAAAAGCGCGCACTTGCGTCGATATTCTCTGGGAGCTAGCCCCATCTCTCGCCTAAAAACACGACTGAAAGAACTTTCCGATCCATATCCAATGGCTGACGCCACTTCATCGAACGACGTACGGTTCGAGCGAATCATGTCGCCTGCTTTGTGCATCCGCCAGCGCGTAAGGTATTCGAGAGGAGTCTGGCCCAAAACGGTCCTAAATCTTAGGGCAAAGGCAGACCTCGACATGCGTGCTTCGCGGGCTAGTGAGTTGCGGACATGACTACGCAGAAGACAGCATGGTCTCGGTCCGGTGAAGGCCAGAAGGGCTTTGGCTTGCTCGGTGCCGGCGCAGCGCAGGCATCGGCAAGCACGGCAATTGGGTTCGGATACTTCGGCGCCGCAAAGAGACTTTGCGATGCCTTCATCACTAAAGGTTCAAACGTCGAACTGCCGGTGAATACTCCGATTTTCCTGCGCCTGGATTCCGATGATCCCTCGGTAGCGCTCGCAACACGATAGCCGCCGGGTTTGTTTTGCGCGGATACAACGATCTCCCGCACGCAGAACAAAGACTGGCCTTCCAGTCGATGAGCGTTGCGATTCAAAATATAGCCGCTGCATTTCAACCACAGTGGGGACCGCTTGTGCGAAAACTACGCATCCAGAAAATCATCCCGAGTGGTGGGTTCCGCAGCACAAAAAGTAAGTCCTACCAGCTGCCGCCGATTGGAACACATGGCATAAGAAAGCTGAGACTGCCCAGCCCTTCGTACGCGTCAACGCCTGAGGGTCGACGTGTGCAAGGACATACTGTTTCGAACCCTGTGCTGGCGGACCCGGCGGTATTCAACTCGAAAACCGTGTCCGAACGAACTTATTCTAACGAACCATTTCGGCTCCAAACGCATCGGTCATTTACGTATGCGCCGTTTCATTTCCATACCCGGCAATCCGTTGAATTTATTTCTTATAACCATCCGCTTTGCTTCCGGCATCAAACTGGTTCGCGGTAACCTCGCAAGGAGGGATGATCATGAATTCCAAGCAAGTGGTTCTCATCACCGGCTCCAGCACCGGCTTTGGCAGGCTGTTCGCCGATACCCTGGCTCGCAATGGGCACACCGTTTTCGCGACGATGCGTGACCCCGGAGGCCGCAATGCCAAGAATGCCTCCGAAATCCGTGCGCTTGCGGAGAAGGATTCGCTGTCCATTCACGTTCTTGAACTGGATGTAACCAACGACGCCTCGGTCGAGCGGGCTGTGGATGCCGCCGTCGCCAAGGCCGGTCGTATCGACGTGGCCATCAACAATGCCGGCTACTATCTTTCCGGGCTGGAGGAAGCCGTCACCACCGAACAAGCGCGGCACCTGATGGACACGAATTTTCTTGGCCCAGTGCGCGTAAATCGTGCCGTGCTTCCGCACATGCGGCGCCAACGCAGCGGCGTGCTCATGCATATCAGCAGCGGCGCCGGCCGCGTGGTTCTTCCTTCTGTGGGTTTCTATTGCGCCAGCAAATTTGCGCTCGAGGCGCTGGCCGAGGCGTACCACTACGAACTTGCCGCGCTAGGAATTGAATCCGTAATTCTCGAACCCGGCGCATATGAAACCGCTGTTTTTGGGAATTCGGTGGTGGCTGCCGACGAGGCTCGCGCCAACGCCTACGGCGCTGCCAAGGAGATCCCTGCGAAGCTCAACGCGGCGCTTTCCTCCGGGGCCGGTAATGCTCAGGAAGTCGCGGACGCCGTTCTAGGCATTATCGAGACTCCCGCGGGAGAGAAACAACTGAGGTATTTCGTCAGCCCCCAGAACTTCGGTGTCGACGAGATCAACGCCCTCTCAAAGCAAGTGCAAGCCAAGGTGTTAGAAGGCTTCGGCCTTGCTGCCAACACGAAATTCGTCAAAGGGAAAGCGGTAAGCGCAGCCTAGTTTTCTCTCACAGGAACACCTTTTCGAGTGGCCAAGTCGGGCGAGCAAGAGTGCGCTGGAATTCTTCAGGAAAAGACGTGCATCCAAATTGCTGGCATGACTGAGCCTGAGATGAGGGCGCATCAAGTGGCCAAGACGAACGCAGCGCGAGTTCTGGACAGACTCGGGATCAAGTACGAGTTGCGCGAGTACGAGGTGGATCGTGACGATTTGTCCGCGGGAACAGTGGCGGCAAAGATCGGCTTACCGCCAGAGCAGCTTTTCAAGACTCTTGCGGTGCAGGGGGACCGCAACGGAATCTATTTAGCGGTAATTCCCGCGAACGAAGAGTTGGACTTCAAGGCGCTCGCACACCAGACAGGGGATCGGAAGGTCGACATGGTTCCTTTGAAGGAAGTGCAAGCCGCGACCGGTTACATTCGCGGCGGAGTTACCGCTCTGGCCTGCAAGAAAGATTATCCTGTATATATCGACGAGCTTGCGGAAATCTGCGATGTAATCTCGGTAAGTGCCGGGATGAGGGGGCTGCAAATCTTGCTGGCTCCTGAAGACTACATTCGTGCCGTCAAGGCTAGGATCGTAGCTATTACAAAAAGCGAAGCCAACTCCCATTAATTGATTTGTCGCTTGCCGCGTGCCCTGGGTGTCGCTTTTACACCTGGGGCCTTTGACTTTGCTATTGTAGCTCCACAATCTTCTGCGGTCTCAACTTCAGATATACTCGGCCCATTCCGAAGCGTCGGTCCCATCCGTGCCATCCAGTGATTGGGGAGTGCCAAATGACAAAGCTGTACGCGTTCGTCCTGGCCCCGCTCGCTCTAGCGCTCACAGCCGCGACAGCTTTGGGCCAGACCTCTGGCGGTCCTGAAACCGTACTCATCCACAGTGGGTCGGCTACCCTGCACGCGATGCTTTACCGGCCGCAGGGCCGCGGACCCTCCCCCGCCATCCTGCTGAATCACGGCAGCGGCCGTACCCGCGAAGATCTGGAACGCCTCGGACCGTACGAACAAAACCCCGAAAAACTCGGCCCGGTCTTCGCTCGCCATGGCTATGTATTCCTATACTTGTTCCGACGCGGCGTCGGTCTTTCCACGGACCAGGGCGCTAACGCCGTCGACCTGATGAACAGTGAATCCGCCGCGCACGGGCAGGAGGCGCGCAACGCGCTGCAAATGCGGTTGCTGGAAAGCAGGGAAATGGCTGACGCGCTGTCCGCACTCAAATTCCTGCGGGCGCTCCCTTATGTCGATGCGAAGGATGTTGCCGTTGTTGGCCACTCGTTTGGAGGTTCGCTCGCGGTGCTAATGGCCGAACGCGAACCGAACCTGCGAGCGGTCGTAGTCTTCTCCGGAGCCGGCTATAGCTTTGATCGCTCTCCGGAGTTGCGAACGCGGCTCCTGGCCGCCGTTGACCACATCGCGGCGCCGGTCTTCTTCATTCACGCCGAGAACGATTACTCCCTCTCGTCCGGCAAAGTGCTGGACGCTCGCCGCGAGCAGATCGGTAAGCCGCATCGCTTGAAGATCTATCCGACCATCGGCCACACCGCGGACGATGGGCACGACTTCCTCCATCTCGGCGTGAATATTTGGGAGCCCGACGTGTTCGCCTTTCTTGACGAAAACATGCGGAAGTGAGCCTGCCGGGGACGCCTCGCGGCAGGTTCAACCCATCCCGTATCTTTTAGGGTAAAAGTGATGCGCGTCGGGCGGTGGATGCGCTCAACCGGTGGTATGCTCCGTTGTGATCCGGATCCCAACCACGGAGGTCTCACCATGAAACTGTTGGCAACAACTGCCGTTCTACTTTTTGTTTCCGTCCCCGCTCACGCACAGGCGGCAAAGTCTTGTGACGAGCTGAAAACTGAAATCGCCACGAAGCTCGACGCAAAGGGCGTGAAGGGCTATACCCTGGATATCGTCGCGAAGGACAAAGACGCGGAAGGCAAAGTCGTGGGCACCTGCGAAGGCGGTACCAAGAAGATCCTCTACACCAAGGCGCCCGCCCCCGCCGCAACCCCGGCAAAAGAAACCCCCAAGCCCTAATCCACGGCCAACCCACATCTCCCGTAGAGGCGGGTTCATCCCGCCATCGCTCTTTCTCTGTCATCCCGAACGTAACGCGGGATTCACTTCCTTGTAGTGGCGGGTCTTAAGACCCGCGTTCTAACGGCCTTGCTTAATCAGTACTATTGAGATAGCTATTGACAGAATTAGCGTTTCGTGTTAACATAAGTTGTGACTTTTCGTCCCACCCTCCGCCGAAGCTCCTTACTTCTTTCCTCTAAGTCCTTACCCCTCAATTCTTTTGCCGACCCCCACCCCCTAACCCCAGTCCCCTCAATCCTTTACAAAAAGCATGGGGGATGGGGGCGTTTCTCCTGCTGGAACTCATCCCGTCCTCGCTCTTTTTTTCCATGCACTTACAGGAACCTCATTTTGCAACTCCTTTCCTTTCATATTCATCCAGGAATGGGGGGTATGGGGGTGTTCTCAACGCTCAAACCTTCAGACCTTCAAACGTTCCTCTCGTCCCATTGCGGCTCACGCGCTTTGGTGCAACAATTCCCGAAGGCACCGAATTTCTTTGCGATCCGGGGAAACAACTCCGCTCTCCCCGGTGTCTAAGGATAGGAGAGCGGATATCGGGAACTGTTCCATACCGCTCCCGGTCACAGACTCCGATTCGATCGGAGTTGCAAGTCGTGCCTAGGTCCAGCGTTCTAAAGCGGGTTTCAAGGTTTGTACTTGCAAACCTGAGCTAAACTGGACCGATCAGCAGGGTGGCTCGCCCTCCAGCGGCGGGTCGGAAAGGCCGGCAGTGTCCGATTGGGCTAGCGCCCTGTCATGGGGCCACGATGAAGCCGAACTCGTCCACGAGCTCCAAGCAGGCTCGGAGACGGCCTTCGACTGGCTCGTCACGCACTATCATGCGCCGGTCTATAACTTGATCCTCGGCATGCTTGGCGACACTTCGGACGCCGCCGACGGCTCCCAGGAAGTTTTCTTGAAGGCCTTCCGCGGCATTCGCAATTTCCGCCAGGGCAGCTCTTTGAAAACTTGGCTCTACCGCATCGCCATTCGCGAAGCGTTGAATCACAAGCGCTGGTTCAAGCGCCATCTGCAAAAGAATGTTTCCATCGACGCCGAACCGGAAGAAGGGCAACCCCGCATCGAGATCGAAGATCTCTGCCCTACGCCCTTTGAGCAGCTCGCGGCCCTGGAAATTCAAGTCGCTGTCCACGGCGCTTTGCAGCAGATTCCCGACGTCTTTCGCAGCGCCGTTATTTTGCGCGACCTCGAAGGCTTGAGCTACGAGGAAGTCGCTGAAGTTCTGGAATGCAGCGTCGGCACGGTGAAGTCCCGCATTCTTCGCGGGCGCCGCGCGCTGAAAGAGATTCTTGAGCCGCTTCTGGGCGCGCAACAAGCACACGCTGCGCGCGCGCAAACGGCCTCACATGGCAATGTTTCCGAGCCTCAGCCGTCGCCTTTCGGTGACGCATTTTCGGCGGCGCACCGAGTCGCGCTTGATTCTGAAAGTGTTGACCGCTTTGCGGTCACCAGAAACGATATCCCGCGGGCAAGTTCCACGGGCAATGGTGTCCAATGAAGTGCAATACAGTACGAACCAAACTGGCGGGCTATCTTGATGATGCAATCACCGGCGGAGCGCGCGTCGAAGAGCGCGTTCAGATCAGTCAGCACCTGGAAGCATGCAATGTTTGCCGTGAAGAACTGCAAAAATTCCGCAAGCTGGGCGTGATGCTTTCGCGGGTGCCCAAGAATCTTCCTCCTGCCGATCTCGCTGTCCGCATCAAAGTCGCTGCAGCTCAAGCGCAGCATTCGCATGGCTGGCACAGTCGCCTTCAGCGCATGAAGGATCGTGCCGAAATTCTGCTCGACAACGTTTTCCGTCCACTGAGCGTTCCGGCCACTGGCGGATTTTTCTCCGCCATCCTGGTTTTCGTTCTAGTGCTCCAGATGATCGTGCCAGGCACCACCGTGCGCGCCGTGCAGAACGACGTGGCTCTCAATCTCATGCGCCCCGCCGAGCTCGTTACGCTTTCCGACTATCCGCAATCCTGGGCGCCCGAGCAGCAAGACGTCGAGCTTTCTTTGCCCCACGGTCTGCTCATCGATGTCACCGTCGACTCGCATGGCCAGATGACCGATTACCAGATTCTCTCCGGACCGACGACTCTGGAGCTTCGCCGTCATCTCGACCAGATGCTGCTCTTCTCGCGTTTCAGCCCCATGCTGAGCTTCGGCCGTCCCACTGCCGGCGGCCACGTGGTTCTCAGCTTCAGCGCCGTCCGCGTCCGCGGCTAAGTTTCACCGGGATGAGAACGCTCGGACTGCTTTTTGCGGCGGCGGGAAAATATCTCCTAGCCGCCGCATTGTTTTTCTTCTCTTCGACGATTGTACTCGCACAATTGCAGCGGAACGACTCCGAGCGCCAGCTTTTCGAGTCAATCAATCGCGAACGCACCGCCCAAGGCCTCTCCCCGCTGCAGTGGGACAACAATCTCTTCAAAGCCGCCCGCAAGCATGCTCTCCTCATGCTCAATCTGAATATGCTCGAGCACCAGCTTCCCAACGAACCGAAACTGGAAGATCGCCTCGCGGAAGCCGGCGCGCGTTTCGCCGCCATCGCCGAAAACATCGCGATTGGTCCGAATCCCGAGACGATTCATAACGGCTGGATGCATTCCCCCGGCCACCGGAAAAATATGTTGGATCCGCGGCTCAACTCCATCGGAATCGCGGCGGTGCGCGGGCCCGGCGGCCTTTACGCGGTGCAGGATTTTTCTCAACTCGTTCCGGAATTGAGTTTCGAGCAGCAAGAACAAAAGGTGATTTCACTGCTGACCGCGCGCGGATTCCGGCTTGCCGACGCAACAGATAGCGCGCGAAAAACTTGCGCGAACGACGCGGGACTGTCCGGCACGTCCGCAAAATCAATGATGCGATTCGAGGCGTCTGACCTGAATAATTTGCCGGAAGAAATCGAGCGAAAAATCCGAAGCGGCCCTCTAGGCAAGGTGGCGGTGGGGGCCTGCCATGCGAATGGAACATCGAGTTTTTCGCGCTACCGTATTGCGATTTTGTTTTTCTGAGATTCGTGCGGAATTCGGTGGCGCGCCGCGGACTAAAAGAAACTGTTGTATCTGCAAACGAGAAGAAATACACTATGCCGGTCATGAACACCGTTCTCGCCAACTCCTATCGCTGGTATCGATTTACCGGAGATCCATCCAGGTGGCGGGGGGCGTTTCTGTAAGCGAATTTAGCAGCAAGAAGAGCCGACCCACTCGCCAGCCGAGTGGGTTTTTTGTTTTTAAGGACGAGAATAAATTGTGAGGGCCGGAAAGATGATCATCTCCATGAAACTGCACGCGAAGCGCGAAGAGATCGATGAAGTTCGCAAACAGGTGGAGCACTTCGGATACAAGGTGCATTCCATCGAAGGGGAGGAGCGCGTGGTGATCGGCGTCGTCGGGGTGGGGGATGTGACCGCCTGTTTTGAATCAGTCGAAGCCATGCCACAAGTGGAAAAAGTGGTGAGGATTTCGGCCCCATACAAATTTGTGAGCAAGGAGTTCCGTCAGGGGAAAACAAGAATCAAAGTGAACGGAACGGAAATCGGCGGCAGCGAATTTGTGGTGATGGCCGGGCCGTGCTCGGTGGAATCCGAAAAACAGATCATGCAAGCGGCAGAAGGGGTGGCGAAAGCCGGCGCGAAAATGCTACGTGGCGGCGCGTTCAAGCCGCGGACTTCGCCGTACGATTTTCAGGGGATGGAAGAAGAAGGATTGAAGCTGCTGAAGAAGGCGAAAGAAGCCACGGGGCTGGCGATTATCACGGAAGTGATGAGCGACCGCGACGTCGATCTGATCGCGAAATACGCAGATGTGATGCAAGTAGGCGCGCGGAACATGCAGAACTTCATGCTGCTGAAGGCACTGGGAAAATGCGGCCGGCCGGTGCTGCTGAAGCGCGGATTGAGCAGCACGGTGAAAGAATTATTGATGTCCGCGGAGTACATCACGGCGCACGGAAATCCCGACGTGATTCTGTGCGAGCGGGGAATTCGCACGTTTGAAACCGTGACACGAAACACTTGCGACATTGCGGTGATTCCCGCGCTGAATGAATTGACGCACTTGCCGGTGATTCTCGATCCGAGCCACGCGACAGGGAAGCGCAGTCTGGTGCCGGCGCTCTCCCGCGCGGGCGTGGCCATCGGCGCAGATGGATTAATCGTGGAAGTGCATCCCGCCCCAGAAAAAGCCATCAGCGACGGCGCGCAATCGCTGGACATCGCGCAATTCCAAAAAATGATGAAGGACCTGGAGCCATACATTCAGCTTTGGAACGAGTCGAGAAGGAGAGAAGTGGCGGCGGCAACGGGTTGAAAAGTAAGGAAGCCGGAACAGAGCGAACCTTCAGTCAGCACTATCGTTGGACCACTCCCTATGCATTTGGGGCAATCGCCGGGTCATCACTTCAAGGTCCTTCGGATCTCTCCTCAGGCCTTTGTGACCAGGACAATTGAGGGACGCGACGTGAACGAACCGCCTCGACTTGGTCGCGTCCCCGCTTGTGCAGTGCGCTATTCGGAGTTCCCGTCGTCGCTGTTGCCGACTCTGGTGTGGACTTCGTTGGATAGGGCTGAGAGGGCGGTGCTGGAGCGGAGCAGGGCTTTGGCTCGGAGCTCGGACCATGCATTGGCGCTGACTTGGGTTTGTAGGTGAACGATGGCATCGCCGCCGGCGTCGAGACGGCCGATGGTAACCACGACCTTGTCGCCTACTTGGGTTGCGAGTCCATCGGGTGAGGAGACGAAGGTTACGTCGCTGGGAATCTCGAAAACGGCTTGGGTGCCGTTGAGGCCATGCACCGAACCATTGTGGACGCTCAGGGTGTAGATGAGCTGTCCGCCCGGGGCTATCGAGTGAGGAGCCCAAAGCTTGACATGCAAGCGATCACCGAGATCGGGCTTGGTGACGGTGAATTTGTCGAGGAGGGCGGAAGCTCCGGTTGCGGGCGGGGTAACAACGCTGCCCGTTGCCGGGTCGACTAGCGTGTCCGGGATGGGGTCATTCATGGGATTCCCGTTCACGTCTGTGCCGAAGGGCGCTGGATTGCTTGCGGTTGCGGAGGACGACGAAGTCAGCGGCTCCGTAATTTGATAGAGGGTCAATTTGTTGTCCCTCACAACTACGTCGGCGAAGGAGAAGACCTTTGCCTTGAACTTGGCGGTAATTTTTTCGCCGCTGCCCGCGCCGGGCTGAACCGGCGAAAACGCGGCGCTGGTGAGATCGGTGTCCAGCCAGGATGCCGGACCATTGAGAAATGTGAAACCTGCCACCGTGGCGGTGCCGGAAGCGGAATCATCTTGATCGATGCCCGGGCCCTGACCACGCGGGGAGGCCAAATCTCCGTCGAAGTCACGATTTCCGCCGGCGCCTTCCACGAGATAGAGCACGCCGTCGGGTACCGTGTGCTCGATTCGGTCAAACGTCGTGTCGATGCTCACAGCTGGGCCACCTGTTGTGACCGGAGCGGCGGCGGCATTCAAGGAGCGAAGAGGATAGGTGCGCTGGTAATTGTGCTCGTGGCCGTTGAAGACCATGTTGACGCCGTGGTCTTCGAGGAACTTGGCGACGGTGCGCATCTGCGAATTGCGAACGGTGGCGTTGCCGGAGGAAAAAGCCGGTTGATGGAAGACCACGACCTTCCAAGGCTGGCAACTCGAATCGAGGTCGTTGATCAGCCAGTCGCGCAAAACGGAAGGATAGGCGGAGAAGGCCTGGGGCGCTTTGGCATAGAGCGCGGTGCCGTCCAACTGCCCGTTGAAGAGGTGTGGATTGGCGTCCAGAAATACGAAATGGGCGCTGCCAGAGTCGAGCGAATAGTTATGCATGTGGTCGATTTGTTGCTTGGGGCCTTTTCCGGCATCAACTGCAGTGGAAGAACGGTAGGCAGCGATGGCCGCGGGGGAAGTGTACGACTTGCCTTTGAAACTGAAGATCATCCCGTTGGGAATGACTGTGTCAGCGTTCCAGGTGAACTGCGCGTCTACACCTGCGGGGCCATTCAGCGGGTAATAATAGTTGTTGAAGTACGCCATGGCGTCGCCGCCGTCGGTGTTGCCGGAGAAACGCCCAGCGCCGTCGCCACCCAGCATGTTCACGTTCACGCCCGTGGCACCGATGTCGTGATTGCCGACGACGATGTAAAAGGGAATGCTGCGAATGAAGGGAGCGCCAGTCTCGTTCGAATCCACGTCGCTGTTCCAGACCGGGAACCAGAAGTCGCGATAGCTGCCTTCGGCGCCGTTGGTGTAGACGTTGTCGCCGGTGTTGAGGGCCAGGTCTGGCTTCGGGAGATGGGGAACGCCGGGAACTTCGAGATGGTGAACGTTGTACATCAGGTGGATGATGCGGGCCTCGAAGTCAGCGAGGCGCGGAGGATTGGAATTTGCCTCGGCGGGGAAGAAGCCCTCGTCACCCTGGACCAGAAAAGAGAAATCGTCGCCGCGCTTGCGAGTGTGGAAATGGGCAGCGAAACCTCCGCTGGGCAAACCGGGACCAGTCACAAGGTAAAAATAAGTGGTGTTGTACTCCAATCCCTTTAGGACCGCGGAATAGTTCGAGTGCGGGCCGGAAGAGGTGGGCGGAACGGGAAGCGAGGCGTCAGCGGATAAATAATTATCCACTATACGCACTTGAGGCGCGACGCTGCGACCATAGGAAGGACTCTCGCCGAATTGCACCGTGAATTCATCGGGGTTGGGAGAGGCTTCATCGGTTTGCCAGGCGATTACCATTTGATCAGAAGGACCGAAGGGGCCATTGTCGCCGGGCTGAATGTACGGTTTGTAGGTGACGTTCTGTCCAACTGCGCGAGGGGCCAGCGAGAAGCAAACAACAACGAAAGCGAGAACTACGGCTTTCACTCTGTGCGAATTGAATTGCATACGTGGGACTCCTTTTCTTTCTTGAGATCTCAAAGTGGACCGTGATGGACCCAAGGGCCGAAGAAGCGATCATTGTCAGCGCCACTCAGGGATCCGATTTGTACAGCTCATAGACCTGCTGCCCCTCGACGGAGCAGTTTAAAGACCGGCGCGGATTGATTTGTAAGTGGTGCTTTTTCATTGCGCCGGGCTGCAAACCGCATCTGCAGACTGTCAGCCTTGGCCGACACCTCAAGTCCTGATGCTCCGCTCGAGCCTTGGCGTGCCTAAGCTGGGCGCGTTTCTCCAAGAGGACAATCGCAGAGCTTCTTTAAGGTTGTGTGGCGGAAAGTTGAATTTTCGATAGGAGTCAGATTAATGAGGTTCTGTAAGTCAACGGGCTGGCTGGTGATTTGCGCGCGAGTCCATTTTCCGAACCGATGTACAGTGTTATTCTTCCTGGCGCATGAAGACGCTCAACGAGGTGTTCAGCGCACTGTCGATGCGGCGGAGGTATGAGGTTTGGTTTTTGCGGGTGGGGATGGGGGATGGGAGTGGTGCTTGGTGGTTCCGGCATTTGCTGATGAATCCGGGGCGGGGCGGGTGCGCGGGGGATGCACAGGGGCAGGCGGTGCAGGTTTGGGCGACTTGGTTTCCGCGGGAAGGGAAGCCGGAGACTTGGATTCAGGGATTTCCTGTGGAGGGTTTGGGCGCGAATGGCGTGGGATTGAGCAAGCGTGGTGCTAGTCCTTTTTTTCTGGAGGTTGGGGAGAATCGGATTGGGGAGGACGCTTGCCGGGGGCGCATTGAGGTCGAGGGGCAGCGGATTTCTTGGGATTTGCGGTATCGATCGATGTTTCGGGCGGAGCTTAGTAGCAAGGGGTGGATTGGATTTTCGCGGACGCCGCATTCGGATGCGATTTTTTCGGGCGAGATTACGCTGAATGATCGCGTGTTTCGCGGCGAAGCGCTGGGATTTGGGATGCAGGGGCACAATTGCGGATTCCGGCACCGACATTTCTGGACTTGGACGCACATTCATTTCCCGAGCGCGCGGGGCCAAGGCTCGACATTTGAGGCACTGGTTTATGAGATGCCGTTTGGCATAATGTCCCGGACGGCAGTGCTGTGGCATGGCGGGGAGAAGTACACCTTTCGCAAATTCAGCGAGAGCGAGCGGGATTCACGGCAACTCAGTTGGAAACTGGAGTGCACCGATGCGGGAGGGACACGCGTCGAATTGCGCGTTTCCGGGAGAGGACGGTTTGTGCACCGGCTTCCGTATGTGAAGACGGATTGTTCGGGAAGATTTGAAGTGGCGAACGATAGCTTGGCGCTTGCTCGGATGATTGTTCGACTTCCCGGGACGGCTGCGGAAGAATTGACTACGGATTCGGGTGCGGCGCTGGAAATGGTGGGGAGCTGATCAGGGGGTGGGTTGATGAATTCTTCGGCGAGTGAGGCACGATTCGAAATTGTTCCCAGTATTTCGACGATTCGTGAGGCGCACGGGTTTCTGACGAAGTATTTTGCGCCGACGCGATTGATTGCTGCGCCATTTCTCAGCAACTTAACGGGCAGAAATGTCTATTTGAAATTGGAGACGGAATTGCCGACTGGATCGTTCAAGGTGCGCGGGGCGTTTTGGGCGCTGGCGCAGAGGATGAAGCGGGGGCCGATCCAAGAAGTTGTAGCTTGCAGCACGGGGAATCATGGAGCAGCGGTGGCGTTTGCAGCGAAACAGTTTGGGATTGCGGCCAGAATATTTCTGCCGGCGAATTGCAATCCAGTGAAACGAGGGCGCATCGCGACGCTGGGAGCGGCGATTGTGGCGAGCGGAGGTAGCGATTGTGCATCCGCGTTTCTACTGGCCGCGGAGTATGCGAAGCGGCAGGGCGTGTTTTTCTTGAATGATGCTACCGATGAGGATTTGCCCGCTGGTCCCGGGACGATTGGCTGCGAGATCCTGGAGCAGCTTCCGGAGACGAGCGCGATTTTTGTGCCGATGGGAGATACGGCGCTGATTCGAGGGATTGCGGCGGCGGCGAAGCAGATCGCGCCGCAGGTGAAGATCATCGGCGTGCAAGCGGAGCAGGCGCCGTCGTACTACCTGTCGTGGAAGGAAGGCAAAGTCGTGGGCACCGAGACGTGCGACACGATTGCGGATGGCCTGGCGACGCGGACGCCGGAGGCGGCGAATGTGCGCGACATAAAGAACCTCGTCGATGACGTGGTACTGGTGAGCGAAGAGCAAATGCTGCGCGCGATTGAGGCGCTGCTCGTGGAAGAACACGTGCTGGCTGAGCCGGCAGGGGCCGCAAGTACGGCGGCGCTGTTGCGAGGTAGCGCCGACTGCGGTGATCGAGTTGCTTTGGTCGTGAGCGGAGCGAACATCGCACGCGAGGTTCTCAAGAGGGCGATCCAAGCTGTTTAGAAACTTTGACAGACAACTAGATGCTCTCAGCGCATAATCAGCAATCATGGCTGCTGCCGACAAGCACTCAAACGCCCTCTCGCAGTCCACTTCCATGAAGGCTTCCGAGCAAGCCTGGCCCGCTTTGCCGCTTGGAGAATGGGAAAACACTTATCACACGCTGCACATGTGGACTCAGATCGTCGGAAAAATCCGCCTCAGCCTCGCGCCGCTTCAAAATCATTGGTGGAATACAGCTCTCTACGTGAGCACGCGCGGACTGACGACTTCCCCGATTCCTTACCAGGGACGCACATTCGCAATTCAGTTTGACTTAATCCACCACCGCCTCGAGATTCAAACGCCGGACGGGACGCAGCGCGTGATGGCGCTTTCGTCAAAATCGGTAGCAGCTTTTTATCGAGAACTTTTTTCGGCACTGCATGAGGCCGGGATCGAAATAAAAATCAACACAAAGCCGCAAGAAGTTGCAGACCCAATTCCGTTCGAAAGCGATGAAACTCATGCCTCTTACGACTCCGAATATGCGAACCGCTTTTGGCGGATACTGCGGTCAACCGACTTAGTGTTTCAAGAGTTTCGCTCGCGGTTCCTGGGCAAACAAAGTCCCGTTCATTTCTTTTGGGGGAGCTTCGACCTTTGTTGCACTCGTTTTAGCGGCCGAGGCTGTCCGCCACGAAAAGGTGTCATCACGTCCGAGGCTTACTCGCGTGAATGTAGCAGCGTAGGTTGGTGGCCGGGCGGAGGAGACGTGACGGGACCGGCCTTCTACGCGTACACGGCTCCAGAACCAGCGGGCTTAGCTGAGCAGCAGGTTCTGCCTCGAGGCGCGTGCTATCAGAAGAAGCTGCACGAGTACCTGCTGATGTACGACGATGTGCGACGCACGACGTCTCCCCGGCACGGAATTCTGGAGTTCGCGCAGAGCACTTACGAAGCGGGAGCCAATCTTGCGGGCTGGGACCGCGCCTCTCTTGAAAGAAGATTGCCTACTTGAACTCTCGCTGAGTGCGACGGAATTTCGTTACCGCGTAAATGCCCCTCTCGGTATCAATCATACGCAGCTGATAAGCAGGTCATAATACGATTAAGGTGTACGACTGAGAAGCGTCGCGACTGGCCATTAGGCCAATGCCGCCCAGCGCAAGTTCCATTGTTCCTTCCATCCCAAAGTAGATCCTAAGAGAAGGCGAAAGTGTCTCCGGGAGTCTCCCGAAGACGGGGGAGCTATGGGCAGAGTTAAGAGTTCCTTCAACGCGAGAGCGGTAACTTGGTTTGCGCTTTCGGCTTGGCTGGCGGGCGGCGGCATGGCCGTGGGCACGCTCGCACAGGCTCAGGCTACTTCTGCATCGCTGGACTCGGGGCCAAGTACGCGGTTGTTGAGCGTGGCAGAGGGGCGCGCGATAGCGGAGGTTGCACAGGAAGAGGATCAGCCGGGTCGCGGAGCGGAGGACTGTTCGCATCTCGTTCATGAGACGTACCGGAATGCGGGGTTCGACTACCCGTATGCGAGCTCGTTCGAACTGTACGCGGGGCACGGGAGCTTTGGACGGGTGAGAAACCCACAGGCGGGAGATTTGGTTGTGTGGCCGGGACATGTGGGAATCGTGCTGGAGCCGAGGGAGCACAGCTTCTATAGTTTGGTGAGCACAGGATTGGAGGCGCAGGATTACGAAGGGACCTACTGGAGATCTCGCGGAAAACCACGCTTTTACCGGTACAAAATAACAAATGACGGGGTTACGACCACCGCTAAGGCTGCGCTTCCCTCGCCATCCTCGCGCTCAGCGAGGCACCGAGGCGCTGAAGTTGTGACCGAAGAACGATCTTCCGTGGTGAATTCCGACTCCAAGCGGGCGCCGCAGATGGCTGCCGTGCGGAGTAAAGTCATGAATGATCCAGTGGCGCGGCCTGCGGCCAAGGTTGAGAGAACCACATTTGATGTGCCACAGAGCGTCGTCATCGCTGCGAGAAAAAAGCAACCGACGAGCAATCAAGTTGAAGAAGGGATATTGGAACTGAGCAACGCCTCGGGAACTATTTTGCGGGATGACGACCCTTCGAAGCTGGAACTGCCGGTGGTGATCTTTGAGCGGCTCCATGTGGAGCGGCTGGAAATCAAACGGGACCACGGATGGGCGTTCCTGCAAATTGATTCGCGAGCGACCATTGCAGGCGGGGAAATGAACTACACGCGGCGACGCGAAAAAATTCGCTGGGAGTTGCGCCGCACGGAATCGGGCTGGGAAGCCATCCGACCCGCCGACAAAGCGTATGTGCCGAGTGATGTGGCTGTGCGCAATTTAGCAGCGCAGCTCGCGGGGCTGACGGAAGGGGACGGAGCTGCGGCGGATCAGGAGACAGTCCTGCGGCAGGAGTCACGTCTCGCCAATTTGCTGAGCGCGCTGCTGGAAAACAAGTAAGCATCGGAAGGTTGCAAGCCATAAAAGCTTCGCCCGCGCGCTAGCGGCCCTGCTGAATTTGAATTCTAAAACTAGCGCGTTGGCGATGGGCCAGAAGTGGCGTTCGTCGGTTCCTGATGGAGGGCAAAAGCGACGTAGACGCCGCCGGAAGGAGACTTGGGATCTTTGCCGCCGCCGGCGGCGATGACCACGAATTGGCGGCCGTGCACTTCGTAGGTGGCGGGAGTGGCGTTGCCGGAGAAGGGGAGCGTGGCCTCCCAGAGCAAGTCGCCGGTGGATTTATCGAAGGCGCGGAATTTCTTGTCGAAGTCGGTTGCGCCGATGAAGAGCAGGCCGCCGGCAGTGACGATCGGGCCGCCGTAATTTTCCGTACCGGTATTTTTCTGGCCTTTCGCGGCAAGTTCGGGGTATTCACCGAGCGGAATCTTCCAGACATATTCTCCCGTGTTCAGATTGATGGCGTTCAGCGTGCCCCAGGGAGAAGCGACGGCGGGGTAGCCATCCTGGTCGAGAAACTTGTGGTAGCCGGTGAAGCGAAATTTCATGGAGGCGGGAGTGGGAGCGGAGCTGGCGAGTTCTTTGCTTTCGCCGCTGGTCAGGAAATTGATGAGCGCGGAAAGTTGATCGTCGGTCAGATTGGGAAAGCCGGGCATGCGGCCTTTTCCGTTCTTGATGGTTGCGGCAGTTTGCGCGGGAGTCAGCCGAGAGCCGACGGAGACAAGCGAAGGCATCGCGGGTGGAGAGCCAGTCATTTTTTCACCATGGCAGACGCCGCACTGGCTCATGTAAATGGAGCGCGCGCTGTTTTCGCCGGTGTTCGGGGCGAGGGCGCCGGTCCAGGCCATCTCATTCGAATTGATGTAGATGATGCCGGTCTCCGCGTCCACGGCGGGGCCACCCCATTCGGCGCCTCCATCGAAGCCGGGAAAGATGACAGTGTCTTTTCCAACGCTGAAGGGAACGAACTGGCCTTCGCTGCGGAAAGTCTTGAATTTTTCCAGTGCCCACTGTTGCGCTTCGGGCGTGCGTGTGGTCAGCAGACCTTCGGTTAGAAGCTGGCGCGCGAAAGGTGCAGGGCGAATGGGAAGCGGCTGCTCGGAAGCTGCGACTTCGCCGGGGACATTGCTCGGGGGATATTCACCTTCTTGGATGGGAAAGAGGAGTCGGCCGTTGGTGCGATCAAGGAGATACACGAAACCTTGTTTTGTGGTTTGCGCTACGGCATCGATATTTTTTCCGTCGCGCTTGATAGTGAGGAGCGCGGGCGCGGAGGGGAAGTCGCGGTCCCAAATATCGTGGTGCACGCCTTGGAAATGCCAGATGCGTTCGCCGGTCAGCGCGTTCAGGGCGAGAAGACAATTTGCGAAAAGATCGTCGCCGAGGCGATCGGCGCCGTAGAAATCAAAAGCAGCGGAGCCGGTGGGGGCGTAGAGAATACCGCGCTGGGGATCGAGCGCCATGCCAGCCCAATTGTTGGCGGCGCCGCTGGATTTCCAAGCATCCTTGGGCCAAGTGTCGTAGCCGAATTCACCGGGATGAGGAATAGTGTGAAAGGACCAACGCAGCTTGCCGGCGCGAACATCGTAGGCGCGAATGTCGCCGGGAGGAGCGGGGAGAGTCTCGGGATTGCGGCCACCGAAGATCACCAAGTCCTTGTAAACGATGCCGGGGCTGGTGAGATCAACCGATTGAGCGCTGGCGGGTTCGCGGCCGAGATTCTCGCGGAGGTCGATGCGGCCGGCGTTACCAAAGGACGGAATCGGTTTACCGGTGGTGGCGTCCAGGGCGTAGACGAAGTTCATTACGCCAACGAGGATTCGCTTGTCCTTGCCATCGGACCAGTAGGAGAGGCCGCGATCGGGTTGCGTGCCACGAATTCCGGAGTCGAACTTCCACAAGAGCTTGCCGCTCGCGGCGTCCAGCGCGAAAATTTTTTGCGTGGGGGTGATTCCGTAGAGCACGCCATCAACAACGATGGGGCTGGACTGAAGACCGCCCTCCTCGTGAGTGTCAAATTTCCAGGCAACGGCGAGACGTCTTACATTGCTCCGATTAATTTGCGCGAGCTTGGAATAGTGATTGTTCTCGGATGCCCCGCCGTAGGCTGGCCAGTCCTGCTGCAGGGATGCTGCGGTCTCTTGAGGAGCGCTTGAGGCGCGGGCAATAAACTTGGTTGAAGTAAGGAGCATAGCGGGAAGCAGGAGTGAGGTACAAATCGCAAAAATTGTCAGCCTGTTGTTTTTTTTCATTGCGGCACGCGAGAGAGGATAGCACTCCTGGAGTTCAATTTGAGGCGAAGATAGATTCGAAAGGCTGCATTCGATCAGCCCCTGATGGCTTCAGGTGTCGGACATTCCTGACAGTTTGTCCAAATCCTTGCAGCGCAGCGCGAAGAAAAAGCGTGACTTAGGGATCAAGCTGTTCCGGCCATTCGAATGCAGCATTGATGATGACAGCTGTTCTGAGCTGGGAATCGGATGCATGAGAGGTGGTCTATGAAAAGAATGGCATGGTTGTGGTTGCTATTGGTGCTGCCGCTAGCGGCGCTGGCGGTGGAGAACGGCCAGGTCATGTATGCCGGCGGGACTGTGGCAACGTTCAAGGAAGGCACGCTTGGAAACATGGTCACGACTTCGCCGACGGTGCTGACGTTTGAATCCGCTGGCAACCAGCTTACGATACCGTTTGCAAATATCGAATCGTATGAATTCTCAGAGCAACTGGCCCGGCACTTGGGAGTATTGCCTGCAATTGGGGCCGGGCTTGTCCGGCACCGGCAGAAAAGACACTTCCTGCGCATCTCTTACAAAGCGGAGAACGACGCAGAGCAGGTCGTCATATTCGAAGTGCCTAAACAGATGCCACGTGTTCTCCTCGCAATCCTTCAAGCTCGAGCGCCAGACGGATGCAAGGTCAACGCGCCGTCGAAGTGCGTTCTTTCGAATTAACCCGTGCTCCGCAATCCTGGATGGGGTTATTTGGCCGAAGCGGACGAGGCGGAAGAATCGGAAAAGCTTTCGGCGGCTTCGCGGGCGGTTGGGTAGGATTTCAAAAAGCGATCGGCGTGGGCTAATTTCAATACGCCGTCGATCATGCCGGTGGTGGCGGCGAGACAGAGAGTGCCACCGGCGGTCTTCAGGCGAGAGAAACAATTGACGATTTTTCCGAGGCCGCCGCTGTCCAGTTTGGTGAGCTTGCTGAGATCGAGGACCACGCGGGTGTGGCCGTCACGGAGCAGTTGATCGAGGGCAAGCTCCAGTTGCTTGCACTCGACGCCCATCTGGAGCGGGCCGCTCAGCTCGAGGATCATGACCCCGGGCTTGAACTCTTTTTTGACGATATGCACAAGCACCTTTCGCAGCGCCGCTTTATTCTAGAGAGAATAGCCGAAAGTTTTCAAGAGCGAGCGAAATAACGCATTGCCTATTACTCAGGAACCGGGAGCGCTCTTGGCCGTGACAGGTTCCTCGCCTTCATAAGGAAATTCGCGAATCATGCGTGCGCAGGCAGTAAGCGCATCGAGTAGCGAGTTCCCCCATCCCGTGGGAAGAATCGGAGCAACCTTGTGATTGACGTGCCTATCGGCCTGCGCGAAAAAGCGCGCAAATTGACCTTGCGGAGGCACGGCGTATTCTTTCACGGTGATCACGAAGCGGATCTCGCCGGCGCCCTGCTGCTTTTTGAACGAGAAATGATGCAGCAGAGCCAGCTCTTCGGAAACGTCTTTCTGTGCAAATTTCCAATCGCTCAAGAATTCCTCCGGCGAGAGAGCCGCGAAGAGCATAGAAGCAAATTTCAGCCACGCGCATCTTAGGCCGCGCGTGGGGGCCAAGTCAACGCAGAGGCGCAGAGGCAAAAACAGAAAGATTCAGAGAGGCTTCGGGGAAGCAGGGAGTTGGCGGAGCCCCATCACCCGCATCAGAGTCTCCTGGACATGGATCAACTCGTGCTGGCGTTCGTGTTCTTCCTTGGTGCGGTCGGTGAGAGCTTCTTTCAGCAAAATCAAGTTCCGGCGGAATTCGAGCTGGGCAAGAACCAGGCGGCTGAGAGCTTTCAGTGCCTCCTTTTGGTCGGGTGCAAGTTCGCGGGGAGTACGATCGACAACGCAAAGTGTGCCGAGTGCATAACCGTCTTCGTTGATGAGCGGAGCGCCGGCGTAGAAGCGGATGTGCGGATCGGAAACGACGAGAGGATTGTCTCGAAAACGATCATCCGCAAGCGCGTCGGGAACAACGAAGACGTCCGGTTGCAAAATCGCCGAGGAGCAAAAGGCGATCTCGCGCGAAGTCTCCGAAGCCTCGATGCCGATGCGGGATTTGAACCACTGGCGATCCTCGTCCACAAGAGAAATAAGGGCGATGGGAGTGTTGCAAACAAATGAAGCCAGCAGAGTGAGGTCATCAAAAGATTGTTCGGGATCGGTGTCCAGGATGGCGTATTTGTCAAGAGCGGCGATGCGGGCTTCTTCGTTCGCGGGCTTGGTGATGACCATGAGCGACCTCCTGCCGTTAAGCTTCATCCGGTGAGGAATCTGGCCGGGGCGGAATGATACTCCAAATGGGGGAAAAAAGTGTGCATTCTAAGTTCCATCGAGAGGGAGCGAGCAAGAACCTCTAGCGGCAGGCGCCGATAGGAGTAACGTTGCAGGCGCGGCGGCGACCTCGATCGCAATAACACTCGACTTCCTGCATGCGTTCGTTAGAATCCTCACGGTTGCTCCGATAGGCAGATCCGTTTCCGAAGGAGATAGACATGAAAACCGCCATCCATCTGAGAGGCATCGTACTTTCTGTCGCGCTCATCGCGGGCATCATCGCATCGGAATCCGGAGCGGCCGCGCAAGAAAATTACACGCCCACCACTGAGAATTTGAAGGCGCGCACATGGTTCCAGGACGCCAAGTTCGGGATGTTCATTCATTGGGGAGTTTACAGCGTGCTGGGCGACGGGGAATGGATCATGGAGACCCGGCCGATCAATCGGACGGACTATGCGAAGCTGCCGGCGTTTTTCAACCCGATCAAGTTTGATCCGGCGGCGTGGGTGGCGCTGGCGAAAGCCGCGGGTATGAAGTACATCACCATTACCTCGAAGCACCACGATGGATTCGCGATGTTCGATTCGCACCTGACGGATTGGACAGTGGTGCAGCGGACGCCGTACGGGAAAGACGTGATCGGGATGCTCGCGGCGGAATGCCACAAGCAGGGTATCAAGCTGTTCCTTTATCACTCACAACTGGATTGGCATTCCACGGATTATTTTCCACGCGGACGCACGGGTCATCGTACCGGCCGCCCGGATTCGGGGAATTGGGATACGTACCTGAATTTCATGGATGGGCAGTTGCGGGAGTTATTGACGAACTATGGGGAGATTGGTGGCATCTGGTTCGATGGCATGTGGGATAAACCGGACGCGGATTGGCACCTCGCGCGAACTTACGGGCTGATTCATCAACTGCAGCCGCAAGCGCTGGTGGGCAGCAATCATCATAAAGCTCCGTTTCCCGGAGAGGACTTCCAGATGTTTGAGAAGGATTTGCCGGGACAGCACACCACCGGGTTCAACGCTGAACAATCCGTCAGCACGCTGCCGCTGGAAACTGCAGAAACGATGAACAATGCCTGGGGATTTAATCTAACTGATGAGCGCTACAAGAGCACTGGGGACTTGGTGCGATACCTGGTGCGCGCGGCTGGAGCGAACGCTAATTTTCTGTTGAATGTGGGGCCGATGCCAAGCGGCGAGATTCAGCCCGAGTTTGTCCAACGCCTGACGGAAGTGGGGCAGTGGATGAAGCAGTATGGCGATTCGGTTTATGGAACGCGGGGAGGGCCGGTGGCGGCGGGGCCGTGGGGCGTGACCACGCAGCGGGGCTCGACGGTTTACGTGCACGTGCTGGATTGGAATCAGCCAGTGCTGGCGTTGGCGGGAATGCCGCGGCCGGTTCGTTCGGCGCGGGTGCTGCGGGATGGAAGCAGCGTGGAGTTCAGCGCGGTCAAGGGTGGGCTGGTGCTGAAGATTCCTGAGCCGCAGCCCGGAGAAGTGGACCGGGTGATTGTGCTCGAATTGGAAGCGGCAAAGTAAGGTGCATTGGTGGTAGAGGAAAGGTCCTTTCCGACAAGATCGGAACCTTCGGTCGTCTCGCGATGCTCCTCCGCGACAGGGTCGGGACAGGCAGGACAGGAATCCTTTGTCGGATTCAAGAGTGGTCCTACACTCCCGATGGTCGTTCAGGATAGACATGCTTCGCCGCAAGTCTAATTAACCATAACAGGCCACCCCTCCCCGGTTTTTTCAAAAGTGTTGATTTTAAAGGGACTTTAAGTTGCTTTAGAATTAACACTTCCTGACAGAGGCGTTACTGCTTGCGGCCATTGGCGCCCTAGGAGGCCTGGGGATCGCATGGCTCGGCATTCACGAACTACTGGCCATCGCTCCGGCGCATCTGCCGCGGCTCGATACGATTCGAATTGATACGACGGTGCTGAACTTTACTGTAATCTCGAGCCTCGCCGCCGCCGCAATCTTCGGGCTGGCGCCGGCGTGGCGGGCGGCTCGTCCAGACGTAATGCTCGTCCTGCGCGGCACAAGCCGCAGCGAAGGCCTGGCCAGCGGCGGTCTCTCTCGCAGGATGGTCGTCGGACTCGAAGTCGCTCTCGCGTATGTACTCCTCATCGGCTGCGGGCTTATGGTCCGCAGCTTTCTCGAATTACAGCGCATCGATCCGGGCTTCAACCCTCATGGGCTGCTCACCTTTCAAATTCAGTCCGATCGATTTCTGCAGAAGCCGGAAGAACGCGCCGTCGCTACTCGCCAGCTCGAAGAGCGCCTGCGCGCTATCCGTGGCGTGCAAAGCGTAACGGCCGCAAGTCCATTTCCGCTGACGGGTGGCTTCAGCCCGATTCGCTGGGGGACTGAAGAGGCGCTGGCCGACAACAGCAAATATAAGGCAGTCGATCCTCTCACCGTGCTTCCCGGGTACTTCGAAACCATGGGCACAAATCTACTGGAGGGCCGCACCTTCACTGACGATGATAACCAGCCTGGCCGCACTTATGCCGTGGTGGATAAAATTCTTGCCGATCTTGCCTATCCGGGCCAGTCCGCGATTGGAAAGCGCATTCTTATCCGCATTCAAACGCCCGAACCCGTATGGGTGGAGATCATTGGCGTGGTCGCCCACGAGCGCGGTGTATCCCTGAGCGAGCCCGGCCGCGAGCAAGTCTACTTTACCGACGCTTACGTCGGCTCAGGCGCCACCGATCATTGGGCACTTCGCACCGGCTCCGATCCATCGAAATACGCGAACGAGGTTCGCGCTGCGATCAAGGCATTCGACTCGCATCTCTTAATCACCGACTTGCAGCCGATGGATGCGGTGATGGAAAAGGCGCAAGCAGGCACACGCTTTTCACTATTGCTGATCGGAGTGTTCGCGGTGATCGCCGCGCTGCTGGCGGGCGTGGGGCTTTATGGGGTGCTTGCGACGGTCGTACGGCAGCGTACTGCGGAGATTGGCGTTCGCATGACGCTGGGCGCCAAGCCTGGCCAAATCTTCCAGCTGATCGTAGGGCAGGGGCTGGGACTTACAATGATCGGCGTTGGTGGCGGTCTAATCGCCGCCTTGGTGCTCACACGCGGCATGAGCACAATGCTGGTGGGCGTTAAGGCCACCGACCCCGCAACCTTCGCGATAATAGCGACGGTATTCCTATTCATCGCTGCCGTGCGTCCTGGTTGCCCGCATGGCGAGCTGCAAGTCTTGATCCGACGGCGGCACTCCGCGAGGAGTGAGAAGCGGCGGACAAGGGAACTGAAAAACTATAAAGCATGCGAAAGATTTTGACGCGGGCGATTAGCGGCGTGCAGAACATGACAGAGAGGAAGAACACGTCGAGCTCCTTACGCCCGGTCCAAAAGAGCCGGGCGCCTTCGTTTATTCGGAGCCGAGGAAGGCGCAGTGAGGGAGCGAGTACCTAAGTCAGACGCACGTCAAAAAGTGATAGCCAATATTGAAGGGACTGCAGGGCGAAACCGCAAAGGATGAGTCCAAAGCCGAATACGCCAAGTCGCCGCTCCGGGAGATTGTCGGCATAGTATTCGATGTAAGGATTCACCGTCATTCCGACGCCGGTGACAATGCCTGTCACCAGCCCTACGCGAATCGCAAAAAGCCAGGCGTGATCCACGTGATGGATGAAGGCGCTACACAGAAGGGCCATGACCATGTAGCCGAGTGTCCGGAGCACCGTTCCCCAAAACTGACGACGTGTAAGCCGTGGACGGCGAGACGCTGAATAGTCCATGGCCGGACGCATGCCGCGTAAGTAGGCGAACACCTGGCCGGCGGTGATGAGAATGGCAAAGGCGATGGCGAATCCGAAACCCAAAATCCTGTACAGTCCGGCTCCGAAAGCGAATCCTCGAATGGCGGAAAACAATCCTTCCCAAGGCAAGGAGTAATGATCCAGCCCACGAGATGCTCGACTGAACTCAATCGAAAGGGTGATACCGGTGGCGATGCCGGAAGCCAGGCCAAAGAAGAGACCGAGGCCGAGGCCGCAGCCGAGGCCGAAGACAACGGCGTAAGTTACCGCACGGGTAAGCAGGCGCAACGGACCGTGTTGTCCACCCAATAGGTCGTAGGCCAGATAGAGACTACCCAGCACATCAAGACAGGTACCTGTAATGCTGACGATCGCTACTGTACGGTGGTCCACGCGGCGTATTCTAGACCAAAATTCTGGCGACCCATGCCCGAGTGCCAATATCGAATCAGGAGGAACATCCGAACTGCCAGCAGCAGTGAGTTTGGTGTAGGCTTTCCGGCGGAGAAAATTATGATCAAGTTCAGACTTCTACTGTTGGCGATTCTTCAGCTGGTGTGGACCGCGCAAGGGAACGCGCAGTTTGCGCACGCGGAGCACAAACAGATTGTCGATGGTACTGGCAAGCAGCTGCTGGTCCGGGCGACAAATTTGGGGAATTGGATGGTGCCTGAGGGGTATATGTGGCTGTTCGAGGGCGGGCCGCAATCGCCGGGGGAGATTCGGGCGCTGGTGCTGGAGCTGCTTGGGCCGGAGGGGTCGGCGGCATTTTGGCTGAAGTGGCGGGAGAACTACGTTACGCGGGAGGATATTGCGCTGCTGCACCGGGCGGGGTTCAACGCGATTCGAGTTCCTTTGCATTACAGCTTGTTTGAGAGCGATGACGCAGAAGGTTTTCCATTGCTGGATAAGCTGATCGGCTGGTGCCGGGCGGAAAACCTTTATGTGATGCTTGATTTGCATGCCGCGCCGGGTGGACAGACGGGCGCGAACATCGATGACAGCGCGGGATATCCGTGGCTCTACGATAGTCCACAAGAGCAAGAACATTTGATGGCCATCTGGCGGCGGCTGGCTACGCACTATCGCGATGAGCCGGCGGTGCTCGGTTATGACCTGCTGAATGAGCCGATCCCGCATTTTCCCAAGCTAGCGGCTTTGAACCCTGCACTTGAACCCCTCTACAAGAAGCTGACGGGTGAGATCCGAAAGGTGGATGCTCACCATATTTTGTTTTTGGGCGGGGCGCAGTGGGACGGAAACTTTTCGGTCTTTGGCAAACCTTTCGATGGAAACACGGCGTACACGTTCCACAAGTACTGGACGGCGCCGGATGAAAGCGTGATCAAGCAATATGTTGATTTTCGCGAACAGTATGACGTGCCGATCTGGATGGGCGAGTCCGGGGAGAATAGCAATGAGTGGATCGCGCTATTCAGGATGGCACTCGAGAAAAACAACATCGGATGGGCTTTCTGGCCGTATAAGAAGATGGGAAAGCCATCGGCGGTCGTCAGCATTATCCCACCTGCTGACTGGGAAAAGATCGTGGAATTCGCAAAGCTGCCGCGCGGCACGGGGCACGTGGAAGAGCGGCTGAAGGCCCGGCCTGAGCAGGAGACCGTCAGGCGTGCTTTTGCCGAATTGCTGAAGAACGTCCGGCTGCAAAAGTGCCGCGTGAATGAGGGATATTTGAAGGCGCTGGGGTTGAAGGCTGATGTCGCGGGGCTAGCGCGGGAGGATCGGCGAGGTGAACGATTCTTCCATCAGGGAGTAGGGGCTGGATTCGTCGAGTCTCAGGATGAGGACCTGACCGTTGGAGTGGAAGGTGCCTCCGGTGGCGGTTTTGGCTTCCTTCATGGGATTGTCGGGGAGGAAGTTGGAGATTTCTGTGACGAGGCCGGTGCTGGCGATCATCGAGGAGAGCTTATTCAACTCCAGGGATTCAGGAGAGGGATGCCGGAAGCGGTGAAATCCGAAACGTTTCGCGTAACGAGAGTAAGCGCTTGAACTTCAGCAGTAGCTGCGAAGAAGGCATCCATAACACCGATGGGCCTGCCTGCGGCCGAACACCGGCTTACGAGGCGTCCCCAAGCGTCGGCGATGACAGCTTCAATGTTCAGAATGCGGCCATCGAAGCGCAGAGGTAGTTCCTCACGCAGCCAGGAATCGAGCCGCGATTTGCGGGCGCCGGAGGCCAGGCGCTCCGTGCCGAAGCGCAATTCTGCCAAAGTTATTACCGAAAGAAAGACGCGATCTTCATCCACCTCCGCCAACCAACGAATTACGCCAGGGTTCGGCGCCGGCTTCATCCATTCCGAGACCACGGCGGTATCCAGTAAGAAATTCACAAGTCGATCTCGCGCGGGGCGTCCTTCGCCCGTTCCAGCTGCAGTGGGGAATCGCGCAGGGGCGAGGCGGCAAAGAACTCCGCCAAGTTTCCGACCCTGCGGGTCTTGCGCTCCCACTCTTCAGCCGAGACGATGACGGCGGTAAGGTGTCCATGCCGGGTAATGGATTGGGGGCCGCGGGAAACAGCTTTGTCGAGGACCTCGCTGAATTTGGCTTTGGCTTCAGCTACAGTCCATTGGCTCTTAGGCACAGGAAGCTCCTGGAGAAAATGGTCACACTGGTCATTATAGTTATTTCTTCGATTTAGGGCAATTGGAATCTAGCGGTGGCGCAACTAGCTGGAAGATCGGGAGTTTCGATCGAAATTACGAAATTTAGGGCGTGGATGCAGACTCGTCGAGTTTGAGGATGAGCACCTGGCCGTTCGAATGGAAGGTGCCGCCGGTGGCGGTTTTGGCTTCCTTCATGGGATTGTCGGGGAGGAAGTAGGAGACTTCGGTGACGAGGCCAGTGCTGGCGAGAGTTTTTTCGACGTAGTCGCGTTCGAGGTCGATATCGGGATCGATTTTGTGGGTGACGCCGTTGTTGCGCTGGTCGCGCTCGAATCCGATATCGTGAGTGGCGGCGCCGACCCACAGCATCTTGCCATTGACTTCAAATGACGCTTTCCAGATGCGCAGATGATTGCGCGTTTTGACCACACTGATAGGTTCGGCGTGAGCCCAGCCATAGTCTTGCGGGCGGCCAAAGAGGTAGAGCGGGCTCATCGGCATGGTCAAGTAAGACTCTTTGGAGAGGCTATCGATGAGACCCTGGAGAACGGTGGCTTCGACGTTGGCGTCGACTTTTACCCATCCAGCATTGGTGAAGACGCGCTGCATGGCTTCTTCGGAACCAAGGACCAGGAAATTGACCATGTCGCCGGGGTTGCCCCGCTTGTCGCTGATGCGGCGCGGGAGCTTCAAGAAGAGATCATTGTCGATGCCGGGAAGTGAATTGACTTGCTTGGCGACTACACGTGCGGTGCCGCCATCGGGCGCGAAAACCTCGATGCGGACAGTATAGTTGCCGTCGCCGGTGTCACTGGTGGTCTGATTGATGCCGACGGAAAGGCGTCCCGAAACGGGCGCAACAATGTCACGGCGGGCGCCGATGACAAAAGGCTGCGCCGTGTCTTTGTCGCCGATGCGCCCAATGAGCGCGCCACGTCCGGCGGCGTTAAACGGCAGAACGCGGAGAAGGTCTTTGAAGCCGCGCGCGAGGCCTTCGGGGCCATTGTCGTCCTTGGCGTCGGCGTAGCGCAGCTTACCGGTAGCGGTGATGAGCACGTGTTCGCCAGCTTGCACGTCGATGCCGGTGTCAATCCAGGACTCATCTCCGGTGAGTTGGACTTCCTGAGAGAGGCGCTTCTTGCCCGTTGGAGTTTGCGCAGCAGCGGAGTCTTGCGATTGTTGGTTGGCAGACGCCTGCGCCGGAGGCGGCGTCACATTTTCGCGAACGAGCTGGGCGTAGATTGGACTTGGTAAAGATGCCGCAAGCAGGGAACCTCCAAGGAAAAACGGCAATTTTCTCAAGCGAAGTCGATTCATTAGGCGGCCATCCCGCGGAGGGCTAGGAAGCATCTCCACTGTTAGCAGATGCACGGCGAAGGCGCAAGTGTTGTCCTCATCCAGAGCTCTTGAGCGAGAGCGGCGGGTATAAAGTAGAGACGCGGACGCGCCCAGCGCTCGCGGAGAAGCAGCAGGATTCCTTGACGGAGTGTATCGGGGCTTGTAGATTGACAATATGCTGTAGCGTTGTGAGAGGACATAGCCGCTCCCAGATATGCCCTTCCGTGCGGAGAGCCGCGACAGGCGGAGAGAGAATCAGCAACGAACCCGAGTGAGGACAGCGGCAAAAGGCATGAAAAAACTTCAACGACAGCTGGTGATGATTGGATTGTGCGTGGCGATAGCGCTACCGGCGGCTGGACAGGCCCAAGCGCCAGCTCCCGCGGCGGTGCAAACTCAAGCCACGCCACCGGCGCCGCAAGCACCTCCCCCAGCGCAGCGCACACGCGCTATTCCACAGGGCACGGTGAGCGTGGATGGCAGCGAGGCGATGTTCACCACCATCTGCGCGCTGCTGGCGGCGGGCTTTGAATCAAACGTGAGCGCCGACAATTGGACGGCCTTCCGCTCGCAAATGCGCGAGCGCTTGCGACACCAACAGGGCCCGGCAGTGGAGGCGGTGCGGGAATTTTACCATCAGCATGAATTGCGCGACCCCGGGGCGACGCTTTCAAGATATTTGTGGTTTGGGCTGGTGTCAGGACCTGCACCTTCGTTTCAGCCGGTCCTGAAGCGGGACGAGTTGCCGCCCGAAATCATCGCCCTTGAGGGATTCAGCGAAATCCTCGCGAGTTACTATAAGGAACAGAAAATCGGGCAACTGTGGCGGCAAGTGCAGCCGATCTATAACCGCGAAATCGAGCGGTTGCACGATCCAGTCTCGCAAATTGTGTTTGTCACTTCGGCTTATTTGCGCGAAATCCTTGAACAGTCCGGGCCACGTTCGTTTGCGATTGTCGTGGAGCCGCTGGTGGGGCGTATCACCAACGTGCGCAATTTTGGAAATCACTACGCGCTGGTCTTGAGCGGAGGAGAAGAAATTCCGACGGACCTGGTTCGTCACGCGTTCCTGCACTTCCTGCTGGATTCCTTGCCGCTGATGTACGCTCACGTGACCGCGGTGAAACGCCCAATATTTGAGAAGGCCGCTGCCGCGCCGCGTCTGGCGCCGGAGCTCAAAGACGACTACGCCTCATATTTTGCGGAATGCCTGGTGCGCGCAGTGGAGCTGAAACTCAAGCGCATGTCGCCGGGTGAACGCGAGGCGGCGCTGAGCCGGGACGATGAAGCCGGGTACGTCTTGGTGCAGCCGCTCTTCACGGCCCTGCCCAAATTCGAAAACTCCGAACCGTCGATGAAGATCTTTTTCCCGGATTTGGTGAGGGCCATCGATCTTCAAGCGGAGACAAAACGACTGACGGCGGTGAAATTTGCGCCCGCCGACGCCGCGATTCCGGAGGACGAGGCAGCGAGTGAAAAGATCGCGCGTGAGAAAAAGGACGCGCCTACGACGGTTCCGAATGACGCGGAAGTCATCAAGGCTTTGACGGAGGGGGAGCGGCGGATCGCGGAGAAAAACCCCCGCGCAGCGGAAGCCTCGTTTCAAAGAGTCCTGACGAAATATCCGGATCAACCAAGGGCCTGGTATGGAATAGGATTAGTGGCCATGCTGGATCACGATGCGGCAAGAGCCAAGCAGGTGTTCGGGCGCCTGACCGTTGGCGAGCACGCTGCGACAGAGGATCCCATGGTACTTGTGTGGTCGCACGTTTACCTCGCTCGGATTTATGATTATGAGGGGAATTCGGAAGTGGCGAGAAGGGAGTATCAATCGGCCATGGCGGTGCAGGGCGGGCCGGATCTAGCCAAGCAGACGGCACAACGAGAGTTGGCTACTTTGGGTGGAGCGAAGCCCGAAGCGCGGCCCTGAACGAAGTTCAGTTTCGCCGGCACCTGTCAAGTCGGCAGAACAATGGCGAAGTCGCAATTGAGATGAAGCAATGAAGTAACCGGGAACAGCAAATGAAAACCAACAAACGATTCTTGAGCAGCGTACTTGTGATTGCCGGATGGATGCTGTGCTGGAGTGGAAATGCTGCCGCCCAGGGCGCCGCGTCAGGGGCCGCCGCAGGGGCCTCCGCGGCGGCCGCGGGTGCCAACATGCGAAACGCGGGTATCGGTAGGGATACGTCGCCGCTGAACCCAGAAAACTCACTGGAATTGATCAAGCCTGCAGAACATCGCGAAGAGGAAGCTTACCGATCCTTCCAGGCGGTTTCACCCGAAGACCCGAAAAAAAAGGTGGATCTCGGGGAAGCGTTCTTGAAAAAATATCCCACAAGCCAGTACCGGCCGAGGGTTTATTCCGGGCTGGTTGCCGCCTATCTCCAAACCAATCAGGTTCAAAAGATGGAAGAAGCCGGCGACAAGGCGCTCACATTGAACCCGAAAGACGTGCAGGTGCTGGCAATGCTGGGGCAAACGATTCCTCGGACTATTGCAGCGAACACACCCGAGCCGGAAAAACGGCTGGACAAGGCGGAACAGTACGCGACGCGAGCCATCGACGGGACGCTGGCGATCAAGAAGCCTGAAGGTTTCACGGACGAGGAATTTGAAAAAGCCAAGAATCAAACCCTGGCAATTGCGCACAGCGGGCTCGGGTTGGTGGATTTCCATCGCGGAAAATTCGCCGAAGCGATTGCCGAACTGGAGCAGTCCGTGAAGCTGGATCCACGGGCTGATCCCGCAAATTATTACGTGCTGGGAGTGGCCCTACACAATTCTTCGCATTTTCGTGAGGCCGCCGCCGCATTCCGCAAGTGCGCGGAGTTTAAGGGAAACTTGCAGGAGACATGCAAGGAGAGCGCCGATAAGGATTCGATCGCGGCCCCGGCGCCGGGCAGCTCTCCGAACTAGACTTACGTTGTAGTAGTTGCGATTTTCGTCCGACCCAAGAAGGGAATAGGAGAAAAGGGATGAGAAGGATTGGGAAGATCTCTTTGGAAGTCTTGGCTGTCGTAGCAATGCTCGTATCCACGATCGGAGTCGCGGTGGCGCAGAGTTCGCAATCAGGACAGGGAAGCCAGAGCCAGCCTCCGGCGCAACAGACAGACAAATCGAAGACAACGGAGGTAACACCTCTCTCGCTGGACGCACTGGCGCCGGTGAATGCGGAAGAGGATGCCGCTTACAAAACCTTTTTTGCCGTACTCCCGAATGATTCCGCCAAGAAGATCGAACTCGGTGAAGCCTTTATCCAGAAGTATCCCGAGAGCCGCTACAGGTCCCCGGTCTACGGCGCATTGACTTTCGCTTACGTGCAGACTGGGAACATGCAAAAGATGCAGGAAGTTGGGGAAAAAGAAATCGCGCTGGCGCCGAATGATGTGTCCACGCTCGCGCTGCTGGCGCAAACTCTTCCGCGAGGCATTCGTGGGAACGCCGGTTCAGCCGAAAACATGCAGACGCTGGCCAAAGCCGAACAATACTCTAAACAAGCCATAGAGGTGGCGCCAACACTCCCCAAGCCGGATGGCATGACCGATGAAGCCTTCACCTCGGCGAAAAATCAGGCGCTGGCGATGGCTCACAGCGGCTTGGGATTAGTCTACGTGCGGCGGGGGAAGAATGCCGAAGCGATTCCGGAGCTAGAGCAGGCGATAAAAGTGGATCCCAACCCCGACCCAGTGAACTTTTACCTGCTCGGGATGGCGAACAAGTCCACGTCGCATTTCGATGATGCTGTTGCGGCATTCAACAAGTGTGTTGCCATCACGGGGCCGATGCAAGGGACCTGCAAGTCTCAATCGGATGATGCCAAGAAGCTTGCCGCGACGCAATTGAGCGCGCCGAAGTGAACTAGTACGACGACGCGGCGAAATTATGCAAGAGACTATCCGGATCGCCGACGGAGCGCTTGAGGACCGTCTAGGGTATAAATTTTCGACGAGAGAGCTCCTCGATCGGGCGCTGACCCATAGCTCGGCAGTCTCCGACTTGCGCGCCGCAGGTTCCGAAGAGGCTGTCTCTGTTTTGCTTGCGCGGGACAACGAGCGGCTCGAGTTTCTCGGGGATGCTGTCCTCGAATTGCTTACCAGCGAATATCTGCTGACCTCTTTTCCGGAGTGGAGCGAAGGACAACTCTCCAAGAGCCGCGCGCGGATCGTAAATGCCGGCTCACTGGAGGCGGCTGCGCGCCGCCTGCGACTGGGAGAGCATTTACGGTTGGGGCGGGGGGAAGAGAAAACCGGCGGGAGGGAAAAACAGACCCTGCTGGCTGACGCCTTCGAAGCGGTAGTGGCGGCGGTTTATCTGGATGGCGGACTGGGTGCTGTTCGCGAGGTGCTGCGAAAGCACTTGTTCGACCAGGCCCTCGAGGAGCGCGGCGAGAGCATCTCGGAGTCCGATCGCAAGTCCGCGTTGCAGGAGCTTTTGCAGGGGCAGGGGCGCGCTCCGGCGGAGTATCGCGTAGCAGGGGAGAGTGGCCCCGACCACCAAAAAGTTTTCCAGATCGAGGTTTGGATTGACGGCGCCTACATGGCAACCGGCGAAGGCAGCACGAAAAAGGAAGCGGAGCAACGTGCGGCACGAAGCGCTTTGGAACAACTTGAGCGCACGGAAGCGAAAGGCTGAGGCACAATGCCGGAAGAGACACTAGCACCGACGGAAGAACAAGCCCCGGAACAGAAACTTGAGCCGGAGAAGAAGCAAGAGCGCCACGAGGACCAGACGACCATCTCCGAGTATCTGGAGTCGCTCCTGGTGACCGTAATCCTGGCCTTGTTCGGGACAAGCTTTATTGTTCAAGCCTTCAAGATTCCCTCGGCCTCAATGGAAGGTACTCTGCTCATCGGCGACCACTTGCTTGTGAATAAGTTCATTTTCGGCGGAACAGGCGCCTGGTACGAGAAAATTCTGCCGTATCGTCAACTGGAACGCGGGGACATTATTGTTTTTAAGTATCCGTATGCCGACCACCAGCATTTTGTGAAACGGGTCATCGGCCTCCCGGGAGACCATCTCAAAGTCGTGGACGGAGACGTTTACATCAATGGCAGGCACTTGAATGAGCCGTACGCCGTCCATGACTCCTCCGTGTTCGCTGACCCCTTCAATTATTCTTTCCCCCCCGTGCGCGGACAAATGATGTCACCCAACGCCATCTCGGAATGGAGACCAGAGATTCGCAAGTATGTTCAGGGGGACGAGATCGTCGTTCCACCCGGAAAGTATTTTGCAATGGGAGACAATCGCGATCACAGCCAGGACAGCCGTTATTGGGGATTTGTGGACCGCGATGCCATTATGGGGCGGCCTTTCCTGATTTACTGGTCGGTGGACGCGAAGAGCAGCGACTACAACACCGAAACCACTTTCTGGTCCAGGTTAGTCGGCGTATTTGAGACGCTCGCGCATTTGCCTACCCGCACGCGATGGAGCCGCATGCTCCATACGGTTCACTAGGATTTGGACCAGCGATCCACGTCGGGAGTACCAGAGGCCCTTTCGTTTTGCTCTGAATTCAGGCGCGCCCCTACCTTTTTACCCATGAGTCTGCGAAACTTCCGAGCGAGATGACCAGGCTGAAAAAGTGGTGGAAACCGGCGCTGGCGATCGTCGTGTTTGTCATTGCCTTGCAGGTCTGCGTGTCTTTCTTGGCGCGGACTCATCGCGTACACGCCTACCTGGTAGCGCATCTGGAGCGGGCCTTTGGACGGCAGGTGGAAGTCGTCAGTTTCGATGCGCGCATTTTGCCGAGTCCGCAACTGGACGCCAACGGAGTAACCGTCGGGGAGGACCCTTCGTTCGGACACGAATACTTTCTCCGTGCCGAGCGCCTGAAAGCTGGACTGCGTTGGATGGGCCTCCTGCGCGGACATTTTGAGTTTGGGACTATGTCGCTCAATAAGCCTAGCTTGATTCTGGCGAGAAACTCGGAGGGCCGGTGGAACCTGGAGAGGTGGCTGCCGCCAGCAAAAGCCGATGGGGTCAAGACCCCGCGCTCCTACGGCCCGCCCTTGCCTGTCGCACCTGTGAACCGGTTGCAGAAAATCGATTTCGATGAAGGGCGCATCAATTTTAAGACCGGTGATGACAAGTTGCCGTTTGCGTTCATAGGAGTTTCGGGGAGCGTGGAGCAGATTTCGCCCGGGCGCTGGCAATTGCAACTGGAAGCTCAGCCATGGCGCAGCGGAGTTTCGCTGCAATCGGCAGGGACGATTCGAGTAGTCGGCGACGTGGCGGGAACTTCGACCCGGTTGCAGCCGGCGAAGATCACATTGCACTGGAGTTCGGCATCGTTGGCGGACGTCTTCCGCCTCTTTCGCGGACAGGACTACGGGGTGCGTGGAGTGTTTGCCTTGGATGCGACGGCGATGAGCGGAACGGCAAAGGAGGATGCGACTGGAGACTGGAAATTTTCAGTGCAAGGACGCGCCGGGCAGATTCATCGCTGGGATCTCACGGAACGTGCCGATAATCCCCGCCTGAACGTAAACGTAAATGGGCTATGGAACATCGGCGCAAGGAGATTGCTCGCGGAAGAAATCGCCGTGGAGGGCCCGAAATCGAATCTACGTGGTGTGTTTAGCCTTGCGAGCGGAATTGCGCCGGCGATGGAATTGCGCGTTGATTCGCTCGGTGTACAGGCCACGGACTTGTTGGCTTGGTACCGCGCGTTTCACCCGAGTATCGACGATGGTGTGACGGCAGAACAATACTTCACCGGTGGAATGATTCTGCGTGGATGGCCGCTGGCGCTCGAATCGGCGGCGATCTCCAGTAGCGGGGGGATCGTAAGAGTGCCGGGATTTGCGGCGCCAGTGCGCATCGGCCCTTTCAGCGGAGGGCGCGAACGAGGCATGTTAACGATGGGGCCGGTGCGGGCGGCCCTCGGCGGCGAACCTCGTGACGTGACGGCACCCAAGCGGCGCCGCGTCGCGCTGGCGATGGAGAACGCCGCTGACCTGACATTCGCTCACGATCTGAACTCGCAAGCTGGCAGCGTCAGCGTGGAAGGTAACATCCGCAAAGTAGAAGATTTTCTTAAGCTGTCTGCGGCGCTCGGACATCAGCTGCAGCATGGTTGGGAACTCACTGGCCAGGCTACCGCGGTCACCAAATGGGAGTGGAAGAAGCCGTTCACTGGCCAGTGGAATGGCAGGATTGGTTTCAGTAAGGCAAATTTGACAGTTGCTGGGCTAAACCAGCCGCTGAAGATATCCGACAGTGAATTGGACTGGATGGAAGGCAGGAGAGCCGCGCGGATGGTGAGACTCGAGGGTCTCGGCGGGACGTGGACGGGGAATATTGAAGAAATGTCTCCAACCGTTGGGGAAGATGGGCCGCAATGGAATTTTCACTTGAGCGTAGACCAGTTGAACGCGGCCGATCTGGATCGCTGGGTCGGCCCGAGAGCGCGGCCAAGTTGGTTGCAGCAGCTTTTGGCCAATCTCCTGGGAGGATCGGCGCCCAGCACTCCCGCGAGTGAACTTGTCCGCCGCGTGAACGCCGAAGGCGAACTGGACATCGCCCAATTGACGATCGAAAAGTTGAAGTTCGAACAAGTAGTCGCCAAAGGATCTCTCCATGACCTCCAACTCGACGTGCGCGAAGCACAGGCTGCATGGGCCGGCGGTAAAGTGGAAGCAAAGGTAAATGCGAAGTTTTTGCCGCGGCCTGTTTATGAGATTGCTGCTAAATTGGAGCGCGTGAATCTGGGTCAACTTCCGGGCGCCGGCCGGATTGCGGAGCGGTTGAGTGGCGTGGCGTCCGGAACTCTGCAAGTGAAGACTGAAGGCGTGGGCCGCAACGAACTCTTGGGAAAGCTGACAGGTCTTGGCGAGTTTCACTTCAACAAGGTGGAGTTCCGCGGTTGGGATGTGAATGCTAGCGTTGCGGACGGAGCGGCCCATGCCGGAGTGTCGCGTTGGGCCACCGGTGAATGCTCGCTGCGATTGAAAGACAGCAGTATTTCTCTCGAAGACTTTCGACTCGATGGCGGCCAGCAGTTGACGTTGGTGAATGGGACTCTCAGCTTCGGGAGAAATGCTGAATTGGCAATCGAAACGACCAGCGCTCGAAAGAGCAAAGATCCTAAGGCGAGTGACTACGGCGCCGGATATGTGTTGAAAATCTCCGGCCCTCTCGATGGGCCAAAAGTTTCTGTGGAAAAGTCTGGCATCCGGCAGCCCGCGGATTGAGTTTCAAGCATTCGAAGGAAATGCAGTCCTTTGGACACGGAGGGAAACGATCGATGAAGCGTCACGCGCTGGTGTGTGCGGTAGCACTCCTGATTTTGATTCCGCAGGCGAATGCGCAGAAACCGTTCTCCCTGGAGCAGGTCATGAGCGCGCCGTTCCCTTCCAATTTGATAGCCGCGAAAAAGAGCAATCGCATTGCCTGGACACTCGATCAGGAAGGCCGGCGCAATATCTGGGTCGCCGACGATGCCGGAATTGCTGGGCGACAACTGACCAAATACACAGAAGATGACGGGCAGGAGTTGTCTGAGCTGAGTTTTTCCGCGGACGGTAACACGATTGTATATGTGCGTGGCGAAGGGAAGAACCAGGGCGGCCAAGTGCCAAATCCGACCAGCAATCCGGCGGGAACGGAACAGGCGGTCTGGACCGTGACGTGGAGCGGAGGCGACCCGAGGCGCGTGGATGCCGGGCATTCCCCGGAGATTTCTTCGCGCGGCACGATTGCTTATGTGAAGGATGGGCAGATTTGGCTCGCGCCGCTGGACGGCGCAGACAAGCCGCAGCAACTCGTCGTGCGCGGACAAAACTTCGACGTGCACTGGTCTCCGGATGGAAGCCGGTTGACGTTCGTTTCGGCGCGCGGCGATCACGCATTCATCGGTGTTTATGATGTGGCGGCGAAGAGCGTGCAGTTCATGGCACCGTCAGTGGATTCCGACGGCGTTCCCGTCTGGTCTCTGGACGGAAAGCGCATCGCCTTTGTGCGTCGCCCGGCGGAAGCGCGCGACACACCCCAGGGATACTTCATTGCTCCCGATAAACCGCATCCGTGGGCCATTTGGGTGGTGGATGTCTCCACCGGATCCGCCAAAGAAATCTGGCACAGCAGCGCCACGCCACAGGGCTCGTTTCCGGAAATGGCCGAAGAAACCGGAGGCGGCGTCCTCAATTGGGCTGCCGACAACCAGCTAGTAATCGCTTCCGAAGAAGATGGCTGGCTGCACTTGTACGCTCTCTCCGCTGATGGCGGCTTGCCCAACCTGCTGACGCCCGGAAACTGCGAAGTGGAACAATGGTCTTTCACACCGGACAAGAAGACCATCCTGTTCAATTCGAATTGCGGAGATGTTGATCGCAGACACATCTGGCGAGTGGGTGTCGACAAGCGCATGCCGGAGCCTGTAACGATCGGTGTGGGTATTGAGTGGAGCCCCGTTGCGGTGAGCGATGGCAAAAGTCTGGCTTATTTGGGCTCTGGCGGGCGTCAGCCAGCGCAGACTTTCTGGAGCAAAATCGAGGAGCCTGGGAACGCAAAGATTATCGCTCCCGACTCGTGGTTGAACAATTCCTTGGCTGACAATTTCGTGATGCCAGAGAAAGTAATTTTCAAATCGGGCGACGGTCTCGAGATTCATGGGCAATTGTTCTTGCCCAACGGCGCAAAGCCCGGAGAAAAACGCCCCGCGTTGATTTTTCTGCACGGCGGGTCGATGCGCCAGATGCTGCTCGGCTGGCATTACATGTACTACTACTCGAATTCCTATTCGATGAATCAGTACCTGGCCAGCCGCGGCTACGTCGTCCTGGCGCTGAATTATCGCAGCGGCATCGGCTACGGCCGAGCGTTTCGCGAAGCCCCGGGCCGCGCCGGACGCGGCGTGACCGAATACCAAGACGTTGTAGCAGCCGGAAAATATTTGCAAAGCCTGCCCAACGTTGATCCAAAACGCGTCGGTCTATGGGGCGGAAGCTATGGCGGCTATCTAACCGCGCTCGGCCTCGGGCGCAACTCCGATATCTTTGCTGCCGGCGTCGATATGCACGGCGTTCACGATTGGCCCACCGATAACTGGGACGGAAAAAATATCCCCGCCGACCTCAACAAGCTCGCGCATGATTCTTCGCCGATCACCGCGGTGAACACCTGGAAGTCGCCCGTCCTTTTCATCCACGGTGACGACGACCGCAACGTTTACTTCACGCAAACCGTCGACCTCGTTGCCCGCCTCCGCGAAAAGGGCGTTGAGATCGAACAGCTTATTTTCCCCGACGACGTGCACGATTTCTTGTTGCACCGGAACTGGCTCGCGGCATATCACGCCACCAGCGATTTCTTCGACCGCCACTTCAAGGCTCCCGGGAAATAGTGCCTTCATCAGCTCCCGTCAGCGCGCACTTCGAGGGCTCCGAGGACTCGCAAAACGCCAACACATCCGATGACGCACAGATTGCAATGGATTCCCGGCGTGTTTCTCCTCGCGGCCGCCTCTCTCGGCGCAGGCGACCGCCGCGTTCATCTCCTGCCCAAATTGCAGCCGGGCCAGACGATTACCTACCTGATCCGTTTTCAGAGCGACAAAACCGTCAAAACCGAAAGCAAAGTTGTCGTTCCCTTGGCGCCGGATGCTGCGCAACTCGACGTGCACGGTTTGTTGCGCGTCGAAATCCTCGAGCTCCAGCTTGCAGCTGAAAACGTAACCGTCCACGCACGAGGCCAGTTCCTGACTACAGGCTCCGCCGCTCCGGTCAAGACTCAGAACGATGAAAACCGCGCTGGGAATAATTCGCGGGCGGACTCCAATGGCAAGAGCGTCGAGTTCACGATTTCTCCCGATGGCTCGGTGAACACTGCAAAAGGTTTAGACTCTCTTCTGCCCGAACAGCAGCAAGCCTGGCAGCAATGGGTCGCACGTTTTGCGCTGGCCTGGACGCTCCCCGCCGCGGGCCTGAAGCCCGGCGAAAAATCGAAGTTCGAGCAAGCGGAACAAGCGGGGGCGCCCATCGCCGGATTGCACTGGGCGCGTGAGTCGCTCTACGTTCGAGATGAGCCATGCCAGTCGAGTCAGCGCTCGCTCTCGGGAGATGTTTCTCCCTCCACCGGCCCCCGCGATACGTGCGCGGTGCTGCTCACGACCGCGACGCTGAAGCAGAAGTCCCCCTCAAAAAACGCGACCCCTGAAGATTTCAAAGTACACGAGCTGCGAACCATGGGTACCGCGAATGGCAACGGCGAGACCATCACCTATATCTCCTTAAGAAGTGGTCTCGTCGTGCGCGCCACAGAAGAGACCACCCAATTCATGGATGTCGTCATCGCCAAAGCCGATGGCTCCAACCGCGTACACTACAACATTGACGCCAAGAGCCACGCCGAAGTGCTCCTGGTTACGGAAACTCCGCCGCATCAACCTTGAAACTTACGATTTAGAGGCGCAAATAAATGTCCGAACGCACATTGATCGAACTCTTGTACGGAAAGAGTGCCCACGCCAATCCATTGGCTTGCGTCGAAGATGTTTCTTTCGAGCTCGCCAGCCAGCATGCTGGCAATTTCCCTCACTCGATCTGGCAACTCGTGAGCCACCTGAACTTCTGGACGGACTACGAGCTGCGAAGAATCCGCGGAGAGCATCCTGCTTATCCAGCGCAGGCAGCAGAAAGTTGGCCCGTCGCCGCCGCTCCTGCGAACGAATGCGAATGGCAAAAAACCATCCTGCACTTTAATGACTTGCTGGCAAAACTGGCGGCGTTGGCCGAATCCGCTCCCGATGTCCTGGCTCGCGAAGTCCTCGCCACGCATCCTGATCACGCAAAACACACCTCCACCTTGCTCGCCGTGCTCTGGCAAACCTTGGTTCACAACTCTTATCACGTCGGACAAATCGCCATGCTTCGCCAAGCCTTGGGCGCTTGGCCGCCCAAGGGCGGCGGCGATACCTGGTAGTCGGATTTGCCTCCCGGAGTATAATGAAGGTTTCGGCATCGGCTGCCGAAGCTCCAGGAGACCCTTCCCATGAATTTCAAGTTGCACAGCACTTACCAGCCTCGCGGAGACCAACCCGCCGCCATTGACCAGCTCTATCGCTCCGTGGAATCCGGCGAGAAACACCAGGTGCTCCTAGGCGTGACCGGCTCGGGCAAAACTTTCACCATGGCCAAGCTGATTGAGCAAGCCAATCGCCCCGCGCTGGTCCTGGCGCACAACAAAACTCTGGCCGCGCAGCTCTATCACGAATTCAAAGGCTTCTTCCCGGAAAACGCCGTCGAATATTTCGTCAGCTACTATGATTTTTATCAGCCCGAAGCGTATGTTCCTTCCGCCGACATTTACATCGACAAGGAAGCGACCATCAACGACGAGCTGGACAAGCTGCGCATGAGCGCCACGCGATCTCTATTCGAACGCCGCGACGTTGTCATCGTCGCTTCCGTCTCCTGCATCTATGGCATCGGCTCACCAGAAGCCTACTACGGAATGTTGATTACCCTGGAAAAAGGGCAGCAGACTTCGCGCGAGGCGCTGCTCAGGCGCCTCGTCGACATTCAGTATGAGCGTTCCGAAGATTTGCGCCGTGGCACCTTTCGCGTACGCGGCGACATGATCGAAATTTATCCGCCGTATCAGGACGAAGGCTTCCGGTTCGAGATGTGGGGCGAGCAGATCGACACCATACGCCAGATCGATCCGCTCACCGGCGAAGTAAACTCCGGCCAGGAAGATCTTCCGCGCGTCACGATTTTTCCGAAGACCCACTACGTGATGCCGCAGGAACAACGGGACCGCGCCATCGTCACCATTCAGGAAGAACTCTGGTGGTGGAAAAAGGAACTCGAGAAGCAGGGGAAATTCGTCGAAGCCCAGCGCGTGGTTCAGCGCACCATGTTCGACATCGAAATGATGCGCACCATCGGCTACTGCCACGGCGTCGAAAACTATTCCCGCCACTTGAGCGGTCGCTTGCCTGGCGAAGCTCCTCCCACGCTGCTCGATTACGTTCCGCAGGACTATTTGCTCTTCATCGATGAATCGCACCAGACGGTCGGTCAAGTGCGCGGAATGTTCAACGGCGACCGCGCTCGCAAACAGACCCTCGTAGACTACGGTTTTCGGATGCCTTCCGCTCTCGATAACCGTCCGCTGACCTTCGAAGAATTCGAACACCGCGTCAATCAGGTGGTCTACGTCTCTGCGACGCCTGGTCCGTACGAACTCACGAAAGCCGGTGGCGTAGTCGTTGAACAAGTGATTCGCCCCACTGGCTTGGTGGACCCGCAAGTCGAAATTCGTCCCGTCAAGGGTCAGGTGGATGACCTCCTGGAAGAAATTCGCATCCGCTCCGAAAAAAACGAACGCGTGCTCGTGACCACTCTGACGAAACGCATGTCCGAGGATTTGTCCGAGTATTTCACTGAAATTGGTATCAAGTGCCGCTACTTGCACTCGGAAGTGGAAACGCTCGAGCGCATCAAAATCCTGCGCGATTTGCGCCGCGGCGAATTTGACGTGCTCATCGGCATCAATTTGCTGCGCGAAGGTTTGGACCTTCCGGAAGTCTCGCTCGTAGCCATCCTGGACGCCGACAAGGAAGGATTCCTGCGCAGCACTACATCCCTGATCCAGACCATCGGTCGCTGCGCCCGCCACATCGAGGGCCGCGCGATCCTCTACGCCGATCGTCGCACCGACTCCATGAACCAAGCCATCGACGAAACCAACCGCCGCCGAGCCAAGCAAGTCGCCTACAACAAGGAAAACAACATCACCCCGATGTCCATCATCAAGTCCGTGGATATGGAACTCGCCAGAATCGTCGAAGCCGACTACGTCACCGTCCCCTTGGACGACGCCAGCCTCGACGCCGCCGCGGCAAATATCAAAAACGAGAAGCAACTCGCGGAGATGCTCCAACAACTCGAAACGCAAATGCGCGAAGCCGCCAAGAAATTCGAATTCGAAAAAGCCGCCCAGCTCCGCGACCGCATCCGCTCCTTAAAACAAAAGGACATGACCGGAATGTTTTCGGCCGCAGCGGCTGCCGCGCCTGCGGAGCCTGCAAGCTAGACAACTCCGCGTTTCAGTTCGTCCAGCGGATAAAACGTATCCCGCCAAACAATTCCGCCCTGCTTGAGCGTAACGGCCGCAGAACGGAGAAGCATGTAACTCAAAAGGATCGAACCCAACGGATACGTCAGAGCGTAAAATGGCGACGCACGCATGCTGGCGGCGGCTCCTCCATAGAAGCCCATCGCGATTGCCAAGGCGACGGCAGCGAGAATTCGAATCCAGGCGTGGCCGAAAATGAGCCCGAACAACGGCGCCACGTTGAGGAGAAGGAGACCTGTGATTCCCGCCGCAACAAAGCCCAGGTTGTACCCGAATCCCGCGAAGAAATTCTTGGTGACCCCTCGTATAAGATTTCCGAAACCGGCATGCCAGCGAACAACCACGCTATCCTGCGAGATGCCGACTCCGGAACGAAATCCCGCTCGCTTGATGAGTTTTCCGAGTTTCATATCGTCGATGACTTCCATCGCCAGCCGCTGATGCGTGCCGCTGGCCTCGTACGTGGAGCGCTTCACGAGTTGAAAGGCTCCAATTCCCACATAGAACGGGGAGCGATGGCTGCCAACCATGCCCGGGTTAGTAGCGAGATGGAAAATCGCGACAAAGAAGGTAATGAGCGCTTTCTCCCAGAATCCCACCATTTCCACGTCGCAGAGCAGAGAAAGATGGTCCAGCTTCTGCTGCTTCGCAAGACTGATGGCGCGGCGAAGCACATCAGGTTTGAAGCGCACATCCGCGTCGGTAAAAACCAACCACTCCCCAGTGGCGGCTTCGTAAGCTTTCTGGAGAGCATGTGGCTTGCCGAGCCAGCCGGGCGGAAGATCCGCGACATGAACTACCCGAAGCCGCGGATGCAGAGCGGCGAAATCATCCAGGATTCGGCCAGTGGCATCCTTGGAACGGTCGTCAACGGCGATAACTTCGAGGTCCGGATAGTCAATTTCCATCAGCGTCGCGAGTGCGGCGGGCAATTTCTCCTCTTCATCCCGCGCAGCAAGAAGGATCGAGATCCTCGGACAGTCGGCGTCGGACGCAGGCGCGATATCTTTGATGATCGGCAGGCGCAGAGCGCCGTAAGCGATGTGGAGGCCGTAGAAAATCCAGAACGATGCGGTAAACCCGTAAAGAACCAGCCAGAGTAGGTGCATGGAAATTGGTGTCAGCGTTGCCCTCAGGTTATCCTAACACGTGATGCAGAATAGCCTTTCCATCATCGGGGCGGGACGCGTGGGAAACGCGCTGGGGCGCCGCTTGTCTGAACTGGGCTGGAAGATTGACGCCGTCGTTACTCGCAGCGATGCGGGTGCGCGCCGCGCCGTTCGGTTCATTGGAGCAGGGAAGGCCTCGGCGGGATTGACTCGGCAGATTCTCGTGTCGCGTGTGATCCTGATCGCTACTCCGGATGACCAAATTGCGAATGTCGCGCAAGAACTGGCGCGGATTGGCGGTGAAGAGCTCCACGGAAAAGTTGTCCTGCACACTAGCGGCGCGATGGACTCTGTTGTGCTCGAAGCCGTGCGCAAGCGAGGCGCGAAGGTAGGTTCGCTCCATCCCCTCCAATCCTTCAGTGGCGTGGCCGTGCCATCGCTCGAAGGCAGGATTTTCACAGTTGAAGGGGAAACCCAGGCGGTGCGAGTAGCCCGGAGGATTGCAAGAGCACTTGGCGGTTCGCCTGTGTGCCTTGCCGGCAGCAAAAAACTCTTGTACCACGCCGCGGCAGCGATGGCCGCCGGGCATGTTCTCGCGGTTGAAGAAGCCGCCACCCAGTTGTTTGTCTCTCTGGGAATGAAGCGCAGCGAAGCCGTGCGCGGACTATTGCCATTGACGCGACAGGTGCTGGAGAATTTCGAAACTCTGGGGCCTCGCGCGGCCTGGACGGGCCCGCTCTCACGCGGAGACTACAAAATCGTACGCGCCCATTTGGATGCTCTTCAGGAATCGCCAAGGGAATTCGCGCAAGCATACGAAGCGCTGAACCGTCTGGCAGCGCGCGTGCTCTCCCAGGATTCCGCGGGTTTGTTGGCAGAATTGGAAAAGAGTTCTTTGGAACTAAAACCAAAAACAAAAGCGATAGGGGGCAACGCGTGAAACGACTCCAGATTGGAATCGAAAGTACCAAACTGGCAAATGGACTGCACGTGGTAATCGCACCTGATTCGACGGCGCCGGTAGTGACCGTGGGCATCTACTACAAGATTGGATTCCGCCTTGAGCCGCAGGGGCGTAGCGGATTCGCTCACCTCTTCGAACACATGATGTTTCAAGGTTCCGCGAATGCCCCGAAGATGCAACACATCAAGCTGGTCAATTCCAGCGGTGGCGTGCTGAACGGCTCGACCAGTTACGATGTGACGAACTATTATGAAGCGGTTCCTTCGAATGCGCTGGAGCGCATCCTGTGGCTCGAAGCGGATCGCATGCGCGCGCTGAAAGTGGATGATGAAAATCTGAAAAACCAGCGCGATGTCGTGAAAGAAGAAGTTCGCGTGAACGTGATGAACCAGCCCTACGGCGGTTTTCCCTGGCTGGACATGCCCCCGGTGGCGTTTCGCAATTGGGCCAACGCGCACAATTTTTACGGTGATTTTGCCGATCTCGACGCCGCTAACCTCGCCGACGTTCAGGCGTTTTTCAAAACCTACTACGTGCCGAATAATGCAGTACTGCTGATGCTCGGCGATGTGAAGGCCGATGAAGGCATGGCGCTGGCCAAGAAATTTTTTGCTGACATTCCGGCGGGAGCGCCGCCGCCGTTCGCTGATCCCAGCGAGCCCCAGCAAGCCGAAGAGCGCCGCGGCAACGTCGAAGAAAAATTCGGAACGCTTCCGGCCATGGCGATCGGTTACGTCATGCCGGAAAGGCGCACCGCCGATTGGTGCGCTATGGCGTTGCTGGACCAGGCCCTGCACGGCGGACGGGCCGGGAGAATGCACCGCGACTTGGTGCTCGAAAAGCAGATTGCCGTCGAGGCCGGCGGCGGAATCGACGATCTCTTCGGCTACAACGGGCCGACGCAAATGACCACGCGCATCCTGCATAAGCCTGAGTATTCAAGCCAGGCGACGTTGGATGCGTTCGACGCCGTCATTCGCGACGTTCGCGAGAACGGCATTAGCGCCGACGAACTGGAACAATTGAAAGTGAAATGGCGCTCCGATTATTACGCCACCCTCGAAGGCGGCCGCGGCGGTTACATGCCCAAATTCGGATTGATGCATCTTCTTGCCTGTTTCACGTTGTTCGACAACGAGCCACAACTGGTGAACACCATCCTGGATGGATTCATCGCCGTGACTCGCGAAGAAATTCAGGCCGCCGCAAAGAAATACCTGCGCAATGAAAAACGCGCCATCGTCTTCCGCACGCCGGTGAAGGCGAATGCAAAGGAGGCCGCATAATGGCCACCCGTGCCATAGAAGTAGCCGTCGGCGTTCCCGCACTCGCTCCCGAACGTGCGGTGACTTGGCCGAAGAGAACCACGGCGCGTCTTTCGAATGGCCTCGAGGTGATTCTTGCGGAAGCACACTCGATTCCGAAGTTTCATGGCGAACTCTTTTTTCGCTCCGGCAATGCCGCCGTAGCGGACCGCGCCCCTGGACTTGCGGAAATGACTGCCACCGTCGTTCGAACCGGAACCACGAAGCGCGCCAGCCGCCAAATCGAAGAGGATTTGCGCCGCATCGGCGCGGACCTCTCTTCCGGCGCCGGCGCGGATACCAGCGCGATTTCTTTTGCCGGACTTTCGGAGTTTGCCGAGCCTCTGCTCGGTTTGGTGAATGAACTGGCGCGCGAAGCGTCATTCCCCGAAGGCGAATTCGAACGCGAACGCCGCCAGAAGCTCGAAGAAGTTAAGCTCGAACGCACGCAACCAGGCTTTCTGGCCAGCGAGCGTTTGCGGAAAGTGTTGTTCGGCGCGCATCCATACGGCCAAGTTTCACCGAGCGAAGAGCAAGTCGCCGCCTATAAGCGCGAGGATCTGCAAACTGTCTATCGCGATTCTTACACGCCGGAAAATGGCATCTTGCTCTTAGTCGGCGATTTCGATTCGAATGAAATGTTTAAATCCGCCGAAAAAGTCTTCGGCAATTGGGCCGGCAAAAAGCCGGATTCGAAACCGTCCGCCTCCCCCGCAAATCCGCGCGGCCGCCGCGTCTATCTGGTGCACGTGCCCGGAGCAGTTCAAACGCAAATCCTGGCCGGCTGCCACGCGATCACCCGTAAGCATCCGGATTGGGTGAAGCTCGGCCTCACGAATAGTCTGTACGGCGGGGCATTTAATTCCCGGTTGGTCATGAATATCCGCGAGGACAAGGGTTACACGTACAGCCCGCGCAGCGGCGTGAACGCGCTGCGGCAACATGGCTACTTCTCCGTTTCCGCCGCCGTTCGAAACGATGTTGTAGCGGCGTCGCTCACCGAGATTTTTTATGAAATGGACAAACTGCGCTCCGTGCCCGTTCCGGAGCCGGAACTCGCCGACGCGCAAAATTATCTCAGTGGCGTATTTTCCATGGGGCTAGCGACGCAGGATGGATTGCTGTCGCAACTCTCCACCGTAGCGCTGAACGAATTGCCGGACGATTATCTCGAAACGTACCGCCAAAAAGTTCGCGCACTCACGCCACAAGATTTGCTCTCGACGGCGCGCAAATATCTGGACTCCGCAAACATGCAAATCGTTATCGTCGGTGACCGCGAGCAGATTGAAGAGCAAGCGGGCCTCTTCGGCGAAGTTGAAGTCTATGACGCGCAGGGTGCGCGGCAGAGTTAGCGTTCCAATGCGTCTCTATTGTTTATTTAGAGACGTAGTTGGCGCATTATATTCCTGCCATGGCGTGGCGGTCGTTCGCAATTCGCGTTTCCCTTATTGCTTGCCTGCTGTTCGGTGCTTGTGCGTTCGCCAAGAAAAAGCCGCCGGCGCAGCCCGTGAACATTAATGCAGCGACTTCGGAAGAGTTGCAACTGGTGCCGGGGATTGGGCCTTCCACGGCGGAAAAGATTCTTCAGATGTGCAAGTCGTACGGCCCGTTCAAGAGCGTGGACGATTTGCTGGCGATTCGCGGGCTCGGTCCGAAGCGCCTCGAAAAAATGCGCAGGTACCTCGTTGTCGGCAAAACCCCAAAAGCGCAACCGCCCGCTAGCCCTCCAAAAAACAATTCCCCTCCGAAATAAGTTTCCGTATGAATTCTACTCGGTGGAAATGCACTCACCGTTTATCTCTACTTTATAGCTCATGATTTTGAGCGGTCCATCGTCGGGGATCCCGTTCTTATGTGGCCCGGCAGTGTCCTGAAGCACAAAGGATTCCGTGGCCACTCCCTCCTCGAACGAAGATACAAAGGTTGCCCGTACATCAAACGGCTCAATGGAGATTCGGATCTTGGAAGTCTTCACGGCTCTAAACGGACCAGCACGATCTCGTAAACGACTTAGGTAGGAGTCCCAGGCCTCTCGCAAACCTGTCGATTCCGAGCACGCGAAAGCCTCATCACAAACGGTTTCAATTTGGCGAGCATTGTAGCCCTCGTGAAATCTCTGTACCACGCTCTCTGCTTCACGTTTCTTTCCTTCGCGGAAAGGGCTGGTGTAATTCCGTAAGTAAATCCAGAGCGAGGCAAAAAGAGCCAGGTATGCCAATCCGACTATGCCGAGCCATTTGGCTATTTGCCTCGCTGTGGGTGTGCGTTGATTCATAGAGTTTGGTGGGTGGGCTTGGGCTGGTCGGTGCGGAGGGGAACCTGGTCGGCGATGCGGATGCCGTAGCCTTCGAGGGCGACGACTTTTTTGGGGTGGTTGGTGAGGACGCGAATGTCTTTTAGGCCGAGATCGATCAGGATTTGCGCGCCGATGCCGCTTTCGTGCTGCACCATGCGCTGGCGTGCGGGTTCGCGGTCGAGCTGGCCGCGCTTGTGAAAATGAATTTGCGGGAGCACGCCGGGTTCTTCGGCGGTCTCGACGCTGAAACCGCGCCCGGTGTGATGCAAATAAAGAAAGACGCCGCGATTCTCTTTGGCGATGGTTTCGAGTGAACGGGAAACGAGCTCTGGACAATCACACGTTGTAGAGCCAAAAACGTCGCCGGTAAGGCAGTGCGAATGGACGCGCACCAGCGCGGGCTCCGTGCCTTCCAGTTCGCCGCGCACCAACGCGATGTGCTGATCGTGGTCGACGTCACTGGCGTACGCAATCATGCGGAATTCCCCAAATCGCGTAGGCAGGACCGCTTCGGCGACACGGCGGACGTAGCGTTCGTGCTGCATGCGGTAGCGAATTAGATCCGCCACCGTCAGCATTTTCAGGTTGTGTTCCCGGCAAAATTCGACGAGTTGCGGCACGCGGGACATGGTGCCGTCATCACCCATGATTTCGCAGATTACGCTCGCGGGAGTGAGGCCGGCGATACGGGCGAGGTCCACGGAAGCTTCGGTTTGCCCGGCGCGGACGAGGACGCCGCCATTCCGCGCTCGTAGCGGAAAAATATGGCCGGGGCGTGCGAGATCCTGCGGCTTCGTTTTCGGATCGATGGCCGTAAGGATGGTGATGGCGCGGTCGGAAGCGCTGATTCCCGTGCTGACGCCGACACGCGCGTCCACAGCTTCTGTGAAAGCGGTGCCGTGAACGGAAGTGTTAATCGGCGACATGAGGGGGAGACGAAGTTCGTCGCAGCGCTCTTCCGTAAGCGGCATGCAGATGAGGCCGCGGCCGTACTTGGCCATGAAATTGATGGCGTCGGGAGTGATTTTCTCGGCGGCCATGGCGAGGTCGCCTTCGTTTTCGCGGTCCTCGTCGTCGACGAGGACGACCATGCGGCCCTGGCGGATTTCTTCGACGGCTTCTTCGACGGTGGAGAAATGGGAATGGTTTTCAGTCATAAGTTGTTAGTTTTCAGTATCTCCCGAATGATAGCACCAGTGACGGCGGGAGGGCAGTGACGATGGCGCCGCACGTGGGAAGAGCGCGGCGGGGAATAAGGCTCAGCGGACGCGGGCAGGCCTGGGGCGCGAGGGGGACTTCCAGGGAGTGAGCGCGGTGTAGTGTGGGACGGCGGTGGCGTTTTGCTTGGTTGCGGAGAGCAATTTCCTGCGGCGGAGCCAGCTGATGGCGGCCTGGACGGAACTTTTGGAGACGCCGATGTTTTCGGCGAGTTCCTGGTAACTGATTTGAACGGATGCGCCGCGGCGGGACTGCTCGGCGGCGAGCCAAAGATAGACGAGAAAGCTGACGGGGCGGCGATCGTGCCCAACAAGATCGCGCAGAAGCACGTCGGTGATGTAGTCGTCGAGCTCCGGCATCACTATACCAACAGTTAGTATAGCATCAACTGGCTGATTGCGCGACGCGTTCGAGTGCGGCTATGCTCCGGCCTTCGACAAGGAGGTCGACCATGATTCGAGGGATCAAGTTTGTGAGCATTCCGGTGCGTGACCAGGATGCCGCTTTAAAGTTTTTTACGGAGAAGCTGGGGTTCAAAGTGACTACGGACCAGCCGATGACTGAGACGCAGCGGTGGATTGAATTGATGATTCCCGGAGCAGACTCGGGACTGGCGCTTTTCACGCCGGAGGGGCACGAAAACCGTATCGGCGAGTTTCAGTCGGTGTCGTTCTGGTGCGACGATGTTTTTGCAACCGCAAAGGTGCTCAAGTCCAAGGGCGTGCAGTTCGAGGTGGAACCGAAAAAAGAAGAATGGGGAACGACGGCCGTCTTTAAGGATGCAGACGAGAACAAGTTTGTACTTTCGAGCCGATAGAGGCGTGGGCGGGGCTACCCTTGGTCGAGGTGTCAACCGGGTCAGAAGTTGAACTTTGCGCCCAGTTGTAGAGTTCGACCACCGGTGGCATTCGTAATCTGGCCAAAGCTGCTGCTGCCCAGGGTGATGCCTGCGGAGTTGCCACCATTAGAGGCGAAGAAAAACTGAGGCGTGTTGGTTACGCCAAAAGCCTCAAGGCGCAGATCCAGATTGTAGCGCTCGGTAAATCGGATGGACTTGGACAGTGCGGCGTCCAAGTTGAAGAAGCCGGGCCCGCTGAGGTAGTTCCGGCCGACATTGCCGAAGGTAGCCGCCGCCGGAGCGGCGAAGCTCGAGGCACTGAACCACGGAGTGGTAGGGCCGACACCGTGGAGGATCTTCACGGGGGAAACCAGGTCGGGAGTTTGGGTGTTGCCCGGGGCGAGAAGTGAATTCCCGGGGGCGTTAAAGTAAAGCGGAAGACCGGTCATCAAAGTGAGAAAGCTCGAGAGACGCCAGCCACCGACAACGGCGGCGGCAACTCCGGATGAGACGAAGCGCTTGCCCTTTCCAAACGGCAGCTCGTAGACAATGCTCTGCACAAAGGTTTGGGTGCGATCGAAATCGTTGCGGGCGTAATTCCGGCGTTGGTTGATGTAGAATGCCAAGCCGCCATCGTCGCCGGTCTGAAAGCCCATGCCTTTGCTAAAAGTGTAAGAGGTCGTAGTGGCGAAACCGCCGGAGAACTTGCGGTCCAGTTTCACCTGCAAAGCGTTGTAGCTGGACGAGAATCCGGCAAAAAGGAGATTGGTGTTGGCGGTTCGCCCGAAGGAGGGAAATTCGGGTTGTCCGGCGTTGCCGAGGCCAACGACAGTAGCGGCGTTGAGGTTATAATTCACGACGGTATCAACGCTGTGATTGCCAACGTACGCCAAATCGAGGACGAAGTGGCCGGGCAGCGAATGCTGGATCGCCAAGTTCCACGATTCCACGTAAGGGTTCTTGAAATTCTGATTCACCACGAAGTAGGCAGAACCTACAGTTGGGTTGGTAATGATGCCATTCGAGGGAATCGCGGGTTGAATGAGGGCAGGGAAACCCGTCTCAAAAGTCGCAATTTGCCCGCTGGGGAGCACTGCCGGACCATAGCTCGCAACCGCCGGATTGAAGGAGTTATTGGCGCGCACTGGGAAATTGTAGGCGTAGCTGTTATCCGGAAATGGCGTATAGCTGATCCCGAAGCCGGCGCGGATGACGGTTGATTCCCTCAAACGATAGGCCAGTCCCAGGCGAGGCGCAAAGTATTTGTAATGCGTGGTGATCCCCAGGTTGTTCGGATTGCCGCCGATGCCGGTGACGACAAGCGTATTGTTGGCGGGATTGTAATTTGAAAAGCCGCCCTGAGCAGCGGGAGTGGCAGGCGGGTAAAATTCCCAACGAATGCCAATATCCGCGGAGAGTTTGGGAGTGACCACCCATTTGTCCTGGGCGAAAGCGAAGAATTGAGTGGCTCGATAGTTGGGAAAGAAAGTGGCCAGATCGCGACCCGCCTGGCTTGGCACGTCGAGAAGAAAGCTGGCAAAGTCATTTGTAAAGCTGGTCGGAGACGTGCCCACCTTGGGGCATTGTGGAAGAACCACTGCCGTGCATTTGAGTGCCGACTGGCCATCGTTGAAAGTGTACACGCCGCGCGGGCTGAATGTCTGTTCCTGAAGCAGAGCGTCACGAATCCGGCGCAGGTCGACGCCAAACTTAACGGTATGGTTGCCGAGAATCTTGGTCCAGGTATTCGCGAAGTCAATATTCGTTTCGGAGCGAATCCAGGGAAGGCTCGCCGAGAAACCAATCAGCGGATTGGAAAAGCCGCCGTTAATCGTGATACCCACGATGCCGCTGGTTATCTTGTCGAGGTTGACACCGGGAATACCGAGCGCTTGCGAGGTATTCGTGCCGAAATCGGTGTTATGAGCCTCGTTATGATACCAGGCCACGCCAACGCGGAACTCGGCAACCAAGGTATTCGAGAAAAAACGGTTGTAATTGATGCCGGTGCTGTAGGTGTTCTGGAGGCCGGTCCCTTCAAAGTTGCCCTGTGCTGGTCCGCCAGCGAGACCGAATATCGGGGCCTGGAAAACGGAAGGACGCTGGTAGCTGACTCGCGCGCTCAAGCGATCCTTGTCGGTAAGGTTGGCATCCACCTTACCGTCAAAGAAATCTGTGTCTTTATGGAAAGCCAACAGAGCAAAGTAGTTGTTCGCGTTTCCGGCGGCCGTGGGCGCAGGAAGGAAATTCAGGAGCTTGGCGGAGATGCCGTCAATCAAAGCCTTGGGTATAACGTTGGGGCAGCCAGCCAGGTTGGTGCAGGCAGAATTAAACGCATCCACCGTAGTTCCATTCGGGCCCGGTACCGTAGCAACGCCAGGAGTGGAAGTGGCGACGAACTGCTGGCGGCCGGTGCCATCCGCGTTGCCGCTGAACGGGTTGTAAATGGCGGTGGTCGAAGCACTCAAGTCCCCCGAGCGGACGGCCATCGTAGGGATAGTGACTGTGTTGGTATTTGCCTGATGGTCTTTGACCATTAGATAGTCAGCGAAGAAAAAGAGCTTATTCTTCTTGATTGGGCCGCCAATATTACCGCCAAAGTAGTTGTAGGCGAGATGCCCCACAGATTTATCGAAAAAGTTGCGAGCGTTGAAATAGTTGTTCCTGGCAAATTCGTAGGCACTGCCGTGATAGTTGTTGGTACCCGACTTCAAAATAACGTTTACAACGGCGCCACTCGCACGGCCCAGTTCGGCGTCGTAATTACTCGTCGAAACGTCCACCGTCTGAATGGCTTCGAGCGGCGGGATCAAAATCTGCAGGAGCCCGGTGCGTTCGTTGTCATCGATGCCCTCGATCTGGTAGTTGTTGCCCTCGCGGAGCTGGCCGTTGACTTCTGTCTGTAGCGAACTACTGGCGTTGAAGAACTGCGAATGCTGGAAAGTGGCGCGAGTGGTGCCGGGCACGATGTTCAAAAGGTTTTGGAAATTGCGATTGGTCCCCAGTGGCACATTCTCCGTAAGCACTTCTTCGAGCTTGCGCCCGGTGTCCGCTCGTTCGGTCTGAAGAATGGGAGTTTCTGCTTCCACGACGACAGTCTGCGAAACGTCTCCCGGCTGAAGGACCAAGTCGACGCGCTCGGATGTGTTCACGATCAAATCGACGCCGGCTCTGGAGGCGCGTTTAAATCCCGTTTGTTCCGCGGTGACCGTGTAGGTGCCAGGCGGCAGATCCGGGAACACATAGTTCCCGCTGTCGTTCGTTTGAGAGGAGCGGGTAATCCCGGTTTTCGTTTCCGTGATCGTTACCTTTACGCTGGCGACGGCGGCCCCCGAGGAGTCAGTCACGCTTCCGAGCAAAGTTGCATTGACAGCCTGGCCCCGGGCCGGCGCAGGAAGCCCAAAGAGTATTGCCCCGAGCAGTACGGCAATTGTGAAGTGCCACAGTTTGGTAAAGCCGGTGGTGACGAGAACTTTCGAGTGTTCGGCGGTTATTGCACAAGACTTATCCCGCTTTGCCATCCACGGGAAAAACGAACCAGACAGTTTTTTCATGACATCACCCCCCCACGCGATTCGAAATAACCCCAGACCACTACGAGGAAGCCATCAAGGCTTGGAACTGGTTCCACACCCTAACTGAGCGAGAACCCTCTGTCAAGTCAGAATCTCGCAAATCCGATAGGGAGGATTGGTTTTCCAACTTCTTGCCTGAGGCGCAAGTTTGCTGGCCCCACTGAGGAATGCCATCGTCCCTTTGGTGTGTTAGACTGGCGCAGGAAACAGGGTCGAGGTTTCTCTAGGTAGGTAGCAAGCCCCCAATCGGCAAGAGGGCACAGTCCATGGAAGCAGTTCCAAGGAAAACGACAATTCGCGAGGTGGCACGGGCAGCCTCCGTCGGCATTGGAACGATTTCCAGAGTGCTCAATTCGAGCTCTCAGGTCAGCCGGGAAACGCGCGCGCGAGTGCTCGAGGCCATCCGGCGCCTGGGATTCCGCCCCAATGCGCAGGCCCGGCGGATTCTGAAGCGACGCACAGAAATGGTTTGCTTTCTCCTGAGCAACCGCGATTTTCTCCATCCTTTTCATGCGCGTATCCTGCAAGGCGTCGAATCCTATGCCACCAGCGTGAAACAGCACGTGCTGTTTGCGGCGCTGCATTATTCCCCAAGAACTCCTCCCGAGAGGATCGACCTGCCTCCGGTTCTTCAGGAGCATGGCTTGATTGACGGACTTATCCTGGCAGGGACGATTTATCCGAATCTGCTCCGCAGAATCGAATCCATTCATATGCCCTTCGTGGCCTTTAGTAATAATGTGGTTGGAATGGGGGAAGAGCAGCAATACGACCAAGTAGGCTTCGATGATTTCAATGGGACGCTTCATGCGACGCGTTACCTGATCGGCAAGGGGCACCGCAAGATTGTTTTTGCTGCAGACATCTCCTACCCGTGGCTGGAACACCGGTTCGAAGGCTACCGGGAGGGAATGCGCGAAAAGAAATTAAAACCCGTCCTGATTACGGCCCGAAATTCCCAGAGTTTCGTCGATTTCGGTCAAGAGAGCGCTGGGCGAATCCTGTCCCGACGGTCACGGACCACCGCAGTGGTAGCCGGCAATGACGAAATCGCCTACGGGCTTTGGCGGTCGCTGCAGCGGCACGGCACGAAAGTGCCCGAAGATATCAGCCTGGTTGGTTTCGACGACCGTGAAGAGGCTCTTTTGATGGACCCGCCGCTTTCGACCGTGCGCGTCCACAAAGAAGAGATCGGCGAAACCTGCATGAAGATGCTTCTCGAGCGGTTACATCATCCGCGAATGACCTTCAGCCAGCGGATCCTGCCCACGGAATTCGTAATCCGGGGGACCGTCCGCCAACTATGAGACCGACAAGTAGCCTGAAGAACGCTAGAATCTGAGTGCCCCTCCGAGCTTGGCCGTCCTGACCATCAGTACGACCCATAATGCCTAGCATGCCACAAGGCACGAACGAAAATCACAACGCGCGAATCGGACGCGGCTAGCGAAGTACGAGCAACACTAAATGAAAGATGCCCGCGCCGAAGAGGGCGGCGCCGGGAATAGTGAGCACCCAGGCTAAGACGATACGACGCGTTACGCCCCAGCGGACGGCGGAGAGGCGGCGGGTGGCGCCGACGCCGACGATGGCCCCGGTGACGGTGTGGGTGGTGCTGACAGGGATACCGAATTTTGCAGTAGCAAAGAGAGTGACGGCGCTGGCGGTCTCGGCCGCGAAGCCGCCGAAAGGATTGAGCTTGGTGATGCGCTGGCCCATGGTTTTGATGATGCGCCAGCCGCCAGCCATGGTGCCGCCAGCCATCGCCAAGTGGCAGCAGATGATGACCCAATAGGGGACGACTTCGGAGGACTTCAACAGGCCGCCGGTAACCAAGGCCGCAGTGATAATTCCCATGCCTTTCTGAGCGTCGTTGGTGCCATGGCCAAGGCTGTACAGCGCCGCAGAGACAAGTTGCAGGCGGCGGAACCAGCGGTCGACCTTGAGCGGCCGCTGCCGGCGCACAATCCAACTGGTAAGCACTGTGACGACAACGGCGACGAACATCCCGATGAAAGGTGCAATGAAAATGAAAAGAACGGGCTTGAGCCACCCGCCGAAGATAATTGCCTTGAATCCGGCGTGCGCGACAGCGGCACCTCCGTAACCGGCGATCAGAGCGTGAGAAGAGCTGGTGGGAAGGCCGAGGATAAGGGTGATGAGATTCCAGATGATGGCGCCAAGCAGGCCGGCAAGAATCACTTTCTCGTCGACCATTTCGAGATGAACCAGACCCTTGGTGATGGTCTTGGCGACGGCGGTGCCGAAGATGAATGCCGCAACGAAATTGAAAAAAGCGGCCCAAATGACGGCGCGAAGGGGTGTGAGGACGCGGGTGGAGACGACGGTGGCGATGGAATTGGCGGCGTCATGCCAGCCATTGGAAAATTCAAACGTGAGAGTGACGGTGATGACGACGAGGAGGAGAGTGAAGCTGTTCACAGGTCAGGCGCTCTTGAGGATGACGCCTTCGATGACGTTGGCTACGTCTTCGCACTTGTCGACGGCGGTTTCGATGACTTCGAAGATCTCTTTCCACTTGATGATTTGGACAGGGTCTTTTTCTTCGTCGAAGAGCTGGGCGATGAGGGTGCGGCAGAGGCGGTCGCTGTCGTTTTCGTAACGATTGATTTCGATGGCGTGCTTTAGCGCTTCTTGCGGTTTTTCGAGCGCGCGAATGGCCAGTTCGACCTCCACGGTGGCGGAAACGAGGACCTTGACGAGATCGATGGTTCCTGTGCGGATGGTATCGACGCGATAGAGCACAAAGCGGCTGGCGGCGGCGTCAATAAGGTCGATGACGTCGTCAAGGCGGCTGCAGAGCTCGTAAATATCTTCGCGGTCGAAGGGGGTGATAAAGGTTTGGTTCAGCTTGGTGAAAAGGGCGTGGGTGATTTCGTCGCCTTCGTGCTCGATGGCCTTGACGATCTGCACTTGTTCCGGGACGCCGGTATAGTGCGAGAGCATTTTGAGCAGGGCTTCGGCCCCGACATGGATATTGGCCGCTTGTTTGGCGAAAAGGTCAAAGAAACCCACTTCGCGCGGCAAGAGCCGCTGCAAAAGTCCTGGCATTTGGTGACTCTCCCCTGAAGAGTCTGTAGTGAGGCTTACGGACAATATCAGAGGGGGGAGAGGGGAGGCAAGGGAGGCAGCAGGACCTGCCCAGATGAAGTCCCAGGTAAGACGTCGGGAACCGCCACTACGTTGCGACACCAATCGGCAAAAAAATTGATGAATAAATGTGTTTTCTCGGGAAAACCGGGCCGAAGTGAAACGTGGAGAGTCTCGTACGAAGGCTCGGAGAGTGTCAGTTCATACTCGCCCGGAGCGAGGGCTTCGAAGGCAACCAACCCATCTCCGTCCGTTCGGGCGCTTTTGCGCATCCCGTTTTTCTTGTTCGTGAGCTGGATGGGAGCGGACGCGAGGGGGCTTGCGATCAAATGTGTATCTCGCCCTAATTGCGGAATTCTGGAGTATCACGTGTCCCCCGTCGATTTGGAAGCACGCCAGCACTGGTTGCGAAAATAGGAGGATCGTGAAGAGCGCAATCTTTCTCATGCTGCCAACTCCACAGTTACGGAGTCTTACAGCCACGATTGATCGCCTGTAAAAGGATTACGTACATTTGCCTTCAAACTTTGTGAAAAAAATAGGGCGGCCCGTGAGGACCGCCCTTTCGGGATTGAGGTTACAGGCGAGCTGGTGAACCTCAGTACATGCCGCCCATGCCGCCAGCGCCAGGGGCTCCGCCGCCGGCTGCCGCCGCCTTGGTATCTTCCTTGATGTCAGCGATGAGGGCTTCGGTGGTGAGCATCAAGCCCGCGATGGACGCCGCGTTCTGCAGCGCGAGGCGGGTGACCTTAGCTGGGTCGATGATACCCATCTTGATCATGTCGCCGTACTCGCCGGTCTCGGCGTTGAAGCCGAAGTTTTCTTCCTTGGAGTCGCGGATCCTGCCGATCACAACGGCGCCTTCATGGCCGGCGTTGAGAGCGATCTGGCGGGAAGGCTCTTCGAGGGAGCGACGCACGATGCCTGCGCCAACGGCTTCGTCATCGTGGAGCTTGAGCTTTTCGACGACCGCGATGCAACGGAGCAGCGCCGAGCCGCCGCCGGGGACGATACCTTCCTCGACAGCAGCGCGGGTGGCGTGCATAGCGTCTTCGACACGCGCCTTCTTTTCCTTCAGTTCGGTTTCGGTGGCTGCGCCGACTTTGATGACGGCGACGCCGCCGACCAGCTTGGCAAGGCGCTCCTGAAGCTTTTCCTTGTCGTAGTCGCTGGTGGTGTTTTCGACCTGCGAGCGGATTTGCTTCACACGGCCTTCGATGTCCGCAGACTTGCCGGCGCCTTCGATGATCGTAGTGTTGTCCTTGTCGATGGTGATTTTCTTGGCGCGGCCGAGGTCCTCAAGCTTGACGTTCTCGAGCTTGATGCCGAGGTCTTCGGTGATGGCCTTGCCGCCGGTGAGGGTGGCGATGTCTTCGAGCATAGCCTTGCGGCGGTCGCCAAAGCCAGGGGCCTTGACAGCAGCACACTGCAGCGTGCCGCGGAGCTTGTTCACCACGAGGGTGGCCAGTGCTTCGCCTTCGACGTCCTCAGCGATGATCAAGAGGGGCTTGCCCATCTTGGCGGTCTGCTCAAGCAACGGAAGCAGGTCCTTCATCGAGCTGATTTTCTTTTCGTGGATGAGGATGCGAACGTCCTCAAGGACGCATTCCATGCGCTCGGGGTCGGTGATGAAGTAGGGGGAGAGGTAGCCGCGGTCAAACTGCATGCCTTCGACTACTTCGAGGGTGGTCTCCATCGTCTTGGATTCCTCGACGGTGATGACGCCATCCTTGCCGACCTTCTTCATGGCCTCGGCGATGATGCCGCCGATTTGCTTGTCATTGTTGGCGGAAATGGTGCCAACCTGGGCGATCATGTCGCCCTTGACGTCCTTGTGGAGCCTCTGAATTTCCGCAACGGCCACTTCGACGGCCTTCTCGATGCCGCGCTTGAGAGCGGTCGGGCTGGCGCCGGCGGCGACAGTCTTTACGCCCTCGCGGAAGATGGCCTGAGCGAGCACGGTCGCGGTGGTCGTGCCGTCACCGGCAACGTCGGAAGTCTTGGAAGCGACTTCACGGACCATCTGCGCGCCCATGTTCTCGAGGGGATCGCGGAGTTCGATTTCCTTGGCAACGGTCACGCCGTCCTTGGTGATGATGGGCGCGCCGAACTTCTTTTCGATCACCGCGTTGCGGCCCTTGGGGCCGAGGGTGATCTTCACTGCGTCGGCTAGAGCGTTCACACCGCGCAAAATCGCTTGACGGGACGCTTCACCTGTTACAATCTGCTTCGCCATACTGGTCATTCCTCCTGATATTTTCTCTGCGAACTAATTCTACTGAGAACCACACCCCGACCGGGTCGGGGCCACTACAGCCGAACTTCAGTTACTTCTTGGCCGCTTTCGCTGCACCGCTCAGCTTGGCGAGAATTTCTTCCTCGCGCAGGATGAGTAGTTCTTCGTCCTCGATTTTGATTTCGGTACCGCTGTACTTGCCGAAGAGGACACGGTCGCCGGGCTTGACGTCGAGCGGGATCAATTCGCCCTTCTCACGCTTGCCAGCGCCGACGGCGATGATTTCGCCTTCCATCGGCTTTTCTTTTGCGGAGTCAGGGATGATGATGCCGCCCCTGACGCTTTCCTTCTCTTCAATACGCCGCACGATGACACGGTCGTGGAGCGGGGTAAGATTCACAGCCATCTTGAACAACCTCCATAGGTGAACTTGCGGATTAAAGTGTGGATGCAAGGCAAAGGGGAATTAGCACTCCTCGCATCCGACTGCTAATATATCAGAAAAGGCTGTCATGTCAAGCATTTAGGCGACATACCGGAAGAGTCCCCACCAAGCCTAGATCGCAATTAAAGCTTTTGTCTATAATGGCTTAGACGGTGCAAGATAAATCTTGCACTTGGAGATTGTCGTGCAAACGCTAAAGGCTTAGAATCGGCGGGGGCGCGTCCTTGCACTTCTACGTCTATCTGCGGCTCACCGTGCTGACGGCGGGGACGCTGCTGCCGTTCTTCTGGATTGTGGTAATCCTCGGCCACCGGCGGCAGAGGAACTTCGAGCGCATTTTCTTCTTTCTGTGCCTTTCGATGGTTTGCTTCTTCGGGGCTTCGCTGCTGGCGCTGAACGCGCAACTGTACTATTCAACGATTCCTCCAGGACTTGCGAGCTTCGCCTGGACGGTTTTGTGCCTGGGATTGTGGTTTCTGCCTGCCTTGCTGCTGCATTTGCACGTCGAATACGCGCAAATTCGAGAAATGCTGCGACCGGGGAGCCGGAAGTGGTTCTGGCTTGCCTCTGCATACGGGCCGGCGATTCTGCTCTCGCCGATGTTGTATGGAGCGTTGCGGCTGCGCTCTGGGTACAGCTTCCTTCTGCCAAGCAATGTTTTGGGCACACCCTTTCAGATCTGGCTCGTTGGCGCGCTGGCAATTTCGGCGGCGTGGCAATGGCGGTTCGGCGGAGCAGCGCCTGACGAGGAGCAAAAATCATTCCACCTTGCGCTTCGTGCAAACCTGGGACTGATTGCCGTCTGGATGGCCATGCTCCATTTTGTGTTCCCCCGAATGGGAAGAGTTACGGTGCCAAATGCCGAGTTTTACATAACGATTGTCGGCTTGATCGCGGTGGCACCGCTGGTCGCCCTGATCCGCAAAGTGCAGCGGTTCAATTTCCTGCAAATCGGCCGGCAGCGAAACTTGATCTACGCGGTTTTTTCCGCTTTCGTGGCACTTCTATATTTCAGCCTGATCCGGCGAATCAGTCTGTGGTTGGAACCGTACGTGCCGCCGGAGGCCAGCGCGGCCATACTCTTATTCCTTCCCGTAGTGCTTTTTGAGCCGCTGCAACGATTGATGGGAAGAATCCTAAGGCGGACGGCGCAAGCGGAAATGGATCACGCGCAGCGCCTAATGGGTCCCATCCAGGAAGTTGCGCGGCTCGGGAACTTGGAAAGGCTGACAACTTTCATCGAAAAATGGATCTCCGAACAGTTGCAACTCGCGGAAGTGAGACTTTTTCTCGGCGGGGCTTCAGATCCTGAATTGGCGAGTAAGGCGACCGAAGAAGTGTTCGTCATTCGTCAATCGGGGCATTCCGTCGGAACTCTAAGCGTTAAGCCGCACGGGGCGATGCTGTCGGGGGAGACGGCGGCGGCGCTGGAGTTTTTGTGCGAGCAGTTGCCGGGGGCGCTGGATTTGTGCCGATTGATTGAGGAGAAGCTGCAGTTGGAGAGGGAATTGGCGGAGCGCGAGCGGTTGGCGGCGCTGGGCCAGATGGCGGCGAGCATATCGCATAACTTGAAGAATCCGCTGGGATCGATGAAGACGATCTTGCAGGTGCAACTGGAAAATCCGGAAATGCCGGAGTCCATGCGCGCCGAAACGAAAATGATTCTGGAGGAGATCGGACGGCTTTCCGCGAAGTTGAACCAGTTGCTGCAATTCAGCCGGCCCGCTGTGATCGGAGAAAGAGGGGCGGCGAAATGCGACGCGTCCGAGGTGGCGCGGGAAGTCGTTTGTGTCTTAAATCCAGAGGCGCAGCGGAGAGGTGTTGCGCTGGAACTCCATCCTGCGGCCGCAACGTTGCATGTGGCCATCAGCACTGAAGCGCTGAACGACATTCTTACGAACATGGTCGTCAACGCGTTGGACGCAACAACGCGAGGCGGGCATGTGCAGGTGGAAATTTCTGAGAAAGACGGGAATGGCTTGCTAGCCGTGGAGGATGACGGGCCCGGCGTTGCCACAGATCTGCGGGAGAAAATACTTAAGCCATTTTTCACGACAAAAACGCAGGGGATCGGTCTGGGATTGGCGATCGTGGCGCGGCGCGCGTCCGATGTGGGCGGCAAACTTGAATTTGAGAGCCCAGTGAAAAACGGGCGGGGGGCGAGATTTTACGTGACGCTGCCAGTGGAAAAAAATAAAGTAACGACGTAACGCATGAGAGAAACAACGAGGTAAGAAAATAGACTCATGAAAACCATTTTGATCGTGGACGATGAACCGGCGGCGAGATACGCGCTGCGGCGGGCGCTGGAGGCCAAGTATCGGGTCGCGGAGGCGGATTCGGCGGAAGCGGCACGGGAAGCGCTTCCTCGCGAGCAACCGGACCTGGTGCTGCTGGACGTGGTGTTGACGGGACAGGATGGCTTGTCTTTTTTGAAGTGGATGCGCGAGCAGGGCAGCGAAGTTCCGGTGTTGATGGTTTCGGCGCTGGATACGGCGAAAACAGCGGTTGAAGCTCTGCAGCTTGGCGCGGCGGACTATCTGGTGAAGGGATTCGAATTGGAAGAGTTGCGGCAGCGCGTGGGCAATATGCTCAAGCTGGCCTCACTCGAAAAAGAAAATGATGCGCTCAAGCGGCGCTTGACGACTGAAGGACAATTCGGCCAGATGATTGGGCGCTCGGCGGAGATGCGCCGCGCATTTGAAATGGCGGACCGTGTGGCGGCGACAGACTCGACGGTGCTGATCCTCGGAGAGAGCGGCACGGGAAAAGATTTGCTGGCGCAGGAGATTCACGCTCGCTCGCCGCGCAATGGCAAAGCGTATGTCGCCGTGAATTGCGCGGCGTTGCCGGAAACGCTGATTGAATCGGAACTATTTGGTTACGAGCGCGGCGCGTTCACGGGCGCGGCGCAGCAGAAAAAAGGGAAGTTCGAACTGGCCTCGAGCGGGACCATCTTTCTGGATGAGATTGGGGACATGAATCCTGTGACGCAGGCCAAGGTCTTGCGCGTGCTGGAGAACCGTACCATTGAACGGCTCGGCGGGACGCAGTCGATTGCGGTGGATGTTCGAGTGATCAGCGCGACGCACCGCAATTTGCTGGCGGAGATTCGGGATGCGAAATTTCGTGAGGATCTGTTCTACCGGCTTCGCGTTGTGACCATTAAACTGTCGCCGTTGCGAGCCCACAAAGAAGACGTTGCCTTGCTGGCTGATACCTTTTTGCGAATGCACGCGGCGAGGCTGGGGCGAACCGCGCGGCTGAAGCGCGAGGCGATGGCGGCGATCGAGAAATACGATTGGCCGGGCAACGTCCGCGAGTTGAAGAATGCACTGGAGCGGAGCGTGGTAATGTCGCGCGGCGACGAAATCGGCGTCGAGGACTTGCCCCACGAGGTGGTGCACGGCGAGGCGATCTCGGTGAAACATCGCGGCGACGAGCACGACAACGGCCTTGGCGAACGGGACTTTCGCGAGGCCAAGCGGAAATTTGAAGTGGCTTACCTGACGCGGCAGCTGGCGGAGCATCGCTGGAACGTTTCTCGTACGGCGGCGACGATCGGCTTGCACCGCCAGAGTTTGCAGGAAAAATTGCGCGAGTTGGGAATTCGGCGCCCGGGTAGAGAACCACTCGAAGAAGAATAGGAAGTTACGCAGAGGACACAGAGAACGCAGAGGACACAGAGAGAAAATGACGCAGCAGGTTCGAGAATGATGGGTGAGAAAAGCGATGCAGGAGTCGCTGGATACGTTTTGGCGGGAGGCGGGAGCACGCGATTTGGGAGAGACAAGGCGCTCGTGGAAGTCAGCGGAACGCCGATGCTGGAGCGCATCCTCGGATTACTAAAGCACGTTACGAGCGCAGTGAAACTGGTCGCCGTGCCGGGCAAATACGATACGTTTGGAGCGGCAATTGTTGAAGATCGGTGGCCGGGGGAAGGGCCGCTGGGGGGAATCATCACCGCGCTTCAGGATTCCGCTTTGAGCGCGGGGCAGCCAGAATGGAATCTGATCGTTAGCTGTGACATGCCGTTCCTGACGAGGGAGTGGCTCAGTTTTCTTTGCCAACGCGCGACAAATAGCAAAGCACAAGTTGTGGTTCCTCACTCTACGCACGGGCCGGAACCGTTGTGCGCTTGCTACAGTACCGCTGCGGCGGCGGAGTTGCATGCGGCGTTCGAAACCGGCGTGCGCAAAGTGACGCAGGGATTGCAACATGTAACGACGGAAGTTCTTGACGAGGCGGACTGGAAACGATTTGATAGCGCAGGGCGATTGTTCTGGAATATGAATACGGCGGCGGATTACGTGGAAGCGCGGCGGATTCTGGAAGCGGAGCGCACGTGAGCGAAGAGAAGCCGACTAACTACTTCGAGTTTCGCGACGTTTGCAAGAGTTTCGACGATCGCCTGGTGCTTGATCACGTCAGCTTCACGGTGAAACGGGGCGAGACTTGCGTGATCATGGGTCGCAGCGGAGTGGGCAAATCGGTATCGCTGAAGCACATCCTGGGATTTCTGAAACCGGATTCGGGACAAATCATTATTGATGGAGTGGACGTCACCAATTTCAAGGAAGAGGACTTTGGAGAAGTGCGGCGCAAGGTGACCATGGTGTTTCAGTCCGGCGCGCTCTTCGACTCGCTCACGGTCGGCGAGAACATGGCCTTCCCGCTGGAGGGACAACCCGGCCTGACACCCGACGACATCGATGAGTACGTCGATAAAATTGCGAACATGCTGGAGCTCGAAGGCGTCATGGACAAAATACCCAGCGAACTCTCCACCGGGATGAAGCGCGCTGTGGCCATCGGTCGAGCGTTGGCGCAGAATCCCGAAGCAATTCTTTTCGACGAGCCGACCACAATGGTTGACCCGATCATGGCCGGGCATATGGGCGACCTGATCTTGCGGCTGAAGAAAGCGTTTCAGAAGACTTCCATCGTCGTGACTCACGACACGCATTTGGCGAAGAAACTTGCTGACGTGGTCGTTTTTCTCCAAGAAGGCCGAGTCACCTTTTTCGGGCCGTGGGCCGGCTTTGAAAATTCCACTGATCCCTTCCTCAGGAATTTCCGCATACAAGATGAATTGATTCCTGCGCTGGACGTGACTCTGTGAGTCAGTCCGCGAACGGCTCTTCAGATCCCATCAAAATGTTGTGCAGGGAGATGGGTTTCTGGGACGTCCTGCTTTTCAATATCGCCACGGTGCTCGGTCCGCGCTGGATTGCAGCGGCGGCGCACAGTGGTCCTTCCTCCATCAGCTTGTGGATTATCGCCGCGGTATTTTTTTTCATTCCGTCGGCGCTGGTGATCAACGAACTCTCTTCACGGTTTCCTTGCGAAGGCGGATTGTACATCTGGGCCAAGGAAGCCTTCGGCGATTTCCACGGCTTCGTGGCCGGCTGGACATATTGGATTTACACCGTTTTTTATTTTCCAGGTTTGCTACTCGCCAGCGCGGCGATGAGCGCTTACATCATCGGTGAGGGCGGGTCGACCCTGGAGCACAACCGCCAGTTTCTTCTCCTGGTGTCGCTGGGATACCTGCTCGTCGCCGTCGTGCTGAACATCATCGGCCTGAACATTGGCAAGTGGCTTCAGAACGCCGGCGGCGTCTCGACTTACGCGCCGCTGCTCCTGCTTGTAGCCCTGGGAGGATTCTTGTGGATGAGGCACGGTGCTGTAACGCACCTGACGTGGACGAACATTTTGCCGGTTTGGAATTGGGATACCGTGAATTTCTGGTCGCAGATCGCTTTTGCGTTCACGGGGCTCGAACTTGTCTCGGCCATGAGCCAGGAAGTTCGTGATCCGCAGCGGACGCTGCCGCGCGCCGTGTTTGCCGCGGGCGCGCTGATCGCTGCGATGTACATAGTCGGCACGATGGCGGTTATGGCTCTAGTTCCTCCTGCGGATGTCTCCACGACAAGTGGCGTCTTCCACGCCATCACCGTTGGCTCGATCGCGCTGAAGATAGGGTTTATCGGAATCATCGCGGCGATGCTCGTCACCGTAGGAAATGCCGGTGGAGTCGGCAGTACCGTAGCTGGAATCGCGCGAGTACCTTTTGTGGTCGGTATCGACCGGTATTTGCCTGCTGCATTCGGGAAGATTCATCCTCGCTGGAGGACTCCGTACGTGTCCATAATCGTGCAGGCTGTTGTTTCCGGCTTGATTCTATTTTTGAGCCAGATCAAAAGCCCCTCGGTTCAAGCGGCTTATCAGTTTTTGATCGATGCCGCGATCATTCTGTATTTTATTCCGTTTTTGTATATGTTTGCGGCGGCGATCAAGCTGTATGGGCGAAGCGACCGCTTGGAAAACAAGAATGCGGTACTGATTCCGGGCGGCAAAGCTGTAGTCTGGGTCGTCAGCATTCTCGGATTTTTGACCGTATTGATCGGAATCATTGTGTCGCTCGTGCCGCCCGGTGATTCAGTGGACAAAGTGGGATTTGAATTGAGGCTTGTGGGTGGAACCGTAGCGGCGATTGTGCTCGGGCTGAGCTTGTACTGGCGCGGGGTGCGGCAAAAGACCGCGGAGTCTCCTAACGCCTAGAAGCCCTGATTGACCAATTGTCCGATCGTAAGTTGGCTCACTGACGATCCTTTGCGCGCTTCCAGATAGCGTTCCACGTATTTGCCCAGAATGTCGCCTTCGAGATTGACGGCGTCGCCGGGTCTCCGGTCGCGAATGTTGGTGTGTTCGTAGGTGTAGGGAATCACGGCGACTTCGGCGATGTTGTTCTGCCAGCGGGCTACGGTCAGGCTGATGCCGTCGATAGTGATCGAACCTTTTGGCACAATGTAGCGTGCGAATTCCTCTGGGACTTCCACGCCGAACCACCAGTTTTCTCCTTCAGGAGTGAGATGCGTCACGCGGCCAATGGTGTCCACATGGCCGAGGACGAAGTGTCCACCGAATTCCTTGGCTGCCGTGAGCGGCTGCTCGAGATTGACGCGCGCGCCTTTTTTCAATTCGCCGCTCTTCGCGCCGAACGAAGTCTTGCTGATCGTTTCTCCGGAAAGATCCGCGGAGAGCCTGCCATTGTGGAGGTCGACGATCGTCAGGCAGCAGCCGTTTACGGCGATGCTGTTTGAAACAGCGAGAGATGGCGCGACCGTCGGTGCATGAATCGTGACGCGCCCGCCGCCGCTTTTCAGGTTGAGCGCTTCGATCGTGCCGGTGACCTCAATGATTCCGGTAAACATGTTGCAGGTATCCTTCGACGGCGAAGTCCGGGCCGAACTGCTTCACATTCTGATATTGAAGCGGTGGAAGAATCAACTTTGGGGCGAGCGCAAAAGGGACGCGATTGTCTCCGGCGATTTTGGGCGCGTAGAAGAGGAATAGCTTGTGAACGATGCCGGCGGCCAAAGCTGCTCCATTAAGCAGCGGGCCGGCTTCCAGGAGAACGCTGAGGATTTCACGGCGGCCAAGTTCTGCGAGCACCGAAACCAAATCAATGAGGCCGTGCTTTGTTTTGGCGCGGTGAACTTCAACGCCAACGTTTTGCAATTTGCGCGCTTTTGCCGAAGCCAGTGGAAGGGCAGTGAAAACAATGAGATCGTCGTCGGACGTTTTCACGATGCGCGATTTCGGCGACAATCGCAACTTCGAATCGAGAATCACGCGCAGGAGCTTCTTGCGACGCGGGAGGCCACTGCGGTCAGTGAGCAAAGGATCGTCGGCGAGAATGGTGCCGATGCCCGTGAGCAGCGCGTCCGACGCGTGGCGCATACGATGTACTTCCGCGCGGGATTCTTCTGAAGTTATCCAACTGCGACGCTTGCCGGTGTGCTTGCCGGTTTTTTTGTCGGAACGAGGGAGAGCCAATTGGCCATCGAGGGTAAGAGCAGATTTTAGCGTGACGAACGGTTTCTTCGTGCGAATCCAATACGCGAACGCTTCATTGAGGCTCCGCGCTTCTTGTTCACAAACGCCAGTGAAAACCTCGATGCTCGCAGCACGCAGGCGATCGAAGCCGCGGCCGGAATTGGCGGGATTGGGATCATCCATGGCTGCGACAACCCCTTGAATGCCCGCGGCGATGATCGCTTCGGTACAGGGCCCGGTCCGCCCGGTGTGATTGCACGGTTCCAGCGTCACATAAAGCGTTGCGCCGCGCGCCTTCTCGCCCGCGGATTTCAGCGCGACGATTTCCGCGTGCTCACGCCATTCGTATTGATGAAAACCTTCGCCGACGATCTGGCCTTCGCGCACGATGACGCAACCCACCATGGGGTTGGGACTCGCCAGGCCGGTCCCTTTGCGGGCCAGCGCCAGCGCGTGTTGCATGAAGCGAATGGCGTGTGCGTCCACGGTTCAGTCGAAGAGGGAATTCGCGTAAGTTTCCGCGTCGAAGGGAACCATATCGTTAATCTGCTCGCCGGTGCCCACGAAGCGAATGGGCAAGCCAAGCTCGCGCGAGATCGCGACTACGATGCCGCCTTTGGCGGTGCCATCGAGTTTGGTGAGGATGATTCCGGTGACGCCCACCGTGGAGGTGAATTCCCGCGCTTGCGCAAGCCCGTTCTGCCCCGTGGTGGCATCAAGAACCAGCAAAATATCGTGTGGCGCGCCCGGAATCACTTTCGCCGCAGTGCGCTTCATTTTTTCCAGTTCGGCCATGAGGTTTGATTTCGTGTGCAGGCGTCCCGCGGTATCTACAATGACGACGTCGGACGAGCGCGCCTTGGCGGCGGCGACAGCATCGTAAACAACGGCCGCAGGATCGGCGCCAGATTTCTGTTTGATCACCTCGATGCCGTTGCGCTGCGCCCAGATTTCGAGTTGCTCGACCGCAGCCGCGCGAAACGTGTCCGCAGCGCAGAGCACCACGCTGCGGCCTTCCTGGCGAAGCCGGTTAGCAAGCTTTCCAATGCTAGTGGTTTTGCCCGCGCCGTTCACACCAACGATGAAAATCACGCGCGTGCCGCTGCCATTCTGCGAAGTGGCAATACCGCTGGCAGCCGCCACATCCGGCCGCACGGGCGCGTTCAAAATGCGAATGATATGCGACTTGATTTCGCGTTTGAGCTGCGCTCCATCGGCGAGAGCGTTGCGGTCCATTTTTTCGCGCACCGCATCCAGAATCTCGCGCGTCGGCTTCACGCCCAGGTCGGCCGAGAGCAGCGCCGTCTCCAGACCCTTCAGAACGGAAGGATCAATCGTGCGCTCGCCAAGAAAAACAGTATCGACCGCTTCCGAAAGCGCTGCCTTGGTTTTGCTAACAGACTTCTTCAGCCGCTCAAGAAGCGTCGGCTCCGGCTCATTCTTCCCAAATAGTGAAATCATACGGTCGCACGCGTTGCACTAGCGGCAACCCAAAATTGTATCAGATGCCGCCGCTTGCACCGTTACCAGGCACGTGTGGAGGATTACCAAACTGGACCAAACTCAAGAAGAGGCTTGAGCCCGAGACAAGTAGGAAGAATTCGATTTAAACGTGCACTTCGACGGCGCTGAGGCGGAGCTTGCCGGCAGTTACGGCGGCCTCAAGAGCGGTCACCACCACGTCATCGAATTTTGAACCGGTCAGCGCGCGAATGCGGTTCATGGCGTAGTCCAATTCCATCGCCGTTTGATAGGGGCGGTTGGTGGTCATCGCGTCCAGCGTATCCGCCACGCCGATGATGCGCGCCATCATGGGAATTTGGTGGCCCTGCAAGCCGTACGGGTAACCGCGCCCATCCATGTGTTCGTGGTGCAGTTCGATGCCCGGAAGCATCTCTTTCAGCTGTGAAACCGGGCGCATGATGTTCGCCCCTTTCACCGTGTGCTGCTTCATCAACCCAAATTCCTCGGGCGTCAGCGAGCCGGGCTTTTTTAGCACGCGATCTTCGACGCCGATTTTTCCGACGTCATGCAACAGCGCCGCAATGCGCAGCTTGTCTAATTCCTCTGTGGAAAGCCCCAGCTCCTGGCCGATCAGCGTCGAATACTTCGCCACGCGGCCGGAGTGACCGCGCGTGTACGGATCCTTTTCGTCGATGGCCGCGGCGAGCATTCGAATGGACCCGATAAACAGCTCGCGGTTTTCTTCCGCCGCTTCCTTCAGGCGCTCGATGTACTCTTCGATGTCCCCAGCCATCTTGTTGAAATTTTCAGCAAGCTCGCTGATTTCCGAAGCGCCGCGAACGGGAGAGCGCTGATGAAATTCACCGCGGCTGATCGCGCGTGTGGAGGCTGCCAATCCGCGGATGGGCCCGCTGATGCCCACCGCAAAGAAATATCCCACAAGAATCGCGGACAGAATGACGACGATCACGAATGCCAGCGCCTGCCGGTTAAGCTCGGTTACACCGGTATCCGTCTGCGCCTGATCGAGGCTGCGCTCCGCAATGACCGCCCAATTCACTTCAGGAAAAGTGCTGTAAGTTCCGATCATTTCGATCGGACGTTTCTTCGCGGTGTCTGCAAATCGAACGGTTTCCGTGTTGCGAAGATCCTGCGGCAACGCCTTCACTTGCGCCACCAGGGAATTGCTGCTGACGTCCGCGCCAGGCACAAAGTTTTTTGTATCTGGATGCGCCACCAGGCGGCCATTGTGATCCACCAGAAAAACGGTGCGGTGCCTCACGCTGGCTTCTTGCAGCCGGTGCAGAATGGTATCCAGCGAAACCACGGCGGCCAGCATTCCAGTGAAGTTGCGATTTACATCTTCCAGCGGTACCGCAACCACGAAAGCCGGTCGGTTATCTGGCGCCAGCGCCAGCGGATCGCTGCGAAACTTGACTACCTGCGTCTGCTGCGATTGCAAGCAGGTAACGAACGCGCGTTGCAGCGCACGCGCCACAAAGGGATCCTGCTCAGCACGGAAATTTCCCTGCGACGCGCTTGTCCCTTTGCCAGACTTCCCGACCGCCGTCAGATAAATAAAAGTAGTGCGATTGCTGTCGACAAAATTCTCCAGCAGGCGGGTGACCTTGGGTTCGGACGCCGAATCTTCGACGTTGTCGATCAGGCCCGTGAGCGCCAGAATCTGGCGTTCGCTCAGGAGTTGTTGCGTCAGGTTGGATTCGAAAAGCTGAATTTCCTGCGCCAGCGACCTGGTCAGGTCGGTCTGCTGCACGCGCTCCGTGTCCACCAGCTTGTCCTGGCTAAGTTTCAGCACCTGCATGTGATATAGCCCGATTGGAAGCGCGCTGACCAACAGAAGCGCACCCAGAACGAGCCAAAGGATACGCACGCGCCCCGCGCGCACTTGTTCCCAGCGAGATTTGAACGTCTGAGGCATCCCGACTATTCATTTTAGGAGAACGCGGGGAACTTAGGTGGCTGAGCCGCGCCACGCGACGCGCATGTGCAACTGGGACTTTAGTACTAGAGGTGTAACAGGCGGTCGCTTCCTGAATCTTGCTACTCCCGTTTCAATGGCCGTTCCATGATGTCCCGAATCGCATCCTTGGGCGACTTTCCCTCGTGCAGGATAGCGTCCACCTGCCCTGTGATTGGCATTTCGATCCGATGCTCGCGCGCCAATGCCAGCAATGGCGCCGCGGTGCCGACACCCTCCGCCACCATTCGCATGTTCGCCATGATTTCGCCGAGCGAACGTCCTTTGCCTAGCTCGACTCCCACGTGCCGATTCCGGCTAAGCGCGCCAGTGCAAGTGAGCACCAAATCTCCCAAGCCTGCCAGCCCGCTCAACGTTTCTGGCCGCGCTCCCAGCGCCACTGCCAAACGCGTCATTTCCGCCAGGCCGCGCGTGATCAGGGCCGCGAGAGCGTTCGAACCAAGGCCAAGCCCCTGGCACGCCCCGGCGGCAATGGCCATGACGTTTTTCATCGCCCCGGCGAGCTCTACTCCAAGGACATCGTCGTTGGTGTACAGACGGAAGTTTGGGCCGGCAAACTCTTCCTGCAGCTCGGTGACTAGCGCGGCATCGCGCGAAGCCAGAACGACCGCCGTGGGTTCGCCCCGAGCCGCCTCCAGCGCGAACGATGGCCCGGAAATCACCGCAATGCGCGGCGCAAATTTCGGCGTGACAACTTGTGCGATGACTTCGCTCATACGCAGATGAGTTGCTAGCTCCAGGCCTTTACTGGCACTCACGAAACTCGCGCCAGGGGCGACGAATGGCAGCGCGGAGGCGTAAACCGCCCGCGCATGCGCGGAGGGCACGGCGCCAACAATGACCTGAGCTCCAGAAAGAGCAACTTCCAATTCGCCATGAATTCGAATGCTCTCAGCTAATTTAGCGCCGGGAAGATATGTTTTGTTTTCGCGCTCGCGCTGCATCGATCTGGCGCGCTCGGCGTTGTGCACCCATAGCGAGATTTCATGAGGCTTGCGGCTGCGTGAAAGCACGATTGCTAACGCCGTGCCCCAGCCGCCCGCGCCGAGAATCGCGATCCTCGTCATTCCGTCTCTTTCTTTTTGCCGAAGGAAAAGCGCGGCTCGGTACCATCGACGAGGCGCTGAAGATTGCCGCGATGCTTGAAGATCACAAGCCCTGCGATGGCCAGCGTCCCCAGGTCAATCACGATCGGCGGCTCATGACCCGGCGCCCACAAAAAATAAATCAGCAGCGGCATCGCCGCGGCTGCAGCGACGGACCCCAGTGAGACGAAGCGCCAGTAGACGACGCAAAGAATAAACAGCAGCAACGCGCTGACCGCGGCGAGCGGCGATAGCGCAAGAAAAACGCCAAGAGCCGTGGCCACGCCTTTGCCGCCTTTGAACTTCAGCCATACCGGGTAGCAATGCCCGAGCAAAACGGAGAAAGCAGAGATCGTCATCCATGTCGCGCTGTCGTTGGTGGCGCGCGCGGCGAGCCAGACCGCTGCCGCGCCCTTCGCGGTGTCGAAAATCAGCGTGAGAATTCCCGCAAGGGGTCCAGCGACGCGCGTGACGTTGGTCGCCCCGATGTTTCCGCTGCCAGCTTTTCGCACGTCCTCGCCGCCAAATACTTTTGCGAGCAACAGCCCGAAAGGAATCGAGCCAAGCAGATACGCCGCGAAAGGAATCGCAAGAAAAGTGGCAGGTTTCCACGCCGAGATCATGCGCTACTCAGGCCTCCGCCGCGAACGAAAAACTTTCGACCGTAGTGTACTCTGCGCCGGACGGTTTTAGCTTGCTTTCGATTAAATGAAATTGATGCGTGCGCAGCGAACCAAACTCGCGCCCCGCGTTCTCCTGAATCGCAGTTCGAAGCTGATCTGGCAATCGTGGCGGCTCGAACCGCGCAAGCGTCAGATGCGGTGAAAATGGCCTTTGTTCCCGGGCGATGCTGAGTGTTTCCGTTGCCTTTTCAATATCCGCCGCGAGTGTTTTCAGATTTGGCGAAGCTTCAATGCCCGCCCAGAAAACGCGCGGATGTCTTTCATTTGGGAAAAATCCCAGCCCACCAAAATCGAGCGTGACAGGTCGATCGGAGCGCACCTGAGCCAAAGCCGTTCGAATGGAAGCAAGTTGTGTCTCAGGAACTTCACCAATGAACTTCAACGTCACATGAAGGTTTTCCGGACGCACCCAGCGAGTTTGCGGCGAAACGGCGCGAAGCGAGTTCACCAATTCAGCGAGGTTTTTTCGCACTGTCGAGGGAATTTCCAGCGCGACGAACAAGCGCATCGAAGGTCAGGACCTTTTGGCCATGCGCGCCGGAGGCTCCCCGCCGTTGTAAAGAAAATGAATGCGCACCAGATCGAGCGCCAGTTGCGAGGCATGCCAGCGAATCGCTTCGCGATCGCCCGGAAAAATCACTCCGCGCTCCTTGACGCCACCGGCATGCGAAAGCGCGATGTGCACCGTGCCCACTGGTTTTTCCTCGCTCCCGCCTCCTGGGCCGGCAATCCCGGTGATGCCCACGCCCAGCGTGCTCCCGACGTTTCGGCGAATGCCTTCCGCTAGCGCAATCGCCACTTCACTGCTGACCGCGCCTTTTGACTGAATGATTTCCGGCGGCACATCCGCCCACGCCGTCTTCCGCTCATTGCTGTAACTCACCACCCCGCCCAAAAAATACGACGAGCTGCCCGCGATGCTCGTCAACCGCTGCGCCAACAATCCGCCCGTGCAGCTTTCCGCCGCCGCAATCGTTGATTTGTTTCTCGTCAAAAGTCCCGCAACAACTTCTTCCAGAGAAGAACCATCCTGCGAATAAATTCGGTCGGCCAGCGCGATTTCGAAGCCCTGTACGATTTCGTCCAGCGTTTTTTGCGCGTGCGCCGCGTCGCCGGTCCACATCCGCAAATGAATTTGGATCTCCCCCGGCGCTGCGAGAATCGTCGTGTTCACATCGGCATACCGCGTATATATCGGTTTGATGCGCTGCTCGACGCCCGATTCACCCATGCCCGCGACGCGCAATTCCCGGTGAAACATTCGAATGTTCGAACTCCGCCGCTGCAGCCGCGGCAAAACTTGTTCCAAATACATGGGCTTTAGTTCCCGCGGCGGCCCAGGCAGCAGCGCGATGAAGTGCCCGGCATCTTCAATCCACAGCCCGGGCGCCGACCCGCGTGGATTGTCGAGCACCTCCGCGCCTTCCGGCACCATCGCCTGCCGCACATTCACCGGCGGCATCTCCCGGCCAAGCTGCCGGAAGCGTCCTTCGATGTACCGCAGGATTTCGTTGTTGAGATTCAACTTGCGGCCAAGCAGGTCGGCAAGGGTCTCGCGTGTCAGGTCGTCCTCCGTAGGACCCAGCCCGCCCGAAGCGATCACCAACTCGACGCGATCCAGCGCCTCTTTGAATGCCGCGCTCAAATAATCGCGATTGTCCCCAACGATCGATTTTCGCACCACCTCGATGCCAAGCCTGTTCAGCTCTTCCGTCAAGAAGAGCGAGTTGGTGTCCATGCGGTCCGGAGTCAGCAGTTCCGAACCAACCGCGATGATTTCCGCTTTCATCTGTTCTATTATCCGATCAACGGCAAGCCGCGAACATCCCAATCGAGCGTAAAGAGGGAATCAGTTGTAGCAACAATCGCGCGGCCGGAAGGCTGCAACGCCATGCCCACAATGCCCGAGCCGCTGAGAACCACCTCAGCTTGACCTTGCTCCGTAATCCGCACTATGCCGCGGCGCCCTCCATAGGAAGCCGCCACATAAAGATTTCCGTCGCGATCCAAAGCGATCCCCTGCGGCCGTCCGAGTCCGCGGAAGAAAACGCTCACTTCGCCCCCCTGCGTGATGCGGTGGATACGGTCAAAACTGGATGTCGTCGGCCCCGATACGTATAAGTCGCCGCTGGGATGAAACGCCAGGTGATACGCCGCGACAGATGGCTCCATCGTGGCGAAAACAAAAATCTCGCGGCTTGGACTAATTTTAAAGACCGTGCCGCTGCGGTCGCCAACGTACAAATTGGCGTTGGCATCGAACGCCAGCCCAGTCGCGATGCCCATGCCTTCAATCCACTGCTCGGCGCGGCCTTCGGGCGTGATGCGATGAATCGTACCGTCATTGCGGCAGGAGACGAAAAGATTCCCCATGCGGTCGAGTGCCAGCCCGCTGGGATTGATCAGCGAAGTGATGAACGGCTTCACGCTATAGTTTGCCGTGATTTTGTATAACGAAACCGGAACACGCTGGCCACGCTGACCGGAAAAGGTCACATAAATGTTGCCATCCAAATCCACTGCGGGATTTGCCACCGGATGAAGGTTGTCCGCGATTTGCAGCCCGATGTGCACGGGATGCGGCTGACTTTCGTGCTCGCCCGCCGCCACCCGCACCACTCCGCCGCTCGCGCCTTCTGGTACGCGCGCCACCACACGATTCTCGCTGGCCAACGCGACGCCTGCTTCGGCATCCCCGAACCGCACCAGCGGACGCGATTGTGCCCGCGTGACGAACCCGCGCCCGTGAATCGTCATCTCGCCGCCGGGAATCGCCGCGGCGGGCGCAACTCTCTCTATGTGTGGAATCCCGTTTTTTTCTGCCGAAGAACCGAACCCGAATTTCATACCCAGCCAATGTAAAACGTCAGCAGCCCAAAGTGTAGCGCCGCACGCAGCAGAATTGCAGCGTAGATCCCCGCCATCCAGTCATCGGCCATGATTCCCCAGCCCCCAGGCAGTTTTTCCAGCCGGCGGATCGGCCAGGGCTTCCAAATGTCGAACACGCGGAAAAGTATAAAACCGAGTAGGAGGTATTTCCAATTCACCAGGCTCAGCGCGAAAAAGATCGTGAAGTCGGAGAGATCCATGTGCGCGGTCAAGTGCGGCAGTGCAATCGGGATCAAGGGCAGCAAGAGAGCCAGATGTTGTCCCGCCACTTCATCGATGACCACAAATTGTGGATCTTCAATTCCTGAGTGAGTCGCCGCTCGCGATGCGCTCCATACCCCAATCGCCCCGAGTACAAGAAACAGGCCCAGCGCGAAGAATATAGGCAAGGCCAACATCGCGTTGTGGACGTTGCTTCCAGGCAGGGGGAAAAGCTCATTTCTTAAGACCGTCTCGTAGTCGGGGTGCAGCGAAAACAAAGCCCTGACGGACGCAGGTTGCAAGAAAAAAACCGAAGAAAGAAAAGCAGTGGCCACTCCCACCAGCGAGCCAAACGTCCCTGGCGCCTTGGGGAGGTAGCCCACGCCCAAAGCCGTGGCGATCGCAAGCGCGAGCCGCGGCTTCTTGACCGATGCTCCGGGCGTCGCCGGGTTTTCAGTGGTCGGAGTCATTCGATCTGTCCAAGTCTTCGTCCAACGGAAGGACGATCGCGTTCGCTTCGCCTTCACCGGCGTCTTCTTCCGTGAAGGCAGGTTCGGAGACCACGTATTTTTCCGTGGCCCAGTTGCCCAAGTCGCGGTCCCGGCAGCGCTCGCTGCAAAAAGGGAAATCCGCGTGGACCGTTGAGTCCGTCTCCGCCTTGCAAATAGGGCATTTGCGTTTCATCGCGAGTGCTTCTTCTCTGTGTTCCCTGTGCCCTCTGTGTTGAGAAACCACGCAGAATAGCCACAGCGACAGCACCGGCCAGGGAATCGTAATCTTCAAAAGGAGAGTATATCTTAGCCCAGGACGCGGAGGGGTGCCCCAGTAGCAATGCGATGAAGTTTTTCAGCCGCCGGAACCGGTGGCATCGGCACTGCGCCAAAATTGGCCCTCGAAGCAGGCCGCGGCAGAATTTCCGCCACCCGCCCGATCAAGTCATAAGCATCCGTCTTGGTAATTTCGACTCGCGCGACATGCCCAGCTTCTGCGACCTCTCCGCTCGCCAATTCGATGTCTGTGAGGTACAGCTTTCCATCAATCTCCGGAGCCATCGCCTCGAGCCGCGCTTCCCACACCAGCGGATTATCCTTCGAAGGCCCTTCTATCAGCGCCGTAAAAAATCGATCTTTGGAAGCACGCGGCCTAGCGCGCAAATATTTCGCCCGCAGATTTTCCCGCGAGATTTTCTTCTGAATAGCCATCAAGCGGTTGCGGCGATCGCCAATCGTCTCCGCATCCACTTTTTCATCCAGCGCGTAGCTCCCCGCATTGTCCACATCGGAATACTCGAAAACGCCCATCCAATCGAGCTTCGCCGCCTTCACGAAATCGCACAGTTCCTCGAAATCGGCTTCCGTTTCGCCAGGGAAACCCACGATGAACGAAGTGCGCAGCGAAACTCCAGGAATGGTCTTTCGGATGCGCTCCAGCAATTTCAAGAACGCATCACCATTAGAACCCCGCTTCATCCGCGCCAGCACATTCCGGCTGGCGTGCTGCAGCGGCATGTCCATGTATTTCGCGAGCCGCGGATGCGCCCCAATCGTATCCAGCAATTTCTGCGTCACGCGATTCGGATAAGCGTAAAGGAATCTCACCCATAGCAATTCCTCGGTCTGCGCCAATTTTTCCAATAACTTCGCGAGGCCATCCCGCAATCCGAGATCCTCGCCATAGGAAGTCGTGTCCTGCCCGATCAGCGTGATTTCCCTCGCGCCAGCCCTTGCCAGATTCTCCGCCTCGCGCACCACCGATTCGAATCGCCGGCTCCGAAACGCTCCTCGTAGCTGCGGGATGATGCAGAACGTGCAAGGATGATCGCAGCCTTCCGCAATTTTGATGTACGCCGCATGTTTCGGAGTGGTCACAATCCGCGGCGTCAAATCGTGATACAAAAACGCGGGCGGTTGCGCGGGAAGCACCCGCAAATCACCCTCCACCGCTTCCATGATCCGTTCCACTTCGCCCGTGCCCACCACCGCGTCCACTTCCGGCACCTGCTCCAGAATTTGCGCGCGAAACCGTTCCACCAGGCACCCGGCTACAATTAGCTTTTTCGCCGCACCGAATTTCTTGTGCTCCGCCATCTCCAGAATGGCGTCCACGGACTCTTTCTGCGCCGCCTCAATAAAACTGCAAGTGTTCACCACTAGAATTTCAGCTTCATCCGCGCGCGGGGTCAGCTCATACCCTTCGCGCGCAAGAATACCCATCATCACCTCGCTGTCCACGAGGTTCTTCGGACATCCCAGGCTGACGAATCCGACCTTAGTCATAAGCTATGAATTTACACCTTTGCGCAATTCTCAATTGTAACACGAGCCTTCCATTCAGTGTTTGTAGGGGCGCTCCGACCCGGTCGGAGCGCCCCATCTTGGCAGGATGTAATGCGTCGCTAGCGCGCCCGCGACGTCGCGCGGATCTGATCAAGCAATTGGTGCAATCGCGTGGTATCGCAAGGCGCGCCGCCAAAACGAGTATGAGCGTAGAGTTGCGTGAACTCCCGGACCGCGGGCGCCAGATTCGGCGCAACCACGGCGGCCGCAAATTCGAACGGCGTCTGCGACACTTCTCGGATCAGCCCGCGCCGCGCCAGCATGCGTAAAAGTTCCGCATATAGCTTCGAAGCCAGATGCGGATTAGAACGCGCGGCTTTCGCGGATCGCATTTGCCACATCAACCACCAGCGCCTCAGCATCGCGGACAGCGCATCGAAGCGGAGAACGATCAGGAACGTCAGAACCACGAGTGGAATCAGAATGCTAATCCGGTTGTGCCAGGACTTCATCCACCGCCGGCCTTGCATCTGCTGCCGTCGGTACCATGCGCGCACTGACTCCGATGCATCGTGCGAACTGCGCTGCAGGTTCTGCGCCAGCGCGACCTGGTGCCCGAAGTCATACCCGATCACCCATTCGCTCCAGGTGAGCTGCGCCCAGTCGGCGTACTGCCCCAGCCGGGTCATGAAGCCGGCATCGTTTTCCGCGATCGCCGGCGTGGGATCAAATACTTGCCAGTCCATCCCGGGAAAGTAGACCTCCACCCAGCTGTGCGCGTCGCTGGCGCGGACAATATAGTCTCCGCCCAGGTCGTTGTATTCACCGGGCAGGAATCCGTTGACCTCGCGCGAAGGGATCCCGAGCGTTCGAAGCATGATGACCATTGACGACGCAAAATATTCGCAATGGCCCCCGCGGGTTTCGAAAAGGAAATGGGCTAGCGGATCGTCTCCGGGTTTTCCAGTTAGATTCAAAGTATACGCGTAGCGATTGCGCAGGAAACTTTCGATGGCCAGCGCTTTATCAAACGGCGTCTTGGCATATTTCGTGGCTTGCCTGGCAAGTTCGGGGATACGCCGATCCAGTGGTTCGGGAAGTTGAAGGTAGGTTGAAGTGATCTCTCTGGAATATTCCGTGGATGCTGTGCGGAGTTTCGTGGCGTCCATCGGCGGCAATTGCGAAAAACCGGCATACCGGATCGCCGTGTAGTTGTGAAAGGGATTCAGCAGAGTATCGGTCGAATCACGAAGAATATAAGTGCGGCGGATCGCACTGAACGAATTGCCGCCTTCGCCGGTGAAATTTCCTTTGATTGAGATGACTTTGCCGGGAATGAAAATGGCGTCGGTGGCGAGGGGCTCCAGATACACGGTATAAATCATTCCCGGCTTGGGCGTCTCAGATTTCTGAGGCGAATCGGCGGTGTGAATCCAGCCATCCTCGCCAGGCTGCAATTTTTGCGTACCGTGCTTGGAGGTGGTCCACCGTTTGCCATCGAAATTTGTAAGCGCGATGCCGCGCCAGCGCAGCCGGTCGTAACCGATCGGCTTGCCGGTTTGCACGCGCATGACTACCGCGGAATTTTTCTTGATCTCGCCGATCTGTCCGAGCTCGACGCTTTCCGTGAAACCAGACATCAGCGACGAATTGAAGCTGGCCCGGCCAAGGTAGCCCGCGCTGAAACGCGGAAAAAAGAAAAACAGCACGCCGCCAAGCGCGATTGATCCGATGGCCACGCTGAGAGCGGAAAAACAAAGCGCGCGATTCAATTTCCGGTCGCGTGCAGTGTGCAGGTGCACTGCGGGCGAGACGGCCCCGGCGGCTCCGCGGCGCAGTTCCATCCCGATGAAAGTGGAAACGCCAAACAGCAGAAAGATAAAAAAAAGAACCAGGAATGTCGTGTCCACCGTGAGTACGGCAGCCGCGAGAATTCCCGCGAAGGCCAGCATCGAAAGGAACAGCGCATCGCGGTCCGTTACCGCACTATAAAAACGAACGATGCTGACGAATATCAGAAAATGAACCGCTGCCAGAAGCATCGCGAATAGCGGCGGATTGGCCGAATTTCCGACGGAGAAACGCGAAAGAACCAGGGCATCCACGGGGAGGAACGCCAGGTAAGCGAGCACGCACCATGTTGCGGTGCGGTGGGTCAACTCGGCTGGCCGTCCGTGCCACCAGCGAAGACCTTTGTTGACCACGATGAGCGGGACCACGAAGCTCGTGACGATGTCCAGCTTGCCGGTGCTGACGAGCGTCAGCGCTGACGTGAGCATCAGCAGAGTTAGCGAAGTGCGGAAAAAGCGCTCGGCGGGCAGAGCACGTTCGTTCGGAGCTGAGAAGATGGCGGCCATGGCAGACTTTTCATCGTAGCATCTGCCGGGTTCGCCGGGAACGAAGCGGGGCGAAAGGATAACTCTCAGCGCTTGGCCGGAGTAAGAGCGGCGGCTTCCAAAGCGGCGCGAGCTACTTTCCGGGTGAGATTGGAGACGGGCAGGCTGGAGATGTCACTTAGGGGCACCTGTTTCGCGCCTGAGATGCGCGGGAGATTTTTTACATCGATCACGAAGGTCAGGACGGTGATGGCGCGGTAGGTCACAGCGTGACGGATCTTGCCGATTGGACCGAGTTTCAGCTTGCTGATTTGCGGTCCTGGAAAGAGTTTTCGAAGAAATGCAAGAAGGTTTCCGGATGGATTGCCGGTCACCGAAAGCGTCGGAAAATGCCACATTCTTGAAACCAGCGTCGGGACGTGATCGGCAGACGCTATTTCTTTTGAGTTTTTTGGCGGTGGAAGGAGCAGCGTTTGGCTGTATTTGTCGGAAAAAACTGCCGCGGCTAGAGTCACGTCCACGGTAGCGCGCTTCTTTCGTTTTTCAGGCAAGGACTCGGCGAGGCCAAGTTTGCGTCCCTCGCAAAATTGCGCAACAGGGCAGAGCAGACACTGCGGCGATTTTGGAGTGCACAGCGTCGCACCCAGTTCCATCATGGCTTGGTTCCAATCGCCCGGTGTTTTCGGTTCGAGCAGAGCATCTGCAGTTTCTTGCAAGTGCTGCCAACGTTGTGATTCCCGGATGTCTCCGCGAATCGCATTGAGCCGCGCAAGGACGCGCGCGACGTTGCCGTCGAGAACGGCATGTCTTTGCTTGAACGCAATACTCAGAATTGCCGCGGCGGTGTAGTTTCCAATACCCGGCAGGGCGAGAGCTTCCTCCAAGTGCGCCGGGAATTGTCCACCGTGTTTCGCGACGATTTGCTGCGCGGCCTTTTGCAGGTTGCGCGCACGGCTGTAGTACCCAAGACCGGACCATAGGCGCAGCACTTCTTCTTGCGGCGCAGCGGCGAGCGAGTGAACGTCGGGGAAGCGCTCAAGAAACTGCTCGTAATAAGGAATCGCGGCCGCCACACGCGTTTGCTGGAGCATGATCTCAGAAAGCCAGATGCGGTAGGGATCGCTGGTGCGGCGCCACGGCAGGTCGCGCTGAAATTGGCGGAACCAGCCGAGCAATTGTTTGCGAAATGCGGCGAGTTCGCGGCCCTTAAGCATTCTGCCGGGATATTCTCGCACAGTTGCACGTCAGCGGTGGGACTTGGGGTACGCGAGCTTGCACCCGCTTTTCTTACAACCGATATCTGTACCTGGGCCGCGATTCACGCGTTTCCCTAAGAGTCAGGCACACTCGCGACCAGTGAGCGCTCCCGCAAGAAAAGCGGCGGCGGGCCGCCGCACTCCCAAAATACGTCCGGCAATTATTATTGCTGTTCGTCGTCGAGGAAGATGACGTAGGAGGAACTCCACACGGAGGCGGGGATGGAGCCGCGGGGCTTGCAGGTGACGATGATTTTAAATAGATCGGGCAAAGCCGCGAGATCGGCCATGAGCTTTTGATCGGGATCGGGCGGCAAAGGTTGCGCAAGAGCGAGGTGCTGGAGAATGGCGAAAATGAGCTCGTTGGCGGGCGCGAGAAGAGTTTCCACCGCGGCGGTGCGGAACTGTAACAGCGAGTTCTTCTCGTAAAAGTGCCAGGCTAGGCTGGCGCAAATGGTGACGGTGCGCTCGAAATGCTCGTGTATTGCAGGAATCTCCTGCTTCAGCCGGGAGAATTCCTCCTCCGGCAGATGAGGATCGAGGACGAGCAGAACGCGGCAGTCGTCTTCGCGCGTGAATTCGCGAACCATCAAGGAACCGGAACGCGCGGAAGCTTTCCAGTGAACGTGGCGCGCGCTGTCCGTGGGGACGTAACCGCGCAGCGCGTAGAGATCCTGGCCGCGGCCTTTTGTGATGCTTTCGAGAGCCCCTTGCAGGCCCTGCAATATTTCCAGGTATTCCGGGCTGGGCTCCACCGAAGGATAGACGAGCGCTTCCGTTTTCAAATTCAGCTGGCGCGCTTTGCGCAGAAAGCCGAACGGGAAACGAGTGACGATGCGGAAAGCTTCCTGGCGATAAACGCCGCGGCGCGGAAAGGTCACCGGAATAGTTTGCTGCACCGAATCATGTTTCGGGAGATACGGAAAATAGACCGGAGTATCGAGCAGCGCGGCGGCCGGGCCGTGTTTGGTCTTGGTGGCTTCGACGCGCAGCGAAAACGAAGGCAGTGTCAGCTTTTCATTTTCGAGTTCAACCATCGCGCGAACCGGTTGGCCGGCAAAAATATGTTGGGGCAGCACGAGCCGCATTCCGACTCCCGAGAGCGTGATGGAAGAAAGAATGCCGGACATCAAAACCAGCGCAATGAGGCTGGAGAGAATCAGGAACAGGAGATTGTTTCCAGTGTTCAGAGCGGCTAGAGCGACGAGCACGATGCCGCCAAGATAGATCCAGCCTTCGAGGGTGACGCGGTACTCCATCTTGTAGCCGATCCAGCGAAGCGGCGTGCGCTTCGCGAGGATGGGAACGAGCGTTATGCCCACCCATCCGGCGATGACGAGGGCAGCGACCGCAGAGGTGGTGGCAATCGCGAGCTGGCCCAGTTCAGCGGCGGCACCGGAATATAGTGCCAGCAAAAGTGCGGCCGCGAGCGCGGTCATTGAAAGGAGAAAGGCGCGGACGGCGGAGTGGTCGGCCTTGGCCCATAGTCGCGAAATGGTTGGGAATACGCTCACAAGGGAACGGGAACGGATTCGACGATGTCGCGAAGAACGGAATCCGTGGTTTCCGATTTTTTCTGTAGCGAGGCGTGCCGTGAACTGGCGACGACGCGGTGCGAGAAAACGGAAACGGCTAGCTGCTTGAAATCGTCGGGTAGGCAGTAGTCGCGGCCATCAAGGAAGGCGCGAGCTTGCGCGGCGCGCTGGAGCATGAGGGTGCCGCGGGGACTGACACCAAGATTCAGCTGTTCGCTCTTGCGCGTGCGGTTGACGATTTCGAGAGCGTAATCGTGCAGGCTGGAGTCGACCTTGACGTGCGCGACCGCGTCCTGCATGGCCATCACATCGCTGATATCCGCGATGGATTCGAGCGAATCGATGGGATTGTCGCCAACACGCTTGCGCAGGATTTCCCGTTCCGTTTCGTGCGAGGGATAGCCCATTTTGATGCGCATCAAGAAGCGGTCGAGCTGCGATTCGGGGAGCGGATAGGTGCCGTGGTGCTCGACAGGATTTTGCGTGGCGATTACGAGAAATGGTTGAGGAAGCGGCAGCGTCTTGCCGTCGACTGTGACTTGCGCTTCGTTCATGGCTTCGAGAAGCGCGGATTGCGTGCGCGGGGTGGTGCGGTTGATTTCGTCGGCGAGGACCACGTTGGCAAAAATCGGCCCGGAACGAAATTCAAATTCGCGCGACTCCGGATTGTAGACACTGACGCCGAGCACGTCGCTGGGCAGCAGGTCGGAGGTGAACTGGATGCGCTGGAAGCTGCAATGAAAAGATTTGGCGATTGCCTGCGCGAGGGTGGTCTTGCCGACGCCGGGCACGTCTTCGATAAGCAGGTGGCCGCGCGCGAGCAGCGTGATCAGCGCAAGCTGGATCGCGTCTTCCTTGCCATAGATGGCGCGCGCAATGGAGCGCTGCAGCTGCGAGACGACTTGAGAGGTGGCAGTCGGCATGTATTGAAAACCAGCGTCCTTCCTGTTACAAATAGATGGCGGTGCCGGCCGTCGCGGTTACCTGCATTGGGCGACTAGCTCAGTTGGTTAGAGCGCTCCCCTCACACGGGAGAGGTCAAAGGTTCAAGTCCTTTGTCGCCCACCATTCCTTTCCATTCTCCCACATCGGTCTCGTCCACACACCCCGCGTTGGTGATTTGTGCTGAAGTTGATATTTAATAGCACGCCGTCAGGCATTCGGTGGCAATCGAAGGAAAACTGCGTGCGTCAAGCATCCGGTGGCCGGAATTTGGGCTGTCTTGTATAGTCAACGCATGGCGAACTTGCTGCGGACGCTTGAATTCCTGGGCTTGAGTTTGTGGCTGGGGAGCGATGTGTTTTTGAGTTTTGTGGTGGCACCGGGGGCGTTTCGGATACTGGCTAGCCGGGACTTGGCTGGGGCGATGGTAGGGTTTGGGCTCACGCGGATGCACCTGATGGGAGTGGTTTGCGGGGTTGCGATTCTGCTGGCGCGATTGTTGCGGACTCGGACGTTTGCGAGCCTGGCGACTCCGGCGGCACTGTGCCTGGTGCTTATGATTTTGCTCACAGTGGTGTCACAGCAGGCGGTTAGCCCGAAGATGGCGGCGCTGCGGGTACAGATGGGGTCGATCCAGGCGACGGCAGCGGATAGTCCGTTGCTGGCGGAGTTCGGGCGGTTGCACCGGATCTCGGCGTCCCTGGAAGGATGCGTGCTGCTGGCCGGGTTGGCGGCTTTGTATTTGATGGTGAGAGAGTTGGCAGCCGGACAATAGAATTCGGATTCTAGTTAACCATGACCCACCCCTCCCTATGTTTTTCATAAGTTGATTCTAGATAGATAAGGTGGTTAGGACCCTCATTTTTAGGGCTTTTCTATAAGGTGTCGGAGATGGGCCGAAAAGAACCGGTCTGAAGACCGGCCACTACAACGGCCGGAGAGGAGACGGGCTCCCGACCCGGTCGGGATGAATTCCGCCCGGCCTCTACAGTGGTTTGCGGGCGGCGCGCTTGGGCTTGGCTGGTTTGCCTTTGCGTTTGCGGACTTCGGGGGGGCGGATTTTGTTGGTGGCTTTGTGGCCGGCGCGCTCGAAGGCGCGCCACATGTACCAACTGGCGACGGTGCGGTAGGGGCGCCAGCGTTCGCCGAAGGCGAGGAGTTCCTTGGGCTTAGGCATGTGTTTTTTGCCGTAGGCCACGGCCCAGCCTTTTTTGACGCCAAGGTCGTGAATGGGGAGGACGTCAGGGCGGCCGAGGCGGAAGATTAAGAACATTTCGACGGTCCAGGCGCCGATGCCGCGGACAGAAACCAAGCGTTCGACGAGTTCTTCGTCGGAGAGTTTTTCGGCTTGCTCGAGAGTGGGGACGACGCCTTCGATCGTTTTCTTGGCTAGGTCCTTCATGGCAAGGACTTTGGCGCCGGAGAGGCCGGCTTTGCGGAGGACGGTCTTGCGGAGCTTCAGTATTTCTTGAGGGGTGGGAGCGCGGCCAGTGGCACTGAGCGCTTTGATGCGGCCGTAAATGGTGGCGGCGGCTTTGCCTGAAATGGATTGGTAAGCGATGGCTTCGAGGAGAGCTTCGTAGGGGGATTGCAGGGGATCCTGGTCCATTTGGAAGGGGACGGTTTCGGCGATCAGCCGCTTGAGGCAATCGTCGCGTTCGGAGAGGTGCCTTGTGGCTTCGGCTAGATCAAAACAGGGAGTTGGCATGGCGGGGGATAGATTAAACGGAGAGGAAGAAAAGAGAAAGGATAACGCAGAGACGCAGAGGAAGCGCAGAGAAGAAAAACCGTCCGCCCGCCTGCGGCGGGCAGACCCTACAACGGCGTTTTGATGGTTACGGGGAGGTGGCGGGAATGGAGGGCTTTCTTGCGGGCGTGGCGGAGGCGAAGGAGGCTGATGGCGGCGATGAGGAGGAGGCAGCATTCGACGAAGAGTTTGCCGCCGTCGGACCAATCAACGGGCTTGTTTTTCAAGTCGGGATCGGTGAAGAGGCTGTGCCAGAAAAGAGCGGCGGCGGCGAAATAGATGGAGAAGTGGAAGGATTTCCAAAGATGACGACCAAGACGGATGCGCAGGTAGGAAGTGACAACGACGAAGGTGAGGAGATAGAGGGCGATGGCGCCGATGGTGTTGTCAAGTGGCTGGGAGGGCGAATGGACGGGGTAAAGGAGATCGAGGATGCGGAAGCGCGGGTCTTTATTAAAGAGCAGAATCGCCGGGTGAAGGATTGCGACAGTCAGCGCGATGTACCCGGTCCAGTCGTGGACGCGGAAGTAATTGAAACGGTGATGGGGCCAGGAGCGGTGAGGGCTGTAGCGAAAGGCCATCAACAATCCTAAGAGCATGTTTAGGGTTATGGCGCCGACGGCAGCGAGGCCGACGTAAGCGGAGAGATCCAGGATTGTCAGGCCCATGGGCAGCATGAACTAGGAATCGTATACGAGATGACGCAGGAGAATTGCCCAATTTCAGAGTTCAATTGTCGCGGTTTTCCGTGCGCTGGCGTTGAAAATCTATGGCCCTGCAAAGCCAGAGAAAGTCTCTTACTGTTTTGATTTCCACGGCTGGTTCAAGGCCCGATTCTTGAGCTTCCATAGTTAGTTCAACAAGCTCTAGTGAATCCCAAACTTTTGAGAGATCAAACTCTTCGTCCAGCTTGCCTGAAGCAATTCTTCTTTGAACATATTTCCGCATCCCGCAGTACAGGCGTTCAATTGGCCGGCCGAAAATGTCTTTCTCCGACAAGTTGGATATTCCTGATTGAAATTGTACATCCGCTCGACCGCAAATCGTAAATCGTGCGCTCTTGAGGGAGGCGACGACGGGTGTGTTAGGATTGTGAGTTTGTGTGGGTAGAAATTAATGGATTGAAGGGACGCAAGTGCAGACAGGGATTATTGGGCTACCGCAGGTAGGGAAGACGACGCTGTTTCGGATTTTGACGAAGGCGCATGTCGAGGGGAAGGCTGGGGCGTCGGCGACGCATGTGGGCGTGGCAAAGGTGCCGGAGCCGCGGCTGCTGGAACTGGCGAAGCTGTATAACCCGAAGAAAATTACGTACGCCACCGTGAATTATGTGGATCTGGGCGGGATGCAGAAGGAACGCATGCGGGATGCGCTGGCGCAATTGCGCGAAGTGGACGTGATCGCGCATGTGATTCGCGTGTTTGACGATCCTTCAGTGCCGCATTCGGAGGGGAGCATTGATCCGTTGCGGGACGCGACGAATCTGGATTTGGAGCTGATGCTTTCGGACCACGATCAGATTACGCGGCGGCTGGAGCGGGTGGAGAAGGACTTAAAGAAGAAGAGCGATCCAGTTTTGATACTGGAAAAGAATACATTGGAGAAATGCAAGACGCAGTTGGAAGGCGAAAAGGCGCTGCGTGAATTGGAGTTGAATCCGGAGGAGAGGAAATCCATCGGAGGATTTCTGTTTCTGTCGGCGCGGCCGGTGCTGTATGTGTTGAACCTGGGTGACGACGAGGCGGACAAGCTGGACACGGCGGTGGAGCGGCATAAATTGAGCGCTTTGCAGGGACGGCCGAATGCGGCGGTGGTGGCGATTTGCGGGCGGCTGGAGGCGGAACTTTCGGAGATGGATGAGAAAGAAGCGGCGGAGCTGCTGGCTTCGTATGGATTGAAGGAACCGGGGCTGAACCGGCTGATTCGCGCGACTTATGATTTGTTGGGGCTGATCCAGTTTTTTACGGCGGGAGAGCCGGAAGTGCGGGCGTGGACGATTCGAAAAGGCGCGACGGCGGTGAAGGCGGCGGGGGCGATTCATAGCGACATCGAGAAGGGATTTATCCGGGCGGAAGTGGTGCGGTGGAATGAGTTGCTGACGGCGGGAAGTTTGGCGGCGGCGCGAGAGAAGGCGCAAGTGAGGCTGGAGGGGAAGGAATACATTGTGCAAGAGGGGGATGTGATTTTGTTCAGACATAGCGGATAAATAAGCTAACAGTTGACTGCCGACAGCTTACAGATTACAGCGTGAGGAGGAGACAGCATAAACCATGCAGCACTTCACTAAACTGCTCGTATGGCAGAGAAGCCACAAGCTTGTCCTTGCTATCTCCGGCGCAAGCGTCGGACTTCCGTGCTCCGAGCAATTCGGGCTGACGTCGCAGCTACGGCGTGCTGCGCTTTCCGTCCCCACTAATATTGCCGAAGGATCAAAGCGGCAAAGTCAGTCCGACTTTGCTCGGTTTCTGAATATCGCCGAAGGCTCTCTTGCTGAGACCGAATACCTTCTGATGGTGAGTCGCGACTTGGGCTACATCGAACTCCCGAGATTCTTCGAATGTTGTCAGGCCTTCGAACCAAGATTGCGCACACCTCGTAGCGCGATGCCGATTTTCTGATTTTGTTGTCCTTTTTACTGTTGGCTGTGAACTGTCGGCTGTGAACTTCTTTCATGGGGCATGACTTAACATTTCGGACGTTGTTGGCGGTGGGGCTGGGGCTGGTGGCCGCGGCGGGGAATTTGATTGGCGGGTATTTTGTTGTGCATAGAGAGTGGCCGCGAAAATTTCTGCAATATTTTCTGGCGCTGGGCGCGGGGTACATGCTGGCGGTTGCGTTTGTCGAGGTGATTCCGGAGTCGGTGCGGATTGCGGGCGAGAGTGCGCTGCTGTTTGTGTTGATCGGCTATTTCATCGTGCATCTGTTTGAGCACACCTTGGCGCCACATTTTCATTTTGGAGAGGAGACACACACTGAAGAGGTGAGCCATCAGCATGCGCGGACAAGCGTGCTGGTGGGGATGACGATTCACACTTTTTTCGATGGGGTGGCGATTGCGGCGGGATTCTTGGTTTCGACTTGGCTTGGGGCGGTGATGTTTTTCGCGGTGTTTCTGCACAAGCTACCGGAGGGGTTCACGGTGGCGTCGGTGGTGCTGGCGAGCGGACAAGGGAAGCGCAACGCAATACTCGCAGCGGGGTTGTTAGGTGTAGCGACGGTGGCGGGAGTGGCGCTGACGAGCGCGCTGCAGGGGCAATTGAAGTACGCTCTCCCGTTGTCGGGTGGGGTGACCCTTTACGTTGCGGCGACGGACTTGCTGCCGGAAGTTAACCGGGAGCCGAACTGGCGGATGGCGCTGCTGGTGTTTGTGGGAGTGGCTAGTCTGTTGATAATGAAGCACTTATCCCATGTCTAAGGGCTCAAGGTGAACATTTGATCTCGATGGTGGAAGCTGGGCTAAAGCCCGACGCTGCAATAGTTTAGAGTTCCTTCCAGGCGACAAATCACAAGCAACTTTCTAGGACCTGCTGGGTTTGATACAGTGTGGCGGCTATGGCCAGGTCGGACGTCCAACTGATGCTGGACGTGAAGGCGGGCGACGAACAGTCGTTCGCGCTTCTGCTGCATCGCTATCGGAGTCCGTTGATCAATTTTCTGTACCGCATGGTGCGGAACCGGGAGCAAGCCGAAGATCTGGCGCAGGAAGTGTTCATTCGAGTGTACCGGGCGCGGGAAGATTACGTACCGAGCGCAAAGTTCACTACCTGGCTGTTCCGGATCGCGACGAATTTGGCGCTGAATTCGGTGCGGGACAACCGTTACCAGCGGATGGAAATCTCACTGGATGCTCCGGTGACGGTAGACAGCGAAGACGGCGATGAAAAGACGATGGATGTCGCCGAGAAGCACCCGAACATCGAGCAGCATTTGGTCGAGGAGACGCGCAAGAAGATGATCCGGCACGCGATTGATAAATTGCCGGAAAAGCAGCGGGCGGCGGTGCTGCTGCACAAGTATCAAGAGCTGGACTACGGGGAGATTTCAAAGATTTTGCAATGTTCGGAGAGCGCGCTCAAATCGCTGCTCTTCCGGGCGTACGAAACGCTGCGGGTGGAACTAGCCCCCCTCGTGGCACAGCACGGTAAGTCGTAGAAGTGGGCCAGAAGGGAAGGACGTTATGAGTTGTGGACGATTGGAAAACAAGGTTTTGGGATACGTGGACGGGCGCCTGAAAGAAGGCGAACGTCTGGAGATGGAGAAGCATCTATCGACGTGCGCGGCGTGCCAGTTGCGCGTGAATGAATTCCGCGCGGTGAATGTGTTGCTGGACGAGTTGCCGATGATCGAGCCGTCGGCGGCGTTTGATATACGGATGCAGGCGCGGGTGGCGGCGGAACCGGCGAAGCAAGGCTGGTGGGCGTGGTTCATGCCGGCCCCAAGAGTGGCTTTTGCTGCGGCAACGCTGTTGTTAGCGACAGTGTGGATGGGTTCGCGACCTTTCGAGCCTCCGGCGATCGCGGAGCAAGACTTGCCGGTGGTGAATAGCGCGGACTACGACGTGATATCGAGTTTTGCGCCGCTGGCGGATTTGTCGCAGGCGGCTTCCGATGATGACGACGCCAGCGACTCGAACGCGTCGCAGCAGATGTAAGGAGCCATGAGCAGAAGACTGCAAATCGGGAAGTGGGTGGCGGAGCTGGGCATTTGTCTGGCGCTGGCGGCGCCGGGCTTCGCGCAGCTGCGCGCAAATGCGCAGCAGAATCGCCCACCCCAGAATCAGCATCAGCAGAAAGAGCAAAAGCATCAGCAGCAGGCCGAGCACCAGCAGCGGCAGCAAGAAGAGCAGCAGCGGCAACAGGGAAAACAGGCGGAGCGCGAAGCACAACGAAACGCGAACCGGCCGCCGCAGGCGAACGCGGAGCGGACTAATCCGGCGCCGCGCGCGAACGGCAATTCGAACCGACCGCCATCTGCGTACACGCCGCCAGCGCGAACGCTGACTCCTCAAGAGCGACGAAGGAATGAGCAGCAGTTCAGCCGATTGTCACCGCAACAGCAGCAGGAGTTGCGTGACCGGCAGCGGGTGTGGGGCGACTTGACGCCGCAGCAGAAGAATCACATCAAGAACGATGTCCTGCCGAGGTGGCAGCAGCTTCCGCCGGACCGGCAGAGGGCCATTCGAAGCCGGCTCAACGTGTTGAAAAACATGCCGGAGTCCGCGCGCAACCAGCACCTGAATGATCCAAACTTCACGCGCGGGATGAGCGAACAAGATAGAGCGATGTTGCACGACCTGAGCCATTTACATGTGGGCGGGGCGCCGGTGCCGCCGGGCGAGTAGGAAAGCGGCAAGTTGTTCGTTGTAAGTTTTTAGTTTTAGGATGACGGGCTTCGAATTTTAAGTACCCATATCATTTTTCCTGGTTGCGTCTCCAGTCCAGTTCAAGAATTCCACGATCAATCTATCTAGCAAGCAGGAGCGCAGCATCCCGAGGTGCCGCGCCCCTACAAATGAAGGATCAGAGGCAAATTGGCGGCGCGCGCGTGCGGCGGTGCGTTGACAAGGAGTCGCTGCTCGCGGCATGGTGACTAGGTCAAGGTTTTTGCATCCAACAAGTGGAGGAAGAAATTTTGAACAGTGACCGCACGGCGGTCAGTCCGGCCGGGACCACGCGCTTTCGCGCGATGCAACACCGCAATTTCCAGCTCTTCATTGCGGGACAACTCATATCGCTGATTGGGACGTGGATGCAGACCACAGCGCAGCTTTGGCTGGTCTATAAGCTGACGGGTTCCGCAGCGCTGCTCGGAGTGTTTGGTTTCGCGAGCCAGGTACCGATGCTGTTTCTGTCCTCGATCGGCGGGTATGTCGGGGATCGCTACGACCGGCAGCGCAGCGTGATTGCCACGCAGACATGCTCCATGATTCTCGCGTTTGCGCTGGCGGCGCTGACGCTGACGCATCTGATTCGCGAATGGGAAATCATCGTCATCGCATTTCTGGTGGGTATAGTGAATGCGTTTGACGTGCCGATCCGGCAAGCGTTTTTTGTGCAGATGGTGGGGAAGGAAGATCTGCCGAACGCGATTGCGCTGAACTCGTCGATTTTCAACGGGGCGCGAGTGGTGGGGCCGGCGATCGCGGGATTTGCCATCGCGTTGATTGGAGAGGGTTGGTGTTTCTTTCTGAATGGGCTGAGCTTCGTGGCGGTGATCGTGGCGCTGTTGATGATGCGGATCGAGCGGAAGAAAATCAAACCGAGGACGGATTCGCCGTTGAGAAGTTTTGTACAAGGATTTCAATTCGCGATGAGTGACTTGCCGGTGCGATCGGCGTTGCTGTTACTGAGCGTGCTGAGCCTCTTTGGCTTGCAATATGCGGTGTTCATGCCGATTTATGCGCAAGATATTTTGAAGGGAGACGCGCGGACGCTGGGATTCCTGATGAGTTCGGCGGGAGTGGGTGCGGTGGCGGGCGCGCTGCAGTTCGCGGCACGCACGCATTATCGTGGATTGGCACGATGGATTGCGTGGACGTCCGCGACTTGCGCGGTTGGCCTGGTCCTTTTTTCGCAAGCGAGAGTCCTCTGGCTGTGCATCGTAGTGCTTTTTGTGGTGGGATTCGCTGCCACGTCGCAGATGGCGGCGACGAACACGTTGATTCAGAACCGCGTGCCGGATGAACTGCGCAGCCGTGTGATGGCCGTGTACGCGACGATGTTTATGGGAGTGCAGCCGATTGGGGCGTTGATCGCTGGCGGTCTAGCGAAACACGTTGGGCCGCAGAATACGCTGGCGGTGTTTGGATCGCTGGTGCTGGTGGGGAGCTTGGTGTTTATTTTCCGCGTGGTGATGCGACTGGGAGAAACGCAGACGGTAGCGGCGGACTAGGCGGGATTGGGGCGATAGAGCCAGGAAGTCTTGGCAAGGATTTCCGCCGGCGGCGCGGCGTTCATTCCTGCGAGGATGGCGTCGACTTTGGGACGCTGTGGGGCGAGGGAGCAGACGGGGTCGGTGGCAGCGGCGTCTCCAGCCAGGAGTAATGCCTGGCAGCGGCAGCCGCCGAAGTCTTGCTCGCGGCGGTCGCAGGTTTTGCAGGGTTCCTGCATCCAAGTTTCTCCGCGAAATTTCTGGAACGCTGCGGAGCTTTCCCAGATTTCGCGTAGGCTGAGGTCTTTCACATTTTCAAAGGCGAGGCCGGGAATGACTTGCGCGGCGTGGCAGGGGAGAGTGTCGCCGCTTGGGGTGATCAGCATAAGCTTGCGGCCCCAGCCGCCCATGCAGGGCTTGGGATATTTTGCGTAGTAATCCGGCACGACGCATTCGATTCGAATCCTGCCTTGAAGACGATCTTGTGCGCTCTTGATGAAGGCGAGCGATTGGTCGAGCTGCGCGCGTGTGGGCAGGAGATTTTCGCGATTGGCGAAAGCCCAGCCGTAATACTGGACATTGGCGAATTCGATGCGCGTGGCACAGGAAAATTCGGCGATGGCTAGCATTTCCGGGAGTTGGTCGATATTGCGGCGGTGGATGACGAAGTTGAGTGTGACGGCGACGCGATGTTGCTTGACCCAATCTAGAACGCGGAGTTTTTGCGCGTGGGACTTTGTGCCGGAGATTTCGTTGGCGGTTTCTTCGCGGGCGCCTTGGAAGCTGAGTTGCATGTGATCGAGGCCGGCGGTGACCAAGGCTGAGAGTTTTGCTTCATCCAGGGGCAGGCCGGAAGTGATGAGATTGACGTAGAGGCCGGCGGAGCGTGCGGCGCGGACGAGTTCGACGATGTCGGGGCGGGCGAGAGGTTCGCCGCCGGTGAAGTCGGCTTGGAGAACGCCTAGTTCGGCTGCTTGCTGGAATACTCGTGACCAGACTTCAGTGGGGAGTTCGTTGGCGCGGGATTGCAGTTCGAGGGGATTAGAGCAGTAGACGCAATGCAGGGGGCAGCGGTGGGTTAGTTCGGCGATCAGTGCTAGCGGGTTGGAAGTCGTGGAGGTCATGGTCAGAAAAAAGCGCCCACCTCAGAAGGCGGCCGCTACAGCTCGAAATCGAGAGCTCGATCCTTTTGCAAAAGCGCGAGGTAGCCGAGAATGTCCTGCTCGACTTTTTGGGGCGCGGCTTTGGAATAGATCTTCTGCAAATCCGCGACGATTTGCTGGACGGTGTGCTGGCCGTCGCAGCGTTCGACAATCTCAAGGCTTGGGCCGTTGAGGCGCAGAGCGCGTTCGGGCATGAGCAGAACACGCTGCTGGTTGTTCTCGCCGAGGCGGCAGCCTGGTGCGAGTCGTGGGCGGCTGTTCAGTTCGGGTGGCATCGTAAGTTCTTCAAGATTCCTTTGCGGGCTGGAACGCGCCGGGGGGCGGCCAGCCCGGATTGACGTAGGAAAAGTAGAGGGCGTCAAGCTGAGCCCAGAGGATGTCGCACTTGGCGCGCAAAGCGGCGTGGGAGGAGTTTTGTTCTGGGCGAGTATGAGCATGCTTTACGACCCAGGCGAGGGCGAAGTCGGCGTCTTCGGGGGCTTGCGTCAAGCGGCCTGTGAAATAGTCGAGGCCGCTGGAAAGCCAAGGATAATGTTCGCGAAGCCGGTCCATGCGAAGTGTGATGAGCTTCTTTGAAAAGAGTTCGGTGAGAGACGACGCGACAGCTTCGAGGTGGGAACGAGTGGAGACGAAGTCGACGTAGGCTTGGACGGCGAATCGTGTTGCGGGAAGAATGGCGTCGCCGCGGAGCGCGGATTCGCGCGAGAGGCCGGTGGCTTCGACGAGGCGTAGCCACTTTTCGATGCCACCGGGCTTAGTGCCGTCGCCATCGTGATCGAGGATGCGTTTGCGCCAGGCGAGGCGAAATGTGGGATCTTCGCTACGCGCGAGGATGGCGGAATCTTTGATAGGGATGCGGCTCTGATAGTAGTAGCGATTGAGAGCCCAGGCTTGAAGCTGGCCGCGCGTGAGTTTGCCTTCGTGCATGAGCAAGTGGAACGGATGCTTGTGGTGGTAGCGCTCTTCGCCTATCGCGTGAAAGCCAGCGATGAATTCGGATTCCGAGAGCAGCGGCTGTTCGACGACGTGATTCGTGGACGGGGTCACAGGTTGAACTCCATCCCATCATAGGCGATTTCCCATCCGGCATCACGCACAGCGCGATGTTCGGGGCTCTCCTCGTTCAGAACCGGGTTGGTATTGTTGATGTGGATGAGGACGCGCTTAGTCTTTCCGAGACGAAACGGGCGCTTCAGCATGCCGCGCTCGCCCCAGAGGGGAAGATGGCCCATTTCGCGAGCCGTCTTGCGGCTGCGCTTGGCGGAAATAAGTTCGTCGTCTTTCCAGAAGGTGCCATCGAGAAGGGCGAGGTCGCTTTCATCGACAGTGCGCTGCCATTCCTCTCCCTGTCCCGCGACGCTGGGTGCGTAGAAGAATCTTTTTTCTTTGTGTACCAATTGAACGCCGATTACGGCTTCTTCCGGCGGCATGCTGCCCCGCAAGGAATCACTCACATAATCCGGAAAGCCGCCAAGGAGCGGCACGGCTTTGCAGAAGAGGCTATCTTTTGCGCCTACCGAAGTAGGAGGAACCAGAGGGGTGAGCCGGTCGAGGGGCAAGGTTTCCCATTTCACAGGCGGGATTGAGCGACTCAGGACCCGGAAGAGACTGTTTTCTTCGGTGAGGATGCGCCGCACCGCCAAAGTCGAATAGATTTGGAGCGGCTGGAACTCACGAAGGTGAAGCAAGCCCATCACGCAATCCACATCGGCGCTGGTGAGTAGAATTCTGGAGATGGGGGAGCCGAGGGTCGGGGAAGCGGCTGACAACTCCGGAGTGGCAAGGATTTGCTGGCGGAGATCGGGAGAGGCGTTGAGAAGGAACCAGTGAGAAGGATCAGATGAGACTGCAACTTGCGCTTGTGTGCGTGGACGAGCCTTCAGGGTGCCAGCTCGCAGGCCGCTACAATTCGAACACGCACAATTCCATTGGGGAAAGCCGCCCCCGGCCGCCGAGCCGAGAACTTTAACGCGCATTCGAGCTCGGTCTAGAGCTCAGCGTTGGCGTAGGAGCTAACTTCGCAGTTGAGGTCGATTTCTTCGTGCTGAGGGGTAACCCATTCCATGGTAGAGGCTCCTTTGGGAGTCAAGTACGCAATAACCTAAAAAGAATAGCACGGAATCAAGTTTAAGGGAATGGGGGAGTTGAAGAGTGTCGGCTGCGGCGGAGGATACGCCGGAGAGCGGGTGACGCTGGAAGGCGGTAGCCCTTTCTGGAATGGTGCGGGGGTTGCCAATCCTGGAAGCAGGAGAACACGAAACAGGAAATATCCATCGCAGCACATCAAAATTCACTTGAGTTGACACTATTGGAGGAGGGAGTCAACGTTGACCTGAACTAGAGATTTAGCCTTTCAGGACGGACATGCAAGTCCCCCCAGAAAAACCGAGTCCACGAGTCCGGTTGCTGCTGCGTGGAGGAGAATGCCGTCCCCCTCGGAGAGAGAAAGACCGATCTTTCGCGTGGCGGGCCGCCCTCTTCCTAGTGCTCACGACCTTCCTGGCCTTCCAGTTGAAGGCCCAAGCGCAGACAGACGAGGAAGTGAAGCCCGTTCCTTTGCTTACTGGAAGCGCGGGTTTCATCACCACATTTGACGGTGGGGAACCGCACCTCCACCCCATTGTCACGCCTCTTCTTCTGGTTCCGATCGGACAGCGATGGGTCTTTGAGTCGCGGGCCACGTTTGAAACGGACATGGTTCAAGTGCCGGGGCAAAGCGGGTTTCACGGGTCGGTCGCAAAAGAGGTCGAGTACGCCCAGCTTGACTTCATTGCCAACCCCTATGTGACGGTGACGGTGGGGCGATTCCTGACGCCGTTTGGCATATTTAATGAAAGGCTCTACCCGGTGTGGATTCGAAATTTGCAGTCAGATCCACTGATTCTGCCGATTGGACTTGGTCCCAGCAATGCGAGCACGGGAGCAATGGTTCGCGGAGGTTTCAAGGCGAATTCGAAGTTCAATATCAACTACACGGCCTACTTTTCGGCGCTATCGACCGTAAATAAACTGGATTCCGATCGATTCTCGGGAGGACGCGTGGGAATCTTTGTGCCTGCGGCGCGTTTGGAAATCGGCGGGTCTTTTCAGCACGGCCTCCAAGACCAGAGATCGAATGCATTTGGTTTCCACGGTATTTGGCAACCAGCTGTTTTGCCGCTCGACATTCGAGCCGAATACGCTCGTTCGATCGCAGGGAGCGGCTACTGGGCGGAAGCGGCGTTTCGTTTGAGTCAGATTCCGTTCCACCAAAACGAACTTCGGCGGACGCAGGTGGTGGCGCGAATGCAGCAGTATTTTGTTGGAGAAAACTCGGGCGACGCACTTCTGCCGGCGAACACAAAGTTGTTTGAATTCGGCCTGAACTACTACTTTATCGATGGACTGAAGGCCAGCGCCAACTACGGGCGGCAATTCAGCAGCGCGGGGAATGCAAACGTCTGGATGATGGCGATTACTTATCGATTCGTGATCCCGCTGGGACACACAGGGAGCGAGTGATGGCGCGACGATACATCCTGCTTTGCTGCCTTGGGATCATGGCAGGGCTGGCATTTTCCGCGATAGCGCAGGAGCACGCCAATTCAGCGAGTTCGCCAAGGGCAGCGGCGCCTGCGCCGGCACAAGGCACGTCCTCGGCATCAGCGGCGAAGCACACATCCGCGTTGGCCAAGGTGGTGCCGGATTCAGCCGAGCAACGTGCACTGCGGATAGAAGGCGAAAAAAGATTTCGCACCAACTGCGGACGTTGCCACCAGGCCCCGCACAAGTTTCCGCCGCGAGTGATGGCCGCAGCCATCCGGCACATGAGGGTTCGCGCCATGATCACCGATGAAGACATGCGGCTTATCCTGCGATACATGACGCAATGATAAGGATCCGGCAGTTTCTGGAGAGAGCGGTCAACCTGGGGTTTCCGACGGCGATATTGCTGCTTGTGGCTTCGTGCAGCTGGGCGCAGAATTCGCAGCCGGCGTTGCGGGTGATTGAAATCTTGGCGGATCATGACAGCCGGTACAAGATGGAAGGGCAGAAACAGCCAGTAATAACCGCAAAGGCAGGCGAGCAGATCATCCTGCGGATAACGGCGAAGAAAGCCAAGAACTTGAACAGAGATGGATCTATCCATGGATTTAGCTTGCTCCGTGCGAAGGACCGCAAGCCTGTCCAGGACTGGGATTTTCTGCTCAAGCCGGGGATTCAGGAGTTCACAGTGGCTGCCCCAAGCGAGCCCGGAGAGTATCTGGTTGTGTGCACCGTCATTTGCAGCCAGGATCATGAAGGCATGAGCATGAGATTCGTCGTGACGCCGTGACCTGAAGTCAGGTCTAATTCGAAAGTATTCGAAGAGGTGGAAGATAAATGAGAACAATAAAAGCACGGGCAATAGTGGGGGCAGCATTTTTAGCGGGTATGATCGCAAGCCATCCAGTAGCGGGCGGCGGGGATGAGAAGACCTTCAAAGGTGAAATTGCGGATACACAATGCGCGCTGAATGTGCACTCGCTCAGCCAATCGCACAAGGAAATGATCGAGATGAAGCCCGAAGTGAAGACGAACGCCGACTGCGCGCGCTACTGCGTGAAGGAGCGCGGCGGAAGATTCGTACTGCAGACTCCCGATAAAGTATACAAGCTGGATGCGCAAGTATTGGCGGAACAATGGGCTGGACTGAAGGTAAAGGTGATCGGGACTCTGGATCCGAAAACGGAGACCATTACTGTTCGCACGATTGAGTCGATCTCCTCGAACGCGAGCAAAACAACTCCGCCGAAGTAACGAGCAGGACTCCTGGAGCTCCGATCCGCAGGGAGAAGAAACGCTACCACCAAGAATTGATGTCGCCTGAAAAATAAACCGCAACCAGTTGCGGCATATTAGAAGTAATCCATCTTCGCTTTACTTTCACTGCTATTTTTGAGCACACATAGGATTCCTCTTGACATGCGGGGAAAGGAGCCTATCATGTGGTGAAAAGTGGTAAGAAGTGGGCAGTAGTAGAATTCATTGGCAAGTTCGGGGACCAAGTAGACAGTTTAAGACCGCTGTGGTGAAAGTGGGCATTTTGGCCATTCTAGACCACATTTTCGTGTCTGACACCGCAAAAAGCGGGGTCGAGTTGCGTGGGGCGCATGAAGCTGCGGGGCAACTGTCCGGCGAAGGTGGACGAGAAGGGTCGGTTGAAGATACCCGCCGTGTTTCTGGACGAATTGAAGGAGTTCGGGAACCAGTTTTACATCACCAGCACTACAGGTGAGACGGCCAGAATTTACCCGGTGAAGGTGTGGTCGGAAATCGAAGACAAGCTGGCGCGGACGCCAAGCACGAACCGGGCGAAGAGAAAGTTTCTGATGCGGACGAGCTATTACGGGCAGACGGTGGAGTTGGATGGGCAGGGAAGATTGCTGCTGCCGACGGTGTTGCGCGAAGCGGCGCAGACCAAGGGAGACGTGGACGTCCTTGGGAACCTGGACTACCTGGAAGTCATGAACCACACCAGAGTTTTGGATCAATTGAAGAACGAGCCGTACACGGACGAAGACGACAAGGCGCTCGAAGATTTGGGAATTTAGGGTCTTGCAAGATTGGCTGCGCCGCACACGCCGGTGCTGTTAGAAGAGGTGCTCGAATGGCTTCGCATAAAGCCGGACGGAACGTACATCGACGCCACACTGGGAGCGGGCGGGCATTCGGAAGCAATCGCAAGAAGATTAACTTCAGGCCGCTTGATCAGCCTGGACCGGGACGCACAGGCGCTGGACTTGGCGCGGGAGCGGCTGAAGAGTTTCGGCGAGACGGTGAAGCTGGTGCAGTCGGCGTTCTCGAAGATTGCGGAGGTCGCGCAAGAGTTGGGGATTCCGCCGGTGGACGGGGTCTTGGCCGACTTGGGAGTTTCGAGCATGCAGCTTGATCGGGCAGAGAGGGGATTTTCGTTCCGCGAGGCGGCGGCTCTGGATATGAGAATGGACACTGCCAACGACGAATTGACGGCAGACGAGATTGTGAATCGATGGTCGGAGAAGGAAATCGCTGACCTGCTCTATCGCGAAGCCGATGAGCACGATTCCAGAAGAATCGCCAAGGCAATCGTACGAGCGCGGCCCCTACGGGATACCGCGCACTTGGCAACGACTGTGGCTGGGGCCCGAAAGCAATGGGGAAGGCAGAGACTGCATCCCGCAACAAAAACGTTTCTGGCGCTGCGGATAGCGGTGAATCGAGAGATGGAGGAACTCGGGCAGTTTCTTTCTCGGACCCCCGCCACAATGAATTCAGGAGGCCG
>DATDGB010000056.1:0-65943 GCA_036522305.1 Candidatus Acidiferrum sp. | reverse complement strand
GTCGAGTCCTGGAAATGGAAAAGGACTTTGGTTATGGCTTGTCGGTCTCCCGAGACGAACGCCAGATCCTTTACTCGCAGACTGACGAGGTGAACAGCAATGTTATGCTCGTAGAAAATTTTCGTTAGGGCTCGGACTCGCCTGTTTGCTCGCGATTCTCGGAACTTCGCATCGCTTACCGAGCGGCTACTCCTGGATAGCACAACCAAGTGTTCCAAGGACCATCCCTGAGCCGAGGATCCAAGCGCTCGCTCCCAGGGGGGGTGGTCCCTTTTTCATGTCCGTATACGCTAACCCGTCAACGCGGATGACAGCCCAATTGCCGCGCAGCCGCTTCGCCAGCGAAGCACAGGTTAGGATTAGGCGTCTCTAATGAGCAAGCATCCTTGTAATTTCCTGCAATTGCCGGAAGATAGATTGATCCAGAATTCGGGGCTTCAACCGAGAGGTCTCGTTCGTGGGCCCTTCCGCATCTCCCGGCTGGAGCTGGCGGTTGTACGTTGCGCTCGCTCTCGCACTCTTACTCGGTCAGGCCACGCTGCTTTACGCGGCTCCGCATTGGCCTGTGCTGCCGCTCGCGTCAGGACTGATCCAAGCGCTCTGTGGCGTTCTGGCGCTTGGAGCGGCTTGGCATGCCGCTAGCCGAGCCTCGGGATTCGTCAAAACTTTCTGGCGCCTGCAAGCAGCTGGCATTGCCATTTGGATCGTGGCTCAATGCCTGGTCACCGTTTACGACAGCATCCTTCATAAATCCGTGTACGGGCCATGGCCCAGCGATGTGTTCTTCTTCCTGTGGATGACCCCGGCGTTTTTATCCCTATTCCTGCAGTCCGGACCTGACGCCCCCGCGAGAAGCTGGCAGCAGTGGCTGGAGTTCGCCCAAGTCGGCATTCTTGTTGTGTCTGTTTATTTGTTCACGTTTGAGGTCCCCGAGCATTGGCGCCGCAAGGGGATCCCCCTTACGGAAATCTCCCTGATGGTGGAGTGGAGCCGCGACGCGCTGCTTGTCACCATTTTTGCTTTGCGGGCTTTCGGGACCCGGAACAGGGAGACGCGCTCTCTCTTTGGGCGGATGGCCGTTTTTTTTCTCCTCTACGCCGGCGCGGAGTGTCCTTATCTCTACTTCCAATATGCCGACCAATTGCGAACCGGTACCTGGTGGGATCTGCCATGGAGCCTCGCCATGGCCGCCGGAGCCATTCTCATAGCGACTTGCCCATACACTGTGATGTCGAACGGTCCGGAGACTGCCGGCCCCGGGAAATTTCATTGGCGTCGCTTCAGAGTTTTTCTTCGGCTTATCCCGCTGGCCTTCCCGCTGGTGATTCTGCTCATGGCCGCGCGCATTGCCGAACAACAATTTGCGCTGGCAGTCGCGGCGGTGCTCGCTTCCTCTGCCTGTTCGAGTGCGCAGATTGTCCTGACGGAGCGCCAGGAGCGCCGCGCTTCCAAGAGTCTTGAAGAGCGAAATGCATTGCTCAAGTCCGTGTTTGAGGGAACTGGCGATATTATTTTCGCAAAAGATGCCGAAGGCCGGTATCTGATGGTGAACCAGGCCATCTCAGAATTTTTCCGCAAGCCGATCGAAGAAATCATCGGGAAGACTGTTTTTCAACTTACGGACTTCGCCACCGCGCGGAAACTGATGGAAGGCGACCGAAGCGTGCTGGAGACGGGGCGCAGCGAGACGATAGACCTGAGGATCTCGCGTGAAGGTGAGGAACGGACATTCCTAATCACGCGGAGCCCGTATCTCGACGCAGCAGGAAAAATTACCGGGATCATCGGCATCTCGCGGGATATTACCGAACACCGGGCCATGGAAGAACGGCTGCGGCAGTCGCAAAAGATGGAAGCGATCGGCACACTGGCCGGCGGAGTAGCGCACGACTTTAATAACATATTGATGGTCATCAGCGGATATAGCTCCGTTCTTAACGATGCCCTGGCTAGCGAACCGAGGTTGCGCGGCCACGTCGAACAGATCCAGAAAGCAGGAGAGCGCGCCGCATCACTGACGCGTCAGCTTCTGGCCTTTAGCCGGAAGCAGACAATTCAGCCCACGCCGCTGAACTTGAACAACATCGTCAGCGGCATTGAAAAACTTCTGCATCGGCTGATCGGCGAAAACATCACGATTGCTACGCGGCTGGCGCCCGATCTCGGCTTGGTTTTAGCCGACGCCGGGCAAATCGAGCAAGTCATCCTGAATCTAGCCATTAACTCACGCGACGCCATGCCGGAGGGCGGCCGGCTGACGCTGGAAACGGCAAACGTTGAGTTTGGGGACAAGGATCAGGCGCCGCCCGATTTGAAGCCGGGGCGCTACATCGAACTAGTGGTTGCCGACACGGGAGTCGGAATGGAAATGGGCATACAAGCTCGTGCGTTTGAGCCCTTCTTTACGACGAAAGCAGCCGGGAAAGGCACCGGACTCGGCCTCTCTACCGTTTACGGAATCGTGCAACAATCGAACGGTCAAGTCAGCTTCACTAGCCAGCCTGGCCATGGAACGGCTTTCCGGGTCTACCTGCCTCGCACCGATTCCGCACAAACGGCGGAAGCCGTACCGGACGCCGCTGACAGCGCTCTTGATGGGAGTGAAACAGTCCTGCTCGTCGAGGATGATGCATCGGTTTGCGAGTTGGTCCGAGCCGTGCTCAGTTCCCATGGGTACACCGTGCTTTCGGCGCGGGATCCGCAGGAGGCCGAGTCGCTTTGCGAGCAGAATCGCAGCCGCATCGGCCTGCTGCTCTCCGACGTCATCCTGCCAAAAATCAGTGGCGCGGAACTTTCCACGCGCCTTGCTGCCCGGAACCCGCAAATGAAAATTCTTTTTATGTCCGGCTATATTGATGATTCCGTGGTACGCCAGGGGATTCAGGAAAAAGAAGTAGCCTTCTTGCAGAAACCATTTTCGCCCGTGAGCCTGGCGAAAAAAGTACGAGAAGTTCTGGATGGGCAGCGGGTGCGCTAAGGCGCTGGATTGGCGCTAACGCCGGGTGCGGTCCTTGCGAACGGCTTCGTCGATCAGCGCGTCGAGCTCACTACGCGTGAGCGTCACATCATCGCCGGAGATTTCCCCGCTATCGCGAGTGATGGGCAATTCCGCTCCGCCGCCCGGTGGAGGCGCCACGAAGTATCGCGGCCGAGCGGCCATGAGCTTGGCGACTTCCCGACTGGAAAGCAACACCGGCTCACCGGCCATTTCGGCGGCTAGGGTGATCTTCGCGCTGTGCTCGATGGTTTCCATTCGAAAGAACGCGGTGAGCAAATCCGGGCCGCAGGTGACAGCGCCATGGTTGGCCAGCAGCAGCGCGTCATAGTGGGGAACGAATGGTTCGATAGCGTCGCTCAACTCCTGTGTACCTGGCGTCGCATATTGCACCAGGGGAATCTGCCCCAGTCCCACGATAACTTCTGGAAGCAAGGCATGGTTCAATGCGCGTCCCGCGACGGCAAAACCGGTCGCCGTGGGCGGGTGCCCGTGGCAGATGGCCATCACGTCCGGCCGCATCTTGTAAAAAAGCAGATGCATGGCCAGTTCAGAGGAAAACTTGCGATCGCCGGCGAGTTGACGTCCGTGCAGGTCGGTAATAACAAGATCCTCTGGCGCCAGCATCCCTTTGTTCATGCACGTAGGCGTGGTGAGAACGCTGCCGTCATCCAGCCGCACGGAAATATTTCCTTCGCAGGCGACGATGTGTCCGCGCTCGTACATCCACCGGCCGGCTATGCAGATCTCGCGCCGGTGCTGTTCTTCAGTCTTCGCGTGGCCTGACAAGAGTGAGTCCGGTATCACGGACGGACTCCTTCCTGGCACGGAATGCCTTTCCGGGCCTTTGAGCTTGCTTTGATCCGGGCACCATCCGTAGCGGAGGGTACGGAATGACTCATGCCGGTCCCGAGTACAACGGCAGGAGCGGGAGAAGAAATTAATACAAGTTGCCTCCAGAAGCTAGGCATAAATTCCGCGGAGCTTGAGGGCGCTGGCGACGCGGTCGATGGCCAGCATGTAAGCCGCTATGCGGTTGTTGACCTTGTGCTTTTCCGCAAAGCGCACGACTTCATCGAAAGCGTTATCCATCACGTCGTAGAGGCGTTCGTTGACCTCGCTCTCGCGCCAGAAGAAGCCCTGGCGGTCCTGGACCCATTCGAAATAGCTGACGGTGACGCCGCCGGCATTGCCTAGAATGTCCGGCACGGTGAAGATACCCTTGGCGTCAATGATGGCATCGGCTTGCCAGGTGGTAGGGCCGTTGGCGCCTTCGCACAGAATTTTCGCCTGCACCTGACTGGCGTTCTTTTCCGTAATCTGGTTTTCAATGGCCGCGGGAATAGCGATCTCGCAAGGTTGAAAGAGCACGTCTCGCGCGGTCATTTTGGTTCCACCGCCAGGGAAATCCTGGAGCGACTTTTTCTGGGTGTAGACCCAGTCGATGACCTTCGGCACATCGAAACCCTTTTCGTTGTACAGACCGCCGCCGATGTCCGCGAGGCCAACGATTTTGTAGCCCGCTTTTTGCATCAGGTCCGCGGCCATGGAGCCCACGTTGCCGAAGCCCTGAACCACCACGCGGCATCCTTCTTTCTTGATTCCCAGCTTGGCCAGCGCCTTATCGCAGCAAATCATCACTCCGCGGCCGGTGGCTTCTTTTCTTCCGCGCGATCCGCCGAGTTCGATGGGCTTGCCGGTGACGACGGCAGTGGTGGCCTGTCCGAGGTGCATGGCGTACGTGTCCATGACCCAGGCCATGGTTTGTTCGTTGGTGCCGACGTCGGGGGCCGGAACGTCCTTCTCTGGGCCCAGCCAATTCGAGAGTTCCGCGGTGTAGCGGCGCGTCAGTCTCTCGAGCTCACCACGCGACATTTTCCGCGGATCGCAAATAATCCCGCCCTTGGCTCCGCCAAACGGAATATTCACTACCGCACACTTCCAGGTCATCCAAGTCGCCAGCGCGCGAACTTCATCGATAGAAACATCGGGAGCAAAGCGGATTCCGCCTTTGCCCGGCCCGCGCACCGTGGAATGCAGTACGCGATATCCCGTGAAGACTTCCAGCGTTCCGCTGTCCATGCCAATCGGGATGTACAGTGTGATTTCTTTGCTGGGATATTTGAGGTAGCGGTAGAGGCCCTGTTCGAGTCCCAGTTTGCTGGCGGCGACTTCAAAACGCGCTTCCGCGTTCTGGTAGACATTCATTTCTTCCGGCATGGGAGTATGCGGCATGCAAAATTCTCCTTTGATACGGCGCGGCGTTCCCTCATTCGCACCAAGGGTAGAGCGGCGCCATGGTGCAGAGCCGGCTACCTGGCGGTCCGCGCAAGAATCACTCCGGCGTTTTCAGGGCCAGCGGTCCTGCGCAGTCCGACCTGTAATCGATACTCACGGACTTACAGGCACGATTCGAAAGGCCAAGGAAGGTGAGTGCCAGCGGTCTACCCCACCGCCGGAACTGCCATTTGGCCGGGCCGCCAGTATACGAACCTGCCTGCTATCCCGCAAGCGAGTCGGCAGGGGAGTGCAGCAGAACCCGGAAGACGCTTCATCCGGCCAATTGGACTTGCGGCAAATGCAGCCTCCGTGTGCCTCGGATTTTCATCTAACTTTTCATCATACTCAGACGTCTATACATAAAGAGGTCTGAGTATGCCAAAGCCCGACTCGCTGCAAGGTTCCCTTGATCTGCTGGTGTTGAAGATCCTCTCGCGGCGGCCCCGACTGCACGGTTACGCCATCATGTCCGCGATTCAAGACACGTCCGGCGAAGTACTGCGAGCCGAGGAGGGCTCACTATATCCGGCGCTGCACCGGATGGAGGAAGCCGGATGGATTCGGGCCGAATGGGTCACCAAAGACAGCGGGAGGCGGGCCCGAGTGTACGAGCTGACGGCGGCTGGGAAAAGGCAGCTAAGCGCCGAAGAGTCGCGGTGGCAACTGGTGACTTCGGCGGTAAATCGTGTTTTGAGGATGGCTTAATATGTCGCTCTGGTCACGCATCATCAATGTAGTTCGCGGCGATCGGTTGAACCGCGAGATTGACGAAGAATTCGAATCACACATTCAAGAAGCGATTGAGCAAGGACGCGACCCAGAGGTGGTTCGCAGGGCCTTCGGTTCCATGCTGCGGCAGCGTGAAGCAAGCCGCGACATCAAGCTGGTCGCCTGGCTCGAATCGCTGCGCGCTGACGCCGTCTTCGGATGGCGTCAGCTCATCAGGACCAAGGTGACCTCCGCGGCTGCAATTCTGTCGCTCGCTCTGGCGATCGGCGCTTGCACATCCGCTTTCCGGCTAATCGACGCGCTGCTCCTCCGGCCCTTGCCAGTGGCAAACCCCGATCGACTCTACGATTTGTCGCGCCAAGGCATCGGACCCGACGGCAAGCCTCAAGACTTCGATGAATGGGCCTACCCGGACTTCCAGTTGATGCGTGCCGCGGTTGCGAATCAAGCCGAGTTGATCGCCGTCTCCAGTGCCGAGCCCGTGGATCTGACTTACAAATCGGATGAGGAAATGGAGAGAGCTTACCTGCAATACGTTTCCGGATGGATGTTCTCGACGCTCGGAATTCGTCCAGCTTTGGGGCGAGTGTTTACGGAAAACGACGACCTCAAGCCCGGCGGCCATCCCTACGCCGTACTCTCGAACGACTATTGGACGCACCGCCTTGGCCAAGATCCTAACGTGATTGGCAAGACCTTTCGGATGGGCAACACGCTTTATGAGATCGCTGGCGTGGCCGAGGCGCCCTTTACCGGCACCGAGCCCGGCACCATGGTAGATATTTTTGTGCCCACCATGATGAATCCCGCCGTCACGCGTAAAGACTCCACCTGGCACCGGACCTTGGCAATGGTGAAGCCGGGTGCCGCGCTTGAGCCGATGCGCCAGAAACTGGATGCAACTTCCCGGGCTTTCGAAGAAGAGCGCGCCAAAGGTTTCCTGGGCATGCGCAAAGAAGACATCGATAATTATTTGAACCAGAAGGTTTTGCTCCAACCGGCAGCATCCGGCGTTTCGGACCTCCAGTCAGAGACGCGCCGGCCGCTCGCGATCCTCGGAGTACTGGTGGCTTTAGTGCTGCTGATCGCTTGCGCGAACGTCGCGAATCTGATGACAGCGCAGGCCTCGGCGCGAGCGCGCGAGATGGCTGTGCGCGTTTCCATTGGGGGCGGACGATGGCGCCTGGTTCAATTGGTCCTTGTGCAAAGCGCTTGGCTCGCGCTGCTTGCAGCTGCGCTCGGCGGGTTGTTTGCCTGGTGGTCCGGACCGTTCGTAGTCAGCATGATCAATCCGCCGGATAATCCGGCTCGGTTGCTCCTTCCAGCGGACTGGCGGGTACTCGGTTTCGGCTTGGCACTCGCACTCGGCGTGACATTGCTTTTTGGCCTGGTCCCCGCTCTGCGCGCATCCTCGGTGAATCCAGTTAGCGCGCTCAAGGGAGGAGAAGACCCGCACTCAAAACGGCGCTTGATGCACGCGCTGATTGCCGTACAAGTCGCATTCTGTTTTCTTGTGCTCTTCGTCGCCGGGCTTTTCGTCAAGACCTTCGATCGCTTGTCCCACCAACCGATGGGTTTTTCCGCGGATCGGCTGCTCATTCTCGATACTGTCGCAAAGCAGCCGCAGCCTCTGGAGTACTGGGAACAGGCGGCCGAACATATGCGCACCGTACAGGGAGTCGAAACGGTCGCGCTGGCAGACTCGCCGCTGCTTGGGGGCAACAGTTGGAACAACTTTGTATCCATCAACGGCGCACCTCCCAACGGAGTTCTCTCCTACATGCGCGGTGTTTCGCCAGGCTGGCTGGAAACGATGAAGATTTCGTTGATCGATGGCAGAGACTTCCTCCCGACCGATACACATCCTGGCTCGGCGCTCGTCAACGAGACTTTCGCGAAGACTTACTTCGACGGAGTAGATCCGGTGGGAAAGAGTTTCGACCTCGCCGCGGACGAGGGCGGCCGCCTCCGCTATCAAATCGTCGGATACGTGCGCGACGTTCGCTACCGCAATTTGCGGGAGTCCATCTTGCCGCAGTTCTACGTTCCTTTTCGCTCGATCGCCGTCAGCGGCGAACCTCGCAAGAGAGGAGCGGCAACCTTGCTCGTGCGAACGTCCACCGCTAACCCGCGCGCACTGGCGTCCGTTCTTCGTCAGGAGGTTCCGCGGGCGCGGCCCGAGTTCCGCGTGAGCCGCATCCGCACACAGTTGCAAATCAATCAGTCGCACACGGTGCGCGAACGGCTGCTCGCGACGCTGGCCCTGTTTTTTGCCATCGTGGCGCTATTGCTCGCGGGGGTGGGCCTTTACGGGGTGTTGCATTACTCCGTGTTGCAACGCCGGCGCGAAATCGGCATTCGCATCGCCGTGGGCGCCCAAGCGGGCGGCATCGCGCGACTGGTGACTAAGGATGTGTTTTCAATGGTGCTCTTGGGCGCGGCCACAGGCGTTGGCCTGGGCCTAGTGTCCGTTCGATTCATGGAGGCGCTGTTCTTTCAGGTAAAAGCTACCGACCTGCAGATGATGGCGCTTCCGTCCCTGGCAATTTTCGCGGGGGCGTTACTGTCTGCGCTGCGTCCGATCATCCACGCTGTGCGAATCGACCCGGTCACGATGCTCCGCGCCGAATAGGCGAGAAAGAGTTTGGAAGGGATTACTGCAATCGGAACTGTAGAGTCACTGTTAAGTGCATGGGGACGGCCTTGCCGTCGAGCGTTGCAGGCTGGTATCTCCACTGTCTCAGTGCGTCCATGGCCGCTTGATGGAGAAGCGTGGGGCCGGAGACGACCTTCATAGTGGTCACTCTCCCGTTGGCATCGATAAGAGCGTCGACTTGAACATTCCCGGAAACATGCTGGTTTTTTGCCAACGTGGGGTAGATCGGGGGCATGGAAGAGATCAATTTTGCCTGTTTTACATCCCCACCGACTGGAAGCGGAGCTGCCGGAGCCGCAGGCTGATTATTTCCGCCGACGAGGCCGGCGTTAGGCGCTTCTGCGCCGGAATCCGGCTGGTCATCGTTCGTCAACGTGATGCCCGCATCAGGCTCTCCGCCGTTCTGCGTGCCGCGGTTGGAGTTGACTTTCGGAGTTGCGAGATGGACTTCGCCGAGCATGGGCTTCTTCGCCTTCTCGATGTCCGCGGGTACGGCCGCTGCCGAAGACGTTGGCCTGGCGCCACTGTTTCCCGGATTCGAATTGGGCTGTGGATTGCGCGCCGTAGAAACCGATGAAACTGCCGGCACGATGCTCAGACTGTTCGAGCCCGAATTGGATGGAGCGGAAGTGTTGGTGAGCGCCGCTGGATTCGTTTGCGCGGGAGAATTCGTCTGTGCCTGTGCATTTTCCTCGGGATGTGACGGCGAATTGGCCGCGGGAGCAGAAACGACAGAGGCTTGCACACTTTGCGCTGGCGCCGGAACGGAATGACTCCCGGCGGATTGCTGGTTCAAGAACCACCAGCCTCCGCCAACAAGTACCAGGAGACCAGCCGCGATCGCCCCGAACAGCAGGCCTTTGCCCGAACTCCTGGATCCGTTCTGCCGTGCGCTTCTTTCTTCGTCGGCCAGAAGCGCATCGCCGAATTTGGGCATTGGCAATTCAGGGACGTGGAGTTCGTCGAATACCGGGGCTGGAACAGTTTCCGCGGCAATTTCCTCCACTTTAGGCTGCTCTGCCTGACGCCTTGCTTTTTCCCGATCAATCAGCTCTTGAGTCGAAGTGGGCGCGGCGGCGTTGCGGGCGAGAGGCTCGAGCCACGATGGAATTTTCAGTTCTTCGTCCGAGAGAGTCGACTTCACCGGCGGAGGATCAAGTTTCACGGGCTCAACCGGCTTGGCCGGAGCGGGTTCCGGCTTGGAAGCGTGGGCTATTTCCAAAACTTTAGCGGCATTCTCCGCGAGTTCTTTTTGAATCGTCACAGGGGGAACGTGGGGAATTTTCACGGAAACCGTTGCAGGCTCCGCGGGTGAGCCGGAAAAGAGCATGCTCGAAAGCTGTTCCTGAAGGCGCGCTGTTTGCTGTTTGAGCGTTTCGGTTTCCGGATCAACAAAAAGCGGCGCGGGAGGCGCAGTCGCGACAGCAGGAACCGGTTTGGCTTCGAACAGTGAGAGCAGATTGGGAACGGTTGCCGTCACCGGAACAGTGCCCGACTTGGCGGGCTCCAGGAAAGAAGCTTGCGCTTCCGATACGCGCGGAGCGTCAAAGAGCACGGACTCCGTCGCGACAGGTGCTGGAGTCACCGGCACTTCCGGGATGGTGGACACCGTCGCAACAGGCGCGGCCGGAGCAACGGGGGGCGGCGGCGTTGCTACGGGCAATTTCAAGGGAGCTGTGGGATCGAAGGACGTGGCTAACGTGGAGGAGAGCGGAGAAACGGGCGCGACGGGCCTCTGCGCGACTGGCTCTTCCACTTTGAGCGACGCGGGAACCGGAGTCCGCTGCGCCTCGGGAATGACAAACTTCGATGCTGCAAGATTTGGCTCGGCTGTTTTCACAACGGAAACGGGTACGGGTGGCTTCGGGGCCACGACGGCGGAAGGAATGTTCACCGCAGGTGCTTCGACCCTGGGAGCAACGGGCCGCAGGATGGCAGGCGAGCCGCTAGCCAAAGTAGTGTTCGCCACGGCTGGAGCAGAGGCCACGGGCTGCGGTCCGGAACCGATGCGGTCACCGGGAAAGCGCATGCCCCAGAAGCCCACGACGGACTCCGTGAACTCCAATTCGACGTAACCGCTCACGTTGCGATAATTTTTGGACTTGACGACCTGGCAGACAACTTCCTTCTTGGTTTTTTCGTTGGTGAGAAAAAGCAATTGCCCGGGGGCGACGGAGGAAGCAAGACGGATGACGGCGCCATTGCCAAATACCAGAACGGTCTTGGTGGTTTCCGAGAAAGGTTCGCGTTTGTCGCCGCCCTCGATGGTGCGCGCGCCGTTTACCGTGACCGGCACTTCCAGCGCGACCGGTTGCTGCTTGAAGCCGGTATCAGCGGATGGAGCGCTGGCTGCCGCGGGACGCTGCGCCGTTTCCGGCCCGGCCGCTGCAATCTCGTTCTCTTTGACTGTAGGAGGCATGGCTTGCACACTCGCGAAGAAAGATTTTCGTAGTCGCCCTGTCCCAAACAGGGTTCCCCTCAAACATCTATATGTTCTGCCTTGTGGGAGAAGGCACCCATAGTACGTGCGTACCGGCATGAGGTAAGAAACACCTGTCCGGACGGACAGGCGAAAAGATGCGCGCAAGGCGTCAAGCGCTGGGGGAGCTGAGGCGGAAGGAACGCAGAGAAATAGAAAACTCTAACGCTGCAGCGGAGGCTGGAAGCGCTGGTCGACTGCAACCTGATAGCCGGTGACGAGCTTGTTGGTCTCGTTGGCCATGCCAATGACGGCTTGAAGCTCCTTGAACATGGCCTCGGTCATGCCTTTGCTGAAAGCCGAAGCAGTGTGCGAGGCGATGCAATAGTTGCAGTTGTTGGTGACGCTGACGGCGATGTAGATGAGTTCCTTGGTGAGAGGATCCAGCGCGCCTGGACCCATGATCTGCTTCAGACTTTCCCAGGTGCGCTTGAGCAACGCTGGATCGTGAGCGATTGCCTTCCAGAAATTGTTGATATAGTCAGTCTTGCGCGTGGCCATGATGTCGTCATAGATGGCGCGCACTTGCGGCGCGGCGTCTTGGTACTCGATCAATCCAAAAGTGGACATGAAGATCTCCCGAAATGTCTGCCTGTACAACTTCCATGACGTTAGCAGGAAGCGGGCGCAGCTGGGTAGTGCGGAGGACGTCTTTTTCGCCCAAGCCTGAGGTGTGAAACAAAATTCGATGCTCGTACAAGCCCACCAGAAAGTGAATCACGAGGTGGCGCAGAAAAGAGCGGAAAATGGCGCGAATTCACTGGCTCGCGTCAACAGAAAAACCCTTGGCAAGTCTTTCTTCGATGAATTTTTTGGGTTCACCGGATGAAATTCATTCTGCTTGACAGGCACGCTACGGAAGGTTGAAACTCTGACTCAACAGCCATATTGGATTTGAAGCTGTATCGATTTATTGAACGGAGAAGGGCGAGCTGGTCCGGGGAGCTTGTCCTTGTTTTCAGCAACGCAATTCGATCATTCAACAGAATGCGAGTGGTTTACCAAGTGGCTGTTGGTGGAATTCCATTTTTCAAAGCGTTCTGCCGAAAGGTAGCGCGCGGGGGATGTGGGTTGAAGTTCGATCTCGATGAGGGGGTGTTGATCATTATGAAGCGCTTAGTTACAGCAATACTCGTAGTTTTGTCGCTCGCGGCAGGGGTAAATGCGCAGACCTTCCGTGGCGCCATCAATGGAACGGTCTCGGATCCTTCTGGAGCAGTGGTCCCGAATGCTCAGGTCAAAGCCACGGAAAATTCCACTGGAATTGATCACACGTCGACGACGACGAGTGACGGGGCATTTTCCTTCCAGGACATACCACTGGGCTTTTATAAGGTAACGGTGACGGCATCAGGTTTTCCCGTCTACACGATAGACAAGGTAGAAGTTACCGCGGGGACGATCTATACCTTACAGGTTAAATTGACACTGCAGCAACAGTCTACAACGGTGGAAGTTTCGGCGGCGGCCCTCACGCTCGATACCACGACGAACACGCAGAATATGACGATTACGTCGGACGCTGTGGCGGACATGCCCCTGAATGGGCGGGACTTCACCCAGTTGATCGCGGTAGCGCCCGGTTACGGCGGTTACTCCGTTGGCGGATTCGGCTCGCTAAACGGAACTCGAGCCAATCAAATGAATTGGCAAATCGACGGTGTGGACAACAACGACTTCTGGCACAACATCCCGGCGGTCAATCAAGGCGGCGTTTCGGGGATTGCGGGTATCGTGCTGCCGATCGATTCGATTGATGAATTCTCGGCCCAGACGCAGTCTAACGCGGAAGCCGGACGCAACGCAGGGGGCACGGTTAATCTGGTCATCAAGTCCGGCGGCAACCAGGTTCACGGAACTGCCTACTACTTCAACCGCAATGAGTTTTACGGAGCGCACTCGCCGTTCTGGGTCCCCGCAGCGGGGAAGAAAGCGCCTCCGCTCCGCAATGAAAACTATGGGTTCTCGGTGGGCGGCCCGTTCATCAAGAACAAGATGTTTTTCTTCGCCAGTTATGAAAAGCAAGTGTACATCATCGGCCTCTCAGGTCTTACTACGGAACCATCCACGGCGTGGCAGACTGCGGCCCAGGCAGCTTTGACGAAATATAGCGTTGCTCCGAGTACGCTCTCTACAAAGCTCATATCAACACTCTGGCCCTCTTCGGTGTTGACGGACCCCGCTGTGGTTGGGAAAGGCGCAGTCCCCAACAATTATTTCAGTTCTTCTCCGTCCACGGGTTACAGCTACAACGGCGTTGCAAAGATCGACTACAACATCTCCGACAAACACCGGCTTTTCGTTCGATGGTTTGGCGGTCAAGGCAGCCAAACTGCTCCGACCGGTGGCAGCCCGGCACTGGGAACGGCCAGCTCGAACTTGAAGGACTACTTCGAGGTGGCGCCACTGCATGTGTACAACGGTACGGCTGTGCTTAACTCTACTCTCACGACGAAGCTGACCAATCAGGTGCTCTTCGGCGCTAATTATTTCAACCAGCTTTTCCATGACTTCAACCATAGCTTTGATACCAAAGCCTTGGGATTGTTCCTGAGTCCTGATGCGACAACTCACGGGCAGCCCATCCATGGTTCTCCCAATATCGCCATCGGAGATTTTGAACAGATTGGCATTACGCCTCCAGAAGGGCGCTCCGATTTCACCTGGCACGTGACCGATATCGCCTCGTACGTAACTGGCAACCATCAGTTTCGCTTTGGCGGGGAGTTCCGCCAGGGGCATGTGAATGAGTTCTATCACCGGCACGGAACAGGTTCGTTCACGTTCGATGGTTCGGTCGGGCCTTGGAAAAACGACCCCCAATTCAATGCTGATACAAAGGCCCTCGCCGATTTCCTTGCAGGCGATGTTGTAAGCTCTGCCATCACAGTGGGCGACATCGAGCGCTGGGTAAAGGTAAACGCCTTCAACTTCTTCGGTAGCGACAGTTGGCAAGTGACCAAGAAACTGAACCTGAATCTGGGTCTGCGCTACGAATACTTTGGTCCACTCCAGAGCGATAAGAAGGACTTGGCCGTGTATGTCTTCGGGACGGGCCTTCAAATCCAGGGCAATGGAATAAGTAACATATTCCCGCCGGACAGGAACAACTTTGCGCCGCGATTTGGCTTCGCGTATCAACCGACGGCCAAAAACGATCTAGTCGTGAGAGGGGGAATCGGCGTCTATTACGATCAGATCAATATGAATCCGTTCTTGGATTACCGTCCCGGCGGAAGCAGGGCGGACGGTTTGGAAATCAATCCCATCGGTCCCGCTCCCGCATCTTCGTTCGGTTCTCCTGTCTGCGGAGGGACTTCCTACAACTGGCAAACCGTGCAGAATCCGGTCTGCCCGGCCGGGACGCCTAAAGCCGGCCAGGCCAATCCCACCGGCTCTGTTTTTCCGGGAGTCCTTGCCTGTAAAGATGCAACCTGCACGAACGCTTCGGGCCTTAGCGCCTACTCCGTTAGCCAGAATTTCCGAGCGCCGTACTTCTATAACTACGACCTGCAAGTGGAGAAAAGCTTCGGAAACTTAGCCGTCTGGCAGATCGGCTACGTCGGAAGCCAGGGACGTAAACTCAGCATGATGTTTGATATGCCGACCACGGGCACAAATTTTGGCTCCATCATTCAGCTTCAAAGCGTGGGCACGTCTAATTACAACTCTTTGCAGACCACTTTCAAACTTCGGTCGTGGCATGGTCTTACGTCTCAGTACTCCTTTACGTGGGGACACACACTGGATCAGATGAGCGAGTATCGAGGTGTGATCTCCGACAGTCTGGATCGCAGGGTTGATTATGGCAACAGCGATTTCGACACGCGTCGACTGTTCACTGCTAACTTTGTGTATGAGGTTCCCAAGGCTTCGTGGGCGCACAGTGCGTGGTCCACCCGACTCTGGAACGGCTGGCAAGTTAGCAGCTTGTGGAACTTCCACACCGGGCAGCCCTCCGACGAATTGCTTTCCGGCCTGTACTTGGTTGGAAATCCATACGCCGGGGCTCACAAGTTCTCGGCCGCAGCGGGCGGAGAACAGTGGTGGAACCCCTCGGCGTTTGCCCTTGCCGGGCCAGGCACTCCACAGCTCGCGCGCAACACTCTGCGTGGTCCTGGATACGGAGCCGTCGATTTCTCCGTATTCAAGAACATCCCGATCAACGAGCGCGTCAAAATACAGCTGCGCATGGAGACCTTTAACCTCTTGAACCGCATTAACCTCGCTTCCGGACCGGGCTCCGTGGCTGCCAGTTGCGGCACGAAAGTTGTTGGTGCCACCTGCACGAACCCTGGATTTGGGTTCGTCAGTGATACCATCGGCGACTTCAACGGCGCGCCGGGCATCGGGCCGGGTGAAGCCTTCAACATGCAGCTAGCCGCGAAGATCATCTTCTAACGGTTGTAAAACAAGACTTTAACCAAGGGCTCGCTGAAATCGGCGGGCCCTTTTTGTTTTTCAGGCGACTACCCCAGCCAAGGCCAGCGCTACGTTAGCCACCGGCGGCGCGGACTTCAATCTGTTTCTCTCTAGCACTCCATTCCATTTCCCCGCTTCCCTCCCTAACTCTTTCTGGGCCAATCGATTAGAAAGTTCAAAATCGCTCTTGACATTCTCCTAATCTGTGGTATAATTAACTTCATATATAACTCTATCTTGGAGTGCGGGGGCTTTCTCCCGTTTTTCTTTTTCGGACTATCCACTGCACCTTGCCAGCATTTGCTCAGCCAAGAATATCTCTCTTGGAATCAAGCTCTTACAAATTGCAAATTTTTCAACTCCTTTCTTTTGATATTCATACGAAATGCCGGGGGTACCCACGTGTCTCCGTCCCGCGCCAGTTCCTTCACGGCCGATTGGAAAGTTAGGAATGCAGGAATTCTTCGAGGAGGAGGCGGGAGAGGCGGCGTGTGTTATGCCGTAGAACACCGTGTTCCTCGAGGAGATTGTCGAGGATGACGCGGAAGCCGAGTTTCTGGAGGGCGGAAATATCGATGGCCACCGGTTCGGCGCCTTGCGCACGGTAGCGGCGGGCCACATCGGGCGACACGGCTTGGCGATTGGCAACCACCCAGTCAATGACCCGGCGGGGGACGTGCTTCTGGATCACGCGCAGATGATCGGCAAGGGCGTAACCTGCGGTTTCGCCGGGTTGGGTCATCAGGTTGGCGATATACACCCGCGGAGCGCTCGATTTGCCAATGGCGGCGGCAATTTCCGGGATCAGCAGGTTCGGAAGAATGCTGGTGTAGAGCGAGCCGGGACCGAGAAGTATCAGGTCAGCCTGCTTGATGGCTTCGATGGCCTTGGGAAGCGCGCGCACGCCGCGCGAGGAAAGCTTGAGTTTCTTGATCGGCACGCTGCTGGCGGTGATGCGCGTTTCGCCGTGAACGGTGCGGCCGTTTTCGAGCGTGGCCACGAGGTGCACGTTGGAAAGCGTCGACGGAAAAATGCGGCCGCGAATGGCGAGCACTTTGCTACTGACGCGTATAGCTTCGGTGAAATCGCCGGTGACGTGCGTCAGCGCGGCCAGGAAAAGATTGCCGAAATTGTGGCCGATGAGCCCGCGACCCGCATGAAATCGATATTGGAATAGCCGCCCGAGAAGGGCTTCGTCTTTTGAAAGCGCCACCATGCAATTGCGGATGTCGCCGGGCGGGAGGATGCGGTTCTCGCGGCGCAAACGGCCGGAGCTGCCGCCATCGTCGGTGACGGTGACGATGGCGGCGAGATCGGCGATGGGATGCTCGGTGCTGGTGCGTTCGTCGGTGCCGCGGATGATGAGTTCCTTGAGGCCGCGAAGAAGCGTGGAGAGGCCGGTGCCGCCTCCGAGAGCGACGACGCGGAAGCCGCGGGAAAGCGTTTTCGGTTTGGACTTTCGTTTTTTCATGCGGACATTCGGGATTGGGGAGCTGGTGTCATCTTACAGAAAAGAATTTAACACAGAGATCCCGGAGAAGGGCCAGAGCATAGAGAGCACGGAGAAGAAAACACTGCACGGGTCTGAAGACCCTCAACTACAAGAAGCCACAACGACCACTAGCCGGCGGTGCCGTCTTTCTCCGGATAGAGCAGCTCGGTGAAGCGCGGGTCTTCCTGGAGGAAAGCAAAATCTTCGTCGTTGCGCGCGTGATAGCGGTTTTCCGCGCGCAACTGAATCGCGACCTTCAAATTGGCCAGGGCGGAATCGGCTTCGCCAGTAAGGCAATCCAGCGCCGCGAGCGCGTAGTGAATGTGATCGGCCTTGGGCGCGGCCTTGCGGGCTTTGTCGAGACTTTCGCGGGCATCATCCCAGCGCCCGACGTTCATCATCGCCACGCCCCGCTGGTAATGCTCATCCGCGGTGTGCGGATTCTGCTCCTGAGAAGGCTTCATGCGCTGCTCGGCGATTTTCAGGTGCATGCGCGCGCGGTCGGCAAGTTCCTTGCTGGGGCCTTCCATGACTTTTTCAAGTTCTTGCTTGGCGCGGGAGAATTTCTGCTGGTGAAAGAGGGTCAGGGCTTCATCGTAGACTTTGAGCTGCGCCTGGACGCGCGGGTCAACCAGCTCGACACCCCCACGCTGGGCGGGCGGAGGAGGAGGGAAAGCCTTCTTTTTCTGTGACTTAGACGAACTCCGCGCCGCGCCCTTGGAATGCCTTGCTGACCCCGAACTGGGCTTATGCGCTTTTGCCATGGAGCGAATGCTAACAGAGGCCGTACCGCGCGTCAACGGATGTGCTAGGGGTTACTTTGAGAGGTGGGAAATCCACAGGCGTTACCGAACGGCGGCATGGGCCAAAAATAGGGCGTGGAGTTCCGGGCAGAATCGCGGACACTGTAGGTGCCGTACACGCAAGGTGACACACGGGGTGGGAAGGCTGGCCTGCCTGCGCCGCGTATGCTATAAGTTTGTGGCCGAATTCGGGTTAACGACAACGTGCCTTTCATCAATTTTCCTGCTCGCGAAATCAACTGCAAGCTCGTGTACTACGGTCCAGGTCTGGGCGGAAAGACCGCCAACCTGCAATGGATCTACGACCACACGGGACAGAATCAGAAGGGCAAAATGGTCTCTCTGGCGACGGAAACGGACCGCACGCTCTTCTTCGACTTCCTGCCATTGGATTTGGGAACGGTGCGCGGATTCAAGACGCGCTTTCATCTATATACTGTGCCCGGACAGGTGTTCTATGAAGCCAGCCGCAAGCTGATCCTGAAAGGCGCGGATGGCGTGGTGTTCGTGGCGGATTCGCAAGAGGAACGGCTGGACGCGAATTTCGAGACCATGGAAAACCTGATGGAGCACTTGAAAGAGCACAACCTGAATTTCACGACGATTCCCTATGTGCTGATGCTGAACAAGCGCGATTTGCCGAATGCGATGTCCGTTCCGGACTTGACGAAGCATCTGCAGAAAAAAGGCGAGCCTGTTTTGGAAGGCGTAGCCATTCAGGGATTGGGCGTGTTCGAGACGCTGAAAGAAGTCGCCAAGTTGGTGCTCGCCGAATTGAAAAAGGGCGGGTAGCAAAGCTCGCTCTCAAATTAGTGCAACCCCTCGATAAAGAAATCAGTTTGTCTTTCCGCTGATAACTTGAATAATCTTAAGAATAACAAGCCAGACAAAGAAGTAGAGGACGGCATTGAGGATCGTGCCGCTGACCGCCATGGCCGCGAGTGTCGTTCGGTGCCCACCCGTCGCCATCCCACCCACAGCGAAACCCAGTGCCCCAATGAGCATCAAATGTTCGCCTAGTGAACTATCAGGCGAACCGATTTCGCTCCCGTGTCGGAATAGCAAGCCGAATGTAGCAATGGCGGAAGTGCAACACGCCAACAGGAACGCCGAGAGCGCAATATGCCTTCGGGCTATCACAGGGCCGGAGTCTAGCACGGAGCTAACGGGAGAGACACAAACGCTGAATAGGTCAAAAATTGGCGAGAGCGGCGGATTCGGATTCGAAGGTGGGGATGGCTTCGACGAGGCGGGTGACGGTGAGCGCGTCGCGGACGCGGCCCTGGCCGCAGACCAGGCGCAGGACGCCGCCTTCGCGGGCCAGCTTGATGGAGATACGCACCAGCGTGGAGATGCCGGAGCTGTCGATCTGTGGGATGCCGTTCAGGACGACGATCACTTTCTTTGCCCCGCCTTTAACTACGGACTGCAGTGCATCGTGGAGCTGATCGGCGGGCTCGCCGATGGTGAGCCGGCCGTGAACCTCGAGGATCGAGATTCCGCCCGATTCGCGGACGTTGATTTCCATGGGCAGCCGGTCGGTCATGACAGTGCTTCCGTCTACTTTCTCTGAGTGGCAAAGGCCATTGGCCATGCCGCACGGCATTATACGCCGGAGGGTAAGTTGCACAAAGTAAGTTACACAAAGCGAACCGTTCGCGAAGTCTAAAGGGCGGATGGTCCAGAAGTGGAACGGGCCAGTGCATCAGAAAAACAAATCGTGGAAATGAAAATTTCAAACTATGACGCGTGGCGCGCTTGCGTATAATGCTCGCTACCAATTGGTGGGTCCCCGGCAGTCGAATCCAGAACCAGCGGAGCGGACATATCTATGAAGTGCGTAGGATGGAAGTGTAGTTTCAGCCTTGTCCTGGTGCTTGGGGCCGTCCTGCTTGCTACTGTTCCCCTCTCCGCGCAACAATCCCCCGCCTCTTCCGCAACTCCTGCAGCGACGGCTGCCTCTCCCGCGGCGCCGGAAATCCCCAAAACGGTCGATGAAAAACTGGCGCAGCTCGATAAGGATGTAAAGGCAGCTCAGTCGGCAGGGGATAACGCGTGGATGCTGGTGAGCGCAGCGCTGGTGTTGATGATGACGGGTCCGGGATTGGCGCTCTTTTACGGCGGCCTGGTACGGCGGAAAAATACCCTGGCGATCATGATGCAGAGTTTCGCGTTGATGGCGCTGATTACCGTCCTGTGGGCCCTGGTGGGATACAGCTTGTGCTTCGGCGGAAACGGGCCGGTCATTGGCGGATTCGAGCATGCTTTTCTGCGCGGCGTGGGCGCCGAGCCGAATCCGGACTATGCGGGAACGATTCCGCAGGCCACCTTCATGGTCTACCAGCTGATGTTTGCGATCATCACGCCCGCGCTGATTACCGGCGCGACGGCCGAGCGTATGAAGTTCAGCGGAACGGTGCTTTTCATGACTCTGTGGTTCCTGTTTGTCTACGCCCCACTGGCTCACATGGTGTGGGGTAAGGGCGGATTATTGAACGCGGTGGGAGGCAAGTTTCCGTGCCTGGACTTCGCGGGCGGAACGGTCGTGCATATCTCTTCTGGTGTATCGGCGCTGGTGTGCGCACTCTACATGGGAAAACGCACTGGTTATCCGAAGGTGCCGATGCCACCGCACAGTTTGGTGCTGAGTTTCATTGGGGCTTGTTTGCTGTGGGTAGGATGGTTCGGGTTTAACGCGGGAAGCGCGTTGGCGGCAAGCAGCCTGGCAAGCAGCGCTTTCGTGGCGACGCACTTCGCGGCGGCGGCAGCGGCGCTCGGCTGGAGCGCAGCGGAATGGCTCAAGAACGGCCGCGCGAGCGCCTTAGGTGCAATTTCCGGCGCGGTGGCCGGACTCGTGGCCATCACGCCTGCTTCGGGATTTGTCGGGCCGATGCCGGCCCTGGCCATCGGATTGATCGCGGGAGTGGTGTGTTATCTGATGGTTACGAAAATCAAGGCCATCTTCGGGTATGATGACGCGCTGGACGCCTTCGGCGTGCACGGCGCAGGCGGTACCATCGGCGCGTTGCTCACGGGGGTTTTTGCGCAAACGGTGATCAACCCCATCTTTGGAGCGGACAAGCCCGCGGGCGGCCTCGATGGGCATTGGGGCCAGGTCGGCAACCAGCTCGTGGGCGTTCTCATCGCTTGGGGATTTGCCCTGGTCGGAACGATTGTGATTCTCAAGATTACGGATTTGATCACCGGTGTGCGCGTTTCGGAAGAACACGAGAGCGATGGGCTGGACATTACGCAACATGGCGAAGAGGCCTATAACCTTGAGTCCTAAGGTAAGCTGGCAGGGGAGCGTCAGGCAGGGGGCGGAGCGGAAACACTCATGATGAAAATTGAGGCAATCATACAGCCCTCGCGGTTTGAATCGGTGAAAGATGCCCTGCGCGAAATCGGCATCGAAGGGATGACGGTGACGGAAGTGCGCGGGCACGGGCGTCAGAAGGGGCACACCGAGGTGTATCGCGGACGCGAATACACGGTGGACCTGCTGCCAAAAATAAAACTGGAGATGGTGTTGCCGGATGCGCTGGCCAACCGCGTGGTGGACACAATTTTGAAGACCGCCAAGACAGGAAAGATTGGTGACGGTAAGATATTCCTATCAAGGGTTGAGGAAGCAATCCGGATTCGCAACGAGGAGCGCGGTGAAAATGCGCTCTAAGCAATCACTCTTGTCCGCCAAGCAGCCGGCGAATTGACCGCGGGGCGCTCAAGGTGACAACCGCTGCACGCCCCAGTCTCACTCCGGGCATCCCACCCGCAAAGAACATGCAAGGTCCCCCAACGCCCCTGTCGGTGCTTGGCCTGCAAGCCGACGCCGAACGGCAACGCATCCGCCAACAATTCGAGACCGGCACCGGTCCGCAAGAAACGCTGCGCGCGCTGTGCGAACTGGCGGACCGGAACGTCCAGCAGATTTTTGACGAAGTCCTGCGAGTGCACAATCGCGAGCCGCAAGGGCTTTGCCTGCTGGCGCTGGGAGGCTACGGGCGAAGGATGCTCTTCCCTTACTCCGACCTCGACATTCTCTTCTTGTTCGGAAACGAGAAAGTGGAGCAGGAATCGCGGCAGCTCATTTCTGAATTTTCTCGCACGCTGTGGGACATCGGATTTCGAGTCAGCTCGGCGGGGCGCACGCTCGAAGAATGCAAGCGGATTGAAGAAGACAATGCCGAGTTCCACCTGGCCTTGCTGGATCGCCGTTTCCTGTCGGGCGATGCCGTGCTCTTCGAGAAGTTGGACAACAAAGTGCTCCCCGCGTCGGAGAAGCAAGCGCGGCCCTTCCTGCTGGCACAAATTCACCGCCTCACCCGGGAACGATTGACGCGCTACGGAAATACCATTTTTCACCTCGAGCCCAACGTGAAAGAATCGCCGGGAGGATTGCGCGATTACCAAGCCACCATCTGGCTGCGGCAAATCGTTGACGAAAAAAAGGGAATTCGCAACATCACCGCCGCCGAGGAAGAACTATCCGCCGCAGCGGTCGATTTCCTCAGCGCCATCCGGTGTTTTCTTCACTACAGTAACGGACGGAACGACAACACGCTCACTTACGAACTGCAGGCAGCGGCGGCGGAACGCGCGCTGGGTGTGGGCGATGGCGTGGCGCGAACTCCTTCCGAATGGATGCGCCAATATTTCCGCCACGCCCGCACTCTGAACAGGCAGCTCTTGCGCTATCTCGAGCAGAAATCTTCCACCCAGTTATCGTTACGGCAGCGCCTGTTCAACGCAGCTCGAGCCGCCAAAACCGAATCAGGCGAAAGCAATGTTTTCACCGTGCGTGATGGCCTGCTCGAGGTTATCGACCAGCCAGTACTATCAGACCGCGCGGTCACTTACTCGCTGTTCGCCGAAGCGGCTCGCACGGGCACTCCACTGAGCCGCGAGGCGGAGCGCAGCATCGGCTATATCCTGACGCATCCCGAACTTCCTCCGAAAAACACCGAGATTTCCTGGGCCACGTTACGCGAAATCCTCGGCTCCGATTACCCGGGCGTGGCTTTGCGGTCGATGCAACGACTCGCTCTACTTACGGAGGTACTGCCGGAATTTGGATTGATCGACTCTCTGGTAGTGCGCGATTTTTATCATCGCTACACGGTCGATGAGCATTCCCTTCGCACCATCGAGCATCTGCAGGAATTGGCGGAGCCTCCGGATGAACGAGGCGCGCATTTCGCGCCGCTCTGGAAAACGGCGGAGCGCCGCGATCTGCTGATTCTGACGCTGCTGTTGCACGACGTCGGCAAAGGAATGCCGGTGGAGAATCACATCACCGGAAGCCTCGCGGCGCTCGATAGCGCCGCTCGAAGGTTGAATCTTTCGCCGGAAGAAAAAGAAGAAGTCCACTTCCTGATCGAACATCACCTGGACATGTCCGCCACCGTGCAACGAAGAGATATTTTTGACCCGGCGACGGTTTCGGCTTTCGCGCAGTCCGTCACCACTCTGGAACGCTTGCAAAGATTGTGCCTGCTCACTTATGCGGACATTCACTCCGTCAATCCGGAAGCGTTGACGCCATGGAAAGCCGAAATGTTGTGGCAGCTCTTCGTCGCCACTTCCAACCATTTCAGCCGCACGCTGGACCGCGACCGGTTGCACGCACCTGATGAAGGCTCGCTGCTCGAGCGCGTGAAGGCGCAGGCTGGCGACGCGACTATCGAAGAGGTCGAACGGTTCCTCGAAGGATTCCCGCGGCGCTACCTGGCGGTGCACTCGGCGAAGGAAATTGCAGCGCACTTTGCTCTCTACCGCAAGCTGGGCGCGGATCCCGTGCAAACGGAACTGCTCGCCACCCGCCACGGATTCTCGCTCACGCTTCTCACCGCGGACCGCCCGGCGCTCTTCGCGACGATTTCCGGCGTGCTGGCCGGCTGGGGTATGAACATTAACAAGGCAGATGCTTTCGCGAATGCCGCCGGCGTGGTGCTGGACACGTTCCACTTCGCCGACCTGCATCGCACGCTGGAGCTGAACCCCAGCGAGGGCGAACGCTTCCGCAAGAGCCTCGCGGACGTGGTGAACGGAAAGGCGCCGCTGGAGCCGCTCTTGAAAAGCCGCGAGAGCGCCAGCCGCGCACGCGCACCGAAAGTCACCGTCGAAACGCGCATCAATTTCGACGATTCATCATCGGCGCACAGCACGCTGCTCGAAATCGTTACTCAGGACCATCCGGGATTGCTCTACGAGATCGGCTCGGCGCTGGCACGCCTGGGGTGCAACATCGAAGTCGCGCTGATCGACACGGAAGGCCACAAGGCCATCGACGTGTTCTACTTGACCGCGCAAGGCAAAAAGCTCACCACGCAGAAGCAGGAACTTCTCCGCGAAGTACTCCAAGGGACTCTGACTTGATTTCGAGGTTATGAATTAAATCTGGAGCCTGCCGGGTCTACTACGGCGAAAAAATAGCGTGTGAGAAACCCTGCGATCACCACGTGACCGTGCTGATCGACGTCGCGGGCAGTTCGACGTGGAGGGTCCGCCCTTTAGACTCGATGTTCACCGCTGACTCTCGGTCCAAGCTGTTGAGGAGTTGCACGACGAACCCGCCTTCCGGGGTCTGAAAACCCATTGTGCGCACCCCTTTTGTATTTCCGCTAGTTTGTATGCGAACCGCGCCGGGCCGGACAAATTTGCTGAAATGCGCAAGGTAATAGTAGGTGCCGGTGTAGGTGATCTCGTGCGTAGTCTTATTAAGGATGACCACGGGATGCTGTATGTTGGGATCCGGATTTCCATGAACGGGAGAAACCGCCCACGGCCCGCCGGTTTCATCCAGAATGGCATTCCAGTAGAGCCATGCGGATGTGCCGGCCTCCAAATCGTTGAAAATAATATTGCCCCACACATCGCCGTCGTCGAAATCATAGATAGGCAGTTTCTTGTTCTTCGGATAGCCGGCTTCGTAGGCGTAACAGAGTTCGTCCATCCAGAATGGCAAATCCGGATATTTCTTCTCCAACTCCGCAATTTTATCGAAATTCTTGAAATCGTAGCCGTGATACGCAACAACGGAAACAAACTTGCGGGCCGCCGGATCGTCCAGCACCACCGGATACCGTTTGTAGGCCACCTTTCGTTCCGGCGCTTCGCTCATCATTAGCTTCGTCGCCAAACCGGATTGTTGCAGCGCGGGGCCCACGAAATCTCTCAACAGGATCGTAATCTCCGGATATTTGATTTTCGTGTAGACCTCTTCCGGCTCGTTAAACAAGCTCAAATAATCGACCACAATTCCGCGCTTCTTGTACTCCTCAAGGTAGCGAATGAAATATTTCGCGAGCACCGCGTAGTATTTCGGCTGAATGTCCTGATGTTTCTTCACATCAAAGAGCATCCAATCGGGCGGGTAGTCGATCGGCGCCTGCAACACGAAGTTGCCGTACTTGCGGGCGCGCAAGATGTAGGTGCCAACGCCGTTCGGACCGAAATCGCGTTCCACGGAAAAATTCTTGAGCTCGACGTCCCCGGGCGTGTCGTCGTAGGTGTACCACGGTCCGGCGGACTGAAAGTCGGTTCCGGCGACGGGCGTCTTCATGGCCGTGAAGCCTGCGCCGGCTTGAGGATCAAACAGCGCGCGCAGCACTTCTTCCTGCTTGTCCGCCGGAAGCGTGTTCAGCGTCATGATCCCCGCTTCCATGATGGAAGCCCCGAACCCGTCGATTTTCTGCAGCTTCACGTCACCGTTAATTTTAAAGTTGGCGCCAGAAGAGAGCTTGCTATCGCTGAATTGCAGATCGGGCTTGGCCGTGAGGCGATCTCCCGCTTTCGAAGAGACGTGGAGCTTAACCGTCTGCGCAAGAATCACATCGGGGATGGCGAAGAAACAAAAGAACACCGCGGCTGACAGAAGAGCTTTGCGATTCTGGAGCATCATGGCTTCCTGTTCGACAAAAATCTTCCTTATTGAATCGAGTTAATATTGCAGGCAAAGTCTTGTGTCAAGCAAGCTTTATGAGCAACTTCGATTGTTACCAGCTTTCTTTCTCGCGTAAATCATACGAGCTGTCGATTCGCGTACAGGAGCAGCAGCATGGCGGAACTTGCGTTAAACGGCGGGAGAAAGACAAAACAAAAACCTTTTCCGATTTGGCCGCAATTCGACGAACGCGAACGGAAAGCGCTTGAAGAAGTTTTGGAAAGCCGCGTTTGGTGGAGGACGCCGGGAACGAAAACGCTGCAATTCGAGAGCGATTTTGCAAGATTTCACGGCGCGAAACATGGCATTGCCGTGACCAACGGAACCGCGGCGCTCGAAGTCACCATGTCGGCGCTGGGGATTGGCCCCGGCGATGAAGTGATCCTTCCCGATTTCACGTTCGTGGCAACTGCCAGCGCCGTGCTTTACGCCGGAGCCCTTCCGGTGATGGTGGATGTCTCTCCGGAAACCTACTGCATCGACCCGGCCCTAGCCGAGGCTGCGATTACCGAGCGAACGAAGGCCATCATCGCCGTGCACATGGGCGGGCACCCCGCCGACCTCGACGCTCTGGGCGCTCTCGCAAAACAAAAAGGACTCGCTCTGATCGAAGACAGCGCGCACGCGCACGCCACGGAGTGGAAAGGCCGCCGCATCGGGACGCACGGTATCATGGGCACCTTCAGCTTTCAATCCAGCAAGCTGATGACTGCGGGCGAAGGCGGCATCCTCATCACCAACGATGTTGCGTTTGAAAAGCTGGCGCGGAGCGTTCACGATTGCGGCCGCATGCCCGGCGAATGGTTCTACAGCCACTTCATCAACGGATCGAACTATCGCTTGAGCGAGTGGCAAGGCGCGATGCTCGGCGCTCAGCTGACGCGCCTGGACGAACAGACACGCCGTCGCCACCAGAACGCGCGCTTGCTCGACAAGTTGCTCTCTCAAATTCCGGGCATCAAGCCGCAAACGCTGGACCCGCGCTGCACCCGCAACGGCCATTACGCGTACATCTTCCACGTAAACACGAAGGAGTTTGCCGGGGCAGGCGTAGAGCGCCTGAACGAAGCGATGAACGCGGAAGGAATCCCGAACCAGGCAAGCTATCCGCCGGTCCACGCTTTGGACGTTTTTCAGAACGGCGAGTATCGCAAGCGGCTATGCGGTTCGCAGGCCGCAGAGCCCCACGCTTTTCTTCAGGCACGCTATCCGCATACGCACCGCGCCGCTTACGAAACCATCTGGATTCCGCAACCGGCGCTCTTGGGCGATGAGGAGGATATGCACGAAATCGCCGCCGCATGGCAAAAAATCCAGAAATTCGCGAAAGAGCTTGCGTGATTCGCGCCGAAAAGAAGGAATACCGCGGTTGGAAAAACGCCGTCCATCTTTCGAATGGAACGGTGGAGATCGTTGTTCCTTCCGAGGTCGGCCCGCGCGTCATGCGCTACGCTTTCTGCGGACAAGAGAATCAATTTCACGAATTCGACGGTCACGCAGGCAAACTCGGTGGCACGGAGTTTCGCCTTTATGGAGGACATCGTCCTTGGGCTTGGCCGGAAGTTGAGCGCACTTACTATCCCGACAATCTTCCGGTCTCTGTAGAGGAGACAACGCTCGGAGCAATTTTTCGCGCGCCGATTGAACGCGACCCTCCGGGTACTGGCCTGCAGCGCCAAATTGAACTGCAACTCAGCGAGCAAGAATCTGATGTGATCGTCATACACAGGATCATCAACCACGGAAGCGAGACGACGCGGCTGGCCCCCTGGGCGCCGACAGTATTGAGACCGGGCGGGCGCGCGATTCTTCCCTTTCCGTCGCGTGCCGCCATGGACAAGGATCATTTCCAGTCCATTGGGCCGTTGGCACTCTGGTCGTACACCGATTTTACCGATCCACGATGGATTCTTGGCCAGGATTACTTGCAGTTGATTCATCACGAAAAACCTGTCGGACGATTTCCAGAACAAATTACCGGACTTTTCAATCCTGCGGAGTGGGGCGCGTATGTCCGCGCCGGTTGCGTTTTTCTAAAGCGCGCCGCGGTTCAACACGGAAAGCAATATCCGGACTTTGGCTGCAATTTCGAAGTCTTCACCAACGCGGACTTTCTAGAATTGGAGACGCTCGGCCCGGTCGTGAATTTACAACCCGGCGAAAGCACGGTGCACGAAGAGCATTGGTGGCTGTTCGACAGCGTCCCTGCCATTTCGAACGAAGAGTCGATTCAAAGGGAGATTCTGCCTCTGGTTCAGAAAACGGCTGGCAGCAGCAAGGCGTAGGCAAACCCTTCGGCAGAAAAGCCCCGGGGATTCTGATTCGTGGCGGGGAGAAATTTGGTGGACGTGACAGGGTTCGAACCTGCGACCTCATGCTTGCAAAGCACGCGCTCTCCCAGCTGAGCTACACGCCCACAGTTGGAGTACTCTCTATTCTAAAGCATTTCTCCCAATTCCAAAATCATTCCCTCGGATTCTGAGACGATGAAGTGAACCCCTGTTTTGAGACAATTTGGTTTGCTCAAGTCCGTCATTTCACAAGAAACCGCTTCTGGCCGTTGGTCTGCGCGATGTTCAGACACCTCTCGCGCCTAAGCTGCCGCAGGCGGTGTATGCTCGAAAGGTTGCTTCGAGTAGCGCGCCTTCGTGACCTCGATGATCAAAATGATTGGCGATTTCTCCTCGCGGTAGGGCCATGGTATCCCGACATACTTCCTCGACATCGCGTCGAAGTGCTTGAGCTCCGGGTCGGTGCGCCGCTCGACCACGCGCCCGCGAATCTGGACTTCCGAGTAGGGATCAACAAAGTCCACCAGGGAAATGGAAACGCGGGGGTCGCGCAGCGTGTTTTTGCCCTTCAGCGAACCAGCCTCGGTGCAGACCAATAGAAAGTCACCTTCGCGGCCTATCCAAACGGGCGCACTGTGCGGCGAGCCATCGGACATGATTGTCGCAAGGTGCGCGAAGTTCGGACGGTCGACCAATTGCCTCACTTCGTTGGAGAGTGCGATTCCCATCGAGCCTCCTTTGCGCATTTGGGTCGGCCCGCAAACTCCGAAAACACGCTTCCTGTTCTCTTCTCTAGGAGAACTTTCAAGCTATCCTCACCGGCATAATACACACGCCAGTTTCTTGGTTTATTTGTGCGGCGGGGCAGGCGGCATGCCAATGTCTGCGGCCGGAACTTTAACTCCGAATCGCCTTGATTTTCAATCAGGGGGCCGCGATTTGCGCCATCATCGGTAATCGACAACCTCCTGCCGCGATTCCCCTAAGCCGTCGATCCCCAACTCCACCACATCGCCCGCCTTCAAATACTGCGGCGGCTTCATCCCCAGGCCCACGCCCGGCGGCGTCCCCGCGCTGATCACATCTCCCGGAAGCAGTGTCATGAATTCGCTCACGTAAGCCACCAGACCCGGCACATCACAAATCATCTTCGAAGTGGAGCCTCTCTGCCGGATCTCCCCATTCACCTTCAACCACATTCCCAGTTGATTGAAATCCTGAATCTCATCCTTCGTGGCCAGGAACGGCCCCAGCGGCGCAAACGTATCCGCGCTCTTCCCTTTCACCCACTGCCCTCCCCGTTCCAGTTGGAAGCTCCGCTCCGAATAATCATTGTGCAGCGCGAAACCCGCCACATACTCCATCGCGTTCTCTCTGCTGACGTAATTCGCCCTCTTCTCCATCACGATTGCCAGTTCCACTTCCCAATCCAGCTTCGCCGCGTTTTTCGGAATCACCACGGCGTCATTCGGCCCCGCGAGTGACGTAGTGGCCTTGAAAAAAATCACCGGCTCCTTCGGAATCTCCATACCGCTCTCTTCCGCATGGTCCCGGAAATTCAGCCCAATGCAAACAATCTTGCTGGGCCGGCAGATCGGCGCTCCCAATCGCACTTCCGGGGAAACCCGCGGCGCCGTCGCGCCATTCGCAGCTATCCAATTCTTCAGTTTCGAAATTCCCCCCGCCGCAAAAAACGCTTCGTCATAGTCCGCGCCAAATCCCGAAACATCCACCCGCGTCCCGTCTTCGAGCAGCACACCCGGCTTCTCCCGCCCAACTTCGCCCATTCGAATCAGTTTCATTTCCTGCGCACCTCAGTGTGCACGCAAGTTTATCAGTCGCATGGCAACAGACGCTACGTTCGAGCGTGTCACCGCAACTTCGTAACCGCACTGGATTGACAGTCGAGATCGGCGTATGCAAAACGAAGTTTGGCTATTGACCCGATCGTGTGTCACTCTGTATCCTTACACCGATACAGTTTACGAAGCATGTTTTTTAAACTCACTCCGACTACCGGACAGCCACTTTATCTGCAATTGATGCAGCAAATCCGTCATGCCACGGAAACCGGGGCGTTACAGGATGGCGACCAATTGCCGGGCATTCGAACCCTGGCAGAGGAACTGGTCGTGAGCCCGAACACGGTCGCGAAAGCATTTTCCGAACTCGAGCACGGCGGGCTTCTGGAACTGCGTCAAGGTTCCGGAGCATTTGTCTGTGTAAAGCGCCGTACCCGGTCGCTGGCGGATCACGTGCAAGTTGCACGCCGGCAACTACGCGATTTGATCGAACGGCTGCGGGACGACGGCCTCTCGAATGAGGAGATCCAGCGGGCCTTCGAAGCAGAGTTGCTCTACCCGGTCGAGATGGTGAGAAAACGATGACGAACGCGCCCGTAATCCTGACGCACGACCTCGCAAAGTCGTTTGGCGATGCCGCGGCCGTTCGTGGACTGAACCTGTCAGTCGGTGCAAACCGCATTACGGCGTTTCTCGGCCAAAATGGAGCTGGCAAAAGCACGACCATCAAGATGCTGCTAGGCATGATCCGGCCGAGTTGCGGCGAAGGCACCGTGCTGGGAAAACGGATCACCGACCCTGAAGAGAACCGAGAGATGCGGCGGAAAGTCGCGTACGTGGCCGAGGACAAGCCACTCTACGGTTACATGACTGTTGAACAGACCATACGCTTCGCCAGTTCGTTCTATCCCGATTGGCGCGATGCTGTCGCAAGAAGACTCCTTAGCGAATACAAATTGCCTCCCCAGCGGAAGGTCAAGAAGCTTTCCAAGGGCATGCGGACAAAACTCGCATTACTCCTGGCGTTCGCTCGTCGCCCTGAACTGCTGATCCTGGATGAGCCCAGCGAAGGGCTCGATCCAGTAGGAATCGAACATCTCTTACAGATGCTTGTGACTCAAGCCGCCGAGGGCGTAGCCATTTTTTTCTCTTCGCATCAGATCGCGGAAGTCGAGCGCATTGCGGATCAAGTTTGCATTCTCGATAACGGCCGCCTCTTGCTGGATGCTTCTCTCGACCATTTGCGCCAGTCTTATCGGCGGATCGATTTGGTTTTCGAGTCTGCGCCTCCGGAACGGGAATTTCGCATCATGGGCGTCGAGAAGATCCAATCCAAAGGGCATCAGATGAGTGTGTTCGCCAGCGGCAATGCCGAGGCCGTGATTGAACACGCGCGTGATTTAAACGCTGTTTCTGTCGAAGTGGCCCCCGTCGGACTGCGCGATATCTTCCTCGAAACGGTGAAGGAGAATTGAATCGTGCTCTGGTACAAGGCTTGGCTTGAGACTCGCTCCAGGTTTCTAACTTGCCTGGCAACTCTTACCACCTTCTGCGCGGTTTTCGTCGGTCATGCGCAAGGAATGATCCACCCTGAATGGAAGTCCGATTACAATCGGCTGTTGTTCGTCGCTCAGCAATTCATTGTGATCATGTGGATTTTGGCCGTTGTCCTATTGGGAATGGGGGGAATCGTTCGCGAAAAAGCGGTTGGCACCTCCTCGCTGACACTGAGCTTGCCTGTGAGTCGGGCGCGCCTCCTTGGCATCCGCGTTGGCATGGGAGTTCTCGAGGCAATATTCTTGGCCGTCGCACCTTGGACCACCATTTTCCTGGTTTCATCTCTGGCCAGAATGCCGATCTCGATCACCCAAGTTGGGTTCTATGTTCTGTTGCTCATCGGAGGCGGCTTGGCGTATTTCGCAATGGCGATAATGGTTTCATCCCTGGTCGAAGGTGAATACACGGCTCCGGCTGTCGCCTTTGGACTGGTACTTCTCTCGGCGATCATCTTCGATGCCTGGCTCCGCCCCTACAACCTTTGGCGGCTGGTAACCGGGGATTTTTATATTGATCGGCATACGTATCTTCTTTCGTGGCCTTTCCCGTGGCAGGCCACACTTGGCAGCGTGTCCGCGGCAGCCTCAATGCTGCTCGCGTCGGTTAAGGTCATACAAAGACGCGAGTTCTAGGTGCATAGGGTTCCCCGCGGTTGCTGCCCTCGAGCGGTTCCCGGGATTTCCCGCAGATTGTCAGGGGCGGCGCAGTTGTGGGCAACTTGGTCATTTTTTCGCTAGGATTGCCAGGCTGGCTTTCGCCATCTGCTCAGTCGCATAGGTTGATCTCGGGTCGAGAGCCAACTCCCCGAGCAGCTGGATGGCACCTTCATGATTTCCCTGCCCGTTCAACACCAGTGCCTTGTTGATCCGCAGGATCCCTTTCGTTTCGGCATCCGGGTCCGCTGCCAGTCCTTTCTCGATGGTTGCGAGAAGACTAGGATCGTTGTCCGGCAAGATGCTCGCAAGTTCCTTCCAAGCCGGCGCGAACTGAGGAACACTTTTGACCAGTTGGCGCACAGCTCCAGCTCTTTTCTCGGGGTCGTTAATCCATTCCAAAGAAACGTACGCCAAATAAGTTCCGGTCGGGAGCTTGCCATTTTTCTCGCGCGTGAGGGTATCAAGAGCAGTGATGGCAGTAAAATAGCCACGCGGAGACAACTCTACGGTCTTCGCGTAATACTGCCTCGCGCTATCGAAGTCCTTCGTCAACATATACGTGTAAGCCCTATCGTAAACGGGGTACGGCCACCGAGGCGCGAGCTGCGAGGCCCGTTCAAGGAGAGCCAGGGCTTTCTTGTAGTCACCCGCTCCGCCAGCTTGTAGTGCTTGTTGGTGCAATGACTTAGCCTCTGCGGGCACGCCCTCTAGACCGAAAATCTCGTAGTGAAACGTCCCGGTCGCTCCCCGCAGATCATCTGTCGTAAGCGTGCGGCCGTCTGCGTTTCGGAAGATGATCGTGGGAGCCTCCTTGGATGTCCCGCCCTGGTTGCTCTTGCAGCCAAAGAACACCGCGAGGCACATGAGCAGCGGTAAAAAACTGAGAGTCAAACTCATTGCAACCTCCGCCGGTTGCCCCGGACGCCAACTTTGCCCAGGGGGCTCGGCTCTGATTTCTTCCGCGCACCCCTTTTTCCCTTAGTCCCAAGCCCTAGTGATGTGCCGCGGCTTCCACGCGGCCCAGCATCTTGTCGAGATCAGCGCGACGAAAGTACTCGCCGTTCACGATGACCGCGGCGATCTTCTGTGTGTTGGCAATATCTTCGAGGGGGTTGGCGGAAAGCAGGACGAGGTCCGCGAACTTTCCCTTTTCCACCGTTCCGGCTTGGTCTTCCATACCGAAAAAGCGCGCGGGATTAATCGTCGCCGTTTGCAGCGCCTCCAGGGGAGTGAATCCCGCCGCCACGAATCGCTGCAATTCTTCATGCAAGCTGTAGCCCGGGAAAATATGAACGCCGGCGGGCGTATCCGTTCCTGCAAGAAACGGCACTCCGGCCTTGTGCAACATCCCTACGACCTCCAATTCCTTCTCAATAAATTTCTTGCGTGTTGCGAGATCGTCCGCTCCGTATCCTTGCGTGATTTCATCCGTGAATCGCTTCCACGTTTTGTTTTTCCACGATGCCGGAACGTATTTCGCGCGTTCGTCCTTGCTGAAATCACTCACATCGATCAGGTTTCCGCCGCGCTCCCACACCAGGGTCGGGCATTGCCACGTCTGATTCTTCGCCAGTGTCGCCGCCAGCGAAGCGGCGCGGGTCGGATCGTACGTCGCAAGGAACTTCCCTTCCGTCTTGCTCCCTTTTAGGAACTCATCCTCCGCCGGCGAACTCCCCTCAAATATCCCGATGAGGTGCTCGAAGCTTTTCATTCCTGCTTCGGACATCTCGCTCGCCCGCATCGCATCCGGCACGTGCCCTTCGAACGCGATCTCCTGCTTCTTCGCCTCCTCCGCGATGGCAAACACCGCCTCGCGCGGAATCAGCGATTGCAGCTTGATGAAGTCCGCTCCTCGCCGCTTGAGATCCGCGACAGCGCGGTGCGCATCCTCCGGCGTGGCAATCGCCACTGAACTCGGAAACCGCGGCTTCGGTCCATCCAGCATCAGTCCGGAAGTAAGAATGCGCGGCCCGAGCATCCGTCCCGCTTCAATTTCGTCGCGCCACCCTTGAACGATGTCCAGCTCGCTGCCCATGTCCCGCACGCCGGTCACACCGTTCGCGACGAAGAGCGGCAGCGAAATTTCCTGCGCGTCCGGAAACCAATCGCCGAACACCAAATGCACGTGCATGTCCCACAGCCCGGGAATCAGGAATAACCCGTGGCAATTCACGCTCGCCGCGTTCCGCGGATACTTCGCCGACTTGCTCGGACCCACCGACAAGATGTGATTGCGTTCGAGAACTACTGTTTGCTCTAGCTGCAGAGCGCCCGTTCGAACGTCTACCACCGTGACGTTCTGCAGCTCCAGCAAATCATGAGTCGGGGGTTTCTGCGCAAAGCTCACCCCGCAAAAAAGAACAATCGTCAAAAATGAAGTGCAAGCCTGAAGGGCAAACCGTTCGCGTGTTTTCATTGTCCCGCATACTACCTGCTTTGCCATCGGAGTTCACCTGGAAGAACTCCATCGGCCCTGCAATTCCACTTGACACTATGGCGTCATACGCTATATCGTAGTACGTCATAAGGAGCCTTGTCCTCAAGGACACCCTAGGAATATGCCGATGAACAAACCCTTGCGGTCCGCTTTGCTTATTACGCTTCTGCTCTCGGGAACCCGTTCGAACGCTGAGCAAAAAACCTCAAACAATCCAGCAACCGCCGCCCGCGAACCCATGCTCGTCACCGTCGATTGGCTCGCCGACCGCCTCAACGATCCTTCCCTCGTGCTTCTCCAGATCGGCGAAAAAAGGGACTATGAGAAGGGTCACATTCCCGGCGCCCAATTCCTCGAATACGAAAGCATCTCCACTCCCCACAATCACGGCGTGACCCTGATGCTGGAGCTCCCGCCCGTCGAACAGCTCGTCTCCGTATTCGAACGCCTCGGCGTTTCGAATCGCTCCCACGTCATTCTGTATTTCGGCACGAATTGGGTAAGCCCCACCACCCGCGTCTACTGGACCCTCGACTACCTCGGCCTCGGCGACCGCACTTCGATTTTGAATGGCGGACTGGTGGCGTGGGAGGCCACTCACCATCCCGTTTCGAATGAAGTCAAGCAGCCCACGAAAGGTTCCATAACGCCCGCTCCGCGCAAGGAAATCGTCGCCGATGCGGACTGGGTGAGCAGCCATCTCAATAAACCAACAGTCACCATCATTGATGCGCGCACCCACGAGTTCTACAACGGTTCGCAGAGCGACGGAAACCCCCGCAGCGGCCACATTCCGGGCGCGACGAATCTTACTTATCTTGACGTCGTCGATCAGGACAACAATAAGTTCAAGAGTGCGGACGCTCTCAAGGATTTATTCCGCACGGCGGGATTGAAGCCCGGAAATTTGATGGTGAGTTACTGCCACATCGGCCAGCGCGCCACCGTTCTCTACTTCACCGCGAAGATGCTCGGGTACGACGCGAAAATGTACGATGGCTCCTGGGAAGACTGGAGCCACCGCACAAATTTGCCCATCGTCACCGGCGAATCGCCCAACAAGCAGTAATCAAAGGTTTCCTCCACGGCCACTTGGAGGGCCGCAGTTTTCCCCGGCGTTTGCCGAGACTGCCGCATTTTCTTTTTCTTGCATCTTCAATTTTGCATTTTCATGTTTCCGCCGCGCACTTTGAGCAACACGCAAGTCTGCGCGATTCCGCTGTTCACTTCGCGGGAGTATGATGAGGGAAGTTTCCGGCTGTACGCTGGGATCTGCGCGGAGAAACCCCATGAAAAGAACTCTTGCCGTTTTCGCAGCAATCCTGCTGGCCGCAACCTTCACTTCGGCCCAGGAAAGACCAGCGCCGCCGCACGATATGGAGCACATGCAGCATGGCGGCTTCATGCAGGGAAGCATGCACCACGCGGTCGCCAAAGGCGTCAAGCTCGATCCGAATTTCGACATGGCCACCCATACGATCACTCTCCGCATTGGCCCCATGACTTTGCCGGCGCACACTTCGCACATGAAAATGCCGCAGCCGCCGGATCTCGTTTGGGAGGTCCCTGTGGACGGCTGGCTGCTCGCGTATCATCCGAAGCTTGTAGATGCCGGCGGCAACGCCGTGCCCGGCACGGTGCTGCATCACGTGGCGTTCTGGAACGAAAATCGCGCGGATTTTCTCTGTCCCAACAAGGAAGAACATATTTTCGGCGCAGGCAGCGAGATGACGGACTGGGCCGAAGTCCCTGGCTACGGCTATTACGTGCGAAAGGGGGATAAGATCCGCATCGAGACGATGATGTATAACCCGACGGCCACTTCCTACGACAAGGCCTATCTGGAAGTGCTGATTCCTTTTCAGGAAGTATTGGGAGACGCAAGCGCCGGTGTGCTGCGGAAGAATGTTTACCCCGCGTGGATGGACGTGAAGTCGTGCGGAGATTCCAGTTACGACGTGCCGGCGGGGAAGAGCGAAAAGACCGGATCGGTGACAGTGAAGTACGACGGCGTGCTGCTCGGCGTTGGCGGGCACATGCACGATTACGGAAAACAGATTGTGCTGCAAGATGTGTCGCGCAAAGAAACCGTGGCGACGCTCGATGCAACGTCGGACGCGCAAGGACATCTCGAATCCGTGCCCGTGAAACTATTTGTCCAGGAGGGCGGCTACAAATTCGCGAAAGGCGACGTCCTGACAATTTCCGCAACGTACGAAAATCCCACCGGGAAGCTGCTGCGCGATGGCGCGATGGGCATCGCCGTCGGCTATTTCGCCGCCACCGATGATGCGAAAATGGCGGCGCTGCGGCGGAATTCCAAATCGCCGCACAACATGGCGGGCATGTCGCATGACCACTGAGAAGACTCACCGCGTGAACTGCAGATCCCTTTCTCGCCGAAAATTACTGGATCGCAAGCTTGGTGTGTTCGCCGTTGTTCTTCTGCTGGGACTCTTGCCCGCGCTGGCCGGAACAAATTCCAGTTGGCAAACAGTTGCTCCGGGCATGGAGCTCGGCTACGTGACGGCGCGCGAGCCGAGCGCGGCGAGCAATTCGCGAATCGCCATTTTGCGCATGGACCCCAAACTTTGGGAACTGGCCGCGATTGGCGTCCGCCAGACCGGCGAATCCTCGGGACACACCGCCCGCGAATGGTGCGAAAAACACAAGCTGGTGGCAGCGATCAACGCCGGCATGTTTGAAACCGACCAGAAAACTCACCTTGGATACATGCGTTCCCGCGACCATCTCTACACCGGCCATGCGAATAAATATCAATCCATTGCGGCATTCAACCCGCGGGACGGGAAGGATGTTCCTTGCTTCCATATTTTTGACCTGGACGCTCCCGGAGTCACCTTGCCATCCATCCAGCAGGACTACAATTCCGCGGTGCAAAATTTGCGGCTGGTGAAACGCCCGGGCTCCAACCAGTGGGCCCAGCAACCGAAAAAGTGGAGCGAAGCCGCTCTGGGCGAAGACGACGCGGGCCGCATCCTCTTCATTTTTTCCCGGTCGCCCTTCTCAATGCATGACCTGAATCAAGAATTGCTTGCAGCCGGCATCGGCCTCGTGGCGGCTCAGCACCTGGAAGGTGGGCCGGAAGCACAGATTTACGTGCACGCCGGCAGCTTTGAGCTAGAGATGTTCGGCAGCTACGAAACCTCCTTCAAAGAAAACGATACCAACTCAATCCCCTGGCCGGTTCCCAATGTCCTTGGCGTCCGCCCATTAAAAACGCGTTGAGCGTCCGGACGTTGGAACATCCCGACCGGGTAAGGATCTCCGCCGGGCAGCGCAAGTGCAGAATCGAAGGGCAGACAGGAATAATCTTGTCGCCTGCAAAAAGGCGGAAAGAAAGATGGCGACGTAAAGTCGCCGCTACAACAGCAAGAGTGGGCGCGGTGTTTAGTTGGGCAGGAGACCGTAGACTTCGAGTTCGCCCAAGACGGATGAGTCGTTGCCTCGGGTGCAGACGTAGACTTTGCCATTGGCAACGGTGGGCACGGTGAATTTTACGGCGTGTCCGGCCAAGTCGCGATTGGCAGAGGCTTGGGAGCTATTCCACAATTCCGTGGCGAGGTTGGTAGCGTCGTAGGCATGGAGGACGGTTGCGCCACAACCAGGCGATTGGGGAGTGCAGTAGAGATTGTTGTCCAAGGCCCAGATGATGGCGTTGGCAGAGCCAGAGGAAGAGAGCGACGGGGTAGCCCCGGGGAATCCATAGCTGGTAGCGGATTGGGAAAATGGCGCGCCGTTGAATTTGCCGGTGCTGGTGTTGAAAGCGAATTGCTTGAGGGTGCCGACGCCCGCGACGTAGAGATTGTTCTGCCAAAAGACGGGCGTGGCGAAGATGGAATTACCCAAGTTGATGGCCTGGACGACGTTGTTGGCGGAACCGCTGAATTTCCCCAGATTGTCTCGATTGAGAAGGAACAGGTTGCCCTGTTTGCCGCCACCGATGAGGAGGTGAGCGACAGGGCCGGAAGGCTGATCGACGAGAACGGTTGCGGCGCCGGAACCGAAATCGGTGTCATTGGCGTCGAGCGAGGCCTGATCTAGAGGAGTAAAGTAGTCCGCGACGGAGAAACCGCTTGCGGTGCCGAGCTTTATGACGCTATCGCCATAGTTCGAGCCGCCGGTGTTGGCGTCGAAAGTTCCGTTGCCGGTGATGAAGAAAAGATTGCCGGAAGAATCGACAGCGGGAGCGCCGCCGCCCATCCAGATGCCTCCACGGGAATAAGAGAGCGTGCCAACCTGATTGGGCGTGGAGTTGAAGACGGCGTTGGCCACGGGCGCGAGCGTGGAAGCGCTAAAACCAATCACCCAGCCGTGGTACGGATCGTGGTCTTCGTGCGAAGCCCACGCAACGTACACCACACCGTTGGAAAGAACGAGGCCCGGCCGCTGGTTTTCATTGCGCGGATCAAAAGCCACTCGTCCAGAGACGGAGCCAGCGCCGGTGCCTGGAACAGAAATGGAAGAATCGATGCTCTGCGGAGGCATGATTCGCTCATTGCCGGTGGCGAGATCAATGGCGTGAAGGCGCTGAAAGAATTGCAGGCTGGCGTTGACGGACTTGCTGACGACATAGAGTGTGTTGGTGGTTGGGTCGATGACTGGCGTACCGGTGATACCGACTTCTGGGGAAATGTCGCCGTAGCCACTGCCCACGAGCGCGCCGGTTCCTGCGGAGGGAACGGAGGCTTCACCGGTAGTACCGCCATGGGCGGAGTCGATCAAGCTAACATGCCAGAGCGTGGTACAGGGAGCGGCATCGGCATCAAAGGCGTAGATACTTTCGTGCTGCGTGGCGACGACGATGACATTGTGAGGAGTGCCAGCAATGGCTAGATTTGGAATCCATAGCGGTTGCGCGTAGATCGCGCCGTCGGCCTGGCAGGAGAAAAGCTTGCCAAAGGTGGACTTATTCACGTTAGCGGTGGTGAGGGCAAATTCGTGAGTGTTTGTGCCCTCGCGAGAGACGTTGTTGTGATAGGTGAGAACACCAGAGAGATCGGTAACAGCAAGTGAGGTTGAGGCGCTTTTGGTGACGTCGGCGACGCTTGTGGCAGTGATGGAATAGATGCCGGCGGCGGAAGGAGCTACGTAAATGGCGGAGGTGGGAGTCACATTGTTAAACGAGCCGCAGGAAGCGCCGGAACACGTTGCGCCGGAGGCCGACCACGTCACACCAGCGGCACCGATATCGCTCAGGACGGTTGCCTTGACGGGCAGTGACTGGGTGACGGTGAGGCCACCGCGTTTCGGAGAGATGGTGACACTAAGAGCGGTGTTGGAGGTGATCGTGATCGAAGCGGAGGCTTTTTTCAAAGTGTTTGAAACAGAAGTGGCAGTGAGAGCGACCGTGGCGGGATTTGGTGCATTCGTAGGGGCTGTATAGGTGATGGGAGCTCCGGAGGCACTCGAAGTGGCGAAAAGAGTTCCGCAGGCGCTGCCGCTGCAACCGACGCCGGAGAGCGTCCAACGCACGCCGCGATGATGCCGGTCATTACTGACGGTGGCGATGAACTGTTGGGTACCGCCTCCCGCTCGGACACTGGCGGTTGCCGGAGAGACCGAAACGGAGATGCGGGACTGGGCGGCGATGCGCGGAACCGAGGCGAGACCCAGCAGAGTGAAAGCGGCAAGAGGGGCAAGACATGTCCGGCAAGATGAGCTGTAAGAGCGCTTGAACATCGGCGAACTCCTTCCTGGAAGGAAACGAATTCATCCAAGGAACAGGCTGGGAGCCCCGGGCATTCGATTGGAATTGATTTGAGGCAATCATATCGAGGCAGGAAGAGAGTGCGAATAGAACGAGGGGGCAGTGGTCGAAAATGCCCGGCAGGACAGGGCGGGTTGATGCAATTGTGAAGCGGTGTTGCTAGCCGATCCGCATACCAAATCAGTACGGAGTGCGATTTGAGGTTCGTGTAAAATAGCTTACTGTCATTGGGAGATGGGCTACATGATTGATGAGAGCGCAAAGCAGGCGGCGCAGGAATACCTGGCAGCGAAGCTGTCGGAAGAAGAGCAGATTTACGAAGATGCGCAGAATAGGGCGCTGGCACTGGCGCGCGCTGCGATGGTTTGGAAGTATTTCAGGGATACGGTTTTCCAGAGCTGCCGCGAATGGAATGCCATCACGGGCGAAGAGACGCTGACTTGCAAGGAAACGGCGCTGGGAGACCTGCGGATCTGGTGCGCGGCGCGAAAGCAGCAGATGATGGTGTATTACGACTCCACAAGACTTCGGATTACGGTGAAAAACGGCGCGCGGCTGGAGCATGAGGAAGACGTGATCATGCACATGGAAGGTTACCGGATAGGAGCCGGCCGGGACGAACGGGATGTTCGCCTGGTGCGCAACGAGCAGCTGGTGAACATCGATATGTTGATCGTGGGCGAGCTGCGCGTGTTGACGGGATTGAGCCGGCAAAGAGGGGCGTAGCTGTTCGGGGCCGCGTAGAGCTTCCGCAGGATCGAGTTTCCTACATATTTACAGTTGAGTGTCGCGCCTACGGCGCTCGCAGTTCGGTGTTCATTCCTACCTTCCCAGCCCTTATGGGCTGGGCTAACTTCTGACGCGCCTACAACGCTGGGGCGGAAGCAGGCGTCCAATGTGGATCTTGTTGTAATCCATTCCAAGAGCGTAAGCTGCGGCGGGACGAGGGGAGAAGGTCATGGCGCATGGCAATGCAATTCGAGATTCGGTCTTGCAGACGATCGGCAATACGCCTGTGGTGAGGCTGCGGAAAGTCGTGACGCCCTCCATGGCGGAGGTGCTCGTCAAGCTGGAGTACTACAATCCCACCGGCTCTTACAAAGATCGCATGGCACTGGCGATGATTGAAGGGGCGGAGGTGCGCGGCGAATTGCGTCCGGGAATGCGCGTAGTCGAGTGGACGGGAGGAAGCACGGGATCGTCTCTCGCGATGGTCTGCGCGATCAAGGGCTACCACTTCACGCCTATTTCCTCGGACGGATTTTCGAAGGAAAAGCTGCAGACGATGCGCCTTTTCGGAGCGGACCTAGAGATTTTCCCAGCGGAAGGCGGCAAGCTAGTTCCGGACCTCTACCAGAGAATGAAGAGGCGCGCGGAAGAATTGGCGCAGCAGCCGGGCACGTTCTACACAAACCAGTTCAATAACGCGGACGCGATTCGGGCGTACATGGGAATCGGAACGGAGCTGGTGGAACAGGCGGGCAGCGGTCTGGCGGCGTTTTGCGGCGGAGTGGGCACGGCCGGAATGATCGTGGGCGTGTCGCGTGCGCTGAAGGAAGCCGGATGCAAGGCGCGCATTGTGGCGCTTGAGCCCGCAACGTCGCCGGTGCTCACCACGGGGAAAGGAGGGCCGCACCGCGTCGAGGGGATTGCCGCAGGATTCCGGCCGCCGCACCTGAAGAACGGCGAATATGACGAAGTGCGCACGGTCGAGGAACCCGCGGCTCGCGAGATGGCGCGACGATTGGCGAAGGAGGAAGGAATATTCGCAGGCACGTCCTCCGGCCTGAACGTCACCGCCGCGTTGCAGCTGGCACAGGAGCTCGGGCCCGGAAGCACGGTCGCCACAGTGGCCGTGGACACCGGTTTTAAATACCTCGCTGGAGATCTATACCAAACGTAGTTGCCGAAGAGTGAGCTACCACGATAAGTCGCAGAAACAAACGCGAATTCGAGGGCGGGCGCAGCGGTGCTGCGCCCCTACAGAAAGAACGGGTCTGAAGACCCGCCACTACAATTGCACCTACTCAGAGGCGCCGAGGGGGAGGAAGTATTGGGTGCCTTTGACGGGCTCCTGGAGGCGCTTGAGGAGGAGCTGGAGGTCTTCGCTGCGCTCGACGAAATCGATGTCGGACGTGTTGATGACCAAGAGGTCGGAGGCGGCATAGCGGAAGAAGAAATGTTCGTAGGCGCGGGCGACTTCCTCGATGTATTCGGGCGCGATGTGGGACTCGTCGCGAGAGGCTTTCTTGGCGATCCGGGCGCGGAGGACTTCGGGCTTGGCCTGGAGATAGATGACCAGGTCGGGAGGGGGAATGTCGGCGGTGAGGGCCTCGTAGTAGCGCTCGTAGAGCTTGAGCTCGGAGTCGTCGAGATTGAGATTGGCGAAGATGCGGTCCTTTTCCATGAGGAAGTCGGAGAGGACCGGGCCGGGAGCTTCGACGGCGAGGGCTTCGCGAAAGCGCTTCTGCCGTTCGATGAGGAAGTGCATCTGGGCACGGAGAGCGGAGCCGGGCTTGGCATTGTAGAAGTCGGCGAGGAAGGGATTGTCCTCGCAATCGTAGATGCGGCGGGCGTGGAGGCGTTCGGAGAGGATGCGGGCGAGGGTGGTTTTGCCGACGCGCAGAGGGCCCTCAATGACGATGAAGCGGGGAGGCTGAGGAGTGCGCTGTGGAGTGCGAGCGCGTTTGGCGGCGGAGGAGTCGTTGCCGGGCATCGTTTTCGCGTGGTCCCTCTTGAGCAGGGATCAACGAAGGGATTATAGCAGAGTCGGGGATGGAGGAATGCGAGGTTCGGGAGTGCGCGGCGGACGCTATCGCGCGGGCGAAAATGTAAAAATATTTTCACATTTATGGCCTAGTACTGCCGTCCTAAAAATGGGAAACGGAGGTGCCAGAGGAAGGTACTAATAAGAATGTGACCAATGGGCCAGTGTTGCCTGTCCTTTTGTACAGTATATTCTCCCCATTGCGAGTGGGGATGGATTTGCAAGACCCACAGGCAATACTGAGGTGACAAATGGTCCTCGCAACCTTGCTGCTGATCTGTTCCATCCCGCAGATGGACGATACGGCCAAAGCGGTAAACGACCTTCCTGCGGTTTCCTCCGATAGCGCGACAAAGGATTCGACATTGGTTGCTGCGGCGCTGCCTTCCGCGCCGGCACCCAAAGTGAAAGCCGACGCCGAGCCGATCGGGCTTAGCCCGGCGGCGCAGCCTCTACAACCGATAAAGCCGGTATTCACAGGGCCGCGTGAGACGCCGCGGCAACGGAAGATATGGTATGGATTGGCGATCGCTGGAAGCAGCGGAGCGGCATTTGATGCCTGGTCCACGCACCGGGCAGTGGCCGGCGGGTACGGCCAGGAAGCCAACCCCTTTCTGCGTCCGTTCGCCGGTTCGAATGCGATTTATGCGGCGACGCAGGTGAGCCCGCTGGTGATGGACTTCCTGGGCAAGCAGATGATGACGAGCCAGCACAAATGGGTGCGGAAGATGTGGTGGCTGCCGCAGACGGCGGGCGCGAGCTTTTCATTTGTTTCCGGCGTGCACAACGTCGGAGTCGTGCACTAAGAGTTCCCTCAATCCCCAAACAGAAAGCGCCCCGACCCGGTCGGGGCGCTTTTGTTTTATAGCAGGTGCGGCCCGCGCCGCGCTTGAGTTTCCGGACTACTTTCCCACGACTACGATGACGAACGAGCCGGGCTTCATTTTGCCGCGGCGTTCACCAGCGGCCGGCGCATCAAAATCGGCGGCGGGAAGAAAGATGTTGTGGGTTTTGAGGTCGAGGCCCATGGTGCGGGCTGACCTTTTGGTGGGGACATTCTCGACGACCGTGTATTTGTCGGGAGAATCCTGGTGGATCACTGTGAGGTTGCCGTCGCCGCAAGAGGCAAAGACGAGACCGGAAGAAGGATCGAAGCCGGCGGCATCCGGGCCTTCGCAAATGGTGGGAGTGGCGACGACTTTGCCGGTATCCACGTTCACCACGGACATCACCTTCTCGTCGCAGACGGAAAAAGTGCGGCGATTTTTGACGTCCATGGCGAGGCCGGATGGCGATTTGCAGGGCGCGAGGGGCCAGTGATGAAGTTCCTTGAGGCTCGCGGCATCGAGATGATGGAGTTCGGAGGAGTCTTCATTGTTCACATAGACGGAGCCTTTGCCATCGGCAGCGGCGAATTCGGGCTTGCCGCGCAAGTCTATGTTGCCGAGCACGGTGCCATCAGCGGCATTGATGGCGGTTGCGTTTTTGCCGCGGCCGTTGAAGGTGAAAACGCGCTTGGTGACGGGCTCGTAAAGGATAGCGTCGGGATTGGCGTCGGTCTTGACGTTACTGCCGATGGGCTTCAGTGTTTTGAGGTCGAAGATGGTGACGTCGTTCGAACGGCCGTTGCTTGTGAAGCCGCGGCCGAGGTCGGAAGCGATGGCGATGCCGTGGACGCCTTGGGTGTCTGGGATGTCGCCGACGACGGCGTAAGTGTCAGCATCGAGAACCATGGTGTGCGTGCCGCGCGAGACGTAAACGCGGCGGGCGTCACTGTCCACATAGACGTAATCCCAACCACCATCGCCGCCCACTGGAACAGTCTTGATGACGTGATAGCCGGAGCCGGCCGGAGCTGGTGTTGCCGCATGCGAAAACCCTACAGCAGAAAAGGCGATGGCAATGGCAAGCAAACCGAAAATGCTGAGCAGCGTGAAGCGTTTATTCATAATTTTTCTCTCTTTGAATTGCTGTCTTGTCTCGAGCCAGGGTCCAACTACCTATATAAGGGAGCAGATAAACACAGGATAAATGCAAAGAGCCGGGCTACATCTTGGATTTGTGCTGTTCGAACCAGCCGGCAATATAGAGCATTTTGGCAATGTGATGGCTGGGGCGGCGGCCGATGCCGTGAGGCTCTTCGGGAACGCGGACGAGAACCGTTTCTACGTTGAGGAGCTTGAGCGCTTCGTAGAACTGCTCGGCTTCCGAAATGGGGGTGCGATAGTCAGCCTCGCCGGTCATAACCAATGTAGGAGTTTTGACTTTGGCGACGAGATTGGTGAGGGAGCGCTGCATGTAATTATCGGTGTTATCCCAGGGAAGGCCCGGGAACCAGTATTTGGTGATGAAGGGGATGTCGGAAGTAAGGGCGAAGCTGTACCAATTGATGACGGGATAGAGCGAAGCGGCGGCGCGAAAGCGCTCGGTGTGCTCAATGGTCCAGCAGGTGAGAACGCCGCCGCCGCTGCCGCCGGTGACGAAAAGATTGTTGGTGTCGATGTAGCCCTTGGCGATGACGGCGTCGACGCCACTGTTAAGGTCGTAATAATCGTCGCCCGGATAGGCGTGATGGATGAGATTAGCAAAATCCTCGCCGTAGCTGGTGCTACCGCGGGGATTGATGTAGAGAACGACGTAGCCTCGGGAGGCCAAAACCTGTTTCTCGAAATCGAAACGGTCGCCGTAGTCGGCGAAGGGGCCGCCGTGAATTTCAAGAACCAGGGGATATTTTTTGGTGGGATCAAAATCCGGCGGGTGGACAATCCAACCCTGGATCTTGCGATTGTCTTTCGATGAGTCAAACGAGAACTCTTCGACATGGCCGGGCTTTTCTTGCGTGAGCAATTCCTGATTGAGCGACGTCAAAACCTTCAGAGCGCCCATGTTGGAGATGGCGATGTCGCCAGGATTGTCGGTGCGCCCATAAGTGAGTGCGATCAGGCCAGTGTGAGAAAGGGAGAAAGTGCCACTTCCACCCGCGCCGGTCGTAGAAGCGAGGTGGTCGGCGATGTTCTTGAGAACGCCATCGACGGGATAGAAACCGATCTTGGAGTCACCGTGATTGTCGTAGCGGAAGAAGACGCCGCTGTTATCGGGAGCCCATTGCGGGTCCTGGACATCGCGATCGAGTTTATCGGAGAGGGAATGAGGATTGGTACCGTCGCGATTCATGAGGTAGAGCTTGGTAGTTTGATGGCCCTGATAGCCATCATCGAAGCCGGTGTAGGCGATGAGTTTCCCGTTGGGAGAGACGGCGGGAGAATTGTCGGGGCCTTTGCGACTGGTCAGAGGGCGCAGTGAGCCATCGGCGACGCTGAATTCGTAGACTTCGGTGTCCAGATATTCGTGATCGGATTCGGGATGGCGATTAACGGAAGCGATCAGATATTTGCCATCAGGTGTCCAGGAAGCGCGATTGGGGCCGAATTCGTTGCCACCATTCGGGAAATTGCCGTTGGTGACCTGACGCGGTGCGCCGCCCTCGCTATCGACCACGAAGAGTTGCATGTAGCCGGGTTTGAGATAGCCCGAGCCATTGAAGCGGTAGACCAAACGATCGTAAGCGGTAGGAGGATCAGCCCATTTCGCACCGGAAGGCGGCGCCGGAAGATCGGCGATGTGCGGGCCCTTGCCGAGAACAAGAGATGAGAAGGAGAGCATTTTCCCATCGGGCGACCAGGCGATGGCGTCGGGGGCTTGGTCGAGATTGGTGATGCGCGCGGTTTGGCCGGTGTCCATCCAGCGAATGTAGAGCTGCTGTTTGCCGTCAGCGTCGGAGAGATAGGCGAGGCGCGTGTTGTCGGGCGACCAGCGTGGAGAAACGTCGCTGCGGTTGCCGGTGGTAAGCGGGCGATGGTCGGTGCCATCGGAATTGATGATCCAAAGATTGGAGTAGCGCTTGTCGGTCATGGGATCTGCAAAGCGGCGCACGTAGACGATTTTCTTTCCGTCGGGAGAGATTTGCGGATCGGTGGGAAGCTGAATCTGGAACTCGTCCATGGCGGTGAGTTTGTGGGTAGCATCTTGCGCCTGGAGAGTGTGAGTTGCTGCAAATGTCAAAGATGCGGCCACAAGGGCAGCGATGCGCGCGTTAGATTTCATGGGGACAGGCCTCCTCGCGAGGGCGAGTTAACAACGTGAATGGCGGGATGTCAAGGCGATGTGAAGTGGGAAATGAATGCGGCGCGAGAGGTTCGTTGATACTTTTTCATGCGCCGCAAGTCCTTTTTCCTTATGCCCAAGATCGGCCTAGTGGCAGTTCCCGCTGCCGGAATCCACAAAGCTCTTCCCTTCTTCGGGAATGAATTGCCAGTCGTAGGAGTTGGGCTTGAGCGTGAGTTTGAGAACACCGAAGGCGGTAGCATCGCGCAATTCACTGTTGGGCTTGGGTTCGCCGAAGGGGCGATGGTTCTTGCCGCCAGTGCCGACGACAAATTCGCGGATGCCGCGCTTAGCATCGGCGGCGCCATCGGGGGTCTGCGGAGCGAATCGCTCATAATCGTGGTCGTGGCCGCCAAGAATCACGTCGGCGTTAGCTTCATAAAGCGCCTGCCAAAGGGGCTGCACCGTTAAATCATTTCCGTGCGCGCTACCGGAACTGAAAAGCGGCTTGTGCCAGTAACCGAGCGTGCAAGCGGCGGGATGCGCGGCGAGATCGGCGCGGAGCCACTTTTCCTGAGGCGAGCCAGCTTCGCAGCCGCCGACATCCTTGCATTCGCTGTTCAGGACGACGATGTGCCAGGTGCCGAGTTCGTAGCTGTAATAGCCGGTCTTGGGGTCACCGGCTGCGGCGCCAAAATAATCAAAGTAAGGCGTGGCGCCGGCGGCATGAAACTCGTGATTGCCCGGGGCAGGCCGGGTGCGGGATTTTACGCGGCCCCAAGTCTTGTCGTAACAGACAAAATTCTCTTTGCTGCCATCAGGATAGGCAAGGTCGCCGGCGGCGAAGACTGTGCCAGGGATTTGGACGAGCAGTTTGGCGGTGGCCTCCGCGCCGGTAAGGCCCTTGCAATCAGCGATGTCGCCGGCACCGACAAGAATTGCGGACTGATCGTCAGCCGGGAATGCGCCCGGCGGAATTCCGGTCTTGGAGGCTAAGCCAAGAAAAGATCCGGCGATGAGAATCGCCACCATCAGTGTGGACCTCAAAACGAACCTCGCAGTCAGGATCAAGTTCCTCGCAGCCGACATCCAAGGGGCTGAAGTCACGCTCTCCAAGGAAAGTCTCTGGTTAACAATAACCGCCACCCCTCCCCCCACTTTTTTGTAAGTTTTGCATCTAAAGGACTTAAACATTTAGTAAGCCATTTTCTAAAGATAGTTAGGGGCGTCATTTGGGCCCATTTCTACAAGTGTTGATTCTAAATGATTTAGCACGGGAGGTTGCCACACCGCAGGGCGTTTTGCTCGAAAAGGCCGACGCCTCGAACAAATAAAAGCAGCAAAGAATACGCCCCCGTCAGAAAACTGTACACTTTTATCTGGAAAGTACAGTAGCACATGAAGTAAGCGTGGTCAATAGGCATTTGCGGCCTTGTCAGTTGGCGGCCGTGGCGAAGGCACAAAGAGTGCTTCGCCACGGCAACGCTCGATGGGTTATTTTTCATGCACAGGCGACCAGCGGAAGCCGGCGGCGATGGTGGGCCTATAGAATTCGCGCTGGACCATGTACTGAGGGCTCCCGTTGTAAAAACCGAAGACCTCGTTGTTGATGTTCAGCCCATACATAACGAAGGACAGGCCGTGGGTCATACGGACGCTACCCTGCGCGTCGAACTGGAGGTGCGCGTAGAAGTAGTTGTCGCCGAACGGGCCGTTTATGCCGCCGTAAGCACCGTCGGAGAATCCATAGCCGGCGATGTTCGCAGCGTTATAGGACAGGCCGACGCGCATGGAGACACGACCGCGGTCGTAAGTGGGGCTGATGTTCCAGGTATGGGGTGCGTTGCGCACCAAGCGAGGATGGTCGGTGCGTTGGAAATCGGGCCCCAAAGATGCACGCGAGGCTGTATAGCCATAATTTGCAGAAATGCCAAGGCCACTGAACATGCCCGGTAGAAAAGTTAAATGCTGGAGGTATGCGGCTTCAAAACCATTGATCCAGGCGCTGCCCGCGTTGAGAGGCTGCTTCACGATGTCTCCAGCGAAAGGCGCCGGGCAAATGGTGGGCGGACCGCACCTGTGTTCAACGATGGGGTCGACGAGGTTCTTGTAGAAATACCCGGCGGTTATCAACCCGAAGGGGTTGATGGAATGCTCGATCAGGACATCCACGTTGTCGGCCGACTCCGGCTTAAGATTCGGATTACCGAGAGAAACGACGTTGGGATTCACTGTAGTGTCGATGGTCCTGGCCTGGGCAATATCTTGCGGGTTAGGACGCGAGAGTCCGCGGGCGTAGGCCACGCGCAGATTGGTGTTGCTAGTCAAGGCGTAGCGCAGCGAAGCACTCGGCAGAACCTTTAGATAGGACCCGTTTGCTTTCACAAAACCGGATGTTGTACCTGAAGGAGTGGTAGTGGTCTCGAAGCTGGATGTATCCAGGTTAGTGCCCTCGAAACGGACGCCGGCTATCAAACGCCAGCGAGAGGAAATATCGAGTGTATGCATGACATAGCCGGCAGAAACCTTTTCAATCAAATCAAAGTTGGCAGAATTTCCGCCAGCCGTGCTCGTCGCTGTGAATTGGCTGAGATTGGATTGCACGAAAGAAAAAATGTCTGGAAATGAGGGGTTTCTTGGCAACAGTTTGTATTGGCCCCCATAATAGTTGTTGTTGGTAAATCTATTGGGAAACTGAGTCATCGAAATCGTTGCGGAGTTGGGCGCCCAGTCGAGAACGAACTCGTTGTCAAATTTGTGAGCGTTGCGGAACTTACCTCCGATTTCGATGGTGGCAAGGCGGGAGCCGAGATGATAGCGCTTAGCCATGGCGCCGGTGGCTTGAAGATTCAGTTGCGCCGTCATCCCCTTGTTCATAGCGACGTCGCTCAAAGTGAAATTATCTGAGTTAAAGGCTTCGGTAAAGCAGGCGGGCGACCACTGGGGTATGTAGGGGTTGTTAGGAGTGGTGCCGAGGTTTTGGCAGTTGCTGGAGGAGAGGCCGGTGGCAGCGAAGGAAGCGTTGTTGTTCCCCACTTGGCCGACCTGGCTGGAACGTGAAACGGAAAGGTCCCAGGTATACCAGGTGGTTGTAAGCACGTGCTTGCCACCCAGCAGTACGCTACCAATTGCGTAATCCGGCCGCCGCTGTTGAACGTTGGCGGAGGGCAAACCGGTGCAAGGCTGCCCAGGTGTCACTCCTGAACAGCCGTTGGAACCACCCAATGTAAGACCGGGGGTGTTATCGACCAAGGTGTAGACCCAGCGGTCGCCGTAGTTGTGAAAGTCGGAGTAAAGGCCGCGAATGTAGATGGTCGAGCCATCTGTCGGCTTGTAGTCGACACTTCCGGCAAGGCCCCAGCGGCTGCGATAGTACTGGTATTCACGAATGTCAGCCTGGTCAAAGTGAAGAGCTTGCGAGGGAGTGCCGAAGTTTGCAATGTCAGGGACTGGCTCCGTGTCGTCAATCCCGCGGCCATTCCAATCGTAAGAGCCTCCGAGGAGAACGCCGATTTTCTTGCTCGCACCAAAGCGCTTGCCGACGGTGCCAGTGGTCTCGACCAGGTTGCGGCCGTTCTGGATCGGAGTGTATCCGCCCATCCCACTCACATTGATTGTGGGGCGCTCGCCAGCGGTCTTGGTGACCAGATTTATGGAGCCGCCGATACCGTCACCATCCATGTTGGCCTGCAGGGTCTTATTGATTTCGACCGACTCGACGATGTCGGCGGGAATGGCGTCAAATTTGATCTGGCGAACCTGACTTTCCGGAGAAGGAACGTTGATGCCATCTATGGTGGTATTGGTCAGGCGAGGCTCGGTGCCGCGAACCTGCACGTACTTGCCTTCGCCTTCGTCGCGTTCAATGGTGACGCTGGGCAATCGCCCGAGGGCATCGGCCATGTTAGCGTTGGGCAGGCTGCGAATGACGTCGGAAGACAAGACCTGAACAATGTTGTCAGCTGTGATCTCGCGGTTAACCTGTTCCGCTTCGCCGGAGGCACGCTCCGCGGTGACCAAGACTTGCAGGTTCTGCGACTCGACTTGAAGCTTTGCCTCGAAGCTCGCGGCATGGCCAGCAGTGACGTTGACCGTCTGAGTAAATGTCTTGAAACCGACGTAGGTGACTGTGACTGTATAGCTCCCAGGATCCAGGTCACTGATGAAGAATTGGCCCTTGGCGTCTGAGACGGTGCTTAGGCCCTTGGATTCGATGCTGACCTGCGCCCCAATTAAACTGCCGCCCGAGCTATCCGTAACGGCCCCGCTAATCGAGCCTCTTCCCGTCTGCGCGAGAGACGGAAACGCAAAAGTGACCATGGCGGCTAGCGCCACTAAAATCTTCTTTCTATTCGACATCTACACACCCTCCACTTGGGAAATCACTGAGCTTCTGAAATGCCAGCAGTTAGGGCAGAGCGCCGGACTGGCAGCCGAGGAAGAGTGCGCTCTGCCCTTGGCCTCTATATGGGGCGCGGATTGTTACGGGGAGATGAATAGCGATTCACGAATCTTTAAAATTAGGATGAACGAATATTCAGATTCGGCGAATTACCGGCCATAAAATAATTCCAGTGAAGCGGAGAGTTCGTCGTACGGGGCGCGAGCCGAAAGATCGCGCGCCGGTACTATTGGTGCGGTCGGCCGAGAAGTTCCTCCGGCAGCAATGGCCACCGTCCTGAGGACTACTCCGAGGAGGATGTCCAGCGCATGCCGAAGGAAACTGTGGGTTTATAAAATTCGCGTTGGATAGGATAGATGCCGCTGCCCTGGTAGAAACCGAAAACCTCGTTACTGAGGTTCAGGCCGGAAGCCTCGAAGCGAAGGCCCTTGCGGATGCGATAGCTGCCTTGAATGTCAAACTGAGTATGAGCGTAGAAGTAGACGTCGCCGCCCGGGCCTTTGAGTCCAAGGATGGGGTCCTTGTCCGTTGCCGCGTCGACGTGGGAGTAGTTGTAGAACTGAATGTTGGCGTCGTTGTGGCTGGCGGAAAAGCGCATGGAGAAGCGTGACTTGTCGTAAGTAAAGCCCGCGTTCCAGGTATTCGGGGCCTGGCGGGCCAGGGGAGCGTTATCAATTCTCCCGCCGTCAAAGGTAGTCGGGAAGGTCACGCCGGATTGCGTATAGCTGTAATTCGCGGATACGCCAAAACCGCTCAGAAGCCCCGGGAGGAAAGAGAAGCGCTGTTCCCAGGAGACTTCGATGCCCTGGATGTGTGCCTTGGGGCCGTTGATGGACTGCAATAGCCTGAGTCCAGCGTTGGGCTGCCCCGCCGGAATCGTGCTCGCTGTGGCGTAAATCGGATCAGACAACTGTTTGTAAAAGTACCCGGCTTGCAGGATGCCAAGAGGCTGGAAGAAGTGTTCGATCAAGATGTCGTAATTGTTGGCCTTGGTCGGTTTCAAGTTGGGATTGCCTTGTGTCACCACACCGGGGGATGGTTGGGCATTGGGGTCGACAATGGTAGTCGGCACGAGGTCGCCGCTGTTGGGCCGGGCAATGCCTTGGCTGTAGTTACCACGGAGGTTGGTGTTCTTCCCAAGCGGATACTGGGCTTGCACGCTGGGCAAGGCGTTGAAGTAACCCGAGTTTTGCCGATTCGGGGTGATTCTAGGGTTGGTCGGGGTAACGGTGGGGTCGGCCGGATCGCTAGTGACGATCGTATTTGCAAGGAAGCCTGTGTTAGCGGCGTCAAAGCGAACGCCGGTTTGCAGCCGCAATTTGCCAAGGGAGATCACGTTCTGCAAGTAGCCGGCATAGATGCGTTCATTGGCGTCAAAGAAGGCGCCCTTGGAACGGCGGATGTCTGTCGCTACATCGGGGGCGAATTGGCCCGGATTGCCAAGGACGGCTTTCGTAATTAAATCGTAGTTAGAGGTTGGCCCATACGCTTGCGAGCCAATCCGGAAGAAGTTGTCGTAATAAGACGGGTTAGTATACGTACCCAGGACGGAATTGAGAGCGATGTTGCTACTCCCGCTAGCGTCCGTAGCCTTGAAAAGTGTGTCACTCTCGTTTTGCGTGGAGTGAGAGTTTCGTATCTTGATTCCGATCTCGAAGGTTCCAAGATGTGAGTGTGCGTTGTAGCGACGCGCGACGGATGCCGCGCCCTGGAAATTGAGCTGCTGGGCAATATAGTTCGTAAACGAACTGTTCGTTATGAAGTACTGTCCCGGATCATAAAGATTGGTGTTGTCAAGGGCAAAGAGTTTCGGCCGATGCGGATCTTTCTGGTTCAAGGCGATGTCGGCCGATTGGTTGCCGCTAAAGTTGGTGGTCGCAAAATCCTGGCCGCCGATGTTATGTGAGCGGGAGGCCGCGAACTCGTAGGTAATCAAGGTGGAAGAAAGATCGTGCCTTGCACCCGTCAAAAAGCTGTAGACCTGCTGGTCGGGCCGACGGACGTAGTGCCGATACTGGTACGAGCCTGGTGAGCAACCAGATGGGGCGCCGGGCAAGGCGCAATCTGCCGCATTATCGAATGTGATTTGTGAGCCGTCTGCAGATACAGACTTAATCGTGTTGCCTGCGTTTGGCGTGTATACCCAAGTTTCGCCGTAATCGTGGAAGTCGGAAAAGAGACCCTTGGCGTACACGCTGATCCCGGGCTTAATGTTGTAGTCGATACCCGTAGTAAAACCATAGCGCGTCCGGTAGTAGTCGTACGAGCGACGATCCTCGGTGTTGGCAAACGCTATATTGCGGCCACTAACAGGATCGGTTCCGGTCGTCTGCCCTGGTTCAAGGTCGTCGATACCTCGGTTGGTCTTATCGAAGGTACCGTTTAGCAAGAAGCCAAATTTTTTGCTGACGCCGAAGCGCTTGCCAAAGACTCCGTCGAGGCCTCCGCGCCAGTTGCCGTTTTGAATGGGATTGTAACCGCCTGTGCCTCCAAGAGCATAGATAGGCTTCTCCCCAGCAGTCCGGGTGACCAGATTGACCGTGCCGCCGATGCCATCGGCGTCCTGGTCGGCGGAGAGTGTTTTGAACACTTCGATGCGCTCCACCAAATCGGCGGGAACGGCGTCCAGCTTGATGTTGCGGACGACACCCTCGACAGAAGGCAGGTTCACACCGTTGACGGTGACGCTGCTCAGACGCGGTTCCGTGCCACGGATCTGGACGTACTTGCCTTCGCCTTCGTCGCGCTCCAGCGAAACGCTGGGCACGCGACCGACGGCGTCGGCGATATTCGTATTTGGGAGACTGGCGATGACTCTTTCAGGCAGCACTTGCACGATGTTGTCGGCAGTGCGCTCGATATTGATCGCCTCTGCCTCACCCTGCAGGCGCTCCGCGCTGACGATGACTTGATCGACCTGCGAAGCAACCTGCAAGACCGCATTCGCAGTGATTTCCTTCCCGGCCTCAACCACCGCCGGCGTGTTGGAGACGGCTAACCCGACGTAGGAAACACTGAGGGTATATTCCCCCGCTGGCACGTCTGTCATTCGGAATTGCCCATGGTCGTCGGTAACCGCCTTCACGCCCAAGGGCAGAAGTTCGACGAGCGCACCCTGCAGGGCGGAATTGGCCGAATCCTTTACAGTTCCGGTGATGGTTCCCTTGCCCGATTGCGCGAGAGACGGCAGCGCAAAGGCCATCATCGCGACTAGCGAGAATAGAGTCTTTTTTCCATTCGACATCCACGTACCCCCACTTGAAAAACCACTAAGCTTTTGAAGTGCCAGCAGTTAGGACGAGGGGCGGAAACAGCGATGGAACCAGGACGCGCCCCGTCCTTGGTCTCTATTTGGGGTGTGGAATGCTAATGGGAGATGAACAGCGATTCACGAATCTTTAAAATAAGGATGAATGAATATTCAGGTTGGGTGCGTGCCTCAAATTGCAAATGCGGCGGCCACATCCTGGAGGGGCGCCTAGTGATTGGAAGCAACGGGCAAGGAAATCCTGAAGACAGAACCGCCGCCGAGTTTGCTCTGGGCTTCGATCAGGCCGCCATGCAGGTCCACGATCCAGCGCGCGATGGCGAGGCCTAGACCGGAGCTGCCGGGCTCCCGGGAGCGAGCCTGATCGGCACGGTAGAAACGCTCGAAAATATGCGGCAGGTCCTTTTCACTGATACCAATGCCGGTATCGCGGATCTCGATTCTGGCGCTGCCTGCCCCATTGGAAAGGGACAAGGCAATTTTGCCGCCGTTGGGCGTGTACTTGACGGCGTTTTCGACAACGATCAGGAGCAGACGCTCGAGGGCGGCGGGATCGGCGGAAACTCGAACCTGACCAACCGCAAATTCGCGGGTGACTTCGATGCCCTTGCCAGCCGCCAGAATGCCGGCCTCCTGCGATATTTTCTCCAAGCGGGGAACGAGGTCGATGTTTTCAAAGTGAAGTTCCGATGCTCCGGCATCCGCGCGGGCCAAGGTCAGCAGATTCTCGATGAGATGGGTGGTTTCTTCGGAAGTGGCCAGGATGCGCGCGAGCGTTTCCCGATATTCGGATTCCGTGCGAGGACGGCGGAGCGACAACTCGGCGCTAGTGCGAATGAGAGCGATGGGACTGCGCAGGTCGTGGGAAGCGTCGGCAGTGAATTGCGTGAGGCGTTTTACGGAGGCTTCGAGCCGGGCGAGCATGGCGTTCAAGGTTTCGGAGAGGCGCCGCAATTCATCATTGGCGGGAGGAACGGCGAGACGGCTGGACAAGTTTTGGACGCTGACGCCGCGGGCGGTTTCGATGATGGCGTTGACGGGCGCAAGGGCACGGCCGCTCAGCCAGTAGCCCGCCAAGGAAGCGAGGATTACGAGAAAAGGTAAAGTCTCCTTGAGGATGAGGCGAAAGCGGTCGAGGGCTTGATCGAAAGGTTCGGTAGGGACGGCGGCGCGGATATGGAAAACCTGGCCGCCGACATCGACCTTGCCCGTGGCGATGCGGTATTGCAACTTGTCGAGGTTGGTGGTGATAAAGCTGATGCCGTCCTTTGTTGCAGGATGGTCGGCGCCGTAGGGGTTCTTGAATGGCGGGGATTGGAAGATGATCTTGCCGCCGGCATCTGCTACTTCGAGCAGGGATGCGCCGGCCCACAAGCCCGCGAGTTCATTCAACTCGTCATTCACTTCGGCGAGACCTTTTGGCGCCGTGCGCACGAGCACGTTCTGAATGCTTTCGAGGTTTGCGCGGGAGGCGTCATTCACGGTCGTTTCGATGCTGTGTTGAAAACCCAAATCGCTGATCCAGGCGAAGGACGCGAAAGCGACAGCCAGGACGGCGAAATACCAGGCGGTGATCCGTGCGCGAAGAGGAAGTTTCATGGTCAAGTTTCGGGGCCGAGAGAATACCCGAAACCACGTACGGTGTGAATCAGTTTTATGGGCTCGTTTTCATCGACCTTGCGGCGCAGGAGACGCACGAAGGCGTCCAGGGTGTTCTCTTCGATATTTTCGGAAGGGCCCCAAACGGAATCGAGAATCGCGTGCCGCGAGGCGACACGGCCTTCGTGGCGCATGAGGAATTCGAGCAGACGGAATTCCGTGGGAGTGAGATGGATTTCGCGAGTTCCGCGGAAGACGCGGCGCTGGGTGATTTCGAGCGCGAGGTCGCAGACGCGCAGCGTGTGTGTTCGCGGCTCGGCAACGCGGCGCTCGAGCGCGCGGATGCGGGCGAGCAATACGGCGAAGGAGAATGGCTTGGTCACATAGTCGTCGGCGCCAGAGTCAAGACCTTTGACGATGTCAGGAACGGAGTCGCGAGCGGTAAGCATCAAAATGGGAATGTCCTGGCGAAGTTCGCGGAAACGGCGGGCGACTTGAATGCCATCGATTCCAGGAAGCATGACATCGAGGAGGACGAGGTCGAACTTGTTGTCTCCGGCGAGAGAAAGAGCGGAGAGGCCGTCGTGAGCGAGGCTCACGGCGTGATTGTCTTCCTCGAGGCCGCGGCGGAGGACCTGGGCCATTCCCTTTTCGTCTTCGACTACGAGGATTCTCATTTGAACTAACAACTTTCTGAGAACTGCTTCATCATGCGCTTCCGCGGGCCGAAATCAAGCCTCGGCGGCTGTTTTCGGCTGAAGATAATAATGGATCGCGGGCGTAAAGATGAGAGAAAGCACCATGGAACTGAGAATGCCGCCGACGACCGCGATAGCTAACGGTTTCAGCATGGCAGAACCAGCCCCGATGCCGAATGCCAGTGGAAGCATGCCGGCGACCGTGGCCAGCGCCGTCATGGCGATCGGCCGCAGCCGGCGGCGGCCGGCTTGGATCATGGCTTCTTCGGCGGAGAAGCCAAGTTCGCGGAAGCGATGCTCGGCGTCCAAAAGAAGGATGCCGTTCTTGGCGACGATGCCGATGACCATGATCATGCCCATGCGGGAGGCGACATTGAACGAGGTTTTGGTGATAAGCAGCGCCAGAAAACCGCCGAAGCTGGAGAGCAAGGCGGAGGCCAGAATCGCCGTGGGCGCGGAGAAAGTGCGAAATTCGAAAAGCAGCACGGCAAACAAGAGCAGCAGCGCCAAGAATAGTACGACCAGCATGTCGCTGGAGGATTTCTGTTCTTCGGCGTAGAGGCCGCCATATTCGACGCGGATAGACGAGGGCAAGTGCAAACTGGTCACGGTTTTCTGCACGGCGGCGATGCCGGTGCCAAGGTCCACCCCTTCGAAACGCCCAGTGACTTGCACGAGGCGCTGCAAATTCTCGCGGCGGATTTCCGTCTGGCCGGGATCCATGCTGATGGCCGCTAGTGAACCAAGCGTTGCGGTACGGCCAGTCGAGCTGGTCAACAAAGCGTTGCTCATACTGTCGAGCGAAGAACGGTTTTGTTCGGGAAAGCGGACACGAATGGTATAGGAACGATCATTGAGAATTACGGGGGTTGCCGCAGGCTCACCTTCCAGAACTGCAGCGGCATTGATGGCGACTTCCTCGGGAGTGAAACCTGCGCGCGCGGCCACTGTGGGATTCACTTGATACGTCACTGCCGGGCCGCTGATAGTATTTTCGATGCCGTTGAGAACGTCGACGACCGGGTGAGCTTTCGAGCCGATTTTGATTTTGTCGAGCGCATCGCCGACACGGGGGGCCGTTTCATTGAGGAGCTTGCCGTCTTGTGAAAAAAGCTTGATGACGATGGGTTCCGGGGCACTGGTCAAGTCGCCAATCATGTCCTGAAGGAGCTGTACGAATTCGACTTTGGTGCCGGGTTCTGTGGATTCAATCTCGCCACGGATGTCGGCGATGATGTCGTCGATGTCGCGCTTGCGATCCTTTTTCAGCCGAATGGTGAAATCGCCGTTGTTGGCTTCGGTGACGGCGGCAAGGCCGAGTTGCAGGCCGGTGCGGCGGGAAGTGTTTTCGACTTCGGGCGTGGACCTCAGAATTTCCTCGATGTGCAGGAGGATGCGATTGGATTCGGCGAGGGAGCTGCCGGGCGGCGTCCAATAGTCGAGAATGAAGCCGCCTTCGTCCATGGCCGGGAGGAAGTCCGTGCCGAGAAATTTGTAACACAGTACCGAAAGAGCGACGACCAAGATCGAGCTTGCGACTAGCACCCAGGGCCGCTTCAAAATGGCGCGCATGGTGCGTGCATAAAATTCCACGATGCGTCCGAAAAAACCAGTGAGATCCTTTTCTTCAGCAGCGAGAAGAGCAGCAGCGTCCGGACCGCCGGCGGAGGACGCTGCTGAAGATTCAGCAGTTTCCTTCCGGCGGACCAGGTAAAGACTCAGCGTGGGAGTCCAGGTCAACGCCAGAAGAAGCGAAGTCAGCAAGGAAACGGTCATAGTGACGGCGAGGGCGCGGAAGAAGCTCCCGGTCACCCCGGTAATGGAAACCAAGGGGAGAAAGACGACAATGGGGGTAATGGTCGACCCGATGAGCGGTATCGTCAATTCCCGCAGGGCGCTCTGGATGGCCTGAAACCGGCTTTGCCCCGCATCCCGGTGCAAAACGATATTTTCGAGGACCACGATCGCGTCGTCGATGACTAGACCGACGGCGGCTGCGAGGCCGCCCAATGTCATGAGATTGAAACTTTGATTGGTCCACTTCAAAACGATGAAGGTGATGAGCAGAGTTATCGGTATGACCAATCCCGCCACGAGTGAAGTTCCCCAATCGCGCAGGAACAACACGAGGATGATCGATGAGAGCAAAATCCCGATGAGTACCGCATCGCGCACGCTCGAGATGGAATCGTGAACGATTGTGGATTGGTCGTAAAACGGCTCGAGATGAACTCCGGGAGGCAAACCCGGGGTGAGTTGCTGGATAAGCGCGTGCACTTCGTTTGCTACGTCCAGCGTGTTGCTTTCCGGCTGGCGGTCGACATTGAGAAGCACGGCCGGCTTGCCATTCGCGGTCACCATCGTGTAGACGGGGGCGACCGACGGCGCGATTTTCGCGACGTCGCCTATGCGTATGGGAATACCCGTTGGGGAACTCTTGATAACAATTTGTCCGATTTGTTCCGGATTACGCACCTGCCCGCTGATGAGACCCAATACGAGCTGATGACTATTCTCGATCAATCCCGGCGAATCGATGAGATTCGTGCGCTTGATGGCGTCCAAGATGTCTGGGACCGTGATCCCGGCTGCACGGAGGCGCGCTGGATCCGGCGTCACTTGAAATTCGGGAACGCGCCCGCCTTGTATAATGACTGTGGCAACGCCATTCAGACGGTTGAGGCGCGGCTTTAGATCGTAGTTCGCAATTTCCCACAGCTTGTTCGGCGGCACCGTGTCGGACGTCAGACTATAACCAATGATAGGAAAGACCGCGAAGGTCATCCGGTGTGTTTCCACCTTGGCCGTAGGAGGAAGGTCCGCTTGCAAACGAGCGACAACTGCGTCCACACGTTGCAGCGTCAAAATCATGTCGGAGTTCCAGTCGAAGAACAGATCCACTTCGGCGGAACCGCGGCTCGTTATAGAAGTAACTTTTTGCAGGCCCGGCACACTATTTACCGCCTCTTCGACCGGCCGGGTGATGGTGACCAGCATCTGGTCAATAGGCATCACGCCGTTATCCACACCGACGACGATGCGCGGAAAGTCTGTGTTCGGGAATACAGAGATTGGGACCGTAAGAGCGAGGTAACCTCCCACGAGGGCCGTGCTGATGGTCAGGAACAACACGGGGCGCGAGAGCCGGTAGAACCAGGGTGTGCCTGGGTTGCTCTGCTTACCGGACGGGCCTGCGCCGTTCACGACTGGGGGAGAATCCATGCGCAGTTACTCCTTGCCTTTCACAGGAGCTTTCTTTGCGGGTCCTGCTTTCTCTTTGGACTTGTCGGGCTTCTTAGCGTCGTCGGCCTTGTCGTCCTTTTCGCCTTTCCCCGCGTCCTTCTCGTCTTTGTCGGCCGCTTCTTTTTCGTCAGCTCCAGGCTTCTCGATTTTGATCTGCGTACCGTCGGGAACCGCGTAGCCTCCTGTCGTTATGACCGGATCTCCGGGGTTGATGCCGCTAGCGATTTGCGTAAGTTCTGGGTTGCGAATGCCCAGCCGAACCGTCTTCTGATGAGCCTTTTCATCCGACCCGGCGAGGAGGATGTAATCGGCGCCTTCCGCGTTTTTGAACACAGCGGCCGTGGGAACTACAATCGCGTCCTTCACTGTCTTCGCTGTCATCGAGACTTCCAAGGACATTCCCGGTCGTAGCGCCGGGTTCGGCTTGGACGCTTCCACCCACACTTCAATCGTCGTGCTGCCGGGATCGAGAGCGGGGCTAACTAAGCTGACTCGGCCTTTGATGGGCTCGTCGAGGCCGGGGACTTTCAGTTCCGCCGGGTTCCCCACTTTCAGAACCACAGCCTCCGATTGCGGAATGTGCGCCTTGGCGATGAGCCTGGACGTGTTCATCACCGTAAGGATCGGCTGATTGGCATTCGCGAGATCCCCTTCATAAAGGGGGCGATCCGTCACGACACCGTCAATAGGACTGGTAATTCGTGAATAACTGAGCTGCGCTTCGGCACTGAACATGCGACCCTGCGCCGATTCCCTGGTACCTTGAGCAGCCTTCAGGCCTTGTTCTTGGCCCACGCGGCGCAAATCCGCAAGCTGCTTTTGCGCCTGTTCGTTCTGGCTGCGGGCTTGAAGCAGAGCGACTTCGGCGGAGTCCATGTCGCGCCGTGGCACTGCACCTTGCAGAAAAAGTTCTTTGCGGCTGTCGTAGACTTTTTGTTGCGCGTCAAAAGCGGCCTTCGCTGCCGTAGCCTCAAGTTCCGCTTTTTGGATTTGCTGTGGGAGGCCGGCAATGACCGTGGTGACATAGGTCGCATCAGCCTGTTTGAAGTCTCCTTTGCTCGCCAACGCCATACCAGACAGGTCGGCGTTCTCCAGTTCGACGAGTAATTGCCCCTTTTTTACCCGCGCGCCTCGTTGCACATGAAATCGCTTCACGGTCGAAGTGATTTTCGGCGCGATGGTGGATTGTTCCAACGGATACACTACTGCGTCCGCCGAAATTGCTTGCGTGATAGGGCCCCGCTGCGCCGGCGTGGTCTGCACCGAGACTACGGGCTCCTTTTCCTTTTCGGCTGGGCTGCAGCCGCTCGCGCCGCCGAGTATGGTGGCGATGGCGCCGAAAAGAACTATTCGCCCGCAAATAAAAATCAAAGTAGTGTTCATCGTCGGTTTCATGGAGTTGTCAGAACCCCCGTCAGGGTTTGCAAATTTGCCAGGGCTACGCGGTAACGCACTGCTCCGTCTTGATATGCGGCGCTGGCTTGCGCGAATGTGGTCTGCGCGTCCACGACTTCCAGTACGGTGGCTTCTCCACCTCTGTAGCGAAGCGTTGTAAGACGCAGACTGTCTGCAGACAGTTCGGCCGAACGGCTGAGGCCGCTGAGTTCATTCAAAGCCGTTTCCGCTTCGGCGTAGAGAGATCTTATTTCAGCGAGGAGCTTGCGCTGTGCAAGGGAGAGCTCCCGCTGAGCCTGCGTGCGCCGCAGCTCGGCTTGCTTGATGCGGCTTTGCGTGGCGCCCCAATTCCAGATGGGGATATTCACGGTGGCCGCAGCGGAAGAGCCCAAGTTCGAAACTCCATTCGGCCCATTGACCGCAAACTGTGGGGCGTCGATTCCGTACCAATAGTCGAAGCTCAGGGATGGCAGATATCCTCCCCGAGCGCCAGTCACATCGTGTCCCGCTTGCTGGACAGCGGCCAGTGCGGCTCGAAGATCCGGATTGTCCCGGGCGGCTCGCTGCTGCACTTCGGCGAGGGTCGGCAGAGGGACGGTCGCATGAAGATCCTCGGCAAGCTCAAAATTGTCGTTGAAATCGGGAAAAATCAGCACAGCAAAATCGAGCCTCGCATTGAGGAGCCCGAGTTGCGCCTCGAGCAGTTGTCGGCGGCGCTCTTGCATCTGCAACTCCGCCTTGATGACATCGGAATGCGCGACTTCCCCACCGTGCTCGAGATCTTGAGTCAATTTCAGGAAACGGTCGCCCTCATCCCCTGTCTTCTTCGCGGCTTCCAACTTCAGCTGGGCGGCCAACACTGCGTAGTAGCTTTGAACAACTGTAACAACGAGTCCTCGGGAGGCAATCTCCGCTTTGGCTTTTGCCACCGCGGCGGCAGAAGCCGCCCGGCGAAAAGCTGAAATCGAAATGAGATCAATCGACTCGTGGGCATTGGCCTGGCTGATGTATTCGTGCGCGGCGTTGTTCGCAATGAACTTGACGTTATTATTGTTACCGAGCTGCGTGTAAAGCGCCTGATTGTTGTAGGTCACGGTGGGGAGAAGCGCGGCCGCGGCTTGATAGCGATCTTGACGCGCAATCGCGGCGTCGGTCTGAGCGGATTGAAATTGTGTGCTGTTCTTTCTGGCCCGCGCGAGGGCATCCTCCAGAGTCAAGCGGACGGCTGGCGACGTGGCGGCCGCGCCCTGTTGCGCATCTCTCGCGGGTGGTGCAGCCACGGGAGCTGGCGATTCCTGCGCCGCGGCCATTCCAGCGCAAGACAAGAAAAGGGCAGCAACCAAGGCCCACAAGTAAACGAGGATGCGACGCGATTTCATGGATCTGACTCCTGGGCCGGCCGAAACACACGAACGGCAAGGAAGAATTTAAACTAATGAAGCGTACATAAACACAGGATTAACCGCTAGTTGCGGAGGGAATTGGCACTGCCGGGAGAAAGGCCGTGAAAGTGCTCCCGCCCGAGTCGGAGCGCGTCAACTCCAAACGGCCGTGGTGCGCTTCCGCAATCCAGCGGGAAATGGATAAGCCCAGACCCGCGCCGCCGCCGTCGGTTTCCGCACGGGAACGCGCTTTGTCCGCACGGAAAAAACGCTCAAAAATGCGAGGCTGAAGGTCAGCGGGGATGCCGCCGCCCGTATCCGCTATGCTCAAAACGTATTCGTCCTCTGCCCGACGGCAAATGACCGTTACGCGTCCACCATCTGGCGTGTACTTGATAGCGTTATCCAGCAGATTGAGAATCATGCGGCGCAACAGGGACTCATCGGCGCGGATGGGAGACTCGGAGGCTTCCTCAAAATTCAGAGAAGTCTTTTTTGCGAGCGCTAACGTTCTAGCGGAATGCACGCACTCGCCAACGAGTTCATCTAGGTAGAAATCGCGCGGCTGGAGCGGATATTGGCCAGCGTCCGCGCGCGTCAGCGTGAAGAGGTCTTCCACGATGTGCGTGAGCCGCTCAGCCTCGTGGTGAAGAACACCCAACGATTCCCGGTATTCTTCCAGCGAACGTACCTGCTGTGAAAGAGCGACCTCGGCCTCGCCGCGCAAAATCGCAACCGGCGTCCGCAATTCATGGGATGCGTCGGCCATGAAGCGCCGCTGGCGCTCGAAGGATTCGCTGAGCCGGTCCAGCAGGCTATTGAATGATTGCGCCAGATGCCCGAGTTCGTCTCGCTCATTCTGCACCGCCAGCCGTTGGTGAAGATTGGCAGCGCCAATGCGGCCGGCCTGGCTGCTCATGGCCACGACAGGAGCAAGGCTCTTGCGCGCGAGAAAGTAGCCCCCGGCACTGGCGAGGAGCAATGCGAGAGGAATGGTCCACGCAAACGTGGCACGAATATCTTCGAGCATTTCTTCCCGCGCATGCAGCGATTGGAGAGCGATGACCGTGCAAGGCTGATCGTCCAGAGCAATTTTTCGCAAAAATCCGCGATACCCATTCCTGCCGCCCCTCAAGGAGATGAATACACTCCCGGGGCGAGACGATTCTTGAACGGAACGAGGGGAGGAAATCTCTTTTAGGGCTTGTTCGGGCGTGAATCTATCGTGCGGGGCAGCAGCGGGAAGATCCCAGGAGCTCACCACCGGCTTGCCGGAGGAATCGAGAACAATATAAATGTGATCGCGGAAGCGGTGTTCGAGAATGGCTTCAATCCCCGCGGTCTTGAGGGACTCGGGCCCCTGCTGATCTTTCAACTCCGCTTGAAGTGTGGTCACGAAGGCGTCGGAGAGCTCGACAAGGTCGCTGTCTGTCCGTTGCGCGCTGTTGCGCGAGTAGATGAAGTAGGTGACGCCGGCAACGAGGAGCAATACGAAAGCCAGAACGGTCGTATACCAGAAGGTGAGCCGGACGCGGACGGAATCAAGCATGGTTCTTCCGGATGGGAGAAGTTGTCTTGGCGCGATGGCGCGGCGAGATGATTTCGTCAGACGCGTCCTCGACATCCGAATCGCTCAGCGGGCCAAACAAATAACCGGCGCCGCGGCGAGTATGGAGCAACGGCTTGCCGGAATCGGCGTCAATTTTGCGGCGCACGCGATTGACGTAAACTTCGATCAAATTCGAAAAGGGATCGAAGGTCTCATCCCAAACGTGCTCGGCAATTTCGGCACGGCCCACGACGCGGCCGGCGTTGCGCGCAAGAAATTCGAGCAGCGCATACTCTTTCGCCGTCATGGGGATCTTCTGCCCGCCGCGCGACACCGTCTGTCCCACCGTGTCCACGATCAAATCGGCTACAACCAGCCGGGCGGACTGCAGACTTGTGGGCCTTCGCAGCAAAGCGCGCATGCGGGCCAGCAGTTCGCGGAACTCGAACGGCTTCGTCAGATAGTCGTCGGCTCCGCGGTCCAATCCTTCGATGCGGTCCTCGACTGCGTCGCGAGCCGTCAGCATAAGGATGGGCATCCGATGCCCGGTGGTTCGTAGTTCCTTGCAAACCGCAAAACCGTCCGGCGCGGGGATCATCACATCCAGGATGACCAGGTCGTAGGTGTTGATGGCCGCCTGGTAGAGCGCTTGTTCACCGGAACCCACGACATCCACGGCGTAGGACTGCTCCCGCAAACCTTTCGCCACAAAGTGCGCGATCCGGGACTCGTCTTCTACCAGCAGTACTCGCATCTTCGAATCATAATCCCGATGGCAATCTTTCGAGCAATAAGAACTGACCGCGCCCTGCCGGCTGCCTTCGCTCGAATTAATGGTCTGTTTATCCTCATGCAGGGAGTGCTTACTGGTTCGCGGACGTTTCGTAAGGAAGGAGTCATTACACAAGACATTGAGAAAATATCGGAACTCACAGTCGACGGAATGGCGCGTACAACACTTGTTCGGAGACAATTTTAGAAGCACCGTTCGGCTGCGACCCGAATGGTTGGACCCCAGTTGGGCCCCAATCGAAGAAGCGGAGAGTGGCACGAGGCCGCAAACTGTTGTAAATTAAAAGTCTACTTGCCCGTTCCCCGGTAGCTCAACGGTAGAGCATTCGGCTGTTAACCGAAGGGTTGCTAGTTCGAATCTAGCCCGGGGAGCCATTCTTCCTCTTTAATTTCAGTTCCTTACGCTGAAGCTGACAACACCTCACTTTGGGTGCAATTGGGTGCAACTTCGATTCTTGGTACCAGAATT
>DATDGB010000055.1:0-29648 GCA_036522305.1 Candidatus Acidiferrum sp. | reverse complement strand
CATGTTCCTTCGTCACCATGTAAAAGCACAGCGGCCCGTTTAGATCGAATGTGGGAATCTTCCACGGATTCACGTACTCCTCGCATCCGGCTACGGCCTTCTTTACAAGTGCCCTCACCATCTTGGCAACTCCAGACAACTCTCCGGCCTTCTTTACATATTCATCGATCCAGACGCGAGCTTCTCTACCCTCGACAGTTGGCATTTCACCCACCTCTCCGTGCGGCTGCAGCGTATCACGGCAAACCCAGCCACATGATTCAGAATCCCCATACTTACTTTCCCGATTTGCGCGGTGCGCGGGCGCCCCAACCTTCGGTATTTGAGCGCGGGGAGTTTTTGCTTCACAATGTAAATGGACGACAAGGTCACCACTCTTCTACATTATCCCCGTAAAGTAGTGCACCTCGCCTTCTGCGAGACTCCCCTTACAACCCAAATCACACTTTTCAGGAGACTTCTATGTCCACGAAACGCTCTGCTGGCCCGGCTGTGCCCGCGGCCACACACGAAAACGACCGCCCTGCAGTCAAACCTAGAAAGGCCCGTTCCACCAACTTGTGTGCTTTCACCTTTGCCGATGGCCGCTAGTGCCGCACTCCGCGCCGCTCCGGCCATTCGCATCTCTGTTACTTCCATGCTCAAAAGGAAGCTGAATCCCTCGCCGCCCAACAAGTCAGTGAGGACATTTCTCGCTTCCTTCCCGTAAAATTGCTGACCGCTTGCGATCTCGGCGCTGCTATGTCGCGCCTCTTCTGCGCCGTCGCCCGCGGCGATGTAAAACCCAAAGTCGCCTCCACACTCGCCTATCTTGCCCAGACCATGCTCCAATCCATCCCCATCGCCCAGCACGAATACATCGAATCCTTCGACCCGGATACTTGGCGCAGCACTGTCCGTTCCTCGTTCCGCCATGACGATCCTGAAGACTTTTGCAAGAACGTCTCGCTACCGCCCTTCGTGACCAAGTTCAATGACTTGTTTGACCAGGCCAAGCGGGGGAAGCCCGATCCCAACTGGGACTTCGAGCCGGACAACGTTACGGCCAAGAAGGGCGGTCAGATCGTCGTTGTCAACCAGGGCGGCGAGCCTCACACCTTCACGGAGGTTAAGCAATTCGGCGGCGGGTTCATCGGCGACCTCAACGGAGGGGAGCCCACGGTCAGCGAATGCTCCGAAGGATTCAAGAACCTCGCCGTCGCCAGGACGCGCATCCTGCAAGGCAGCCAGCTCCAGGTTAACGGCCTGTCGCAAGGCGAACATCGCTTTCAGTGCTGCATCCATCCCTGGATGCGCCGTGACAGTCGACGTGAAAGACCAAGACCACGATCACCAACCGTGATTCAGTGATGCGAACGCGAATCAGCATCGTTCGGCTAATTCGCCGTTTCGGAAGATGGAAAAACCCCCCATCCTCGAATTCGAGAGTGGGGGTTTTCCTTTTGCGAGCGAAGTTAAAGAGAGATTGCGGATAGGTCTGGACCGGCCGATTGCTAGGGCGCGGCATCAGGAGAAGTGGCAGGTTGCGGTGCGGGCTGAGCGGAGGCACTCGGGCGAGTTACGTAGGCAGCAAACAGGAGGCTGGAGCCGAGGAGAAGTGCCGCAAGATAGTAAGGTGCTCCCGGCAAATGGAATCCATATTGTGGCGAGATCGCAAGGGAAAAAATCTGCGTAAAGAGAATCGGTCCCGCCATTCCGGTGATGGCGCGCAGGGAATTGATGGCCCCTTGCAGTTTCCCTTGAGAAGAAGGGTCCACGTGCCGAGCCATCAGCGATTGCATCGCTGGCGCAGCAATGCCCCAGAGGGCAATAAAAGGAATTGCCGCCAGCAGCACCCACCCGCGCGCCGCCAGAGCGAACCCCGCGAATCCCAGTGTGCCAAACGTTAATCCAGAAAGCAGGCTCCGTCGCTCGCCAAAGCGTTTCACAATCGGCCCGACCAACGCACCGGAAACAATGGCCGCGCAAACACCCACGAGCGCCAGCGACGTCCCAACGTCGCGCCGGCTCCACGCATAGCGATACTCCGTGTAGTACGCCCACATGGAGGGCAGGGAATTGTGGGCGAGATAATAAAGAGTCATCACCACGGAAAGTCCCGCAAGTTCCGTATGCGAGCGCAATAGCTTAAGTGCACCCAGCGGATTCGCCATGTGCCAGGCCGATTTTGCACGCTTCTCCGGCGCCAGCGATTCCGGCAAAACGAAGTACCCGTAAATTGCATTCCCCAGACTCAGAGCAGCGGCTACCCAGAAAGGAAAACGCAGGTTGATGTTGCCGAGCCAGCCGCCCACCGCTGGCCCAATCACGAATCCCAATCCAAACGCCGCGCTGATCATCCCGAACGGTTTGGCTCGCTCGGTGGGCTTTGTAACATCGGTGACGTACGCAAAGGCCGTCGCGATGTTGGAAGTCGTGATGCCGGAAATAATTCGTCCAACAAGCAGCCACCGCAGCGATGGCGCCAGCGCCATAATCACGTAGTCGATTGCCAGCCCGAAGCACGAAATCAACATCACCGGGCGCCGGCCAAAACGGTCCGACCACGCGCCAAGAATCGGCGAAAAAATAAATTGCATGGTAGCCCAGGCCAGCCCGAATAATCCGCCGATGCTGGAGGCCCGCACGAAATCGCCGCTCTCAAATTGACGGATGAGGTCCGGCAGCACCGGCGCAATAATTCCAAACGCCAGCATGTCAAACGCCACCATGATGAGAATGAAAATGAATGCCGCCGAACCGACGCTCGGCGCAGGAGGAGTGTTAGGTTCAGCCATCGGTAGTCCAGCCCGTTAGACTTCGAGAATCACGGGAAGAATGAGCGGCCGCTTGGAAGTCTGCTTGCTGATGTAGCGCTTCAGGTCCACGCGAATTTTTTCCTTGATGACGCCCCAGTCGGATTTTTCCTCGGCGTTGGATTCCTCGACGGTTTTCATGATTACCAGGCGGGCGCCGGCGATGAGTTCCTGCCCGTTGTCGCTCATCAATCCGCGGCTCACAATTTCCGGATGGGATTCCATCTTGCCGGTGTGCTTGTCGATGGCGATGATGGGCACGACGATGCCGTCTTCGGAAAGATGCTTGCGGTCGCGAATCACGACGTCTTCGATTTCTTCCAGCGAGCCGGAATCCACGCAGACACGGCCGGCGGTCACCGGATCGAGGCGGCGCGCGCCGTCTTCGGTGAATTCAATCGGGCGCCCATCTTCGAGGAGAAGGATTTCGTTCGAAACGCAGCCCAGTTGATGGGCAAGCGCGGCGTGGCGGAACAGATGGCGGTATTCGCCGTGAACGGGAATAAAGTATTTCGGCTTGACCAGTTGCAGCAAAAGTTTTTGTTCTTCCTGGCTGGCGTGGCCGGAAACGTGAATGGTGCCTGCGGAATTGTCGTAATACACCAGCGCGCGGCGGCGGAACATGTGGTCCAGCATCCGGAAAATAGATTTTTCATTTCCGGGGATGATGCGCGCGGAAAGAATCACGCTGTCGTTTTCATCCACGGAAACGAAGCGGTGATTGTCTACGGCGATGCGCGAGAGCGACGACATCGGCTCGGCCTGGCTTCCGCTCGCTAGAATGATGATGCGCTTCGGATCGAATCCGCGAATGTCCTGCGGCCGCACCACCATTCCGTCCGGAATGCGCAGCAATTCCAGCGAATGCGCAATCTCCACGTTGTCGACCATGCTGCGCCCGACGAACGCCACTTTGCGGTTCACGCGCGCAGCAATATCAATGATCTGCTGAATGCGGTGAATGGACGAAGCGAAGCACGACAAAATCACGCGCCGCGGCGCCGAGCGGCAAAGTTCTTCGATGCGCGGCACGATGGCGCGCTCCGAGGGCGTAAAGCCGGGGCGCTCCACGTTGGTGGAATCGCTGAACAGCGCCAGCACGCCGTCGTTTCCGTACCTTGCGAACGCGTGCAGATCGAAGGGCGCGCCGCCGACGGGAGTTTGATCGATCTTGAAATCGCCGGTGTGGATGACCACGCCGAGCGGCGTTCGAATGGCCAGCGCCACGCAATCCACGGTGCTGTGGGTTACGGCAATGAATTCCACTTCGAATGGGCCGATTTCCACGAGGCGGCCGGGAATCACTTCGCGGAGCGTGGTCGAATCCAGGAGCCCTGCTTCATCGAGGCGTTTTTTCACCAGCGCCAGCGTGAAGCGTGTGCCGTACACGGGAACATTTAGATCTTTCAAAATGTACGGGAGCGCGCCGATGTGATCTTCATGGCCGTGCGTCAGCACGATCGCGCGAACCATCGCGCGGTTTTGTTTCAGATACGTGGTGTCGGGAATGACCAGATCGACGCCGAGTAATTCTGATTCCGGAAACATCATGCCGGCGTCGATGACGATAATGTCGTCACCGAGTCGCAGCGCCATCATGTTCATGCCGAATTCGCCGAGGCCACCTAGAGGAATGGCGATGAGGGATTGCGAGGTGTTGCTCAATGAAGCGTCAACTCCGGGACGCAAACGAGAATCGTATCATACAGAGGTGACTGGTGAATGGTGACTCGTGACTGGTGAGGAGCTATCGGCGCGAGACAGTTCGCTCAGCGGTCCGAGGGGCTAAAAGCATGGGCGATGGCCACGAGAATAACCGCTCCCAGCGTGGCGGCTGCCAGCGAATATAGAAAGCCACCGCCGAAAATTCCAAGTTTTGTAAAAATCCAGCCGCCGAGGTAAGAGCCGATCAATCCGAGAATAATATCCGTTATACAGCCGAAGCCGCGGCCGCGCGCAAGTTTTCCCGCGAGCCACCCGGCCACCAGGCCAAGCAACAGCCAGGAAACGATACCGTGCGTCTGGAACCAAACTTGGACAGACCGTTGCGTAATCGCTTGTGCGGCGAGCATGAAGCCTCCTGAAAGTGGAGTAATTGTATCTGAAGCAGCGCGCAAGGCAATGAATAGAAAACGAGCAGGAAGGCGGCGCTAGCGGGAAGCAGGTTGCTGCTGGGTCATGCAGTGCAGCGTGCCGAGGCCGAGGACGAGGTCGCGGCAGGCGATGCCAATGACTTGGCGATCGGGGAACAAACTCGACAGCTTATGCAACGCGATGTGGTCGTTGGCATCGTTAAAAGTGGGCACAATCACAATTTTGTTGGCAATGTAAAAATTCGCGTAGCTTGCAGGGAGGCGCTGGCCGTCGAAATAAACCGGCGCGGGCATCGGCAAAGTCTCGACCCGAAGCGGGCGGCCATCCTGATCTTTCATGGTTTGCAGCAGCGCAAGATTTTCTTCCAACGGTGCAAAGTTCGCATCTGCTGGATCATCTTCAACGATTGCCACTACCGTTGAGGGGTTCACGAAGCGCGTCAGGTCGTCGACGTGGCCGTGGGTGTCGTCGCCGGCGATACCATTTTTCAGCCAGAGAACGTTGGTGACGCCGAAATATTCGCGGAAGACTTCCGCGTAATCTTCTTTGGTGAATCCGGGATTTCTTTCTTGCACTTTGCTTTGCAGGCACTCTTCCGTGGTGAGCAGAGTGCCGCGGCCGTTGACGTCAATGCTGCCGCCTTCGAGAACGGCGCGGCGGCCTTTGTGGATTGGCTGCCAGAGGCGGCGTTTCAACTTTTGGTTCGCTTTGGCGACGACCGCGGCGTCTTTTTTGTGATTCGAGTATTTGGCCCAGCCGTTGAACAGGAAATGGTTGTAGGCGACTTCGCCGGAATCGTTGCGAATGCAGATGGGGCCGGAGTCGCGCATCCAGCCGCGATCGGTGGGGACGCGGAAGAAATCGACGGCGTCAAGGTTGGCCCCGGACTTTTTCAGGATGGTGCGGACGCGGGATTCCGATTCGCGATTTTCGAGGAGGAGATAGACGCGCTCGACTTGCGAGAGGTGGCGGACGATTTCTGCGAAGGCCCAGGGAATGGGCGCAAATTTTCCGGGCCAGTCGGTGAGTTCGTGAGGCCAGCCGAGCCAGGTGGCTTCGTGAGGTTCCCATTCGGCGGGCATGCGGAAGCCGAGGGCGTGTGGCGTTTTGATTGGTGATTGTGCCTTCATTGGGATGGTGAATTTAACACAGAGAAGAGCACGCTACTCTTTGTCCAGCCAGCGGTTCAGGATCGGGGCATAAGCGTCGATGCGGCGGTCGCGGAGGAAGGGCCAGTTGTGGCGGGTCTCTTCGCTTTTTGCGGGGTCGCATTCGACGACGAGGATTTCTTCTTTGTCATTGGATGCTTCAGAGATGACTTGGCCGAAAGGATCGGCGACGAAAGTATTGCCCCAGAATTCGAGGCCGGCGTCACCTTTCTCAGGCTTGCCTTCGAATCCGACGCGATTGATGACGGCGGCGTACACGCCGTTGGCGATGGCGTGGCCGCGCTGAATGGTTTTCCAGGCGTCGAGTTGGGCGGCGCCGAATTGGGCTTTTTCGTGCGGATGCCAGCCGATGCTGGTGGGATAGAAAATTACGTTCGCACCGCCGAGGGCGGTAATGCGCGAGCCTTCGGGATACCACTGGTCCCAGCAAATTTGGACGCCGATGCGGGCATACTTCGTGTCGAAGTTAGGAAAGCCGAGATCGCCGGGAGTGAAATAAAACTTTTCGTAGTAGAGCGGGTCGTCTGGAATGTGCATCTTGCGGTATTTGCCGAGGAAAGAGCCGTCGGCATCGAGAACGGCGCAGGAATTGTGATAGACGCCGGGAGCGCGTCGTTCGAATAGCGAAACAACCAGCGCGACTTTCTTTTCTTTCGCGATTTGGGAGAGCCGTTCCGTCGTTGGGCCGGGGACCGCTTCCGCTAAATTAAAAAGTTCGGCGTCTTCGGTGCGGCAGAAATATTCGCCGTGAAAGAGTTCATGCAGAGAAATGATTTGCGCGCCGCGGGCGGCGGCTTCGCGGATCTTCTCGATTGCGCGCGTCAGATTGTCTTCCGCGTTGGCCGTGCATTTCATCTGCACGAGTCCGATGGTAAATTTGTTGGCCATAAAAAATAGTTTAGCATGAGCCGGAAAGAAAATATTTGCGGGCGTTTTGTAGTATCTTTTGCACAGCGTTTGTAATATCAATCTTGGGAACGCATCAGCACGATCGGTCTAACTTAGATGGAGGCCCAGCCGTGTGGATTTTGAAAGGCACGTTTCTTGGCCTGTGGGTTTTTGCGTTCGGCACGCTTGCGTTTCTCTTCCTCGCCGTATTGCGCAATCTGCGGCCTAACACGGCGACGGGGCTATCCGTCCTGGTGGGCTACACAACCTGGAATCCACTATGGTGGGCGGCATTGGCCATCGCGATTGTCGCCGGGTGTCTACTAACGCGCTCGTGGCCTGGTCAACGCTGGTTGTGGATTTTCCTCGTGGTGACGTTTCTGTTTCCAGCGGGACTTTTGGGATTAATTTTGGCCCTGGTAGCCAAGTCGCGTCATGCGGAATAGCGACTAAGCAGGTTCGCAAGGGCTTAGGAAAGAAATGGGCAACAATACAGGTTTGATTCTGAGTCGAGGAGAAGCGATGGCGAAGCAGCGAGAGAAAACTGTGACCGGGAGAGTACTCCACGATCCAGTGAAAGATAAGCTCCGGCCGATGTTTCCGCTGGACTTGTCGAAATGCCGCACCGTGGATGAACTGGTGCGCGGCATGGGAGACACGGCGTTCACGGGGCGGCAGATTGGCGATGCCGCGGATGTTTTCGAGCAAATGGCGCGCGACAAGGATTGTTTTGTGGTGATGACGCTTTCGGGAGCATTGACGGTCGGCAAGATGGGGCTGGTTTTTTGCGATTTGATTGAATCGGGCATCGTGAAGGCCATCGTTTCGACCGGGGCGTTGATGGCTCATGGACTGGTGGAAGCGACGGGTTACTCACATTTCCGTTACAACCCGAATATGGATGATAAGGAACTTTTCCACGCCGGGTACAACCGGGTGTACGACTCGCTCGAGCCAGAAACCAATCTCGATCACGTCGAAGAGGTGATGGACCATATCTTCACGGCGTGGGACGCGGACGACATCGCGTGCAGCTGGAAGATTCACCAGCGCATCGGCGAGTATCTGCACAAGACGGCGCCCGGGCGAGGGATTCTGAAATCGGCTTACGAGCACAAGGTTCCCATTTTTGTCCCCGCGTTCAGCGATTCGGAACTGGGAATTGATTTTGCGCTGCACAAGATTGCGCGGCAAAGGGATAAGCGGCCGCTGTTGCGGTTTGATCCCTTCCTGGACTTCGAGAAATTTGCCGACACGATGCTGGCTACCAGGCGGATGGGGATTTTTACGATCGGCGGAGGCGTGCCGCGCAATTGGTCGCAACAGTTCGGCGTGTACGCGGAATTGCTGGCACGGCGCGGTTACAAAAAGATCCCGCTGAAGCGGTATAACTATGGCGTCCGGATTTGCCCGGAGCCGGTGCATTGGGGCGGACTGAGCGGCAGCACTTATACAGAAGCGGTTTCCTGGGGCAAGTTTGTTCCGCCGGAAGAGGGCGGGCGTTTCGCGGAAGTTTTCGACGATGCGACAGTGGCGCTGCCGTTGATCGTGCGGGCGGTGCTGGAGCGCATCGGGTACTTTAAGAAGAAGAAAAGGGTTAAGAGGTCGAATGGGGTGCCGAATCGCAAAAACTGATCGGGAGGTGACGACATGCCGAAAGCAAGCCTTGCGAAAAGCGAATCACTGTACGAGAAGATGCAGTCATTGAAGTTTTTGTAATCGTCGCGCACAATCGCGAATATGAAGCTGCCACTCGGAAGCCCGAAATATCGCAAACTTGCGCGCGGCATGTCCTCTTTCCTTGGCGTTTCGGGCCTGGCCGTATGGTTTTTTCACTTCTACGTTTGGAACCAATACGACCAAACCCGACCGATTCATCCGGATTACTCGTCTGGCAGAGTCCACGGACTAAACAATCACGGACATTTGGTTTACGTGACGGATGAAGAGGACGCAAGGCTCACAAACCTGCGCATCCTTGCATTCAGCTTGTTCGGTGGCGGATTTCTAACGGCAGCTTTGTTTGTCGTAGCCCCTTCCGAATGGAACAGGAAACGGATGCCTTGGGAGGAAAAACGACTTTGAATTAGTCGTCTTCGCCGATGAGGATCTGTAAGGATCTGGACACGTAGACTTTTCTAAGGAATTTCCAGGCGCGTGCCTGCTCCAGCGTAAAGATAGTCGTCGCCGAAGTCTTTTTGCAAACGCAAGAACGCCGGTTCGCCAGTGCAGTGGCCGGGAGCGACTTTGTCGAGTTTCCATTTATTTTTGAGCGCATCGACGAGGAGGTCGATGTCGGGCACGGACGTCCGGACGAGGTGCATGCCGCCGAAAACAATGTGCGTGTGCGGGTCTACGGCGCTGGCGGCTTTGAGTATCTCCTCGATGCCGGAGTGCGAGCAACCATCGACCAGCATCAGTCCGTGCGGTCCTTTGATGGCGAGAGTGAGCTCGGGGAGCTCGAGGGTGCGCGGAATATTGGAAACGGTGTACAGCAGAAAAATGCCTGGAGCGACTTCGGTGAGTTTATCGACGAGGACGAAGTGGCCGGTGTCGTAAAGTTTGCCGGAGCGGAGATGTTCGGGATAGGCCGCGTCGAAATAACGCATTTTGGGGGGCAGGGAAGGCTCGGGGCGGTAGAACACCCGAGGAAACTCTGAATCGCCAAAACCGTTGTCGCCATCGGCGGGAACATAAATGGTGACGTCCGGATTGATCTTGAGCAGATACTTCAGCCCGGAAGCGTGATCGGCGTGACGGTGAGAAATGACAGCGAAGTCGATCTTGGTAAGGTCAACGTTAAGAGCTTTGACGTTGTGCTCGAAGATTTCCGGATTGTTGCCGGTGTCGAAGAGGATGCGCTTGCCGTCGTGCTCGACGAGGGCGGAAAAGCCCCAGTCTTTCGTGACCGCTTTGTTGTCGGAAAACGCGTCATAGAGAATCGTGACGTGATCCTTGGTTTCAGCATGCCCAGAAATTGCAAGCAAGAGAGAAGCTAGCGTGAGCCCGAAGAATCTGCAAATAGCTTTCATCGAGCGCCTCCTTGGAAAGAGTCAGTGAGGGACCTTAGTCGTCTTCGCCGATGAGGATGGCGGCGCCGAGGACGGTGGTCCAGAGGCCGCGCTTGTCGCCGACGGCGGATTGCGTGACGTTCATGGTGCGGACGATCTTGTTGGAGATGCGGTAGACCTCTTTTTTCTCGTCGAAGGACAAATCCGGATCGAATTCCACGTTCAAAGTGGTCGCGAGCATTTCCGCGGCGAGTTCTTCGGCGTATTCGCCGGCGACTTCTTCGGTTTCGCCGAAGGAGTGATGCTCGGACAAATATCCGTACATGGATTTGTCGCTCGGAAGCGCCAAACCGATGCTGGCGGCGATGAGGCGGTGCGCTTCCTTGGTGGAATTCTCGCTGATGACGGTAAAAGCGACCTGGCCGGGCTTGATGTGCTTCAATCCTTCGCTGCGAGAAATCAATTTACAGTTGGGAGGAAAAATCGAGGAGACGCGGACGATGTTGCAAGCCGCGATGCCCGCATTTCTAAGGGCGAGCTCAAAGCTCGAAAGCCTTTCACGATGTTTACCGACGCCTTTGGTGAGGAAGATTTTCTTAGCGACGAACGCCATGGTGCCGGTTTGCCGTGCCTCCGTGAGTAGTGTGGGTGCGAAAAATTTCCCGCTGTGGAAAAGTAACAAGAAGGTATTGCAGTGTCAATTCAATTCCGACGCGGAACGCGGCAGGCGCGTGGAAATTATGAATGTTGGATGACAATTCCAGGCGGCGCGGAGTAATTATTCCCCGGCGAGGTGGTGGAGCATCTTGCCGAGAGGTTTGCAGAACGCCAGGATTTTTCCCAGGTCATCCGCGGTGAAGTCGATACCCGCGCTGGCTGGATTTGCGCCCTTGCGGCTGACTTGTATGACGCCGATGACTTTGCCGTCCTGCAGAATCGGCGCACTGATCATCTTTTGAATCGCTTCGGCGGCCTCGGCGGTGATTTTCACGCCCTCGAAGACGGTGGCGTGGCGAGCGGCAGCGAAATTGTTTTCGATTTCGGGGCGGCTGTCGCGGGCGGTGCGCGCCGCGAGGGCAGAATTACTGGAGAGGGGAATAAAACCGACTTTCTTCAAGGCTTCCGGCACCAAAAAGTGCAAATGCCGCCAGCGGGTGGAAACTGCGAGGATAGCGACTTCATCATTCCTGACGCCCAGGTTTTTTGCGATTTTTTCGGCCACGGATGCGAGAGAAACCTTCGAGCCGTCCCCTTGCCCCGTGCCGAGGGAGTTGGCGATGCGTTCCATCTCCGAGACCAGGCTTAAGGTTGTGCTCATAGCTAGTAATTGAATGTTGGGGCTGAGGCCGGGAGAGGTGTGGGCCTAGCGATTCCCATCCGTCACCGACCATTTTCCTTCAGTGCGACTGCTGGGGCAAGAAAATTTCGAAATGTTTGTGCCTGCAACAGGAACACCGCAACTTGCATCCCCGGAATCATGTGCCTATACTGATTTTGCCGCGACTCTCAAGGCTCCGGCCGAGTCATGTAATGCGATCCGGCCGGGACTTACGCGGCGGAGAGGGCATGTCCGCAAAGACAACCCGGTCTAGTGCGGTTTTTCTTCTTCACATCGCCGATTATTTTTTGAATCCGACATTCTCCCGACGGAAAAGGCAGTGTCACGGATGAGCGCCGCCGCTAATCTTCCGCTGGCCAGTTTCTGGGAAACGACCCTCGGGAAAAAAGCCATCATGGCAGTGACAGGAGTGATCCTGTTCGGCTTTGTAGTTGCTCATCTGATTGGGAATCTGCAAATCTACCTGCCGCCGGAGAAAATCAATCATTACTCGGAAACACTGCGCAGCATGCCGCTGCTATTGTGGGGCGCGCGGATCACGCTGCTGATATCGGTGTGCCTGCATATCTGGGCTTCGTTCGCGCTCTGGAGGATGCAGCGCGCCGCGCGGCCAATTCCCTACGTGAAGAAGAGCAACGAGCATTCCACGTACGCTTCGCGCACCATGATGTGGAGCGGGCCAATCGTGCTGGCTTTCGTGATTTACCACCTGCTGCACTTTACGTTCGGCGTGGTGCATCCGGGCGGTCCGTTCGACAAGCACAACGTGTACAACAACGTGGTTACCGGCTTTCAAGTGTGGCCGGTTTCGCTGTTCTACATCGTCGCGATGATTATGTTGTGCTACCACCTGTATCACGGGCTGTGGAGCATGTTTCAGACGCTGGGGTTCAGCCATCCGGTGTACACGCCCTGGCTGCAGCGGCTGGCTAAGGTCGCGGCGATCCTGATAGCCGCCGGCAATATCTCAATTCCGGTCGCGGTGCTGGCCGGCTACATCAAACCGGTATGAGGATGAGCTGACAGATGGAACTGAATTCCAACGCCCCCGCCGGGCCGATCGAAAAGTCGTGGGAAACGCATAAGTTCGGGCTGAAGCTGGTCAATCCCGCAAACAAACGCAAATTCAAGATTATCGTGGTGGGGTCAGGTCTTGCGGGCGGAGCGGCTGCGGCGAGCCTCGGAGAACTGGGCTACAACGTGCACTGTTTCTGCTTCCAAGATTCACCACGGCGCGCGCATTCTATCGCCGCACAGGGGGGCATCAACGCCGCGAAGAACTATCACAACGACGGCGACAGTGTGTACCGGCTGTTCTACGACACGGTGAAAGGCGGGGACTTCCGGGCCCGCGAAGCCAACGTCTACCGGCTGGCGCAAGTGAGCGTAAACATCGTCGACCAGTGCGTGGCGCAGGGTGTGCCGTTCGCGAGAGAGTACGGCGGGCTGCTGGACAATCGCTCGTTCGGCGGAGCGCAGGTTTCGCGGACCTTCTACGCCCGTGGCCAGACGGGGCAGCAGCTTTTGCTCGGCGCATATCAAGCGCTGGAGCGGCAGATCGGGCTGGGCGCGGTGAAGATGTTTCCGCGCACGGAAATGCTGGACGTGATCGTGATTGACGGAAAGGCGCGCGGAATCGTCACGCGGAGCCTGAACGACGGCAAGGTGGACGTGCACTTCGGCGACGCGGTGGTTCTTGCCACCGGCGGTTACGGGAACGTCTACTATCTTTCCACGAACGCCAAGGGTTGCAATGTTACGGCGATCTGGCGCGCGTACAAACGCGGGGCGCTGTTTGCAAATCCTTGCTATACACAGATTCACCCCACGTGCATTCCGGTGGCAGGCGATTATCAGTCCAAGCTGACACTGATGTCCGAGTCGCTGCGAAATGACGGGCGCATCTGGGTTCCCAAGCAGTCCGGCGACAAGCGCAACCCAGCTACGATTGCAGAGGGGGAGCGCGACTATTATTTGGAAAGGCGCTATCCGAGCTTTGGCAACCTGGTTCCGCGGGACATTGCTTCGCGCGCCGCGAAGGCGGAATGCGATGCGGGACACGGCGTGGGTGAAACGGGGCTGGGCGTCTATCTGGATTTTTCGGATTGCTTCAAGCGACTGGGCGCCCACAAGATTTCCGAGCGTTACGGCAACCTTTTTGAGATGTACGAGCGCATCACAGGCGAAAACCCGTACGAAGTGCCGATGCGCATTTATCCCGCAATACACTACACCATGGGCGGACTTTGGGTGGATTACAACCTGATGTCCACGATCCCCGGACTGTTCGTGCTGGGCGAAGCGAATTTCTCCGATCACGGAGCGAACCGGCTGGGCGCGAGCGCGCTGATGCAGGGGCTCGCCGACGGCTATTTCATCATTCCTTACACCATCGGGAACTACCTGGCGAACACCAAGTCTGAAGAGTATTCCGAAGATGCTGCGGCGGCAAAAGAGTCGGTGGCCAACGTGACGGCCATCACCCAGAAGCTTCTCAACGCCAACGGCAAGCGCACGGTGGACTCTTATCATCGCGAACTGGGCAAAATCGTGTGGGAATATTGCGGCATGGCGCGCAGTGCGGCGGGCTTGACGAAAGCCGCCAGCATGATCGCGGAGCTGCGGGAAGATTTCTGGAAGAACGTGCGCGTGCTCGGCGCCAACGAGGAGTTCAACCAATCACTCGAGAAAGCGGGGCGCGTGGCCGATTTTTTCGAGCTCGGCGAATTGATGTGCATCGACGCGCTGAACCGCAACGAATCCTGCGGCGGGCATTTCCGCGAGGAATACCAGACGCCCGAAGGCGAAGCTTTGCGCGACGATGCCAACTATTCCTACGTGGCGGCGTGGGGATTCCAGGGCGCAGGACGCCCGGCTGCGCTGACCAAGGAACCTCTGGCATTCAACTACGTGAAGCCCTCGCAGCGGAGTTACAAGTGAAACTGACACTTCACGTCTGGCGGCAGAAAAATGCGCAGGACCGGGGGCGCATGGTTCGCTATGAGGTTCCCGGCGTGAACGAGCATATGTCGTTTCTCGAAATGCTGGACGTGCTGAATGAGCGGCTGATCGAGAAGGGCGACGATCCGATCGCTTTCGACCACGATTGCCGCGAAGGCATCTGCGGCATGTGCGGCATGATGATCAACGGCAAGGCGCACGGCGGGTTCAAAGGCACTACCGTTTGCCAGTTGCACATGCGCCACTTCAAGGACGGCGACGAAGTCTACATTGAACCATGGCGCGCCGCGGCGTTTCCGGTCATCAAAGACCTGGCGGTGGATCGGTCGGCCTTCGACCGCATCATCGCCGCCGGCGGATTCATTTCCGTGCCCACCGGCAGCGCGCCCGATGGCAATGCCATTCCCGTTCGCAAACAGGACGCGGATCTGGCGATGGACGCGGCCGCGTGCATCGGCTGCGGAGCGTGCGTGGCGGCGTGCCCGAACAGCGCCGCGGCGTTGTTCGTGGGCGCGAAGATTTCGCACCTGGCGCATCTCCCGCAAGGGCAGGTGGAACGCGACCGTCGCGCGCTGGCCATGGTGAGGCAGATGAATCGTGAAGCCTTTGCGAATTGCAGCAACATCGGCGAATGCGAAGCGGCTTGCCCGAAAGAGATTAGGCTGGAAGTCATCGCGCGAAACAACGCGGACTACATCAAGGCGGCTTTCACGGAACGCCCGGAGACGGCCACCGGAGGGGCCGGCTGATTGCACCTTCGAGGCGGTTTTTGCGCGCTGCGGCGGCGGTGCTTGAGTTAGAATTTCACGGACATTTTTGAGTGGCACATCTCTCGTAGACCTAAGGAGCGTCACGTGACCCGATTTAGCCGGCGTTTCGCAACGTGTTTGTGTCTCTGTGCCGTTTTGCTTGCAGGTTCGCGGCTGAGCGCGCCCGCAAGCGCAGACGACGTTGCGGAGCGCGCCAAAAAACTGCACTTCTCTTCGATCGTGCTAGATACGCACGACGACACCACGCAGCGGTTTTTCGCCAAGGGCTACGACATCGCGAAACGCAATCCCGACGGGCATGTGGACATTCCGCGCATGATCGATGGCGGGATGAACGCCATTTTCTTTTCGATCTGGATTGACGGGCGCATCATGGGGCCGCCGGCGGTGCAGAAAGCGCTCGACCAGATTGACGCGGTGCATGAGAACGTGCGGAAGAATTCGCGAGATATGGTGCTCTGCCGCACTGCGGCTGAGGTTCGCGAAGCGCACAAGCAAGGCAAGATTGCCGCGCTCATCGGCGTTGAAGGTGGTCACATGATCGGGAACGATATCCACGTGCTGCGGATGTTCGGCGATTTGGGCGTGCGATACATGACGCTTTCGCACTTTTACAATGATGAATGGGCCGATTCTTCGACGGACAAGCCGGTTCACAACGGGCTTACGGATTTCGGGAAAGATATCGTGCGGGAGATGAACCGGCAGGGAATCATGGTGGACATTTCGCACGTCAGCGACAAGACGTTTTATGATGCGCTGGAAGTGAGTAAAGCGCCGCTGATTGCGTCGCACTCTTCTTGCCGGGCGCTCTGCAATCACCCACGGGACATGTCCGACGATATGATTAAAGCGCTGGCCGGGAAGGGCGGGGTCATCCAGATCAACTATGAGCGGAGTTTTATTGACCAGGCTTATAAAGACGCTTCGGACAAACTGACAGGCGGGGTGGTAGCGCAATTCGACCTGTTCAAGAAGGAATGCGGCGACGACCAGGAATGCTTTGGGCGAAAGATGGCGGAGAAACAGAAGCAAGCGATGGAGGAAGGAAAGCTCCCGCACGTGAGTTGGGAAAGGATTATCGACCACATCGACCACGCGGTGAAGCTTGTCGGAGCAGACCATGTGGGCCTGGGATCTGATTTTGACGGGGCGGATATGCCGGAAGGAATGGAAGATTGCACCAAGCTGCCCAAAATTACAGAAGCGCTGATGCGCAAGGGCTACAGCGACGAGAACATTCGCAAGATTCTCGGCGGTAATACGCTCCGCGTGATGGAGCAAACGGAAAAGGTCAGCCGGGAACTGCAGGCGCAATAAGAGATGGTTCAGGCTCTGTGGAGAAATGAGAGTTGAAATGTTGCGAACATTCCTTACGGCTGGAATCCTCATTTCAGCCGGGGCTTTTTTGGCGGCGATTGTGACGGCGGACGATATTTCGGCGCGGGCCAGGAAACTGCATTTTTCGTCGATCGTCGTGGACACTCACGATGACACGACGCAGCGCTTGCTTGACGGCAAGTTCGACCTGGGCGTGCGCAACGATACCGGGAGTATCGATATTCCGCGTATGAAAGAAGGCGGGCTGGGCGCGATCTTTTTTTCGATCTGGATTCCAAGCAAGGTGACTGGGCCGGAAGCGGTCCATCGTGCAATGACGCAAATCGACGCGGTTCGCGAGCAGGTGCGCAAGCATCCAAAGGATTTACTGCTTGCCACGACCGCGGCGGAAGTTCGCGAAGCCCGCAAGCAAGGGAAGATCGCCGCGCTGATGGGGGTCGAGGGTGGGCACATGATTAATTCGAACCTCGGTGTGCTGCGGAGCTTTGCGGCGCTGGGCGTTCGCTATATGACGATCACCCATAGCGGTAACGACGAATGGGCAGATTCTTCGACGGACAAGGCCGTGCACAATGGCCTGACGGAGTTCGGCAAGGACGTGGTCCGGGAAATGAATCGCCTCGGCGTGATGGTGGACATTTCACATGTCAGCGACAAAACGTTCTATGACGTCCTGGAAACCAGCAAAGCGCCGCCGTTCGCTTCACATTCTTCCTGCCGCGCCATCTGCGATGCGCCGCGCAATATGACGGACCAGATGATGAAGGACCTGGCGGCGAAGGGCGGAGTAGTTCAGATCAACTATCACGTCGGGTTCCTCAATCAAGAGTACCGGCAACGGGCGACACCGGAAATCGCGATACAGCTTCGCGAAGAAGTCCAGAAACACTGTGCGGGTGACGACGAAGGCTGCCAACTGATCGAGGGGGAGCGAGTCACGCGAGAATTTGTCGCGCAGGGCAAGCTTCCAAAGGTGGAGTACACGGCGATCATTGAGCATATCGACCATGCGGTGAAGGTTGCCGGGATCGATCACGTGGGGCTGGGTTCGGACTTTGACGGCGCCAATATGCCGTTCGGCATGGAAGACGCGACGAAGCTACCAAAGATTACCGAAGCGCTGTTGCAAAAGGGCTACTCGGAGGGTGACGTAAGGAAAATTCTCGGCGAGAATACTCTTCGGGTGATGACGGAAGTCGAGCGAGTGAGCCGCGAGTTGAATGGCGGAAAGTAAATTCGGCCTAAATGACTTGTGATGAAAATAGAGGGGGTCGTTTGAAAATGAATCGGGCAAAGTGGTTTTTGATCGTTGCGGGAGTGGGACTGGCAGTTTCTGTCTCTGGTTGCAAGAAAGAGCAAACCGCGGAAGCTCCCCCGCCTGAGCAGCCCAAGGCTGAGGCGACGGCCCAGCCAAAGGCGGAGACTCCCGCTCCCGCCCCGCCGGAGGCGACGGCAAGCGCGCCTGCAGCCGCGCCAAAATCGGGGTTCGATCGCGCGCTGCTTCGCGCAGCGATGCTGAAGGACAAGGCGCCGGACACCTTTCAAGTGAAGTTCACGACCACGCGCGGGGATTTCACGGTGACCGTGCATCGCGGATGGGCTCCCATCGGCGCCGACCGCTTCTACAACCTGGTGAAACACCACTTTTATGACAATGCCAGCTTTTTCCGTGTCGTGCCTGGGTTCGTGGTGCAGTTTGGCCTGAGCGCATATCCGCCCGTGAATGCGGCATGGAAAAAGGCGGACCTCCTGGACGATCCAGTGACGCAAAGCAACAAGAAGGGTTATTTGACCTTTGCCACGGCTGGACCCAACACGCGGACAACTCAGGTGTTTATCAGTCTGAATGACAACGCGCGGCTGGATGGCATGGGGTTTGCACCCTTTGGAGTGGTCGACGGGAAAGGGATGAACGTCGTTGAGATGCTCTTTGACCAGTACGGAGATGATGCTGGACCTAACCAGGGACAAATTGAGGCCCAAGGCAAGCCGTACCTTGACAAGGGTTGGCCGAAGCTGGATTCCATCAAGACGGCTACCTTAGTCGGGGCGCCGTAGGCGGGAAAGCCTCAAAAATAGTTGATTGGAGTTGATTACTTTTTTGGATGGGATGCATCTAATCTTTTCAGGGAGGCTCCCTTTGACAGGGGGCCGGCCGGGAAGTATCCTTCAGTTTCATGACGAACTGCTGCCAGATGATGTGTTGTTCGTGCCTGTGCAACGCTGCGTGTTGCACGAGCCCCATCTCTGGCCAGAGGAGTTTCCGGACTTAGCTGTAGCTGAATCATAGAGTTCCGAAGCCCACATGCCAGAGAACCTGGTTATGTGGGCTTTTTGTTTTGGATCGCAGATTTTTCGGAGACAGGAACCTGGGAGCCGAGGACCATGAGTGTTGCAACCTTAACCGAGATTGAAGAACGGCACAGCCGAGAGGCGATCGAAGCGGAGATCGTGCGTTTTGAAGAGCGCGCTCGCGAGCTGCAGAGCGGGGCGATCACGCCGGAGCAATTTCGGCCTTTTCGCTTGAAGCATGGGACTTACGGGCAACGGCAACCGGGCTTTCAGATGTTGCGCGTGAAGATCGCGGCAGGAGTGCTGAAAGCTGAGCAGCTGCGCGTGCTGGCGGATATTGCGGACGAGTACTCGACGGGGCGGGGGCACCTCACTACGCGGGAGAACATTCAATTTCACTTTGTGAAACTGGAGAATGTGGGCGCGGCTATGCGCTTGCTTGCGGATGCAGGCCTTACCACGCGGGAGGCTTGCGGGAACACGGTGCGGAACGTCACCGCTTGCCCGGTAGCGGGAATTTGCCCGGGCGAAGCGTTCGATGTGACCCCATACGCTTTGGGAGTGTCGCGATATTTGTTGCGGCATCCGGATTTTCACGATTTGCCGCGCAAGTTCAAGATTGCTTTTTCTGGTTGCGAGAATGATGGCGACTGCGCGGTTGCTGGCATCCACGATGTTGGCCTGATTGCGCAGGTTCGCGGCAGCAACGGGACGTCGCACCGCGGATTTAAAGTTCTTGTCGGTGGCGGGCTGGGAAGCTTGCCCACCGAGGCCGCGGTCTTGACGGATTTCCTGCCGGAAGAAGAATTGCTGCCCACGATTGAAGCGGTTCTGCGAGTTTTTACGGAAACGGGAAACCGTAAGAACAAGCTCATGGCGCGGCTGAAATTCGTGTTGCGCGCGAAAGGCATCGAAGAGTTTCGCCGTCTTGTGGCCGAGAAGCGCAAGGTCTCGACGGCACCGGCGGAAAAGTTCATCGTACCCTCTCCGATCCAGCCGTCGCTAGTGACGATCGCTCCGCTGCCATCGTCTTCCGCGCCAGCGGATACGCAAGTTGACCCCGAATACGACCGTTGGGCCGAGCACAACCTGATGTCTCAGCGGCAGGCAGGATACGGAGGAGTTTGGATCAAACTTTCGGCGGGTACTTTTCACAGCAAGCAGATGCGCGGGCTGGCTGATGTTCTGGAAAAGAATGAACTGAGCGGCGCACGGATTGCCGTCAATCAGGATTTGGTCATTCCGTGGGTTCCGTTTGACCGTGTACGCGCAATCTATGATGAGCTTGGCGCCTTGGATCTAGCCACGCCCGGCGCGCGCACGATTTCTGACGTCACGGGCTGCCCGGGAGCGACGACCTGCAATCTTGGGATCACGCGGTCACTGACGCTGGCGGAAGTGCTTTCGCGGGAGCTGAACGGGTACACCGATCCCGAAATCCAGAAATTGCGAATCAAGATCAGCGGCTGCCCCAATTCTTGCGGGCATCATCACATAGCGGACATCGGTTTTTACGGGAACGTCAGGAAAGTTGGCGACCAACAGGCGCCGTACTACCAACTTTTGCTTGGCGGCAAAGTGAATGCCGACGGCGTGCGCTTTGCGAGGCAAATCATGTCCATTCCGGCGAGGCCCATTCCGGCAATTATTCGGGAGCTGCTGGCGTTCTACCAATCAGATAGGCAGTCGGCGGAGTCGTTTTCTGCGTGGGTGGCGCGCACGCCGGACAAGGCTATCAAGGAACGGTTGCTGCCCTTGGCGGAAGTCAACGTCACTACCGAGGACCTTTTTGTGGATTGGGGTGATACGGAGACGTATTCGCTGAAACTGGGGCGCGGGGAGTGCGTGGCGTGATGGGCAAAGTCTATTTAATCGGCGCGGGCCCGGGCGATCCGGAGCTACTCACCTTGAAAGCGGCGCGGCTGCTGGCTAGCGCCGATGTTGTGCTGCACGACGCCCTGGTGAGCGATGGAGTTTTGACGAGGATTGCGACGACCGCCGAGATCATTAATGTGGGTAAGCGCGCTGGCCAGAAACTTCTGACGCAAGATGAAATCAACGCGCTGCTGGTTTCGTATGGGCGGATGCGAGCGACGGTGGTGCGCTTGAAAGGCGGCGACCCCACAGTTTTTGGCCGGGCAGGGGAGGAGATTGAGGCGCTTCGCCGCGCAGGAATTGAATATGAAATCGTTCCAGGAATCAGCGCTGCGCTGGGAGCGGCGGCGGCAGCGGGAATTTCGCTCACGGATCGGCGGGTGGCTTCTCAAATCCTGTTTGCGACGTTTTCCCGGGAAATCGGCAGGAGCGGGATGGACTGGGGATGCGTCACCAGCACGACGACGCTGGTTTTGTATATGCCAGGGGCTGATTATGCGGAAGTTTCGGAGCGGTTGCTCGAGGGAGGGTTACCGGCGGACCTGCCGTGCGTGATCGTCTCGCAGGCCACGGGGACTCAACAGCACGTGCGTTGGTCGACTGTCGCGCGGCTTGCGGGCGAAGAAAAACTGCCAGCCCCGGCTCTGCTGATTGTGGGGCGCGTGGCTTCGCACGATGTTGAGGAGCTCAGCGCGAAGTTTTGGGAAACAAGTCGAAGTGATCGGGCCTTACCACGTACATCGGTGATTTAGAAGATCAGGAGCATATCTATGAGTGCAGAAGTAGTAGCAAGGAAGACGGAAAGCCGCTGGAAGCTGTCGCTAGACACCTGGGCGGTAGTGGTAGCGTTGCTTTTGGCGCTGTTGGTGCGCGCGGGTGTCTTCAAACATATCCCTTGGTGAAGAATTTCAGAAAAATGGAGATAACGAACCATGGCTGATGTCATCACCGTTCCGCAAGTGCAGCCGGTCCAGCCGGCGTTGCGATTCTTGCGGGTTATTCCGGGAGTTTTGTTGCTTGCGGCGGTGGGCTACGCGGGCAAGTTGCTGGAGCAAAATGTCGGTGGTTACGCGAAGGCGCATCACTGGACGTTTCCGAATATCGAGTACGTCCTGTGGGCGATCGTGCTTGGTCTTTTGATTTCAAACACCGTCGGCGTTCCGGAAATTTTCCGCACCGGCGTGGCCACTTATGAATTTTGGCTGAAGGCGGGAATCGTGCTGCTTGGGGCGCGGTTTCTGCTGGGCGATATTTTGAAGCTTGGCGGAGTCAGCCTGGTGCTCGTGGCCATTGAAATCGTCGGGTCGCTTGCGTTTATGACCTTTCTCGGGCGTTTGTTCAAGCTTAAGCCGAAATTGACGACGCTTCTTGCGGTAGGGTCTGCGGTCTGCGGTGTGAGTGCGATCATCGCGACAAAGGGGGCTATTGAGGCCGACGACGAAGATTCCTCGTTCTCGATCGCGGCGATTCTGGCATTGGGGGCGTTGGCTCTTTTCACATTTCCGGTAATCGGGCATTTTCTGCATTTGAGTGACAAAGCGTATGGGCTTTGGGCGGGTCTCGGCGTGGACAATACCGCGGAGGCTACCGCAGCGGGAGCGCTGTACTCCGATGCGGCCGGAAAACTTGCCGTGCTGGTCAAGTCCACGCGCAACGCGATGATCGGATTCGTGGTTTTGGCGTATGCGATTTACTGGGCCAGCAAAGGACAGGCGCAGGCGGTGGGGAACAAGGTGGCGTTTCTTTGGCAGAAGTTTCCGAAGTTTGTGCTTGGATTCTTGCTGATCTCGTTGCTCGCGACCTATCACTTTTTCAACAAGGATCAGGTTGGGGCGCTCGCCAATCTTTCGCGCTGGGCGTTCCTGCTTACATTTGCTGGCGTCGGGCTGCGCACCAATTTCAGCGACATGCGCAAGCAAGGGCTGCGGCCCTTCGCCGTCGGAGCCATCGGCGAAATAGTCATCGCCGCCTTCACGCTGGGCCTCGTCATCGGTGCCCAAAAGCTTTTTCACTTCTAAGATTGGTCGGACAAAATAAGAAAGCCAGGCAAACACCGGCTAGTCAGGTAACGCTCATGCATGAGATATTCCTTTGAGCAAAAGACGATCGCCGCCACGACACTCGCACCGTTCTATCCACTAGAATTGCCTCATGACCAAACGGATGTTGGCAATCATCCTTGTGAGCGCGTGCCTCGGCGTCTCTCTCGGCGCCCTCGTGTCCTGGTACCGAAAGTCCGTAGCTCCGCGCAATATCTCGGCCAATCCGGTCATGCAGAAACCCTCCGTCATTGTCGTGCAAACGCCTTCTCCGATATTCGAAGTCCCTACTCCGCGGCCAACTGCCATTGAACCACCTGCAGCGCCTGCCTCGGCAGCAAGTGCAACGCGCGCCCCCGCGAATAAGGCAATTGTTCATCGTCGTGAAGTCAGCCAGGGACCATTTGAGATTGACGGCCACGTTTTCACTCTAAGAGTGTCATACGGATGTACAAAGCTCGACGAAAAGGGCGAGCAGTGCAACGACGCCTTCGGGGATTCCGCCGAATGGTTTCGGATTCTCGATGCCAGCGGCAAGGTCCAGTTCCAGCAGTCCTACCCAGTTACTGGAGATGACGGATCGACCAGCATTTCTGCTCTTAGCCTTGAAGGACGCTCACATCAAGCGTTGCAAGTCATTTTTTCTTTCTCGCCTGCAACTCCAGACACGGGTGAGGTGTCCCAATTGTTCGCGCTCCACGACGGCAGTCTACAGCCATTGATGCCCAAACCTTGGGTGTTTGGGCAGCTCAATCTCCCAAAGGGACAGTCGAAAGATTCGTTCAAGCTGCTTGCGAGCGATTCGTTTGAGTACCCTGTCAACGCGTTCTTCTTTTCCAAAGTTAATCGATATCGTTTGAATTGGCAGGACTTCCGCATTGATCCCATAAATCCTTCCGAGTTCGATGTGCAACCCTACCAAGGGGAGATCGAGGCCGACGGCGTCATAAATCTGTTTGCCAAGCCCGATAAGAATAGCGTCAGAGAACACGTCCAAGTGGGCCCAAAGTCCCATATTGTGGTTTTGAAGGGGTCAGCCGATACGTCTTCACCCGAAGACTTGCCTATCTCCGGGCAAATCTGGCTGAAAATCAAAATCGACGGTAAAGAAGGATATATCAACGGCAGCAGCGACTTTGCCGCCATAGGATTGCAAATGGTGGGTTGAAACCGCTATTGGAATTGTGCGTGTAACAATGATCGGGTCACGGTCAGAGTTCCAGCACGGTCACGCACCAACTTCAGCGACATGCGCAACCAGGGGTTACGGCCGTTCGCGGTCGGAGCCATCGGCGAAGTAGCGATTGCGACGTTTACGCTGGGGCTTGTGTATGGTACGAGCAAAATCTTCGGCTGGTAATCTGGCAGTCTGAAAATGGAGTCGTCGTTTTCGGCCTTTGCACCGCCGAGAAGGGCACAAAATATCATTTATTCGCTTTTCCTCTGCTGAACACCCTTCGCGGCTCCAAGAATTAGATTGTACGCCGCTTGGCGCGAAACGCGGGTCTTGTCTTTTTCGCCGTAGGGCGTGGAGGCCACTCCGAACGCAGCCACCTTCTCATATTTAAACATTTCGGTCAGAGCAGCGGCCAACTCGAGGCTCGTCGGCCCGCCGGGAACGGTGAGAGGATGGCCCGGGACTTCGCGCGGGTCGAGGCCGTCCATGTCCACGTGAATGTAAATCACGTCGGTGGCTTCGGACAGAAGCTTCATCGCGTTGTGGAGATTCGCCGAGCGCGCGCGGACGTCTTCTAAGGTGAGCTGCTGAATTTCGGAGCGGTCGAGAAGCTCCTGCTCGAGAGGGTCGGTGTCGCGAACGCAAACCTCGACAATGTGTCGAGTGGGAACGGCCGGCTCCAAGCCGGTTTTGAGGCGCATGCGCGTGAGGCATTGTCCGGCGGCAATGGCTACGGGCATGCCGCCGAGCATGCCGCTCAGCGTCGTCTCGGGAGTGTTGAAATCGCCGTGGGCGTCAACGAAGACCATGCCTACGCGCAAGGGCTTCGCGCTGGGACCAGAATGTTGCAAGCCGCTGAGCATTCCGAGAATCGAACTGCAATTCGCGAGGAGACCCACTGGCAAATTTCCGCTGCGCCGCTCGTCGGCAACGACTTTTGCAAGCTGGCCCTCGGCTAGTGCGAGGCGGTTCCAGGAGCCGTAGGCTTTCTCTTCATCGGTGGACAGGGCTACGGGAGAGGCGAGCTTGGTTTGAAATCCTTGGTCTTCGAGGAGTTTGCGCAGACCGCCTTGCTCGAGGTAGTCAGGACCGCCCGAGAGTTCCGGGACGTTACGCTCGCCCACGTAGGGCATCTTGACCAGAGCCACGCGGACCGAATTTCCGTTGCTATCTTTGGTTTGGGCGAACGAGATTGCCAGAAGTGGCAGGAGACCCACGACCAACAGCGTTATCCAGCGTTTCATCTTGGCCTTCTCTGCCGTGCCGTTGCTCCGAAGTTAGAGCCCAAGTACGGTCACGAGCTCGCGAACCGACGCCGAAGACTTTTGCAGCGCGGCGTTTTCTTCGGGCGTCAGCTTAATCTGGATGATCTCTTCAACGCCCTTGGCCCCGAGTTTCACGGGGACGCCGACGAAGAGTCCTTTGATTCCGTACTCTCCGTCGAGATAGACGGCGCAGGGGAGAATCTTCTTTTTGTCTTTGAGAATAGCTTCGACCATTTCGACTGCTGCTGCGGATGGAGCGTAGTAGGCAGAACCGGTCTTCAACAGGTTCACGATTTCCGCGCCGCCTTTGCGCGTGCGCTCCACGATGGCGTCAACGCGATCTTTCGGCAGAAGATCGGGGAGGGGAATTCCAGCTACCGTCGAATAGCGCGGCAGCGGCACCATGTCATCGCCATGACCGCCGAGGACAAAGGAGTGCACGTTTTCGACGCTGACTTTGCATTCCATTGCGACAAAGGTGCTCATGCGCGCGGAGTCCAACACGCCCGCCATGCCGAGCACGCGGTTTTTCGGGAAGCCGCTGACTTTGAGCGCGGCTTGCGCCATCGCATCCAGCGGATTCGTCACCACGATGATGATGCAGTTCGGGGAATGCTTCACGATTTGCTCGACGACGGCTTTCACTACGTCGTAATTAGCCTTTAGCAAATCGTCGCGGCTCATCCCCGGCTTGCGAGGAAAGCCCGCGGTGATCACCACGACATCGCTTCCCGCTGTCGCGGAATAGTCGCCATTGGCCGTAGAAATGCCCGCCGCAAACGAGTCCGTTCGCGTGATCGGTCCGGATTCCATCATGTCCAGGGCCTTGCCCGCCGGCGGCCCGTCCAAAATATCCGTCAGGACCACGTCGGCCAGCTCCAAATCCACGATGCGCTGCGCCGTGGTCGAACCAACGAAACCGCCGCCTACCACCGTCACCTTTTTTCTGCTCATGCTTCTCCTAGTCCGCTGCGAAATTCTTTTCGGTGAATCTTCTGCGTTCTCTGTGTCTCTGCGTTTACGTATTGGTTCCAGCTATCGAGCCACCGCAGCGCCCTTCATATTCTCGATGATGGCCGAAGCAAACGCGGACGTGCCTACCTTCGTCGCACCGGGCATCAGCCGCTCCAGATCGTACGTCACGCGCTTCTGCTGAATGGTGCGCGCGATGCCATCTTCGATCAACGTTGACGCTTCCTTCCAGCCGAGAAACTCAAACATCATCGCGCCCGAGAGCATCACGGAGCTCGGATTGATCACATCCTTGTCCGCATATTTCGGGGCGGTTCCGTGAGTGGCCTCGAAAACGCCGAAGCCATCACCGATGTTTGAGCCAGGGGCCATGCCCAGCCCGCCGACTTGCGCGGCGCAGGCATCCGACAAATAGTCGCCGTTCAAATTGGAAGTCGCCAGCACGCTGTATTCATCGGCACGCATCAGCACCTGCTGAAATACGGAATCGGCGATGCGGTCGTTAATCATCAGCTTTTGCTTCCACTGGCCTTTGCCGTGAGTGGCGTAAATCGAGTCAAGCGTCTGTTTCACTTCGGCGTGGACGGATTTCCTGAATGTTTCGGGGCCTTGATCGAGGCCCGGCTCGACCAGAGCGGCATTCTGCTCGAAGGTAAGAGATGGATTCTTGTCCAGATTGTCGATAATCCAGCTTTCACGTTCGGTGATGGTCTGCGTGCGGAACTCTTCGCGCGCCAGGTCATAGCCCCAGTCGCGGAATGCGCCCTCGGTAAATTTCTGGATATTGCCTTTGTGCACCAGCGTGACGCTCTTGCGCTTGTTCGCCAGCGCATACTTGATGGCCCGGCGCACCAGCCGTTTGGTTCCGGTCGGCGAAATCGGCTTGATGCCAACGCCGGAGTCCCAGCGAATCTGCTTCTTGCCATCCTTCAGCATTTCGTTGTTCAGAAATTCCAGAAGCTTCTTCGCTTCGGGCGAGCCGGATTTCCACTCGATGCCGATGTAAACGTCTTCGGTGTTCTCGCGAAAGATGAACACATCCATTTTTTCCGGTTCGCGCACGGGGGAGGGAACGCCCTTGAAGTAGCGCACCGGCCGCTCGCACGAATAAAGATCCAAGAGTTGCCGAAGCGCCACGTTCAGCGAACGAATACCGCCGCCTACAGGCGTTGTGAGTGGACCTTTGATGGCCACGCGAAAATCACGGATCGCGTCGACGGTATCGTTTGGCAACCATTCATTAAACGTCTTGAACGCTTTCTCTCCCGCGAAAACCTCGAACCAGGCCACGCGGCGCTTCCCGCCATAGGCCTGTTCGACCGCAGCGTCGAACACGCGCCGCGACGCTTTCCAGATGTCGCGCCCTGTTCCATCCCCTTCGATGAATGGAATAATCGGCGAGTCCGGCACTTGCAGCTCGCCACCACTGTAACCGATTGGCTTGCCATCTGTTGGAACGGCGCTCCCGTTGTACGAACTCTTCATGGATACAGCTCCTTGCGCAATAATCGACCGCTCGGCGGGCACGAAAGGAAAGGGCTACGCCGCTCCAGAACAGCTGCCTCGAACGGCGGCAGCCTCGCAGGAACTGAAAAAGATATCACATTCGCGCAGCTGGAGAGTACAATCGCGCCCGACCGGAAGTAGCTTTCGGTTTCCGTCACGGGTTGGGTTTTTAGGACGAAACGTATGTCGATTCAATGGGGACGCGTGTTACTTGTTGCTTTCCTGATGGAACTCGTCCTCGTCGCTATCGCGGTCCCGTTATTCCTGAGCGGCGCAGGGCGAATCCTAATCTACATCGTGCCGCCAGCGGCGCTCGTTGCCACATTCGCGACTACCATGTGGCTTGGAAGGAAAATTACCTCAGAGTTCGTGCTTCATGGCGTGCTCATCGGCATCGCAGGCACGCTCATGTACGTCGGTCTCACCCGCGCGGAACCGGAACCTTGGCAATACCTGGTCGCCCACGCATTGAAGGTTGTTGGCGGCGCCGCTGGAGGAATGGTCCTGGCGCGGCGTCAGACCTCAACGAATTAGCCGCCGGTATTCAAAGGAACCTACTGCCCCGGCGCGAGTTTCGTTGTTTTGCATAAGGACGAGCGGTATACTCGGGGCCGTCCCAAGGAGCAGATTGGAAGGTTGGTAAGCAGCTTTTCGCATAGGCTAGAAAACCTAGCATGAGTCCGTCCAGCGCTGCCAAGAACAATTTGGACTGCCTGGATGAACCCAGAATGTTGGAGCCGAACACGGGCCACCGGCAGATCTGAGGGTTTAGAAATCTCTGCCGTGCTGGTTCCCGCTTGGGGAGGGTGCTATGCAGCAGACCTTTGCCGTCGCTATCGGGGGAGCAGCCGGGCAGGGAGTCGCAACGCCGGGCGACATTTTCGCAAAAATCTTCAGCCGGCGTGGCCTGAATCTGAACGCCTACAACGCCTACCAATCCATCATTCGCGGCGGCCACACTTTTCTAACCATTCGAACGAGCCCGGAAAAGGTCACCAATATGGGTGACCGCATCGACCTGTTCATTCCCCTCAACCAAGACAGCATGGATCGCCACCTGAAGCTGCTCACCGCCGGCGCCGCGTGTATCTATAATGCTGAGACGATCAAGCCGGGCGCCTCCTCTGACGGCGTGCAGCTCTGCCCACTTCCGGTTTCCGAGTTGGCCGACATCACACGAAATAAAGTCGCGCAGAACACCCTGGCCATGGGCGCGGGACTCCACATGATGGGGATCAGCTTCTCTTCGTTAGAGGAAGTTCTCCGGGAGCAGTTCAAGAAAAAGGGCGATGCCGTGGTGGCCGAAAACGTCGGAGTTGCGCGGGCTGGCTATGATTACGCCGCCGCGCACTTCACGGCTTTCGCGAATCCCGTTCCCAAGACCGACAATCGCTACGCGATTCTGAGCGGCAATACGGCGATGGCCATGGGCGGGGCAGCAGCCGGCGTTAAGTTTTATTGCGCCTACCCCATGAGCCCCTCGACGGGGGTCCTGCACTGGATGGCCGCGCACGCACGCAAAGCCGGCATCATGGTCCGCCAAGTTGAAGACGAGATTGGCGTGATCAACATGACCATCGGAGCGGCTCACGCTGGCGTCCGCGCCATGTGCGCTACCTCTGGCGGCGGTTTCGCGCTGATGAGCGAGGGCCTGGGCATGTCCGCCATGATCGAAACTCCCGTGGTGGTCATCAACTGTCAGCGGGCCGGCCCGTCCACCGGCGTTCCGACGAAGACCGAGCAGGGCGACCTCTGGCAGATGCTCGGCGCGGCTTTTGGCGATTACCCCCGGGTGATTGCGGCTCCACTGGACATCGGCGACTGCTTCAAGCTCATCCCCGAGATGTTCAACCTCGTCGACCGCTTCCAGTGCCCCGGCATCGTCCTCTGCGACCTGTTGCTGTCAGAAGGTAGGCTCAGCGTGGATCCGAAGGATCTGGACTTCGCCCCCCCGATTGATCGGGGCGAGCTAATTACCACGGGCAACGGGGCGTCCTCTGAGTCTGCCACGAACGGGGGTTACAAGCGCTATCTGATCACCAAGAGCGGTATTTCACCGCGCGCCATTCCCGGTGTGCCCGGCCACACCCACACGGCTGGTACCGACGAACACGACGAAGACGGCGTGTTGATCAGCGACGAGTTCACCAATCC